>CAVOXF010000006.1:0-830685 GCA_963700375.1 uncultured Actinomycetota bacterium
ACCGTTGGCTTCCTCGTCACTCAACACGAGGCTGCCGAACTCGGCAATCGCCGATCCAATGCGGTTGTCGGCGAACGCGACGTCGCCCGCAACCCAGGCGTCGTAGACCTCGGGGCCGTCGGCCCGGAGCACGATGTCCTCGACCCAGTCGGTGGCGGGCCATCCCGTTGCATCGAAGGCCGACACGCCGATGCACCACGGATTGAGACCGTCCGCGGAGATGCGACTCGAGAGCTCCTCGAGTTCGGCCCAGGTTGTTGGTATCTCGTAGCCGCGGGCAGCAAACTCGGAAGGCGAATACCACACGAGGCTCTTCACATGCACCTGGAAGAGCACACTGTTTTCCGCGCCGGCCGATCCGAAAGCTCCATCGAGGGACGGAAGAAGGGAGTTGCTCGCGACCTCGGCGACGTCGTCGCGCAGCGGGATGACAAGCCCCTCGTCCGCGAGGTCCTCGAGGAGGCCCGGCTGGGGGAAGAGCCCGACGTCGGGCGGGTTGCCTTCCTCGACTCTCTCACGAATGGCTCTCGGGAACGACGCGGACCCCGTGAAGCGCACCTCGATGCCCGTCTCATCCTCGAAGCGGGTCAGAACACTGCGCAATGCTTCGGCATCGGCACCCCGCTGGTTCCCGAAGACGGTGAGGGTGTCGGCATCGCCTGCCACATCCGACGAACAGGCAGCAGCTGCCAGGGTCAGGCCGATCAGGAGGAGGAGTAGCCGTTCAGCCGGACGTGGCTTCATCTGCGACCTCGAGTCGATACCGGACGCTGACGTCGACAACCCTGCCGATCCGAGCCGACACCGCATCGGCAAGCTTCCACGAGGGCTGCGGGGCGCTCGAGGTCGTCGACACGACGAGGTCGACCTCGGCGCGGCCGCCCGGCTGGAGGTCGGCAACGAGGTTCTCGATGATGGCGTTGGCATCCCAGGTGCCGACCTCAACCGTCACCGTCTGTGCGAAACGCTGGTCCTGGACAACGCCGACAGTGTGTATCGTCAGCGGCACCGCGATCGCCACGAGTACCACGGCGCTCACGAGCAATCCGATGCGAGCGTGACGAAGGCCCTCGAGTCTGATCTCCGCCGGCACGAAGCCGGACAAGAGCATCACAACGATCGCCGACAGGACGATGGCAAACAGATTCGTCAGGAACAGGAGGAACGCGCCACCGGCCTGGGCTCTCGCTCCGATCTCGAGAAGGATCCCGACCGTGGCGAGCGGTGGCACCAGAGCGACGGCGATGGCGACACCAGGCAGCGATGAACTCGCCTTCGGATGGGTGAGCACGTAGCCGCCCGCGAGACCGGCAGCGATGGCGACGCCAAGGTCGAGCAGCGATGGCTGCGTCCGCCCCAGGATCTCACTTGGAAGCGAGTACACGGTGGTGAAGTTCTGCAAGCCGATGAACGTGACCACCATCGACGTGCCGATCGCCATGAGGACGCCCGCGGCGATAACGGCAGCGCTGGACAGCAGAATCTTCATATCCGCGAGCAAGAGCGCGGCCGCAGTCGCAAGGATCGGCGTCATGAGGGGCGCCACGAGCATCGCGCCGATGATTACCGCTACGCTGTTCGCGGCGAGCCCGAAGGCGGCGAGAAGGGTCGACAGCACGATCAGGACGAAGAATCGTGCAAGGTGTGACGTCAGCTCCCCGGACTCCCAGAACAACTCGTCCGTCACCAGATGGCGCTCTTCTTCGGACATCATGCGACGTGACGGACGCAGCCCGTCGAGCATCTGCCCCAGGGGCGAAAGCGCCGTCGCGGACTTCGGAGGCGCCGGCTCCCCCTGACTTGCAGTGCTCATGCGCGCAGATCATACGTCCATTGCGACGGTTGTTTCCTCGGTAAGCGAGTCGGGGCACGCCCCAGCGAGAAACTGAGGAAGCTGCTGTACCATCGAGTCATGGAGAGACACGAGTCCCGCAATGAGTACGACGGCGCGACCGCACGAATCATTGTGGCGTTGGGTGATGCCGGGAGGGTCATTTCAGAAGCCGTCCGATCGAGTACCGGCTTCAAGCTGCTCAACGACAACTCGACGATGGTGGCCTTCCTCCTCCTCTGGCTCTCCGGCCCGATGCGCCCTGGTGAGATCGCCGAGGCGATGGGCATCACCACCGGTGGTTCCACGAAGATCGTGACAAAACTCGAAACGAACGGGCTCGTTTCGCGCCTCCATGACTCCGACCCCGATGGACGCGCCGTGATCGTGAGCCTCACCGAGAAGGGAGAGCGCACGGCAGATGCCGTCCTCGACGCTGTTGGTGAGGCGGTGCGGGATCTCATGGTGCGGCTCACCACGCTCGGCGCCAGCGCGAGGTGAGCCAACCCGCTTCCTCGATCAGCCAGTCCTCTAGACTCGCTGGACTCTGCTTCTCTATCGACTCACGGGACCGGGAGGATACGTGGATGCTCCGCCTGCCGCGGCCGGCAGCAATCCGGGAGAACGCGGGAAGCAGGCCTATGACGGCGACGGCTTCGACCCTTCCGCAGCGATCACGAGTGACTTCGACGCGACCATCGTGCTGCTCCTCTGGTGCATTCGGAAGTCCTTCTTTCCCTTGTTGTGGCTCGGACTGTCGTTTGCGACGATCTACTTCGCCATCGCTCGGCGGGACCTGCTCGAACTCGAGGAACAGGCTGCTTCGCTGAGCTCGCCGGGCGAGTACCTCGGAGCTCTGCTGTCACCCCTGGCGCTCGTCGCGATCGCTCTCATCGTGAGAATCTCCGTGGGAATCCTCGCTCTCGCAGCGGCCTACCCTTTGAGCAGATCGACGACGCCGCGCGATCATCAAGACGTCCGAAGGATGACGCAGCACATCCGCGTGTGGCGAGATCGGCTCTATCTCAGCCGCGCATTCCGATCCCTCCGGTGGACATGGATCGTCCGAAACGCTGCGGTCCAACGACTCGGGCGCAGGGGAGCAAGGCTCGCGATGTGCAATCCGGCGCTGAGATGGTCCGGCATCGCACTGTTCATCACTTTCGTGGTTGTCTTCTTCGTCGCGCTGGGAGCATCCACGCAGTAGCGACGCGCCTCGGCAGACAGAGGAAGCCTCCAAGTGCCGGCGAATACCTCATTCCAGAATGCGACAACGGTGCACCCGACACTCGACGTGCCCTTGCCCGGGAACGACTCGTGCCCGAACGCAACGCCGCCATTCGTATCGAAAACCGCGGCAACGTGGATACCGGCACGCGTATCCACACCACCAACCACTCCGGATACCATCAACATCGGCCGCCCCCTTCTCTCGCTGAATGCGGAAAGGGTGGCACACGCCACCAGGACGGCGGACCGAGACCACCCGAGCTGGGACTAACAGCTCAACCGGACCCTCACCGCCCGACCGAGGCGTGCAACACCGACCCACACCATCCCTCCCAGCCGGTTGTGGGCGCAGATGCAGGACCACCAGAACAGTGCTGAGTTCAGGAGTCGGCAGCACTGAACGGCCGGTTGAGGCATTCACAGGGGCCGAGATAGGCCCTGGAAATCGCCGGGACCGACAGTCTCGGCGCGGCTCCTATAGTCCGGCAACGAATCCACCCCATCGAATGTGAGGAAAGAACCGATGTCGATCCTGTCGGAGAACGTTCTCGTGATCTCGCAGAAAGCGAAGTTGATCGAAACGAAGAACGAATACAAGATTTTCGACGGCTCGGGGACCGAGATCGGCACGATCCGCGAACTCGAGCAGTCCAAGACCAAGCGCGCGGTCAGGCTCTTCAGCGGCGTCGACCAGTTCCTGACGCACAAGCTCGGCGTATTCGAAGCCGACGGCCAGTCGGTCTGTACCCTCCTGCGGCCCGCCAAGCTGATGAAGTCCAAAATCAAGATCACCGACGCGGCCGGGTCGGATCGAGGCGCGATCCTGCAGGGCAACGTGGTGGGCAAGAAGCACTTCAAGCTGGTGGACGGCGAAGGTGCCGAGATCGGGTCAATCGACGGCGAGAACTGGCGGTCGTGGGACTTTGCGATCCACGACGCGACCGGCGCCGAGGTCGGTCGCGTCACGAAGAAGTGGAATGGGATCCTGAAGGAGGGCTACACGACCGCCGACACGTACGTTCTGGAGATCAAGGGCGAGGTCTCCGGCGACCTGCGGCTCATGATGGTGGCGTCCGCGGCTGGCCTGGACGTCGCGCTGAAGCAGGACGACACGGGCGGTTGGGGCTTCGGTGGCGTCGGTTAGCGTGGGACCGGTCACGACGAACTGCAGTCGCTACCTCCATTGATGAGGGTGATTGCAGCCGCTCTTGACCACTAGAGGCGGCGGCGAGATGTGTTCAAGACGCAAGTCCTGAAGCCGCGGTCACGATCGTGACGCCGATCGCTCCTCGACAGGGTTCCTCGGTCCAGTGCCATCAGCATCACCTCAATCGGCTAACCAGTTGACCGACCGCAACGTGTTGCACGTGCGTGTGTGATCTGGGGGTCTCTGCGCGCGTTCGCGATGAGGCGGCCGGTGTTACGGTCGTTGTTCGGGTGGCGGATGTCGTGGATGGCATTGGCGGTGCTCCGATTCTGTTGCAGGGGCTCGCAATCGCGGGATTTCCGTGGCACCTTGGTACGCGCTGGATGCGGAGAACTGTCTTGTGGCGGTGTCCTTGCCGATCCAGACGGGGACTGGACGTCTCTTTCAGACCATGAACGGTCAGTGGGATCAACGAGGCCACCTTCGACGGCGGGATCTGCACTGTGGTCGACGAGCGTCTTGTGCTTCATGTCCGCGGAATAGACACGCCAACCCTCTCACCAGAGTGTCCGTAGCCTTCTCACCAGAGTGTCAAGAACCCTCCACTCCCTGTCGTGGACGACGTTTCCGGACCGTCGGATCACGAATCCGCCGACGTCGAGTTTCTGGTGGATGACCGTCAAGTTGGATGGCTACTGACACTCTCGCGAGAGGGTCATCCGGCATCGTCGTGGTTGAGGTCGATCCCCGATCCGGCGATAGGAGGTGCTCGTGGCGTCGATCCGTAGAGTCGTTCACCGCACCGGCCGCATGTCGTAGCAGGCCCGGTGGCGCGACCCGACCGGCAGCCAACACTCCAAGAACTTCGGCCGCCGTGTCGACGCGGAACGGTTCCTCGTCACCATCGAAGCCCGCAAACTCGCCGGCACCTATATCGACCCGAGAGCCGGCCGCATCCGACTCGGCGAGTTCACCGAGCAGGCGACCGCGGGGTGGGTGAACCGCCGCGACTCGACCAAGGCCCGCGACGAGTCGTACCTGCGCAGCCTCGTCCTACCCGTCTTCGCCGACATGCCGATCGGCGCCATCAACGTCTTCGACGTCCAGGAATGGGTCTCGGACCTTGACGCGCCGACTACGCCCCGGCCACCGTCCGCAAGGCCTACCAGCTCCTCGGACGGATCTGCAACGACGCCGTCAACGGCGGACTCATCACCCGCACCCCCTGCCGGGATGTCACGCTGCCCAAGATCGAGGACACCGAGAAGCGGTTCCTCTCACCTGAAGAGATCACCCACCTCGCCGACACCATCCACCCCAGATACACGGCCCTCGTCATCACCGCCGCATACACCGGTTGCCGCATCGGGGAACTCATCGCCCTCGACACCGACCGCTACCAGCCCGAGAAGCGGGTCATCCGCGTCGAACGGTCCCTCGCCGAGGTCCGCGGCCACCTTCGCTTCGGGCAACCCAAGACCGCCGCCGCCCGGTGAGCCGTGTCGCTACCCGCTTGGCTGCCGGAGGTCATCGACCGGCACCTCGCCACCTACCGGCCCGGACCCGACGGTCTGATCTTCACCGGTCCCGCAGGCGGACCCATCCGCCGCAACACGTTCCGCAGCCGTGTCTGGCTCCCCGCCGTCACCGACTCGGTCGGTCAACCGATGAGGTTCCATGACCTCAGACACAGCCATGTTGCGCTGCTGATCGCCGAAGGCGCCCACCCGGCCGTGATCGCCTCCCGCCTAGGACACACCAGCGTCAAGACCGTCCTCGACGTCTACCGCCACCTCTACGAAGGCCTCGACCGCAACGCCGCCGACACCCTCAACCCACCCTGGGACCGATCTGATGTGGACGCATCGTGGTCGCGACGCACACGAAGCAGGGACGAAGGAAGGGGGCTGAGCTGAGAAACCCAGCGAACATAGGGGTTGCAGGAGTGGGCGCTACTGGGATCGAACCAGTGACCTCTGCCGTGTGAAGGCAGCGCTCTCCCGCTGAGCTAAGCGCCCGGTCTGGGGCGATTGTAGGAGATCATGGGAGCGAATAGTGCCCGCCATCGCCTCTCCTTGACCCGTCGCCCGATCGAACAGCGACATGGTCCTTGGGCGGGTATCTTTCGAACGTTGACATCCGCAGTGTGCGGAGTCTCGAGTCGGAGAACCCCTCTTGGCGATCGCCGCACTTGCCCTCATCGTCGGGGTCGCGATCCTTGCTTGGGCCTCAGACCAGTTCGTCATGGGCGCGGCCCGCATCGCCCTGCTCAAGAATGTGGCACCCATCGTCGTAGGCGTTGTGGTCGTCGGGTTCGGTACCAGTAGCCCAGAACTGCTCGTCTCCGCAAGCGCCGCGGCAAGCGGGCAGCTAGAGATCTCAATCGGCAACATCGTCGGGTCGAACCTGGTGAACCTGAGCCTGATTCTCGGCATCGGCGCGCTCATCCTCCCCCTGGTCGTCGACTCGAAGACCGTGAGGCGCGAAGCACCACTGACCGCAGCCGCGATGTTGCTGTTCTTCATCTTCGTCCAAGGCGGAATCTCGGGCATCGAAGGACTCGCGATGCTGGGTGCATTGGCTGCCGCCTTGACCCTTGTGTTGCGCCGAGATCCGAGCGACGAGCTCGCCGCAGAAGCCGTCGCATTCACCGGCACCGCCTACCGCCTGCGGACAGAGATCATCCGAACGGCGCTCGGGCTCATCGGCACCCTCGCGGGAGCGCAGCTCGTCCTCTGGGCGGCCGTCGACCTGGCCGACCGGGCGGGCCTATCTCGCGGATTCGTCGGAGCAACCCTCGTTGCCGTGGGCACTTCGCTCCCGGAGCTCGTGACAGTCGTCCAATCGGCACGTCGCCACGAGGGCGACCTCATCGTCGGCAATCTCCTCGGTTCGAACCTGTTCAACTCCCTTGCCGTGGGTGGCGTTGTCGGGCTAGCCGGCGGCGCGACGCTCGACGCTCCCGCATTAACCGTCACGGCATCGTTGGCCGCGGTCGCACTCGGCGTGCTGGTATGGGCCATGATGCGGACTGGCAGGAGACTGGGGCGCATGGAGGGAGCAGCCCTCGTGGCGATATACGTCGGGCTGGTACCGCTCCTCGCCGGCTGAGGATCGGTCGCGAAGTCTCGGGCAGCCTGGATCTCGGCTGTACCCGAATGCGACTATGAGGACAACACCGGCCGCAGGGGTCCCCATTGCGACGGCCCCGGCGAACCGGAAGCCCCCGCCGGCCTGCGACCATCGGTGCCGCCCGAGGCGAACGGGTGACGGCGAACGGGTGACGGCGACCGCCCACGGCCTACACCTGCTACCTGGGCGGGTCGGGATGTCGGGGGTGCCGAACCGACGGCATCTAGGCTCGGTGTCATGTTGGAGTCTCAGATCGAATGCTCGTTGGCGGACGAGAAGACGCCCATGCGCCGTTCCGCGAACACGCCGCGGTCTGCCACACGAGCGAAAGACCCCCTCCGTCAGCGGCTGTGCCGCGGCTACCTCCCTCAGCGGGGAAGGAACCAGGCTGAGGAGGAGCTCTCGTGAACCGCAGGGAGTTCGCGCTGACGGTTGATGATGTCTTGGCTGAACTGCCCGAGTGGGTGATCGAACGGGTCGACAATCTCGTGGTGGTCGTCGAGGACTGGCCGACGGCGGAGCAGGACCCCGACGGAAACGGGATCCTCGGAATCTACGAAGGGGTTTCGCTCGCCGAGCGGGGCTTCGACTACTTCGGGGTCTCACCGGACCAGATCGTCGTCTTCTACCAGCCGCACCTTCAACTCGGCCTCACGGACGATGAACTCCGGGAGGAGATTCGCGTCACTGTGCTCCACGAGATGGCGCATCACCTCGGCATCGACGATGCTCGACTGCACGAACTCGGTTGGGACTGACTCCCGTTCGGACCGAAACAGATCGGTACACTCGCTACGAGCGTCAAAGGAGCCCCCGTGGAAGAACTCATCGCCCAGATCACCGAGACGACCGGTGTCACAGCTGAGAAGGCGAAAGAGATGATCGGCGTCACGGCGGAGTGGATGAAGGGCAAGCTCCCCGTCGACGTTGCCAACCAGCTCACATCGCTGCTCTCGGGCGCAGGAGATATCGCCGGATCCACAACGAGCAGGGCCACAGGCGTCGCGGCAACGGCCGCCGGCGTCGCCACCGGGGCCGCTGCCGCTGCCACGGACAAAGCCGGCAATGTCTGGAACAAGGCCAAAGACACTGTGTCAGGTCTCGCCCCGGGCAAGGGCGAATAGCCCGGGCATGCCTGCCCGATGGGATCCGCCGCTGGCTGAAGAGCCCTCCTGGCCCGTCTACGGGGACGGTCCGTTCGTCCTCCTCATCGATGCCACATCGACGATCGAGCGCGAGCTGATCAAGGGCTGGATCGAACGCCACCGTCCCGAAGGGGCGCGCGTCGACATCGCATACATCCCGGCCGGCCGGATGATCCGTCGCAGCAAGAAGCCCGACCCGCGGCTCGGTGCCCGTCTCTCTCTCGACGACGACCCGGTGATGATCCCGCTTCGCGTCGCATGGCTCGCTGGGAAGCAGGGCGGTGAGCGCCGCGTCTCGGTCAAGGACGTCCTCATGTTCGGCGATCCGCGCGACCCGAATCTGTTGCGCCAGCGATGGGTCCGCTCCGCGCATCCCGACCGCATTCGAATCATCCTCGCCGAGGCGGCGACCAAATCGAACCTCGAAGAGCGCTGGCTCGATCCGACCGGACGCGGCCCCGCGGAAGGAACCTCGTTCGCCGAGTTCGTCGCACTCAAGGCGTGGCTGGCTCTCGAACGCGCTGAGCGCGCCTTGCGGGGCGCCCGCTACAAGGTGCCGAAGTTCCTCGCTGAGGATCTCTTCTGGTCACGAGGATTCCAGAAGGGGGTGGCCAGGCTCGCCGTGAAGGAAGATACCCCCCTCGACCGCATGCAGAAGAAGACCGCTCGCTACCTCAAAGAGATTGCCGCCACCCACAACCCGTTCGTGATCGACATCGTGACCGGCGTCATGGCCTGGCTCCTGAGCCTCGGCTACCGGCAGCTCGTCTACTCGAAGGATGACTTGCGCGACCTCTACCAGATCGGCGAGGAACACCCGCTCGTGTTCCTGCCGTCCCACAAGTCGAACTCCGACCACCTCGTGCTGCAGTACGTGCTGTATCAGAACGAGTTCCCGCCCAACCACACGGCCGGCGGCATCAACATGAACTTCTTCCCCATCGGCCCGTTCCTCCGCCGATCGGGCATCTTCTTCATCCGCCGCGAGTTCAAGGACAACGCCGCCTACAAATTCACGCTGCGCCAATACGTCGACTACCTGCTCGAGAAACGCTTCCCGCTCGAGTGGTACCTCGAGGGCGGCCGTTCCCGAACCGGGAAGCTCAGGGCGCCCCGCCTCGGCATGCTCTCGTACGTGGTTGACGCGTACCTGCGCGGACTCGTCGACGACGTCGTCTTCATCCCGGTGTCCATCGCCTACGACCAGATTTCGGATATCGGCTCCTACGCATCCGAGCAACGCGGCGAGAAGAAGGAGAAGGAAGGGTTCGCCTGGGCCCTGAAGTTCGTCGGCAGCCTCCGCCACCGGTATGGGTCCATCCACGTCCGGTTCGGCGACCCGCTCTCACTCCACGACACGCTTCCGATGGACGCCAACCTCAAGAGTGAGCGCGGTCGCTACGTCATCCCGAAGCTGGCGTTTGAGATCTCCAACCGGATCAACGACGTCACTCCGATTACCCCGACGAGCCTGGTGGCGCTGGCACTGCTCAGCCACCCCGATGCCGGTCTTACGGTTGACCAGACGGTCCTGGCGCTCGAGCCGTTCGTGGGCTACGTCAGGCGCCGGGATCTGCCAACCACCACTCCAGCGGGGACCGAGGTCACCTCGGACCTGGTGAGGACCGCGCTGGACGAACTCGTATCGAACAAGGTTGTGTCCCGGGTCGATGGCCTTGACGAGACCGTCTACCTGATCGAACACAACCAGCATCTTGCCGCCGCCTACTACCGCAACACCATCATCCACTTCTTCGTCAACCGCTCGATCGTCGAGGCATGTGTCGCGGGGATGCGCCGAAGCGGATCAACGGGACTCGAGGAGTTGCTGGCCCGGGCGTTCGGATGGCGGGCCATCTTCAAGTTTGACTTCTTCTTCGAGGGTCGCGCCCGATTCCGCGACTCGGTGATCGAGGAACTCTTGCTGGCCTGTCCGAACGGCGTGGAGCTGCTGAACGAGGGCGACCTCGCTGCGGTCTCGGCCGCCTTCGATCCGCCGGTCAGCCCGGCGGTGCTGTTGCCGTTCGCCGAGGCCTACCGCATCGTGGCTGCCGTCATCGCTCAAGCCGACCCCAACGAGACGTTGGATTCCGCGACCATCCAACATCGGGCGCTGCTGCTCGGTCGCCAGGAAGCCGCCCAGGGACGGATCTCCACGCCGGAGTCGCTGTCGACCGAACTCTTCAGCTCAGGAATCGCACTCGCCGAAAACGCCGGTCTCCTCGGTCGCGGAGATCAGGTTGTGCGGGACGAGTTCCTGGCAGATATCGACGACGCGCTCGCCGATCTCAGACTGGTTCAGACCACTACAACGGCCGACATGACCATCTCCGCACCTCGCGAAATGACTAGTTGACCACGTTCCGTAGTCGGTGATACACTCGTCGTGGGCAGGCAGCGTCGGAGGAGGGCACCCGGAACAGGATCATCGGGAGCTCGCCTATGCGCACAGAAAACGACGAGTACGACCGCTTCCCGATCGCGAAGCGCGGCTACGACCCCAACGCCGTCGAGGCCTATCTCGACCTTGCCGCCGCCGAAAACGATCGCATGCTCAACGAAGCGGCGACTCGTATCGCGAGCCTCGAGCTTCAAGCGGAAGAGGCCAAGAAGATGGAAGAGGCCGTCCACCTCACGATTCTCGCCGCCACCAAGGCAAAAGATGACATCATCGAGGCGGCGAAGCACCAAGCCGCAGAGCTCGCAGCCAACGGGCGAAAGGAAGGCGACCGCATCGTCACCGACGCCCGGATGCAGGCCTTCCAACTCGTCACCGGTGCCCGCAAGGAAGCCGAGACCATCGTTGGCGAAGCGAGAGCCGAAGCCGCAGCGGTCGCAAGAGTCGAGGGCGTCGCTGCGGCGACCGTCGACGGCACGTCGGAGCGCGAGGTGGCCTTCCAGCAGCGCATCGAGGAGATGCAGCAAGTCATCGCCGCAATGGAACTCGAACTCAGCACCCGGCCCGCTCCGATCAATGAGCGAGTGGTTGAAGCCGCCGCCCCGGTCGACCAACGAGTGCCTTCGGAACCCCCAGTCGTAGCGAGCCCGCCGGACGTTGCGGTCGCATCGAGCGCTCCCGTGGCGATGGAATCTGACGACGACGACACCGACATCGAGATCGTGGTCACCGACAAGCCGGCGATCGACTCGGTCATCGAGATAGCGGAGGACGACACCGAGATCGCCATGACCGAAGATGACGGCGTGCTCGAACCGGTCGGAGCGCCGTCGCCACGTGAAGCGGGACCCGAAGCCGAACTTGACGCCTCGGACGTGCGGGCCGCCGCGGTGCGGCGGTCGTTCTACTCTCGCCGATCGGCGAACCTTCCGCACCTCGGATCCGAGGCCGGTCGCGGAACAATGGCGGCAATGGCGGGACTCCGCACCAACTTCGTCGCAGCGGCGGCGGAAGCCGACATCGACCCAGAGCAGACGCCTGCGTTCAAGGCTGTCTGACAGATTTGGCGGGGGCGGCACCGACGCTCGGCTGCCCGCCCGGACCGACGCCCAACCGGGGCCGTCCCCGTCATCACTTCCGTGACGACTAGAAGTAGGGGTTCGCTCCGAGCGCGTGATCGGTCACGTCGACCACCTCGGTGATCTCCGGTACCGCTGCGAGGATCGCCGTCTCGATGCCCTGCTGCAGCGTGACCGCCGCGAGACCGCATCCCTGGCAACCGCCGCCAAGTTCGAGCATGGCTCGTGACCCGTCAACCCCTATGAGGTTCGCAATCCCGCCGTGGGACGCGATCGCAGGATTGATCTGCTCGGCGAGCAATTGCCGCACCTTCTCCTCGGGAGTGCCGGTCAACTCGATCTCGTCACCGAGGCCAAGACCCGGGCTGGGTGTGTTCGGGTTCCGGATAACCAAGCCGGCCGACGGCCCCGACGTCGAGAGATCCAGAACGGCGCCGCGGAGATCGTCCACGGAACCCTCGGCGATTGCCACCGGAAGTCCGTCATGCTGCTCGATGTGATCGGCCGGCGTCACGTCCTCCGGACGAAGGAAGGCCGTCTCGTAGACGAATCCGTTCGACCCGGCGCCGCTGATCCGCAGTGCAAGGTGAAGGTCGTCGATACCCTCGCCTTCACGAAGTTCGAGGATGGTCGCGAGCGCTTCCTCGGTGATTTCGATCACGGACGTTTCGGTGTCATTCATGGAAGACGGGATGCTACCGGTGGGTACCCGACTAGCGGTACAGGTCCTTGATCTGGTCCGAGAACCGCTCCACAACGACATTCCGGACCACCATTCCCGCCTCTGAACGCTCTCCGTCGTCGAGGGAGAGCGGGCGAGGAAGGAAGCCGATCTTCCTGATCTGCTCGGCGCGTGCATAGCGCTGGTTCACCTCAGCGACTCGACGCTCGACGTGGGCCATCTCTTCCTCGGTCCCGGATCCGGACGCGACCGACACCAGGACTCCAAGCTGGTCGTACCCGTCGCCAACAACCACGGCGTCGACGATGACGGGATCCTCCCGCAGGAGTGCCTCGATCGGCCGCGGGCAGATGTTCTTGCCGCCCGTCGTGATCACAATGTCCTTCTTGCGGCCGCTGATCGTGAGCAGACCGTCAGACCCGAGGGCCCCCAGGTCTCCCGTGTGGAGCCACCCTTCGCGGAGCGTGTGATGCGTGGCCACAGGATTGTTGAGATAGCCGGGGAAGACGCTCCTGCCCCTGAGCAGGATCTCCCCGTCGTCGCCGAGCCTCATCTCGATCCCGGGCAACGGTGATCCGACCGAGCCGAAGCGAGTGGCGCCCTCTCGCGTGACGATCGACGGGCCCGACGCCTCGGACAATCCGTAGACCTCGCGGATGAGCAAGTCGAGGCTCGAGAAGTACTCGAGTGTCTCCGGGCTCGCCGAGGCCGCCCCGCTGAACGCCAGCCGCAAGTCGGCCAGACCGACGGCAGCTTTGACCCGGTCAGTGAACAGATACCGAGCGACCGCGACTGCCGCCTTTCTGATTGCAGACCGCTTCCGGCCGGCGTTCCGTGCGGCACTATTCGAATACGAGATGCCCATCGCCCACTTCGCGATCGTCGCTTGGACGCCCGTGAGGTTCTCGATCTTCGAGCGGACCACCCGCTCAAACCCCGACCACACGAGGGGGACGCTGAAGAAGATCGTCGGCTGGATGTCCGGGAGATCGACACGGATTCGCCCGATCGACTGGGCAAATGCGACCGAGTAGCCGGCATGCGCGGCGATGTGAATGGTGAACATCTGCTCGGCCACGTGAGACAGCGGCAGGTACGAGAGAACACGATCGGCACTGGTCGGCTCAAACAGCTCCACGGCCGACCAGGACGCGAACACGAGATTGTCGTGCGTCAGGACGACCCCGAGTGGACCGCCGAAGCCTGCCGCCGTGTAGATGATCGTCGCCGGGTCGTCAGCGCGAAGCGCTTCGAGGCGCTCGTCGAACGCCTCGTCGTGAGTGCGCTCGGCACGCCTGAGGAACGACTCCCACGTCACGGCCTCCCCCGATGCCCCCTCCACCGCCACGACAAGGTCGAGGTTCGGGTGCGGTGTCGACGCGATCTTGGCGACATGCGCGGCCGTCCCCGCAAGTGCGATCCTCGATCCGGAAAGTTCGAGCAGCTCCGTGATCTCCTCTGCCGAACTCGAGAAGTAGATCCCCACGGGGACAGCTCCGATGGCCATCGCCGCAACGTCGAAGATCACCCATTCCGGTGAGTTGTACGAGAAGATGGCGACTCGGTCCCCCGGTTCGATTCCGGAAGCGATCAGGGCATTCGCTGTGCGGCGAACCGCATACGCGTACTCGCTCCAGGTTGTTGTCTTCCACCCACCCTCCGTGCGCGTTCGCAGGGCGGGAGCGTTCGGTAGGCGCTCTGCGTTCGCCAGCACAAGGTGCGGAATGGTGTGCACGGCTCTCCCCGAATCGAAACTGCATCCACGGCATGTACACAATGGTCGTATGCAGGGACTCCGCAGCGACGACCGATCTTCGGGCGTCATCCTACATCCGACTTCCCTTCCCGGACCGTACGGCATCGGCGACCTCGGCGCCGCAGCGCATACGTGGGTGGACCGCCTCGCAGCCACCGGCACCGGCCTGTGGCAGATCCTCCCCGTTGGCCCCACCGGATACGGCGATTCCCCGTATCAGTGCTTCTCCGCGTTCGCCGGCAACGCCAATCTCGTCTCACCGGATCTCCTCGCCGGTGACGGCCTGATCGATCCCCCGGTCGCTCCCCTGTTCCCGAGCGGGTATGTCGACTACGGGGCGGTGATCCCATGGAAGCGGGGCATGCTCTCTTCAGCGTTCGAACGGTTCCTTGCAGGTGGCGGCGATCCCGAGATCGCGACCGCCTTCGACCGGTTCCGATCCGAGCAGGCGTGGCTCGACGACTACGCCGAGTTCATGGCGATCAAGGCGGCACACGGCGGCGGAACGTGGCAGGACTGGCCCGACGAACTCCGACTCCGCGACCCGGCTGCGCTTACCGATGCGCGAGAGGTTCTCTCCCACGAGATCGACGACATCCGGTTCTCGCAATTCCTCTTCTTCCGGCAATGGGATGTCCTCCACCGGCACGCCACGGGCCGCGGAGTCCGCATCGTCGGCGACATCCCCATCTTCGTCGCAGGCGACTCGTCCGACGTATGGGCGAACCCTGAGCTCTTCCTCCTCGACGAGACGCGCCGGCCCTTGGCCGTCGCCGGCGTCCCGCCGGACTACTTCTCCGAGACCGGCCAGCTGTGGGGCAATCCGCTCTACGACTGGGACCGTCACGCCGAGACCGGATACGGGTGGTGGATCGAACGGCTGAGATCGACGTTCAGCATCGCCGACATTGCACGCGTCGACCACTTCCGTGCCTTCGCCGACTACTGGATGATTCCGGCCGGGTCGGAGACCGCCATCATCGGCGAGTGGGTTGATGGACCCGGCGTCGCATTCTTCGACGCGGTTCGAGCCGAACTCGGAGATCTCCCGATCATCGCCGAAGACCTTGGAGAGCTCTCCCCGAAGATCCCGATCTTGCTCGACCAGGTTGGCCTTCCCGGCATGCGCGTCCTGACGTTCGCCTTCTCGAGCGATGAGTCCGACCCGTTCCTTCCTGGCAACTACCCGATCGAAGCGATCGCCTACACCGGCACGCACGACAACGACACCACGCTCGGTTGGTGGAATTCGGCCCCCAAGTCCGAGCGCAAGTTCGCGGCTCGCTATCTCAACCTGGACCCAGATGACCCCGTGACCGGCTTCCTCGAAGCCCTCTGGGAGTCGCGGGCGATGTACGCACTCGCTCCCATGCAAGATCTCCTCCGACTCGACACGTCGGGGCGGATGAACGTACCGGGCACCACCGACAACAACTGGCAGTGGCGTTTGCTGCCCGACCAGTTCGCCGACGACCACGTGATGAACGACCTGCGCGATCTCAACGAGCGCTACGGACGGCTGTCCGATAGCCAGGTCTCGTGAAGGTGCATCCGCCGCCGTCTGTTGGTAGGGCGCGGCGCCGGAGCCATCACCACAACGCCGGTTCGATCAGCGAACTTCGACGAGTTCGTGGGTCCTGAGGTTGAGCACGCGTTCGACCGAACTGCCGCCATCGGCGATCCAGCGGGCGAGCGCCTCGCCGGGAACACGAACGATCCACCACGCAACGTCGGCACTCCCCGACTGGCGGAACGCCGTCCACGCGGCACGGCCCATCTCGATCGCCTCTGCTTCGACCTCGAATACACCGACCACACGCTCTTGCGTGCCCTGGAATGTCCCGCCTGGCTGGAAAGCGGGCTCAACGAATTCCACCAGTTCGTATTGACTCATACGGACTCCTTCCCTTACCCCAGACCATCATATCGCACCGGCCTAGTGCGGTGGCGTAGGATTGTGGCCATGGAACTCGAATCACGCTTCAGCGCCGAGGACATCGCGACCGCCGTCGAACGGGTGGCCGGGGAACTCTCCGCCGACTACCCGAAAGACGTACCTCTGCTCGTCGGGATCCTCACCGGTTCGTTCGTCTTCCTCGCGGACCTGGTACGTGCCATGACCATCGAGGTCGAGATCGACTTCATTCGGGCGCGCTCGTATGGAAAGGGAACGGTGTCATCCGGTGCGGTCGAGATCACCAAGGACATCGAGCATGATGTGACCGGGCGCTCCGTCATCCTCGTTGAGGACATCCTCGATACCGGACTGACCCTCGACTTCGTCGCTGATCGGGTCAGGGCGGGGCATCCGGCGGAAGTCAAGACCTGTTCGCTCCTCGTCCGTGAAGGCGCAACACCCTCCGACTACATGGGGTTGTGGATTCCGCAGGGCTTCGTGGTCGGATACGGCATCGACTATGCCGAGCGCTACCGGGGTCTGGCGGACATCAAGTCGGTACCCGGAACCTGATCCCGGCCTCGGGCGAACACAACGGGCGGGCGCCTCCGAGAACACCACGGACCCATATGGGCGCGTCTTCTGGCTGCCCCGTCGGACGCCGCTCTCGGCGGTCTAGTCCCGATGGCATTGCGTTCAATCCATCTGTACGACGTCGCGCACTTCAGCCATGCTGTGGCCAGGAATGGAGGGCATGTCTACTCAACACCCCACGGGGTTCATCTGTCACGTGTGCGAAGGCGTCGCGGTTGTCGATCTCGATGGCAAGTATCTCTGTGCAGAGCACGCCATCGACGCGATGACCATCGTCGAGATCGATCTGCGGGCCGAAGAACCCGTCTCATCAACTACAGCCGAATAGGCGGCGCCGCGGTCCATGTTGGGTAACCGGGTCGCTCCGCTGCCCCCTCAGCTTCCCGAGGCGTCTGGTTCGGCTGACGCCCGTCTGAACCTGCACCGGCAGCGGAGCGCGTTCGTCGCGTCACGGTGTGCGGGACTAGTGCATGCGCCGTCGTCAACAACCATTCTCGACGGACGGGGCACTGGGTCCCATGATGACGCCAGGAATGGAAGACACCAACCGGCGAACCCCGCACATCCTCGCGCTCACAGCGCATGAGGCCGCCGCGCTCGCCAACGTCCGGGATCACTCTCGCTGCACCCGGCGCACCGCCGCACCACCAACTGCCTCATCGGTTGGCGCTGCGGCGTCAGTATCGGTGAACCTCGTCGACGCGCCTTCCCCAACGACGTAGTCGGCGGGGTTCACCGTACATCCGTTCCCGGCGGAGCCCGACTCGCCGCTTCGGCCAGTGGTTCGCGTGACGGTAGCCTCCCGAACCGGAGGTGGGGCGATGGGACTTCTCGAACAACTCGACTACCAGATGAGACCGGCAGGCCGCCTCCAACGCCGTCTCCAGAACGCTGCCTCGCAGCCCTGGGTCGGATCGCTCCTATCGAAGACACTGCACCCGCTGGACACCGCGGCCTTCAAGGTCACCAGTGGGCGACACACGGTTGCGGGCCTCCTCGCCGGGCTGCCCGTGATCATGGTGACCACCGTCGGAGCGAAGAGCGGCGAGGAGAGAAGGATGCCACTCCTCGGCATCCCCATGGGCGGCGAACTGGCGGTGATCGGCTCCAACTTCGGCACGCAGTCGACACCGGGCTGGGTCTACAACCTCGAGGCCGATCCCCACGGCGCCGTCGGATTCCGCGACCGGACGGTCGCGGTGACCGCCAGGCGGGCCGATTCAGACGAGACCGAACGCGCTTTCGATCTCGCAACGACGGTGTACCGGGCATTTCCCGCGTATCGAGAACGGGCGGCCCATCGCGATATCCGCGTGTTCATCCTCGCGGCCGCCGATGGAACTTCGCGCTAAACGCTTCTCGTGAGACCTCCGTCGACTCTGATGTTCTGCCCGGTGATGTAGCCGGCACCTTCAGAGAGCAGGAACGCCACCGTATCGGCCACTTCAGCGGCGGTTCCGTAGCGGCCCATCGGGATCCTGGAACGTCGCTCGTCCGTCTCAGGCAAGCTGTCGATGAAACCAGGCAACACGTTGTTCATCCGGATGGACTTGGCCGCATACTCGTCCGCGTACAGCTTCGTGAAAGCAGCGAGCGCTGATCGGAACACCCCGGACGTGGGGAACAGCGCCTCGGGTTCGAACGTGGCATAGGTGGAGATGTTGACGATCGACCCGCCACCGTTGCGCTGCAGGTGGGGGGTCACGAGTCGCGCGACGCGGATGACGTTGAGGAGATACACGTCCATCCCACGATGCCACTCGTCGTCCGCTATCTCGAGGATGGGTCCGCTAGGCCCGTGGCCGGCGCTGTTGACGACGGCGTCGATACGACCCCATCGTTCAACGGCTGCATCGACGAGGCGCCCCAGGTCGCCAATCGATTGATTCGATCCGGTAACTCCGACTCCTCCGAGTTCCTTCGCGAGCGCTTCTCCCTTTCCCGACGATGAGAGGACGGCAACCCGATAGTCCTCGGATGCGAGTCTTCTGGCAACCTCGGCTCCCATCCCGCTGCCGCCGGCGGTGACGATCGCAACTCGATGGTGGGTCATACGAAGGCTCCTCGGTCGCTCGGTCGCTCCCAAGGTTACGGCGGCCGGGCGGCGGCCGGGCGCGTTGGGCAGGGGCCGCTCACCGGCGGCAGGCTGCAAGAATGTCGGCCTCGAACCCGAACGCTGGAGAGGTGGACCCGTTGGCGCTGATCGACTGCCCGGAGTGCGGCAAGGAGGTATCGGATCAAGCCGAGACCTGTACCAACTGCGGCTACCCCATCGCGCCACGACCCGCGGCGGCCTCTCGAGCGATTCCCGACTACCGACCGTATCCGCCGATGCCGCTCGGTGCATCGCGGGTCAAGGGCGTGAGCGCCGGGCTCACGCGGACGGCAGCGGGCTTCCTCTGGGGAACCTCAGGGCTCTACCTGATCACAGCCGGCGCGTTCGTCTGGTACCTGTTCGCATGGAACGACTGGTCTGGACAGCGGTCGCCTTCGGAAGCCGTCGCCCAACGGGCGACGGACGCGGAAGCCACGGCGTTCGGGTTCCTCAGCATCGCGCTGATTGGCTACCTCATCACTGCCGTGATCTTGATCACGTGGTTCTTCCATGCTTATCGGGCCGGGGCGTCGCGCGGCGCGACCGGTCGCACCTGGGCCGCCGGATGGACGATTGGAGGATGGGTGATCCCGCTCGCCAACTTCGTCATCCCGAAGCTGGTCATGAACGAAGTCGACCGAATGTCGAACCCGGACGCCGGCGACCCTCCCATCGAAGACCGGTGGAAGCCGCTTCCCCGACTCGAAACCTCCGATACATGGTGGGGACTCTTCCTTGTCGGTGCTCTCACCACCGCTGTCGGGTCGAACTGGCTGCCATACGCCGACATCACCAGTTCGAGCTACGCAACCGCCGTGATCATCCTCGCCTGCGGAATGGCAGCGACAGCCGGAAGCGGCTTCGCCGCCGGGAAGACGGTGCGCACGATCGGCGACCGGCTCCTCGTTGCCGGCCCCGTGGAATACGCCTCGGCTGCGTTCGAGTCTGGGCAGGTGCCGGACACGCATTGGCCGCCAACGACCGACCGAACGTGGATCAGAGGCTACGAGTGGCGGGGCTACGCCGAGGAGACGGTGCTGTGCCTGAGTTGTCGGAAGGATGTGTCGTTCCCGAGTGATCTGAAGCGGCACGGGACCCACAAGATTGCTGTGCCGGACGGAGACGGGAAGGTCGGGCGCCCTTCGCTGGGAACGTTCAACCCCGAAGAGTGAGCGACGGACCGGGGATCCGGGAAGTCACCTGCTGCGGTGGTTCACCGACGCGCTGGCAACGAAGCCCGCGGCTGAAGCGACCCCCAACGACTCGGTCATACCGCAATCAAATGGCCTTGATGCAGAAGTACGGAAGACTCCCTCAGATTCGCCTGAGGGAAGCACGCACCAAACATGGCGTGGTCGTCGAGGGCGTTGCCGCACCTGACACACATCAGCACACGGGTCGACTCGACCGGTGGTGCTGGTCTGCGGGGTGCAGGCGGCTGAGGACTGTGTCCGTAGCCGCCGCATTGGTGACACCTGCTCATGCTGATGTCTTCGACGCTGAACCGCCTCACCTGTAGGTCAACCATAGATTCCATGCGGGATCGGAGATGACTAGTCACCCCGAGACCGGCCACAATCCTTCTGTTCTAGCGCACCGATCTGGGTCACACTCGGTGCAGGCATGGAAGGCATCAACACACATCACCCCGCGGGGTTCCTCTGCGCCGTGTGTGCGGTGGTCGCCGTCGACACAATCGACGACGACTACCTACGGGACGAGCACGGACTGGAAATGATGGTGACGATCGACCTCCGGGCGGGAGACCCGATCGTCACCGTCGTATCTGTCTGAGCCACGATTGACGGGTCGGGTCCACTTCAGCCGCCGAGCGGCGCTGAGTTGGGGTCGCTTCGTGAACCACCGCTGCGCCGTCCTCTTCGATTGGACCGGGACGCCCGTCCACCTGCTGAGTGGCCGATGGTGCCTCAAGAGGAGTCACGACGGGATCCGAGCGAGACCCGGAGTGGTCTTCGACCGCGCCTCCCACGGCGGGGCACCAACTCCATCGGTATCGCCACGCTCATCCATCCGATGCCAGGTCGGGCCTCCTACCAGCGCCTCGATATGGCTAGGGGCTTCGCCAAGGCGACGACATGGAGCCGGGAGCGGTCCAAGGTCACCATTGACGTGGACGCGACAAGACCCCCGCCGAAGAAGGGGCATTCATCCTGTGGGCGCTACTCGGATTGAACCAGTGACCTTTGCCGTGTCGAGGCCAATCGGAGTACCTGTGAAGCCCAGCAATAGCCGCATCGGCCCTTGCACACTACGGATTTCGGACTCTCAGCGGTTCCCGCCGTTTCTCGGCGTTTCTCGCCCTTGCGTGGGGTTCTTGTGGGGTTGTCGTGGGGTTGCGAGGCACGATTCTCGATGCGGATCCCGGTCAAGCCAAGGGACGACCTCGTCGCTTCCTGGTCGCTGGATGCCTGACACATTCCGTTCTTGACCCCTGGCCTTCCCGGTCGGATGATGGGGTAGCGGCGTCGGAGAGAAGCGCTGGATGATCGCTCGACGAGAGGAGAGCGCCACATGAGCACCAAGTCGCCGAGACCGGCTCTTTCAAGTCGGAAGATGGAGAAGCTCGTCGGCACATTCGACCGGATGCTGAAGCGGTCAGGCGATCTCCTGAGCGACCGTTTCGGTGAGGAGACGGCGGCGGAGATGCGTGGGGAGATGCTCGACGAGTACCGGCGTCTGATCCCTGAGATTCCGAACATCGGAGGACGGCGCAACATCTACTCCGGCGACCTTTCGTTCTCGGTGTGGGCGTTGGCGATATATCGGGTGGTGACCCGCCACGGGGGCACCCTCGAGGACACCGGTGAGCTGATGCACCAGATGGTGCGTGCACAGATCGAGCGGGTCCCTCAGGTCGTCCGTTCGTTGCTGAAGAGATACCGCTTCAGCGGGTTGCGCTGGCGGCAACTGGTGAGGGCCGCCCGACGGTCGCAGGCCCGCCAGTATCCGGGGGACTGGGTGTTCGAGTTCGTCGAAGGTGACGGGGAGACGTTCGACTTCGGGATCGACATGACCGAGTGCGGCATCGTCAAGTTTCTCAACGCCCAAGGGGCCGACGAGTTGACTCCGTATGGCTGTGACCTCGACTACGTCACGGCGGAAGCGATGGGGGTCGGCCTTCGACGAACCAAGACCCTGGAATCGGGCTGCGACCGCTGCGACTTCCGACTCTCCAAGGAAGGAGCAACACCCGCACCCTGGCCGCCCAAGTTCGTCGAGCAGACCTGCGGTCAACCCCAAACGGAGACGCCGACTGCCGTGTCCTGAGTCTCGACCGACGATCACCCTCGGTTGCTGACCGCCCGTGTCGGCACACATGGTCGGCCATTGCGATTGGGGTTCATCCACCAAGCTGATCGCTCGTGCCCGGACCTCGACTCGCCGTCGCCCACCAGTTGCCAACCGGGCCGATGAATCCCTTCGTCGCCCCCACTCCCCCGTTCGTGTACCCGTCCGGCCACCCGTTCCGCTCAGCCTCCACCAACTGAGGCATCCACGCCCCTGCCGGTGGCCAACACGTAGCCCGGTCATCCCACAACCGTCGAGTGATCTGGCTCGCCCGCTGGTCCGACACGCCGAGTCGTCGAGCCATCTCCGCACCGGTGATCGGGTCCTGACCACCCAGACCGATCCGAGCCAGGAGTATCTCCAACCGGTCGCCGTGCTGCCCGGAGATGGCTTCGACGTACTGAGCGACAGCGTCACCAAGGGCGCGGGCAGCCTGGGCCTCTACGGCCGCTCTCAGTGGCTCCAGATTGCCCCATAAGACCCTCTGGTCCTCCAGGCTGCTGTTGGCAGCGAGGTCGCAAACCCTGGCGTCAACCCTCGGGAGGTACTCGGCGAATCGGGGGTCCCATCGCCAGAAATGTATCGATCACGGGTCCCCTGCGACGGCAGCCGTGTGTCGTCCACGGGGACCACGACACGACGTACAGCTCAGCGACGGTTCCAGGGTGTGGCTGAAGCGCAGGTTGGTTGTCGGCCCGACCCGGCTGAAACCCGGAGGATTTCTGACACGAACCCACCCCAGCCCAAGCCGGCTGTGGCCGGACCTCCTCGGCCTTGCGGTCGACCCCAAGATGATCCTGTGAGACACTGCTGGTGAGGTATCCATGCACTGGTTTCGGATCACTGCGGTCGCCGGGTTGATGGCGATCACGGTGGCCGCCTGCGGGTCCGATCAACGGGCTGCCGATGACTCTGCGAGCTTGTCCGAGGATGCGGAACTGGCGGCGCGTTGGCTCGCAGAGGGAGTGGCGGGAACCGCGGGGGCGGCCGATCCTTTCTTCAGGGCGTTCTACGTCTCTGACAGTGTCTTCTACGGAGATGTCGAACGTTGGGAGTGCATCTTCAGGTCTGTGTTGCGTGTGCTCGATACGCCAGCAACACGCAATGCTCTTTCCAAGATTGAGCGCATGGCTGGCCGCGAACCCGACAACGCACCGAATCTTCGCTGGGATGCCCAGCGGGTCCTTGCCGGGCTTCCTGACGCCGACCGGCTGCGTATTGCGGACGCAGTCATCAGTGCGACAACGGTTTGTGGCGATATCCGATTGGGCTTGTTCGGCAGCGGCGGACCAATCGCAGTGTGTGCCTGGGACACCGCTGGAGATGTCGGGATGCGACCGGAAGCGATCGCCCTCTCCATCTTGGACACACCTCGAACTGCCCCAGACTTGCCCCCCGCCTTCAGGGACCTTCTGGCACAGTGCTACGAGACAGTTGCCGAGGCGGAGCAAACCGGAGCGGTCCTACCTTGGGTCGCCGAACTCGAAGAAGCCTGGTCAGTATCTCAGCGTTCGTGATCGCCCATCGCAGCACACATGGGCGGCCGGTGGATGCACGAGGTCGCTCCCACTGGCCTGTCCGTATGTGGGAGAAGAACCTGGGAGTGCGCTGACTGGATCATCGTCGACGAGGCTCAGGGCCGACCCAAGCGTTCCGCAATCCCTCAACCCCAGCGTGCTGAGGGACGATGCCCATCTATGTAGGTCGCACCGGAGGACGAGTGAGCCGTTCCGATTCGTTCGAACGTGCGACGCTCGGTCGTCTCACCCACCCCACGACGGGGGTCACGAAATGACGAATGAGCCGCAACCATCGGGTGGCTGGTGGTCCCGCCGTCCAACCTGGCAGAAGGTCCTGCTGATCGCTGGCGGCGTTCCGCTCGCCCTCATCGTGCTTGGTGCGATCTTCGGCGAGGCGGAGGAACCCGGCGATGCCTCTGACCCGACCACAACCACAGCGGTGAGCGAGGATTCGACGACGACCGTCGAGGCTGAGGAAACGACGACGACCGAGGCTGAGAACACAACTGTAACTGAAGCACCGACCACGACAACCGAAGCGACCTCTGCGACGACCACCACCACGCTTCCACCTGTCCTGGCCGAGGGTTCAGGCTCAGGTGACGATGTCATCGAGATCGACATTCCTAACGTGCCGGTCATCGCTACGTTCTCCCACAACGGAGGCGGTGACTTCGCCGTGTGGAGCCTTGACGCTGCCTTCGAGAACATCGACTTGCTCGTCAACACAATTGGCGGCTACGACGGCACTCGACCGATGCAGTTCGATGGCGAGGGAGTCAGTGGGTTCGAGATCTCGGCTGACGGTGCTTGGTCATATGTGATCGCTCCACTGTCCGAAGCCGAACAGGTGGAGTGCCCGACGCGGGGCGAAGGTGACGACGTGATCGCAGTCACGAACTTCATTTCTGGCGGCGGTGCCGCAGACCTTGCCTTCGATGCCGACACGAACTTCGCCACTTGGGCATGGAGTGCCGACGGTCGTGATCTCATCGTGAACGACATCGGCCCCTACGAGGGAACTGTGCGTGTTGCATCCGGGCTGTTCCTCTGGGACATCACCGGGAACGAAGGTTCTTGGACGATCGCCTTCGGCTGATCGCCCATCTGGCGGTCCAGCCACGGCGCCGTCAGGTCGTTCTACAAGAATCAGATCAGGGGACGGCTCGACTGCCGCAGTGGAGTCGTCCCCGAGTACTAGCGGCTGTGTGCCCCGGCAACCTCACCACACCTTCTGAGTGAGGGAGATTCGCACTATGCGGCCACCTCCTGGAGTCGTACGATCGGTTTGTAGACGGAGGATGTGTATGACCCGAATTTGGGCTGCAATGTTGACCGTCCTGCTCGGAGCCGTAGTGCTCGTCGCAGCGCCTGTTCCTGCCTCAGCTTCTTACACAGCCGATACGTACGGCTTCGCCGACCCGACCACCGGGCTGTGGTTCGTGCAGGAGAGCCACCTGATGTTCAGGCCGTTCTACTTCGGGAACCCAGGTGACTACCCGTTCATGGGTGACTGGGACTGCGACGGTGTTGATACGCCGGGTCTGTATCGCCAATCGGATGGGTATGTGTATCTGCGGAACTCGAACACGCAAGGCATCGCTGATATCTCGTTCTTCTTCGGCAACCCTGGTGACGTTCCGATCGCTGGGGACTTCAACGCCAATGGTTGTGACACCGTGTCGATCTACCGGCCGTCGAACCAGCGTTTCTACGTCATCAACCAGCTCGGTACCAGCGACGGGGGTCTGGGTGCGGCGGAGTATTCATTCATCTTCGGCAACCCCGGCGACAAGCCGTTCGTCGGTGACTTCAACGGCAACGGCCAAGACACGATCGGGTTGCATAGGGAATCGACCGGTTT
Source organism: uncultured Actinomycetota bacterium (assembly GCA_963700375.1). Classification (GTDB taxonomy): domain Bacteria; phylum Actinomycetota; class Acidimicrobiia; order Spongiisociales; family UBA5794; genus JAHEEL01. The sequence goes on from CAVOXF010000006.1 coordinate 25,680, forward strand.
TGTCTATTTCCGCAACACGAACACGACCGGGATCGCCGACAACCAGTTCTACTTCGGGAATCCCGGCGACCGGTTCATGGCTGGAGACTGGACCGGGAACGGCACCGACACGCCCGGCCTGTTCCGGCCGTCCAATCGGACGATCTACTTGCGTTACAGCAACACGCAGGGCAACGCCGACGAGCAATGGACAATCGGTGAGGACGACTGGCTGCCTGTCGCCGGGCGGCTCTACAACTGCGCAAACCAAACGTCAATACCAACGACCGAGTGCGAGGCGCTCGTCGCCCTCTACTCCTCAACCGGTGGCATGCAGTGGGAAAATGGGACGGGCTGGCTCACGAATGCTGACCCATGTGCCTGGTACGGGGTGACCTGCGAGGCCAGATCGGTCGCGGAGCTGAATCTGCTCGACAACTACCTCTCGGGCACCATTCCCCCCGAACTTGGGAACCTCGCAAACCTCACCGTTCTGCAGCTCATGATGAACGACCTCTCGGGGCCTATTCCCCGTGAACTGAGGAATCTCACCAACCTCAGGTACCTGTGGCTCGGAGCAAATTCACTATCCGGGTCGATCCCACCCGAACTCGGGAACCTGACCAACCTCATCGAGCTGAGCCTCGGGGACATGCTGACCGGCTCGATTCCGCCTGAGCTCGGGAAGCTCACGAATCTCACCGGCCTCTACCTCGGCGAAGCGTTGACTGGACCGATCCCTCACGAACTCGGGAACCTGACCAACCTCGAATGGTTGACCCTCTCGAATAATGAACTCTCGGGTCCAATTCCGCCCCAGCTTGCGGGCCTCACGTCTCTCAGGAACCTGTGGCTCTCCGGCAACGATCTGACTGGATCAATCCCCGCAGAGTTCGGCACCGCAGCGAGCCTCCGAACGCTGGCGCTTTCGGGGAACAACCTGTCGGGGTTGATCCCTCCCCAACTGGGAGACATCGCCGGCATGGGGTCTCTTTACCTTGACTACAACCACCTTTCGGGACCGGTGCCTGACAGTCTCATGAACCTCAACAACCTCGGCTACCTACGCTTGTTCGGCCAGACCGGATGCCTCACGGCAGCCACCCCAACGATCGCCGCATGGATCGCCAGCTTCGATCCCTATTGGAACGATGGCTGCACTTGACAACCCAGGCGGGCCAGGATCGGCGTCATCGTCGGCCTCCTACTCGTCGTTGTCGATCTCGCCTTGGCCTTCGCAGCGTTTGCGTTGCTGGCGGCCGGGTGCGGGTACGTCGGAAACTGCCAGTTCTTTGACTATGAACTACTGATCCCGTTCGGCGTAGGAGGGTTTGGTGTGCTCCCGAAGGGTGTCTTGCCCTCGTCCGAACAAGTTCGGATGATCTGACAACCCATGCCAAGGTGCTCGGGCCTGAGACCCGAGCACCTCTCCTCAGGGTCAGCTACGTCTACGGCAGCGTCAGGAACCCACCGAGGAAGTCCCTCGCCGCCTCCGTGTCCATCCGGTACGTCGTGTCGAGCGCCTTGCACTGGGCATCACCCGTGACAGTGATCGATGCCACAATGTTCGTCTCAACACCATCGATCCAGATGAAGTGCGGGCCGCCCGAGTCGCCATAGCAGGTCCCTCCGTCGCCGGTCGCCGGAGTCATCGGCAACCGCAGCCACGCCTTCGTCAGCGAGTGGAACCCCTGGACTGCGACGTTGCGATCGAGTTGTCGAGGATGCTCGCGGGCCCACCCTGCTGGGTATCACGAACAGTGCCGTACCCGACCGTCGTGAAGAGCGTGTCCTTCAACAGGTGGTCAGCCTTCAAGCCGTCGAGCAACCCCGCCTCCGGCAACTGCGCCGTCGGCAGGCCGGGAGTCTCGTCGAGCTTGATGAGACCCACGTCGTGGGCGTCCGATGCTGCGGGCAGCCCATACATTGGATGGATGTAGTACTCGTCGATGGCATAGAACGTGCCGGACGTGACGTCTGCAATCGTCGGATCGAACGTGACCTTCACGTCGGAACCAGGGAAACGGTCCATGGTCCCAGTACTCGATCGGATCGAGACAGTGTGACAGCGGTCAGGAACCAGCCGTCAGCGAGCAGCGTCCCCGAACACGCCTGAAGCACCTCGCCGTCGACGGGAAGAACGGATCACCATCGACCCGACAAACGGATGATCCGTTCCATCAAATTCGCCGTTGGTGATCGCCGATGTCGGGGCAACCCCGAGCATCGCCAACAGCACCAAAGCCACAAGCAGCACACCGATTCGGTGCCTTCTGCTGCGTGATAGTGAACTCGACATGCACTCTCCCCTCCTAGCGGTCGGTTCGTCGAACGTACGCACCAACACTACCCGCTGCCCCAGAGCCACAAAGTGGGCATCTCCGTAGTTCTGCCTAGGCCGGAACTAGTCCACGATCATCGCACACAACCCTTCTTCCCTACCGAGTCCTACTCGGTCACAATCCCGACCTGGTATGGAAGACATCTTGAGACATCCGCCCGGACCCGCCTGCACGTCGTGTGGCAGCGTGGCGGTCGTAGAAGTTGCGGGCAACTACCTCTGCGCCGAGCACGCCATCGAAGCCATGGACACCGCTACCGGACCGGCAGTCGAGGAGACCACGACCGCCCGGATGTGACACTGTGCGGACCCTCGCTGACCGGCCCTCCCCAACGGATCAGGAGCAGGGGTTTGCCCCACTTCGGAACCCTGATCTCGGATTCGCCTCGCCACGACATGGGTGAACGACCCGGGGGCCTCTAGCCTCCGGGAACCAACGGCATGCGATACACGACACTCCTCTTTGACCTCGATCACACACTCTTCGACTTCGACACGTCCGAAACCGAAGCGTTCACTGCTGCTCTCGCAGGCGCAGGCATCAAGCTCGGGGACGGATACCACGAACGGTTCGTCTCAATCAACCGGGCACTGTGGCGACGTGTCGAGGCTGGGGAACTGACACCGAACGATGTTCGTGTCGTCCGCTTCGAACGGCTATTTGGCGAGGTCGGCGTCGACGCCAACGCCCACCGTGTGGCCGACGACTACCTCATCGGTCTGGGTGCCTACGGCGGCCTGTACCCCGGTGCCCGCAGCCTGCTCGACGAACTCTCTGACGTGGCATCCCTCGCCCTCGTATCGAACGGCATCGGACAGGTCGTGCGAGACAAGGTCGAACGCCTCAACCTCGACCGCTACTTCAAGGCCATCGTCATCTCGGGCGAGATCGGGATCGCCAAGCCCCACCCAGGGTTCTTCGACGTTGCGTTCGAACGCCTCGGTCATCCCGACAAGTCGACAACACTGATGATCGGCGACAGCCTCGCCTCCGACATCACAGGGGGCATCGACTACGGGATCGACACCTGCTGGTACACGCCCGACACCGACACGGAGCCGATACCCACACCGACCTTCCGGGTCAAGAACCTCGCCGACATACCGGCCATCGTCAAGGGCTAGCGCCGCCGGCCCTGTCCGGGTGCTTCCGGTCCGCGAGGGCGTAGCCCGAGCACGGCCGTTCCGGGGTGGGGGGTGGGGGCGTGGGACGTTCGGAGGGAGGCCACCCTGCATCCAAGCTTCCGGGGCCGCACCTAGATGCCGCTACGAGTCTTCACGTTCGAAACGTTCGGCGAGTCTCTGACCCAGGTCCTCGACCCATTCGAGCACCTCGTTGTTCTCGTCGGCAGCCTGTAGCAGCGTCCAGCATTCTTCGAAGATTGGCCAAGCCTCTTCGAACTCCTTCTCGTCGATATCGGCGGCCTCGCTAGCTGACCCGGCTCGCCCTTGGAGGCTGTAGGCGACGATCCGTTCCCGGGTTTCATCATCTGCGTTGTCGAAGACGCAGACGGCTGTGCTTCGCGGCGGCGTACAGGTTGAGGCGCAGATCTCCGCACTGCTGCGCTGCGTCGAGGGCGACACCTCCGATACGAATCCGTTCCTCTCTGGGCAGCGAGGTGAACACGTCTACCGCCTCGATCTTCTGCGACAGAGGGGGACTCCCCGATGACGCCATCTGCTCCAGGTCGGTGAGCGCCGCACGGGTGGCTGCGGTGTCGAGGGCCTGCAAGATACTGGGGGCGATACATTCAGCTTCGTCGACCGGGTAGTTCGTCGGGCCGCTGAGGGCAAACCCGTGAAAGAAGGGGTCCTCGATCGGCGATGATCTCGGCGAGCCAGGCAGCCGTCGTCTCCTGAGTGTCGTCAGCCGTGTCGCTACACGAACACAACAGCGATACGACGAGACCGACCGGTATCAGCCACCGCCAAGAGAACGGCTGCATCGTCGGGACTCCTCAGGGTCGTCCAGGACCGCCCCTCAAATCGTGGTCCGGTGGCCTCTGCGCAGCCAGGGGCGTCAGGCCCTAACGCACTCCAGCAGGCGAGTCGCATCTCTCGTCGCTAGCGCCCATCGGCGTCGTCAAGAACGGCCCGGCACCTCGGAGTCTTGGATCCGGCGTGCCTTTTCCTGACGAGTGTGAACCGACTCGACGAACAGCCTTCGGCGAGCGACGCAACCACAACAGCGACCACAGCGAGCACCGCCCCCCAACCGAGTCCACAGTTGATCTCCGCATAGGGGTTGGTCGCACCGGTGTGGCAGACCGAGTCGAACGGAAACAGCCACCATGCCAAGGCTGTGCCGCCGACGAGCAGGACCGGCCATGCCAGTATTCCGAGCAGCCACAGGTGGCGTTGACTGATGCCCTCGACCGGGTCGTCGATATCCCGGACACCCGCCACCATCGCGGCGACGAGGAGCGCCGCAAACCACGTCACCACGCCAACGACGAGCAGCGTCCTCATGCCGAGATTGTCCGCCTGAGGCGCCGGTGCGTCAACCGTCGGCAACCAGCCCACGGGCAGGTGCACGATGGCGTGGATGTGCCATGGCATCGTTGGTGACCGTTCGGCCGCTTTCGTAGGCATTGGTTCTCGCCGCAACCCGTACGCCCACCGGCAAACCGATATGACACGCTGAGGATCAGTCAGACACGTTTCTGGATGGTATTGACCGTTCAGGTGCCGCAGCCGAGCGGCCTGGGCAGTATTGGATGCAGCAGACGGGCTGAGCGACGCCCACGACCTGCGTCGTACTGCGGGACCCGCCTGTTCGTCGCTGACCGGTGGACACCGGGAGACGTCCAGGAATACCTCGGACTATCGAGATCCACGAATGACCCTCGGCACCTACACCAAGATCAACGCCGCAAACCTTCCACAGCCCTCATCGATGACACATACGTTCGACGTGAATTGTGGGGTTGGCGTGGGGTTGAGCCCCTTCGAGGACTATCGAAGGCAACCCCAGAAACGACAGAAGCCCATACTGCGTATGGGCTTCCGTCTGGTGGGCGCTACTGGGATTGAACCAGTGACCTCTGCCGTGTCGAGGCAGCGCTCTGCCGCTGAGCTAAGCGCCCGTTGTGGGCATTGTATCCCGACGAGGCGACGCCGGGAATCGAACCCGGGTTCAGGGTTTTGCAGACCCTTGCCTCACCACTCGGCCACGTCGCCGAAACCTCCGTCAACAAAGGGCGGCCAAGACCGCCCTCCGAGCGGACGACCGGATTCGAACCGGCGACCTCAACCTTGGCAAGGTTGCGCTCTACCAGCTGAGCTACGTCCGCGCTGCGCGGGATGCTACCACGGGCCGATTTGAATCATTCATGTGCCCGTCGACCCGAACCCACCTGAACCGCGGGTGGTATCCGGAAGTTGCTCGACAATCTCGAATTCCTGGACGGCGACCGGGACGACGACCAGTTGTGCAATCCGATCGCCACGCTCGATCCGAAACGCCTCGTCGGAAAGGTTGACGAGCACCACCTTGATCTCGCCGCGATAGCCCGCATCGACGAGACCAGGGCCATTGACCACCGATATGCCGTGCATCGCAGCCAGTCCGCTGCGCGGCGTCACGAAACCGGCGTACCCGTCCGGAATTGCCACAGCAATCCCGGTTGGGACAACGGCTCGCTCCCGCGGCCCGAGCTCGATACGGCTGCGGGCACGCAGGTCCACGCCGGCGTCGCCTCGGTGGGCGTGCGCCGGGATCGGGAGTCCGTCATCGAGACGCTGCAGCGGGATTCTCATCAATTCGCACCTGGATCGCTTCGGAGCGATGGTATCGCCCGCGTGAACGCCACGGTGCCCCAACTGTCGGTCTGTCAGCGGTATCTTGCTGTCAACCAATCAGACGGGTCCATGGCCAAGAAAGTTCAAGAGCCTCTCCTCCCCGGCAACGATGGCCGGTGGTTCCTCGAGGTGGCGGGAGTCGTTGACTTGCCGCCCAGCCCCACGTCAAGCTACGCCGCGCTCGAGGACCTCGATCCTCCGCCGCCGGTCGTCGCCTCGGAGACCGCGGCCGTAGCGGCCCGAACCGCCGCGGTATCCGGATCGCTCACCGACAGCGACGACCACGACGAGGACACCTTCGTGCCGGTTGCGGAACCATCCGGAGACCCCCTCAACAACTGGCAGCCCGATGATGTCTCACATCGCCTCGGGCGCCACGGGTTCGGTCGCTGGGTTGCCGCAGCCGTCGTCATCGCCCTCCTCGCTGCGCTCGGAGCTGCGGCCTACTTCCTCCCCCGCCAGGTCCAGGAGGAAGCGAATGGTCTCGCTGCCGACTACCAAGAATCGCTCACCGCACTCCGCAACGAGCTCCCCAACTCCCAAGCCGCTCTGCAGAATCTCACGGATGCGGAAAGCTCGCCCGAAGCGGTCTCGTCCGCCGTACCGGCGATCGGCGACCTCAATGCGAGGGCGACCATCGTCGTCGGCCTCGCCACGGCGCCGCTCCCAGACACACCTCCCTTCGTGCCGCGCACGCCGCTGGAAGCGCTCGAACCGACCCGTACATCGATGCTCATCATCGGTGCGGAAGCCGAAGGAATCTCCGGACGTCTTGCGACCACCTTCACCTACCGTTCCACCGTTCCGCTCCTCTTCTCCACACCCGACCTACCCACACAGGCGGAATCCGCAGAAGTGGACGCCCTCAGCGTGCCGCTCGCCGAGTCGCTCGCTGACACGGCCCGCCTGATCGCGGACCTTCCACCCGATCCGACGTTCGCTGCCACCCGTGAACTCGCCACGAGTGCCTCACAGCGGTACGCGACGTGGCAACTGGAATACCTCGATGCCCTGAGGGAAGGCGATATAGCGCGCGCCACCGGATTGATTGCGGAACTCAACGCCGCCCGGGATGCAATTCAGGAATCGCTGAACGTCGCGCTGGCCGAGGTGCGGGCCGAGGTCGACCCGAAGATCGTGAGCCTTGCGGCCGAGACCGAGACGGCCATTGGAGCGATCCCGTAGTCGACCCTCGTGGCCGCTCGATCAGCCCTGTTGCTCGAGCGCTGCGACTTCCCGTCCGAAGTCCTCGGCGCCTTGGAAGTCCTTGTAGACCGAGGCGAAGCGCAGGTAGGCCACCTCGTCGATCTCGCGCAATTCGGCAAGCACCGCCCGGCCGAGTTCATCGCTCGTCACGAGGCCCGAACCGCCTCGTGCTGACGATTCGACCCTCGATACGATGTCGGAGATCGATCCGATGGAGACCGGTCGGTCGGCGAGGGCGAACTCGAGACCACGTCTCAGCTTCTCACGATCGAACGCCTCGCGGCGCCCATCCCGTTTGATGACCATCGCGCCCTTGGCCGAACGTTCGAAGGTCGTAAAACGTTCGCCGCACACAACGCACTCGCGGCGCCGCCGGATCGCGGCACCGTCTTCTGCCGGGCGTGAATCGATCACGCGAGTGTCTTCAGTTGTACAGAGAGGACAACGCATCGAGGCCGAGGCTACACCATGCGGTTCGTTGCGGCTCAGCCCACCACCGTCCGACCTGCCGATCCCGGGACCGATGTCGTACCGATGGGCGTTGACCATGCCGAGAAGCCGGTCGGTCTCAGTCCGCGTCGGTGTCGGGGATGCTCAGCCTCTGCCCGACCTGCAGGAATGCCCCTTCGAGGTCGTTGTAGGCCTCGATCGTTGCGACGGTCGACCGCACATCTCCTCCGGGATCGGTGATCTCTGCAGCGATGGACCAGAGGGTGTCGCCGGCGTGGACCCGATAGTCGATGGTCGGGGCCGGCGCCCCACCGCTCATCGCATGAACGGCAGTCGCGAGGAGGAGCACAAATGCTGCAACGGTCGTGGAGATGATGACCAACGCTCGGACGCTGGTGCTTCGCTGCGTGATCATTTGTGTCTCCTCCTCGGTCGTCGACTTGCCGTTTGCCGACTCGTGTCGGCGCTGTGCGGTGGGCCCGTGCCCACCATGTGAACGTACTGAACGGGTGTGACAGGAAACGGAGACCTCCTGTCGACCGAACATCTGTTCGCATCACCTCGTACTGTATCGAACATGTGTTCGGTCGTCAAGTCGAACATGTGTTTGGTGGTGATTCGTTGCCGTCGGGGTGCAGAAGAAGTGCGCTGCGGGCCTTCCCCACATCGGCTTGACTGACACGATGGAGTTCGTATCCAACGAGCAGCGCCGGGGACGCCTCGGTATTCGTCACCACCTTGCGCACCCTGCGAAAGATCTCGACGACGCGGTAGGCGGCGTGATCGGTCTGCACGCGAGCGACCCGGTGACCGTCTACTTGAGCGCCCGGGCCAGGGTCAACGACTTCTCGAGCCCGGACCTGGAGCGAGCCCTCTACGACGACCGATCGCTGATTCGACTATGGGGCATGCGTAGAACGCTGTTCGTGACGACGCCCACCCTCGCTGCGGTCATGCGTTCCGCCTCCCCCGATGCGTTCGGCCGGGCCGAGCGCAGCCGTTTCGAACGGATGTTGACAAACCAGGGCAAGGCAACCGATGCCGCTGCATGGATCGAGGACATCACAGCCAAGGTGCTCGCCGAACTCGCCGTCCGCGGCGAAGCAACCGCCAACGAACTTCGCCAAGCGATACCCGAGTTGGGCGAGACGCTGACGTTCGGGGAAGGGAAGACCTGGGGCGGGACCGTCGGCGTGTCGACTCGCGTCCTGTTCCTCTTGGCCGCCGAGGGCCGGATCGTGCGCGGCCGCCCGCTCGGCACGTGGATCTCGAGCCAGTACCGCTGGATCTTGACCGAGGCATGGCTCGGAACGCCACTCGCCGATCTGGACCCGGTGGAAGCTCGGATCGAACTGGCTCGCGAATGGCTCAGCCGCTTCGGTCCGGGCACCACAAGCGACATCAAGTGGTGGACCGGGTGGACCGTGCGTGACACGCGAGCCGCTCTCGCCGGCATCGACGCCGTCGAGGTGGAACTGGCCGATGGGCCGGGATGGCTCCTACCGAACGACCTGGACCCGGTCGAGACTCCCGAGGACTGGGTTGCCCTCCTCCCCAGCCTGGATTCAACCGTGATGGGATGGAAGGAGCGGGACTGGTACCTCGGCGACCACTACTCGGCGCTCTTCGACCGCAACGGCAACGCCGGCCCGACCGTGTGGTGGAACGGGCTGATCGTCGGCGGCTGGAGCCAACGGGACGACGGAGAGATTGCGACACGGCTCCTTCGCGATGTTCCGACAACCGCGACCGAAGCGATTGCGACGGAGGCAGCCCGCCTGCGCGAGTGGTTTGGACCGATCCGGGTCACCCCGCGGTTTCGCGCACCACTCGAGCGAGAACTCAGCTCATGACCGGAATCCCGGTCGCGGTCAGCCACATTCCACGATATGACTGCAGACGGGCGGAACCACAGAGATTGCCGGCCCCGTGCCGGTGGACAAACATGCGGGTACGTGCCGGGATGAGCGGTTCATCGCTCACGCGGTGCGCTGTGCCGGTCGCACGGTCATGGTGGTCGATTCGGCGTACGTGTCTCCTGGGTTGAGGCGGGTTGACGCGAAGTGCGGGATGTTCGGCGCGTCGGGAAAGTGCTGCGTCTCGAGACACAGGGCGGAATGCCGCCCGTAGGTCTGGCCGTCGCGGCCGGTGCGGCTGCGGATGCCGTTCCCTGAGTAGAACTGGACGCCGGGCTGCGTAGTTGCGATCTCCAGTATCCGTCCGTCTGCGGTCACGCGTGCGCACGGCCGGAATGTCCCGGGGGCGCCGTCAATCACGTAGCAGTGGTCGTAGCCTCCGCCGAGGGCAAGCTGCTCGTCGGGCTCGCTGATGCGATCGCCGATTCGTTGCGCCCGACGGAAATCGAACGGGGTGTTGTCGACACCTCGTATGGTTCCGGTGGGGAGGGTGCCGTCGCCGATTTCGAGGATTGACGCCGAGTCGATCTGTGCGATGTGGTCAAGAATGTCGCCCTTCCCGGCAAGATTCCAGTACACGTGGTTGGTGAGGTTCACAACGGTGGGTGCGTCGGTGTGCGCGGTGAAGTCCATTTGCAGGGTGCCGGCGTCGTTGAGCGTGTAGGTGACGGTGACGGTCAACGTGCCCGGGTAGCCTTCGTCGCCGTCGGGTGACACGTGGCAAAGGGTCACTCCGACATCGCTTCTGTTCGCCTGGGTTTCTGCAACCCAGACGGCCTTGTCGAAACCGATGACGCCCCCGTGGAGCTGGTTGTCGCCCTGGTTGGGCGTCACCTGGACGAGGCGTCCGTCGAGCGGGAAGCGTCCGTCGCGGATCCGGTTCGCATATCGGCCGACGACGGCTCCGAAGTACTGAGGGTCCGTACACCAGCCGTCGAGATTGTCGAAGCCGATGACGACGTCCGCGATGTCTCCGTTGGCGTTGGGCGTCTTCCACGACGCGATAGTGCCGCCGTACGTCAGGATGCCGATTTCGGTGTCGCCGTTTGCGAGGTCGATCCGGTCGACGTTTCGCCCGTCTGGCAGGGTGCCGAACGGGTGTGTGGTGATGGAGAGCATCGTGGCTTCCTCGTTGTGGTGTGTGGGTTGCGTTTCGGGCTTCGGCGGTGCCGGCGCGGATAGTGGAGTGTATGCGGCGCCGCGCCGGACACGGTGTGCCGCACTCAGGGATTGCCATTCTCTCCGCCCAAGCGGCCCGATGAAATGCCCAGTGGGCTCACGATCGGTTCCGTCCTTGTTGGGTTCGCCTGGGTTTGGAACGAAGGCCACGATAGTGCCACCTTCAACGTCTTCGAGACTGATGACGGACTGCAGCAACTGTCCATCGGTAGGCGGATCTCACCTCCGACCGGAGACGAGGCAGGCGAGACCGTGACTCGCAGCGGTCGTGTCTTCGCCGTGTACGACGAACGCGCCGACACGCGTGTGACTGAGGATGTCGGAAACGACACGCGAGTGGGCGTCCTGAGTGACTCACTGGAGTTGGACACTCTGTTGCAGATCGCTGAGAGCATCACCGAGGAGCCAGACACCGGTGAGCGCGTACACCCACACGTGCAAGCGGCCGTTGAAGTACATGGGCACAGTGTGCCGCCCGCGAATGCGGGCTATTTCCGAATCCACTGAAAGCGACATCGAACATATGTTTGGTCGCGATCGCGAAATCCACTACTGTTCGCGGCACGCGACTGAGGGGCACACCGTGGACGGCAGGCAAGATCTCACCGACCGGCAGCGTCAGATTCTCGATCTGATCGGCGCCACCGTGCGTGACCGTGGCTACCCGCCGTCCGTTCGAGAGATCGGCGACGCCGTTGGCCTGTCCTCCCCCTCCACCGTCCACAGTCACCTTTCGGCGCTCGAACGCTCCGGCTACCTCCGGCGGGACCCCACAAAGCCACGGGCGATCGAAGTCATCGACGATGGCGTCCCCGAGTCAACTCTTCACCGCGCGCCGGTTCGAGACGTTCCCCTCGTCGGAAGGATCGCGGCAGGTTCACCGATCCTCGCCGAGGAAGATATCCAGGAGATCTACCCCCTCCCAACCGAACTCGTTGGCAATGACCCCGTATTCATGCTCGACGTGCGCGGCGACTCGATGATCAACGCCGGCATCTTCGACGGCGACTATGTGGTAGTGCGACGCCAGCCAACCGCGAACAACGGTCAACTCGTCGCCGCCCTCGTCGGTGACGAGGAAGCGACGGTCAAGCGACTGCGGCGCAAGGACGGTCGTGTGATCCTTGAAGCCGAGAATCCGGCCTACGCCCCGATGGTGTTCACGGAGGGCGTCGAGATCCTCGGGATTGTCGTCGCCGTGCTGCGACGAGTGGAGTAGGTCAGTCCACCGAACCACTGAACACGATCGTCGCCGGACCGGTCATCCAGGCTCCGACGTCGTCGAACTCGATCAGCAACTCCCCGCCCGGGAGCGCAACCGTCACCGCGTCGCCCAACTCATCGACCGCTCGGGCGGCATAGGCGGCCGCCGTAGCACCGGTCCCGGACGCCCTCGTCTCCCCCACACCCCGCTCCCACACCCGGACCTTGATCCGGTTGCCTTCGCCTCGCTGGACGAATTCCACATTTGAACCCTCCGGGAAGATGGGATCCAGCTCGATCTTCGAGCCAATCTTCGCCACGTCGGCCTCGTCAACGTCGTCGACGAACAATACGGCATGCGGATTGCCGACACCGATCGGACGCACCCGATGTCCGGCAACGGTGAGCTCCTCGGTACGAAAGGCATGCGGTTCGCCAACGAATGCCCGGACGATGCCCCCCGGCAGAACCGTTGCGGGATGCTCGCCAACTGCCGAATGCACGGTCAAGGTCGGTCCGGGAACGAGGCCCAGGTCAACGGCAACGAGGGCGACGCAGCGCAACCCGTTGCCGCACATCTCGGCCGATCCGCCGTCGGCGTTCCAGTAGCGCATCGCCACCGAGGCCGCGTCGACGGGAGTCACCTCCAGCACGCCGTCGGCTCCGATGCCGGTCTTCCGCTCGCACCAGGCAGCGATCCGATCCGGTGCCGCGCGGAGTGGTTCGGGCACGATGATGAAGTCGTTTCCGAGTCCTTCCGCCTTCACGAAATCCATGGCGCATCCCCTGCAAGCGATTCCAGTGCCGCTTCGAGCATCTGTTCGGGTTCATGGTGCCACGGAATCCACCGAATGCGTGGATCGCGCCGGAAATAGGTGCGCTGACGTTTGGCAAGCGACGCTGTGGACCGGATCGCCTCCACCCGGGCCGACGCGAGACTTCGTCCGCGTTCGACCACGTCGAGCAACTGCCGGTAGCCCACCGCCTGACGTGCCGTTCGGCCGAGCCGTGGTGCGAGCGCGGCGACCTCATCGACGAAGCCTGCTGCGAGCATTCTGTCGAACCGTGCCTCGATGCGCTCGCCGATCAGATCGCCGGGGTCGACACCCACCGCCGTGAACGCGTTGACCGGCGCGTAGGCCCGAACCTGCACGGCCTGGCTGGAGGCGGCGCGTTGGGTCGGCGTTGCCCCCGTGAGGCGCAGAATCTCCACGCCACGCAGTACCCGGCGCGGGTTGGCGAGATCGACGACCGACCCCGCATTCGGATCCGCGGCAAGCAACTCCGACCTCAACACCTCGATGTCGGCGTGCTCGAGTTCGATCCGCATGTCGTCGTCGGTCGGGGGGAACTCGAGTGGATCGACCAGGGACCGGAAATGCAGCCCGGATCCGCCGGCAAGCACCACATTGCGACCGCCTTCGATAGCTCCATCAAGGATGGCTCTTCCGGCTGCCTGGAACTCCGCGGCGGTGTATTCATCGCACGGGTCGGCGACGTCAACCAGGTGATAGGCGTACCGGAGCAGTGTTGCGGAGTCGGGCTTCGCTGTTCCGATGTCCATCCCGCGGAACACCTGCATCGAATCAACCGACAGGATCTCGGCATCGAGCCGTTCTGCGACGGCCTCCGCGAGATCGGACTTCCCGGCCGCGGTGGGCCCGAGGACGGCGTAGATACTCAGGCAGGGACCCCCTCGAGATAGTGCGGTGCCGCCCGGGTGATACGAACGTCCATGAACCGGCCGGGTTCAAACGAGCCGGTCACGTGCACGATTCGGTTCCCCTCCGATCGTGTGGTCGCAACCCTGGTGTCGCGCCGTGAAGGACCTTCGGTCAGAACCGACTCAATCATGCCGACCCTGGTCTGATTCCGGTCGAACGTGATGGCATTCTGTAGCTCGACCAGCCGATCGAACCGTTCCTGGACCACGTCCGGGTCGACCTGGTCCGTCATGTCCGCTGCCGGTGTCCCGGGACGGGGCGAGTATTGGAACATGAAGGCACTGTCGAAGCGGGCGGTCCGCACAACGTCGAGCGTGCGCTCGAAATCGGCCTCGGTTTCACTTGGAAAGCCGACGATGACGTCGGTGGAAACGCTGAGGTCAGGCACGAGACGCCGTGCCATCGCAAGCTTCTCGAGAAAGCGCTCACCCGTGTAGCCGCGGTGCATCGCTGCCAGCACGGTGTCGCTCCCCGATTGGAGTGGCAGGTGGAGTTGGGCGGCAACGGTCGGCGTTTCGGCCATCGCGTACGCAACGTCCTCGCGGAAGTCCTTCGGATGAGGGCTCGTGTAGCGGATACGCCCGATGCCCTCGATCTCGCCCGACCGCCGCAACAGATCCGCGAAGAGCGGCTGATGACCGTTCAGGTCGAGGTCGCGGCCGTACGAGTTGACGTTCTGACCGAGCAGCGTGATCTCCACCACACCATCGTCCGCCAGCCGCTGAATCTCCCGGATCACATCGCCGGGACGCCGGCTGATCTCGGCACCGCGCACGATTGGGACGATGCAGAACGTGCAACTGTTGTTGCATCCGGTGGTGATAGTGACCCATGCCGAATGATCGGATTCGCGCCGTGTCGGCATCAGCGACGAACCTGCCTCTGGGTCGCTGGTCTCGTCCCAGATCTCCGTGACCGGACCCCACTCTTCCGCCTGGTCGAGAAGATCAAGAACCCGGTGCGTGTTGTGGGTACCGAACACGACATCGACCCATGACGCGCGCTCCCGCACGATCTCTTTGTCCTTCTGCGCGGTGCACCCGCCGACCACGATCCGGAGATTGGCGTTGCGTGCCTTCTCCGCCTTCAGTGACCCGAGGTAGCCGTAGAGGCGCTGGTCGGCGTTCTCGCGGATCGTGCAGGTGTTGATCACGACGACGTCGGCATCGCTTGCGTCGTCCGCGCGACGCATGCCGTCCTCTTCGAGCAGGCCGGCGATCTTCTCCGAATCGTGCTCGTTCATCTGGCACCCGAACGTTCGGATGAAGTAGGCCTCGCCGGAGCGCCGCGGGACGCGCGGCTCGCGAACGGCTGGCATTCCGAGGGTGGTGATCTCACTCATTGCGGATCTGGTCCGGGGATCAACGCGCGAAGTCGCGAGCTCGGAACTCGCGAATGACCGTCACCTCGATCTGACCTGGATACTGGAGGTCCTCCTGAAGCTTCCTGGCGATCCTGCGGGCCAGATCGCTGGCCTGCAGGTCGTCCACGCTCTCGGGATCCACAATGACCCGGATCTCGCGGCCGGCTTGGAGCGCGAACACGTTGGCTACACCGGAAAACGCCCCGGCAATCTCCTCCAGCTTCTCGAGACGCCGCACGTAGGACTCCAGCGCCTCACGCCGAGCTCCGGGGCGGGCAGCAGACACGGCATCGGCAGCCTGAACCAGGACCGCGGTGAGCGTCCGCGGCTCCACCTCGTTGTGGTGCGACTCGATGGCGTGCACGATGGCCGGATCCTCGCCGAACCGTCGGGCGATCTCCGCCCCGATAAGGGCATGTGATCCGCCGACTTCGTGCGAGACGGCCTTGCCGATGTCATGCAGGAACGCCGCGCGCTTCACCTCTTTCTCATCCACACCGAGTTCTGCCGCGAGCATGCCTCCGATGTGCGCAGCCTCGACCAGGTGGTTCAGCACGTTCTGGCCGTAGCTCGTCCGGTACTGCAGCCGACCCAGCAGGGTGATGAGCTCTGGATGCATCTTTGTGAGCCCCACTTCGAGAAGCGCCCACTCACCCGCATCGCGTACCGACTGCTCGACCTCTTCCTTCGACTTCTCGTAGGCCTCCTCGATCGAAGACGGATGAATCCGGCCCCCTTCGACCAGCTTCTCGAGCGCCCTGCGGGCGACTTCACGCCTCACCGGATCGAACGTCGACACGGAGACGGACTCGGGCGTGTCATCGACGATCAGGTTCACACCGGTGATCGCCTCGAACGTGCGGATGTTGCGCCCGTCGCGTCCGATGATCCGACCCTTCATGTCGTCCGAGGGCAGCGGAACGACCGAAACGGTCGTCTCAGAAACCACATCGGCCGCCAGCCGCTGGACAACGGTGCCCAGGATACGGCGTGCACGCCGTTCGGATTCTTCCCTGGCACGCACTTCGAGGTCCCGAATGAGCACCATCGCATCGCGACGAGCCTCAGTCTCGACCTTCTCGAGGAGTTCGGCCTTTGCGGCCTTCGAGTCAAAGCCCGCGATCCGTTCGAGAGCCGAACGTGCCTCTTCCTTGGCGATCTCAGACTCGGCGACCGCGGTCTCCGCCGCCCGCTCCCGTGCGATCACCAACTCCTCGCGCTGGGCAAGGTTCCCCGCCCGTTGCTCCAGTGTCGCCTCGCGTTGGGTCAGCCGGGACTCCTGCGAGCCCATCTCCACCCTGCGATGCTCGAGGGTTGCGTCTTCCCGATCTCGATACGTCTCGGCCTTCGAGCGAGCTTCCTCCTCAGCACGAGCCAGGATTCGCTGCGCCTCGAGTCGAGCCTCCGCGAGCGTCTCATCGGGCGTTGCCTCACGGCCTCCCCGACGGGAAAGCACGTAGCCCGCAACGAATGCGAGACCGACAACGACGATTACGAGGGCCGCTACGAGCCACTGCATCATCATGTCCCCGTTCCGTGGTCGAGAACGCAGCGTGCCGAGCCCGTGAGCTCGGCACACACCGGTGGCAGCGTCGCAAGGACGGGGCCTTAGCCCCGATCGGGTTCTCGGTTCGCTGTTCTCCGTGTCGACATCTGCGTTCTTGACCGCTTTGTTATCAGTGTTTGGTGTGTGTCATCTCTGATGCTACTGCACTCCGGCTCCGCGCGGAACGCGAAGATCGCGACGACTACTCCGTCGCCTCGTCCGAAGCCTCGACTTCTTCGACTTCCTTGGCGTCTTCTACCTCGTCGTCATCGATTATGCCAACGGCCCGCATCACCTGATCCTGGAGCTGAACCGAGAGTTGAGGGTTCTCGCGGAGGAACTGTTTGGCCTTCTCACGGCCCTGACCGAGTTGATCACCGTCATAGGTGTACCACGCACCGGCCTTCTTGACGATGCCCTCTTCGACCGCCACGTCGAGGAGGCTGCCCTCCCGAGAGATGCCTTCGCCGAACATGATGTCGAACTCTGCCAGACGGAACGGCGGCGCGACCTTGTTCTTGACGATCTTGGTCCGCACCCGGTTTCCGACGTTGTCAGTACCGGACTTGATCGCCTCGATCCGGCGAATGTCGATACGTACGCTCGCGTAAAACTTGAGGGCGCGTCCGCCAGGCGTCGTCTCAGGACTCCCGAACATCACGCCGATCTTCTCACGCAATTGGTTGATGAAGATGGCCGTGGTATGCGAGCGATTGATCGAGCCGGCAAGCTTGCGCAGTGCCTGCGACATGAGTCTGGCTTGAAGGCCCACGTGCGTGTCGCCCATGTCACCCTCGAGTTCGGCTCGAGGCACCAGTGCCGCGACCGAATCGATCACAACGACATCGAGCGCACCGGAGCGGATCAGCATGTCCGTGATCTCGAGAGCTTGTTCACCCGTGTCCGGCTGCGAAATCAAGAGCTCGTCGACATCCACGCCGATAGCTCTCGCATAGATGGGGTCGAGCGCGTGCTCCGCATCGATGAACGCTGCCAGACCGCCGTTGCGCTGGGCTTCGGCGACGATATGCAGTGCCAAGCTCGTCTTGCCGGAACTCTCCGGCCCGTAGATTTCCACGATCCGGCCACGCGGCACGCCGCCGATGCCGAGGGCGAGATCGAGCGAGAGCGCCCCGGTGGGGATGACGTCCATCTTGCGGATCTCTTCATCGCCCATCCGCATGATGGCGCCGGTTCCGAACTGCCGCTCGATCTGCGACATGGCCATTTCGAGGTTCTTGTCCCGGTCGGTCCCATCTTGAGCCACGATGTCTCCTTTTTCGACTGACCCGCAAGGTACCGGGCGCCTGTGACAGATTCTGTGTCGCGAACAACAACGATGCTATTCGCGATTCCGGGCGTAGCCTAGGCGAACATCTGTTCGATGTCGAGGAACTCGATCGTGGAAGCACTTCGGCTGGGGTTGCTCGATTCTCCGGAGCCCGAGCGGACGCCCCCCGCTCGCCCGTGACGCTGCGAACCCAGGGTTCTCCGCCTCGTATATGACGCCGACTGCCCGCGGAACGAACTAGAGCAATGAGTGATCCGATTCGGTGGGCTCACGGCGCCAAATAGAAAGCCGAGAACCCTGGGTTCGTAACGTCACGAACCGGGTGACTTGGTGATTGGCACCTCGAAGAGGCGGACCGGATCGTCGAATCCCTTCAAGGCAATCGGACCCCGATCCTGGAACTGGATCAGCTTCCCAACCGAGAGCTCCCGCACGGCGCTCGAGACGAGGATCTGGCCGGGCTCGGCGTGCGCGCAGATCCGGGAGGCCAGGTTCACGGCGGCACCGAAGAGGTCCTCGTGCTGACTCACCGGTTCGCCGGCGCTGATCCCGATACGCACACGCCCGACAGCGGATTCGCCGTTCGCCGGCCCGCCGAACGCTCGCTGGATCTCCTGCGCGCATTCGACGGCCCGGCTGACGTAGTTGAACGATGCGAAGATGCCGTCCCCGGTGTGCTTGACCTCCCTGCCGCCGTACGTGGAGAGCGCCTCCCGGACGATGCGATCGTGGTGAGCGAGCAACTCGAGCGCCTTCCCGTCGCCTTCGCGGGAGCTGACCTCCGTCGATCCGACCAGGTCGGTGAACATGATCGCCCGAAGACCGCTATCGAGTTCGGAGTCCGCACCGCGTGCGATGTCCGGAACGTTCTTCTCCCAGTCGCCCATGAAAAGGCTCACGGTCGGCTTCTCGACCTCGACCATGTTGTGCGGCACCAGGCCATGCGATTGCTTGTGAACGGCGATCGCCGCCTCTTTCGACGGTGCGTCGACCAGGCAGAAGGCCGTGCCGTCGGGGCTGTTGAACCAGTAGGTAAGGAAGTGCACTCCGTACTCGTCCTGGATCTCGAGGTCGCGCTGGTGGGCGCCCTTGATGTCTTGCTCGGTGACATCGCCCAGGTCATTGTGGACATCCATGAAGATCGGCATCACGCAACCCTATCAACCGCCCCCATCGAATGGACGGGCATCCCCCGGCCGCCGGTCGTTCGGCGATCGGGACGATGGCCTCTGGCCCCGCCTTGATTCCCGGAGCAAGATTGCCGCTGGCCGGAGAAGGTGACGCCCGCGTTGAGCGCGGCGTGCAAACCGCTCTCAACCTGAAATCACACCTGTGGAGGAGATTCCGTGGACACCAACGCTCAGCGACCCAGCAGGTGGCTCTGGCTGTCGGTCCCGATCGCCGTGTTGGGCGGCGTTGCATCAGCCGTCGGAATCCTGTTCGAGAGCACCTACGAACGCGACACCGAGAACTTCGGCGTGCAAGCCGTGTCACAGGACTACGTCACACTCCTCATCGCGCTCCCCGCGGTTCTGGTTCTCGGATGGCTGGCCTGGCGCGGCTCGTTCGTCGCACGTCTCATGTGGCACGGTGCTGCGTTCTACTTCGTCTACACGTACACGATCGCGGCGTTCATGGTGCAGTTCAACGCCATGTTCCTCGTCTACACGACGCTACTGGCGTGCTCGATCTTCGCCCTCGTTGGTGGCCTGGCGACGCTCGGCTGGCCAGTCGACCAATCCGCCTTCGGACGATCGTGGCCGCGTCGGAGCGTGGTCGCATTCCTGAGCGTGGTCGTCATTGTGTTCCTGTTCTTGTGGTTGTCCGACATCATCCCGGCGCTCATCGGCGGAGCGCAACCGGATAGTCTCGCCGAATCTGCGACGCCGACCAACGGTGTCGAGGTGCTCGATCTCTCCCTCCTGTTGCCCGGTGGAGCACTCATCGCCTACTGGGTGTGGAGGTCCGAGCCGCGCGGATTTGTGTTCGCGACAGGATTGGTCACCTACATTGCGCTCCTCGGCCTGGCACTCGTGGCGATGATCGCGGGCCTCGTTCGCGCCGACCTGTCGGGCGATGCCGCGGTGAGCGTTGTGTTCGTCCTCGCCGCGACAACAGCCGCCGTCCTCCTGTTCTTCATGGTTCGGTCGATGCGGCGCACGTCCGCCAGCTCTCGCGCTGCTCCCGATTCCAGCTCGTAGAGGGACGCCCGAACGGTCGGTGCCGTCGGCGAAGTCGACACGTCACGGCACCGAATCAGGGGGCGGTTCCGCTGGCGGCGAATATGCGGTGGGGAACGATGAGCGTGCCTGGGAATTCGGCGGCGAGCATGTCTGCGAGTTCGCGGTCGAACCGCTCGACAGCCTCGTCGCTCAACGCGGCGCCCACACCGTTGCAGGTGCGCACGCGCCCGCGCCACGCCACGTGGCTGAACGGCACATCGACCGTGTAGCCGAACGTCTCCACGTCACGGAATCGTGCGTGATCGAGCGCCTCCACCTGCTCGGGATGAATGCCTCGCCACCCGGCCTTGGGCCAGCCGGGGTTGTGGTCGAGGATGAGTTCCTCGGTGCGTTCGGCCACGCTTCCCGGCAGCGGCGAGGTAGCTGAAGTTGCAGATCAGGAGCCGGCCACCTGGGGCGAGTATGCGGAGGGCCTCTCGGGTGGCGTCATCCGAGTCGAACCACCACCAGCACTGCCCCGCGCTCGCGAGGTCGTAGGCATCGTCTTGCAGGCCCGTCTGCTCTGCCCTCCCAGCCACGAACCGCACCGGTAGTCCAGCGGCCGCTGCGCGCCTTCGAGCAACCTCAAGGAGCTCGGGCGAGAGATCGAGGCCGGTGACGTCAAGGCCGCGGGCGGCGAAACCCAAGGCGAGGGATCCGGTCCCCGTTCCGAGGTCAACGACACGCTGTCCCGGTTCTATCCATCGAGCTTCCGCCAGCCGGTCGAAGAAGGCCGCCGGGAAGCCGGGACGGTGTCGGTCGTAGTCATCAGCGGCCCTGCCGAAGTCGATCGACCGGCCGGTGTGGTCCTCGATCTGGGGGCCGTAGGTCATGGTCGCAATCTACCCGGCCGCCACTCGGACGGCGGCCAGCCATCGCCCCGTCGGGCGGCGGGCGACCCGACTCTCTCCGGACACTCGCTGCCGCGTGCGGAACGCTCTGGAAACCTCGACCACGCGCACCCGGCGAGATTCCATTGGAAATCCTTGGCCTCTCGCGGCTACGATCCTCGTTGGGGAGCGCACCCGAAGGCCGCAACTCCAGCGAGACCACAACTCTCGCCGTTGCCAAGTCGGCGGGTGCGCCTCTTTGTGGGCAGGTCGACCCAGCCGCCGCGAATTCGCGCCTCGCACCGTCGCTACAGTCCCTTTGATGGACCTCGACTCAATTCAAGCGGTGCTCTGTGACATGGACGGGACGCTGGTCGACTCCGATGACTCGGTTGATCGTGCCTGGATCACGTGGTCGCATCGATATGGCGTCGACCCGGACGCTGCTCTCGCCATCGCCCACGGGGCGCCGGCCGACGTGACGGTTCGCAGGCTACGACCGGACCTCACCGACGCGCAGGTGGCCGATGCCGCCGCGGACCAATTGCGGATGCAATACGAAGACCTCGGTGACGTCGTTCCGACACAAGGAGCACTCAGACTCGTCGAAGCCCTCGATCGGCGAGCACTCGGTTGGGCCGTCGTCACGAGTGCGGACCGGCAGCTTGCCGCAACCCGCCTCGAACGCGTCGGCATTTCACCGCCAGTGCTCGTAACCGTCGAGGACGTAGTCGCAGGCAAGCCGGATCCCGAGGGCTATCTCCGCGCCGCCGCGCTGCTAGGCGTGCCGCCGGAGCGATGCCTTGTGGTCGAGGACACCGACGTCGGCCTGCAGGCAGGACGTTCCGCGGGAGCCAGGACGGCTGGGCTCAAGGGGCTCGATGCCGACCTCCGGCTGAACAATCCGGGGGAACTCGCCGACCTCCTCTCGGCTGTGACACCCGACCCGGCCTAGCGGAGCACCCGGCTCAGAAGGCGAGGAACGTCACGAGTTCGCCCTCGTCTTGCTCGCCGGTGTCGACGAACCCGAGTGCGTGATAGAACGGGCCGGGTCCGCCGGCAATCGGTTCGTAGCTCGTGGAGAGACCCGTGGCCCCCGGCCGGGTACGGACGTAGTCGATGACGAGATCGATCGCCCTGCGGCCGAAGCCCCTCCCCTGAAAGCGCCGGTCGATCATGAAACGCCACAAGGAGTACTCGGGGGCATCGGGATCATCGAAGACGAGCAGATAGCCGACAGCGGTTTCATCGGCGTAGACCGCCCGCGTCCACGCCTTCGGCGCGACGGCGTACTGGGCGAGCGAGACGGCATTCGGGGCAACCAGCGATTGCTGATGCGGGGCAACATCGAGACCGGTCACAGCCAGGACGTTCTCCTGGTCGATCTCGCGGAGCGTCACTACTGCGGAGCGATCGGGACCAGCCGGGGTCTCGTGCTCCCGCCCAATCACCTTGTGGAATCGCACCACGGGCCGGCGCTCCTCGAATCCGTTCGCTCGGTGAGCACGGCGGGAGGCTTCGTTGTCCGCCTGGGCGTCCGAGGCCAGTTCGGTCGCCCCCCGTTCACGCGCCCAGTCCTCCGCGGCATCGAGGAGGCGACTTCCGATCCCGGATCGCCGGCAGCCTTCATCGACCCACCAGGCTTCGAGGTATCCGACCGGTGACGAGGTGCATCCCGCTGCGCGCTCGTGCATGCTCACTTCGGCGAAACCCACCAGGACGCCGTCGACATCGGCCACAACTACGCCGGTTTCTCCCCGAATCCAATGCGCGATCTCATCCGTCAACTCGGACTTCCCGACCTCTGGCCAGAGTTCGTGCCGCATGTCGATCCATCGTTCGACATCTTCGATGGTGAGTGCTCGAATCTGCATCCGGTCAGCGTACCGAGCCGGGCCGAGGTGGCCACCCGAACAGACGGGAGTTCAGAGCATGACCGAATCGACCGCTTCGTACGTGGCGCCGTCCCGGCCGAGGTGGCTTCGGAACAACGTAAGGCGGTCGACGTCCATTGAGAGGGGGAAGCGGGGTACACGGTCGACGAGCGCAGCGACGTTCGTCGGCGGGCGGATCCTCGAGAGGGTCAGGTGGGGGTGGAATGGCCGATCCTCGGGATCGAACCCAGCCATCTGCGCCGCAACCTCGCAATGCTCCGCCATGCTCGAGAGGTGTTCGGCACCGCGGGCGATCCCGAGCCAGAGAACGCTCGCCCTCGATGGCTTCGGAAAGGCCCCCAGCACCCCGAACCCCATCACGAACGGCTCGACGGCCAGATGCTCATCGAGGAATTCGAGTACGCGGTCCCTCTGGAGAGCGGTCGCGCTCCCGAGGAATCGGATTGTGACGTGCCACTTCTCAGGCGGCGCGGGACGCCCTGGAAGCCGCATGGTCGCCTCGGTCAAGAACGCTGCAAGGCCGTGCGCCACCTCATCGGTCAGAGCGACCGCGAGGAACAGGCGGTCGGTCAACCTGTTCCCCGGTCAACAGCCTGGAGAGAGCGGCGCAGCAGTTGGAGCGATGCCGTGGTGGCGAAGGTTCGGACACGCTCACGGTCGCCGGGCATCCGGAGGGTTCGGAGGTTCGTGCCGTCGGGCGTGGCAACGGCAACCACGACCGTTCCGACGGGTTGCTCCTGTGGATCGGGACCGGCCGACCCGGTAATCCCCACGGCCACATCGACTCCGAGAGCCGAACGGGCGCCCTCCGCCATGGCGGCGCAGACCGCTTCGCTCACAACGCCGTGCGTTGCGATCAAGCCGGAGGGAACGCCGAGACGGGCTTCCTTGAGATCCGTTGCGTAGGCCACGATCGACCCACGGAACACCCGGCTTGCGCCCGGCACGGACGTGATCCGAGCGGCGACCAGTCCGCCGGTCGCGGACTCCGCCGTGCCCAGGGTCCAGCCTCGCTCTTCGAGCAGTCGGAGGACGACGACTTCGATCGTGTCGCCATCGGCACCGAACACCAAGCTCCCAAGACGAGAACGCACCTCGGTTTCGATCGGTGCGATGAGATCGCCTGCCGCTATCTCCGTTTCGGCCTTCGCGGTGATCCGAACCTTGATCTCCCCGCCTGAAGCGAGGAAGGCGAGCGACGGATTCGTCGAAGCGTCGTAGAGGTCGCTGAGTTGCTCCCCGATTGCCGATTCGGACTCGCCCCACGTGCGGATCAGCCGGCTGACCACAACCGATTGATCACCACCTCGCAGGAATGGGATGACGTCCTCATCGAGCATCTGGATCATCTCGGCTGGAACCCCCGGGAGAGCGATTACCCAGGTGTCCCCGATCTGCATCCGGATTCCCGGAGCGGTCCCTTTGGGGTTGGGTATCAGCGTCGACCCGGCCGGCCGCTCGGCCTGACGGAGATTCGACTCCGGCATCACGCGACCGCGCAACTCCCACCGTTCCCGTAGGCGATCTGCCTGGTCGGCGTCGAAGATCAAAGCGACTCCGCCGGCCCGCGCCATCGCTTCGCGGGTGAGATCGTCCCGAGTCGGCCCGAGCCCACCGGTGATGATGACCGCGTCCGACCTGGAACATGCCGCGGCGAGCGCGTCGACGATCCGCTCGTCGTTGTCGCCGACGACGGTCTGCTGATAGTGATCGAGTCCGGCGTCGGCAAGACGCTCGCCGATCCGCGTGGCGTTGGAGTTGACGATCTGGCCGAGCAGGAGTTCGGTCCCGATGGCGAGGACTTCAACGATCATGCAGGACCCCGGACGATGCCATCGAGGTCGGTGCCGTACCCTCCGACGATCTCGACATTGAGCCAATCGCCCGGTGCACCGCGGTCGAGAAGGATCACACCATCGATCTCCGGAGCCTCTCGGTAGGAGCGCGCCACGGGCTGATCGTCCTCGACCTGGTCGACCACGACCGTGAGCGTGCGGCCGATCTGGTTCATCGTCCGTCCCGTCGTGACTTCGTCCTGGACTGCCTGGAGATGCCGGAGGCGACTCTGCTTCTCGCCTTCTGATACGCGAGATTCCATGGTCGCCGCCGCGGTGCCCTCCTCCGGTGAGTACGGGAAGAACCCGGCCCAATCCAGGTTCACGGCGGTGAGAAACTCCGCCAGTTCGTCGACGTCATCGTCGGCCTCACCCGGGAAGCCAACGATGAACGATGAACGCAGGGCGGCATCGGGGGCGGCGACACGGATGCGTTCGATCAGTTCTCGGTGTTGCTCCCCCGACCCGGGCCGTTTCATCGCCCTCAACAGCCCTGCCGAGGCGTGCTGGAGCGACAGGTCGAAGTAGTTGGCGACGACCGGGTTCTCAGCCATCTCGGCGATCAAGTCCGGACGGATCTCCCTCGGGTAGAGGTAGTAGAGGCGGAGGCGCCGGAGGCCGTCAACCATCGTGGCGCTCCGCACGAGGTCGACGATTCCGGGGCCGTCGATATCGCGGCCGTACGCGGCGAGATCCTGAGCCACCAGCCCGATCTCCGCCACGCCGGCGGCCGCGAGTTCGGCAATCTCCTCCCTGATGTTCTCCGCGCTGCGCGACCGCTGCTTGCCGCGGAACTGCGGGATCGCGCAGAACGTGCACAGCTTGTCACACCCCTCGGCGGCCTTCACATAGGCGTATGGGGTCGTGGGCGTCGGCCGCCGGGTCTCGTAGAGGATGTCCATGTGCGACCGGCGTGTCGTACCGATGGTGATCGGCGTCCAGGTCGTCAGTGCGTCGAGGCGGTCGATGAGTTCCGAGTAGCGATCGAGACCGATCACGGCGTCCGCCTCGGGCAGGGCCTCGACGAGTTCCTGCTCGTACCGCTGAGCCATGCACCCGATGACCACAAGACTGGCGTCGTCGCGTTTCGCGCCGGCGAGATCGAGGATCGTGTCGACGGATTCGCGCCGGGCCGGTTCGATGAAGCCGCATGTGTTCACCATGACGACGTCGGCGGTCTCCGGACCCGTCGCTTCCGCGTAGCCGGCCGACGACAGCATTCCGCTGACCTTGTCGGAGTCGACCTGGTTCTTGGCACATCCGAGCGTCGTCAGCCAAACCGTTGGTGCAGTGGGATTCATCGATGGTCAGAGTACCGTCGCCGCGTCCGATGCCGTACCTACGACAGGGCGCGGTAGCCGCCCCGGAAGTAGAGCAGCGGATCGGTGAGGTCCTCGATCGAGACATCGTCGATGCTTGCCGAGACCAGGAGCGAGTAGCCGTGTTCGACGACCGAGACACCACTACAGAAGGCTCGATCGGAGACGCCGTCGAGCGTCGGACCCCAGTCGGAATCAGTCACCGCAACCCCGGTGAACGGGCCACCCGGGTTTGGGCGTCGTCCTGCGAACACTTCCGAGAGCGTTCGATGCTCGTGAGCCAGGACATGCACGACGAAGCGGTCCGTTCGCTCGATGGCGTCGTAGACGTCGGCGGTCGGCCCCAGCAGGAGGTGCACGCTCCCCGGGTCACCCTCGGCGAGCATGAGCGACGACACGGTGAGTCCGGCTCGCCCGATCTCGTCGCCCGCTGTGACGATCGTCACGGCGGCGGCAAGGCGACCGCGCAGACGCCGAACGGGATCTCTGTCGGCCTCCGCGGGCATGAATGGGTGCTCGCCCTCGTGAATCTCGCCGGTCATGACTCCTCCGCGCTGCTCATCCTCACTGTACAGCCCGTTGGGAGCGGGTCGACGGAATCGCGCTTCTAGCCGAACGCAAGCCGTGCAGCGGCAACGACTGCGGCCGCCACAAGGACCCATCGGATCCATGCGGCACCCTTGAGCACGGCGAGCCGCGATCCCGCCCATGCACCGGACATCTGGCCGATGGCGAGGACTCCCCCGACCGCCAGGTCAACCTGGGACGCCTGGGCAAACAGGAGGATTGCAATCGGCGAGTAGACGGCAATCAGCACGACCTTGGCCGCGTTGCCGTTCACGAGGTTCATCCCCGCCCCCAGCACAAGCCCTGCGAGCAGAAGGAACCCGACGCCGGCCTGCACGAACCCTCCGTAGAAGCCGATGCCCAGGAAAACGATTGATCGCCACGGTTCATGGAGCGCCACCTCGCGCTCTTCGAGCCAACGGGATGGGCGCAGCAGCACCGAGGCCGCCACGAGCAGAAGCACGCCCGCGAAGACCAGCCGCAGCACGTCAGGCGGTGTCACCGTCGACACCCAGGCACCGGCCGCAGCGCCAACCACGGTGGGGATGATGAGAACGCTGAGACGTCGCCACGGCACCACTTCGCCCTTCTGGTATCCGGCGATGGCCGTCAGGTTGGCGAGGAAGATCGCAATACGGTTGGTGCCGTTCGCCGTACTGATACCGACCATTTCGGTGAGGATCGGGATCGTGATGGCCGAGCCGCCGCCGGCGAGCGCGTTGATGAACCCTGCCGCGGCACCGCCGACGATCAGGATCAGCCCCTCGAGCAACGTCACGCGGGCGGTGGGATCGACATGCCGGTGGAGGCTACTGCTGCGAGAGACGGGCCGGTTCCCACCCGTGGATCGAACTCAGCAACGCCAGGCCATCTGCGCCGGTCAGGTCATCGACCATCACGACCTCCTCGGCCAGGGCGCCCTCGTCGATCAGCACCTGGCGGAGAACCCCGGGTAGACACCCGGAGGCGAGGGGTGGAGTGACCCATGTTCCTCCGAACTGGACGGCAACGTTGCGCCACGTGCCCTCGGTCAGCTCCCCGCGTTCGTTGACCAGGAGCACCTCGTCGACCCCGGCGTGCATCTCCTGCCGCTCGCGGTATGGGCGCCTGGCGGTTGTCTTGTGGAAGCGATACACGCTGGTTGACGCGATCGGTTTGCTGTTGATCACGCACGTTACGTAGGCGGTTCCGGGGTGTGGCCACCACCGGGCGGGCGCCAGCTGTGTCGGGTCGGCGGCAACGATCATTCCGCCGAGGCGATCCAGTTCGAGCCGCACTCCCTGCGCACCCGCGAGGCCCTCGGCTTCACGCTCAAGAGCTGCCATGGCCGCGGTCGCGTCGTACTCGAATCCGAAGTAGGCGGCCGATCCCCCGAGGCGCTCCAGGTGGCGCTCGATCCACCAGTATCCGTGGTCTTCCTCCCACCGTACGACCTCGAACAGCGAGATCTCCGGACGCCGCTGAACGAGGACCCTGGTCTTGGCCTGCGCTTCCTCGTAGTCGCCTTCGGCCGTGGTCTCCGACGTAATCCCCGCGCCGACGCCGTACTCCCCGATCCCCTCTTCGGCGTCGACCGTCACCGTGCGGATGGCGACGCTGAAGCTGGCGTCGGGACGTCCGCCATTCGACGGAGCCATGAACCCTACGGCGCCGGCGTACACTCCTCTGGCACGCCCCTCCAGCGTCGCGATCGCCTCCATGGCCTGGATCTTCGGATCACCGGTGACGGCGGCGGACGGGAAGAGCGCGCGAAACACATCCACGATGGACACATCGGGATCGAGTTCCGCCGACACTTCCGAGGCCAGTTGCCACACCGTTTCGAGTCGTTCGAGGCCCATGAGTTCACTGATGTGGATCGGTTCGCCGTTGGAGATGCCGACCAGTTCTTCGACCATGCAATCCACGATGCGCTCGTGCTCGATTCGATCCTTCTTCGATGCGGCAAGACGCGCGGCGTTGTGCTCATCTTCTCTCGACCAGCGGCCGCGCGGGAATGTTCCCTTCATCGGCCGAACCGTGGCCCTGGAGCCCTGGACGGCGAAGAACCGTTCAGGTGAAGCGCTGAGGATTCGGTAGCGACCGATATCGAGATACGCGCCGTTGCCCCCGCGCTGTGACAGCACGAGATCCCGATAGAACTCATACAGGTCTCCACTGATGGCGGCATCGAGCGTCAGGGCGTAGTTGACCTGTTTGAGTTCGTCGGCATCGATGAGCCGCCGGATTCGCCGCACGTTCTCTCCGTACTGGTCCTCGTTCATCGAGGCAATCCAGGGAGAAACGGTGTACGGCGATGCATCCATTCGAGGTTGGCCGACGAACGGCACCACGTCGCTCCGTTCGCGAAACAGTCCGAACCAGGCGAGCGGGAGATCGGTGAGCGGATCGTGTTCGTCGCGCTCCCGAACAGTCAGGGAGTCGTTGAAGGCCCGGGCCGCGTCGTATCCGACGAACCCGACCGCCCAGTAGCCCTCCCGGGCAGCACGCTCGGCTTGGTCGAGCACATCGACGACCTCGTCGAGGTGGTACGCGGCGACCTCACGCTCCGGGTTGGAGAACTCCATCGAGCGGCCACCGGCGGCGGTGAACTGATCGAGGCGCGCGTAGCTCATCAGACCGAGCGTACGCGACGAATCGGCATCGTGCGTTGGGGTCCGACTGGTGGGCATCATGCGATCTGGCGATTCTGGAGCCAGGCGACAAGGCTTGGACCGGCGATCAACCGATCAGCGCCCCGAGTTCCTCTTCCGACACCAGAACCGATCTGGCCTTTGAACCTTCAGACGGACCAACGATCCCCCTGTTCTCGAGGATGTCCATGACTCGCCCCGCCCGGGCGAACCCGATACGGAGCTTCCGCTGCAGCATCGACGTCGAACCGAGTTGGCTGCGCACCACCAGTTCGATGGCTTGGCGGATGATGACCGGGTCCTCCCCTTCGAATTCCTCGTCAGCCTCAGCGGATTTGTCGGCGACTTCGAAGACCTCGGCATCCTGGTACTTCGCGTTCCGCTGCTCTCGCACGAACTCGACGACGCGGTGAATCTCTGCCTCCGAAACCCACGCACCCTGAATCCGCTCCGGCTTCGGCTCCCTGGCCGTAACGACGAGCATGTCACCCAGACCAACAAGCTTCTCGGCACCGCCCTGGTCGATAATCACCCTGGAGTCGGTCTGCGAGGCAACCGAGAACGCAAGCCTCGATGGAACGTTCGCCTTGATGACGCCGGTGATGACGTTCACCGACGGTCGCTGTGTCGCCAGCACGAGGTGAATCCCGACGGCCCGCGCCATTTGGGCGATGCGCACGATCGAGTCCTCAACGATCCGTCCCGCCACCATCATCAGGTCGTTCAGTTCGTCGACAACCACGACGATGTACGGGAACCGGTCGAACATGTCCTCTTCCAGGCCGCCGGCGTCGTACTTCTCGCGGTAGGACTCGACATCACGCACTCCCGCATCCGCAAGCAGATCGTAGCGGCGGTCCATCTCGGCGACGGCCCACTGCAGTGCGTCCGCAGCCTTCTTCGGACTGGTGATGACCCGCGTCAGGAGGTGGGGAACGTCGTTGTACTGGCCAAGTTCGACCCGCTTCGGATCGACGAGGATCAGCCTCACCTCATCGGGCCGCGCTCGCATGAGGATCGACGTAAGCAGGGCGTTGATGCACGATGACTTGCCGGCGCCGGTGGCTCCGGCGATCAGGACGTGCGGCAATTCCGTGAGCCGGAGGAGGCGCGAACGGCCGCTCACGTCCTTGCCGAGGGCCACGAGCATCGGATCGGCGTCATCGGCGGCATCGGCGCTGGCAAGGATGTCGCCGAGCGTGACCATCTGGCGGTGTCGGTTCGGCACTTCGATGCCGATTGCGCTCTTGCCCGGGATCGGTGCGAGGATCCGCACGTCGGGCGAGGCCAGGGCGTAGGCGATGTCGTGTGAGAGATTGGTGACCCGGGAGACCTTCACGCCCGGGGCGAGTTCGATCTCGTATCGCGTCACGGTCGGTCCGGGAACGATGCGCGTCAAGCGGGCGTCGACACCATGCTGGCTCAACGCCTCCTGGAGCTCGGCGGCCGTCTGTTCGAGGCTCCCCCGGTTCGGACCTACGCTGGTGGACGAATCGAGAAGGTTGAGCGGCGGCAGCTCGTAGCCGTCGACCGAGACCGGTCGAGGAGCCATCGATTTCGGCTTCGGCTTCTTGGGTGCCTTCTTCGAGTCCTTCGGCCCCTTCTGCGGTGCCGTCCTGGGCGGGGTCTGGATCGGTTCGTCGATCTCGACGGCGCCGCTGACCAGCACGGTTGGGTGGCCCGGTTGATCGCCCGGACCGAATCCGGCGAGGGATCGGAGGGTCCGGCCGTAGGTGCCGATTGTCGTTGCGAGGTCGCGGATCGTGGCCCGCGTCAGCACGAGCGTGCCGAGCCCGACGGCCGCGACGAGCACGAGGAACGCCCCCCAGAATCCGATCGTCCGGCGGAGCGGGAACGAGATGAGGGCGCCGACCGCGCCGCCGCTCTCCTGGACCTGCTCGACATTTCCCGCGAGTGCGATCGAACCGGTCATCAGATGAAATAGGGCAAGGGAGGCGACGAACACGGCTGCGACGCCTGCGACCAACCGGCCGCGGTCGTCGGTGAACCACACGCCGGCGAGCGAAAGACCGATGATCGCAAGTGCGAGGGGAACCACGAAAGCCCACATACCGAAGAGGAATCGCAGAGTCCCGGATACGCCCGCGCCGATCGGCCCTGAGAGGCCAAAGAAGGACAGCACCACCAGCGCGGAGAGCACGAGCAGCGCGACGCCCCACACATCATCAGTCTGACGTGCAAGTCGTTCCTGGATCCGCTCCCGGCTCGTCCTCAGCGTGTGGACGACCCTGGTCCGGATGGGGATCCGTTTCTGTTTCTTCGGGGTTGCTGTGCTCCGCCCCGTTGCCCCGCGGCTTTTGGTCCGCGTTGCCATCGGGACGAACGATACCTCAAGAGGCCACAGAGTGGAACCACCCTCGGCGCGATCACACGCGCAAAGAGTCACATCTGTGTAATTCTGGCTCCGGACGGCCCAGCGACGAAGCGGAGGGCTGGCGTTCCTCGCGGGGCGTCAATTCCGGAGTGCCGCGGGCTGCGCTCCGGTATCCTGTATCCAATGACGGACCCAGCCTCACCACTCCGTGCCCTTCTTGCAGCGAGCGAGTGGAAAGCCGCCGACCTCGAGACACGGCGCCTGTTGCTTTCCGAGGCAGACATCGGAGGCTACGCGGGCCTCGACGCCGATGAGGCGGGACAGGTCGGTTGCGACCTGCTCCGCGCGATCGACAAGGCATGGCAGGAGGCGACGGACGGACGATTCGGCTTCTCGGCCCAGGCCATCGCATTGGCGAACGCCAGGAGCCTCGACCTACCCCGGACCGACACATGGAGAGCGTTCGGCAGCGCCGTGGGATGGGTCGAAGGTCGGGAGTGGCTCGAAGAGAGCGGCATCCTGTTCGACCTTGCGGCGCCCCCCGGCCACCTCCCCTGGCTGCCCGGGAGTACCACCGCCGTGAACACGGGTCGCGTCTACGAAGGCTTCTTCCAGTTCTATGCCCGCTTCGCCACCTGCAGCGATTGAGGTAGGTCGCCT
Source organism: uncultured Actinomycetota bacterium (assembly GCA_963700375.1). Lineage (GTDB taxonomy): Bacteria > Actinomycetota > Acidimicrobiia > Spongiisociales > UBA5794 > JAHEEL01. The sequence continues at coordinate 57,975 of CAVOXF010000006.1, forward strand.
ACACCTCGATGACAATCGGAAACACGACCGGTCTCCGCTTGATGTGTGACTGCACCGCTTTGCGGGCCGCGTTGCGCACGCGGCTGCGAAGGGCATCCGCGTCGAGGGGGCGATCGAGTGTCTCGATGCCTTGTTCGACCCTCGCCTGAACAGCGTCATGAAGTTCCTGAGAGTCGCCGGTGACGCCATGGCTGTCAACGTCCGGGCCGAACACAATGTCACCCTTGCGGGTGTCGATGCCGATCGTGATGAGGATCACACCGTCGTCGGCGAGGTGTCTGCGATCCCGCAACACCGCTTCGTCCTCTCCAACCTCGAGCCCATCCACATAGATGTAGCCGGAGGAGACGGCTCCGCGCTCGACCCGCAACGCACCGTCCTCGAGAACAACGACGTCGCCGTCCTCGCACACCGCGACCTCGGGCACCCCGACCGAACGCGCAATCTCGGCGTTGGCGTGGAGGTGGCGATGTTCGCCGTGGACCGGCACAACCGCTTCGGGGCGGACCACGTTGTAGAGGACCTTGAGTTCTTCCGCCGCGGCGTGACCGGAGACGTGAACGTGGGTGTTGCGACCATGGTGCACGGTCACCCCGGCCCTCGAGAGATTGTTGATCACTTTCGAGACCCGCTTCTCGTTTCCGGGAATCGGGGTCGCCGAGATGATCACCGTATCGGTGGGGTCGAGCGTGATGGCCCGGTGCTCCCCCGCCGCCATGAGTGAGAGCGCTGCAAACGGTTCACCCTGGCTCCCGGTGGAGATAACGGCCGTCTCGTCCGGAGGCAGCTTCAGGAGTTCGTTCAGATCGACCAGGCTTGCTTCGGGGATGTCGAGCGCGCCGATCTGCGCGGCGATGTCACTGATGCGCAGCATCGAACGGCCGAGAAACGCGATCTTGCGCCCGTCGGCGACCGCGGCGTTGACAGCCTGCTGCACCCGATGAAGGTGGCTGGCGAAACACGCGATGAGGACCCGACCGTCGGCCTCGCGCACGAGTTCCGCGATGCGGACCCCGACCGTCTTCTCGGAGTCGACGAGGCCCGGTCGTTCGGCGTTGGTGGAGTCGACGAGGAGCAGACGCACCCCGCGGCGTCCGAAGCCGGCGAAACTCTGCAGGTCGGTCGTCACGCCATCTATCGGTGTTGGGTCGAGCTTGAAGTCTCCCGTATGGACGATGATGCCTTCCGGGGTCTCGAACGCGATTCCCGTGGCGTCCGGGACCGAGTGGGTGACGGGAATGAAAGCGAATCGGAAATCTCCATGCTCCACCCACGTGCCGGTCTGGACGGTGCGGAAGTCCCCGGCGACGCCGAGTTCGGCGACACGGGATTTCGCGAGTTCCACGGTGAGCGCGGTCCCGTAGACCGGCACGTTCCGCTCGCGTAGGAGGTAGCCGAGGGATCCGATGTGGTCCTCGTGGCCGTGTGTCAGAGCGACGAATGAGAGCGCATCACCCCGATCCGTGACCGACGAGTAGTCGGGGAGGACGAGGTCGACGCCCAGCATGTCCTCTTCTGGAAACATGAGTCCGGCGTCCACCATGGCGATGCGGCCATCGATCTCGATGGTCGCACAGTTCCTGCCGATTTCGCCGAGGCCGCCGTGGAAGGCAACTCGAACGCTCACGTCTCGCTCAATGCTGCGAGCGCTTTCTCCAGGGCTGCTCTCGTGTCATCCGATGCCGGGATGAGTGGCAATCGCGGGTTGCCGACCGGATCCCACGCTATGTCGAGTCCGGCCTTCAACGGCATCGGGCTCGGCTCGAGGAACAGGGCTTCGAAAAGCGGCGCCAGCAGCCCGTTGAGGCGGTCGGCCACTTCGTCGTTGCCGTTCACGGCAGCCTCGACCATCGCCCTGATCTGGTCTCCCGCGAGGTGCGATGCCACCGAGACGACTCCGACGCCGCCCATACGAACCATCTCGCGGGTCATCGCGTCGGATCCCGAGTAGACGGCGAATCCCTCCGGCAGCGCTTCGAGTTCCCGGCGGGTGTAGTCGAGATCCTCGACGGCGTCCTTGACGGCCACGATGTTGGGATGCGCTGAAAGACGAACCAGCGTGTCGACCTCGATGAGCCGGCACGTGCGTCCGGGAATGTTGTAGAGGAGCACGGGCAGTTCGGTGGCATCGGCGATGGCCGTGAAATGCCGGAACAGACCTTCCTGTGGCGGCTTCGAGTAGTACGGCGTCACCGCCATGATCCCGTCCACTCCGGAGTCGGCCGCCCGCTGTGCGAGTTCCACCGATTCACGCGTGTCGTAAGTTCCGGCACCGGCGATCACCTTGATGCGGTCGCCCACAGCGTCAACTGCTGCCTTGTAGAGGGCGACCTTCTCGACCTTCGAAAGGGTTGGCGACTCGCCCGTGGTGCCTCCCACGACGATTCCGTCCGAGCCGTGGTCGGCGAGGAAGCGGGTCAGCCTCCAGAAGGTTCCGTAGTCGATTGACCCGTCGTTGCCGAACGGCGTGATGACGGCGGTCAGGACTTGGCCAAAGGGTGCTTCGGGTCTGCTCTCCATGGCCGCGACGGTAGCAGGAGGGCTCCCGGTATTCTTGTCTCTATGACCACTCCCAGCGATTTTGTGAAGGACGTTGATACCGCGAACTTCCCGCAGGAAGTGCTCCAACGGAGCCGCGAAGTTCCGGTCGTCGTTGACTTCTGGGCCGAATGGTGCCAGCCCTGCCGCATCCTTGGCCCGATTCTCGAGAAGGTCGCGTCCGAGGCCGGAGGAGCATTCGATCTCGTCAAGGTCGACGTCGACTCGAACCAGGAGTTGGCCGCCCAGTACGGCGTCCAGGGCATCCCGATGGTCCTGGCATTCCGCGACGGGGCAGCGGTCGACACCTTCACGGGCGCACTGCCGGAGCCGGCGGTTCGCGAATGGATCGAGAGGATCCTGCCGACCGAACTCGACCTCATGGTTGACCAGGCGCGCAATGCGCAACTCTCTGACGACAGCGTGACTGCGGAGCACATCCTGCGTCAGGTGCTCGACCAGAAGTCTGACCACTCTGAGGCCGGCACCAGCCTCGCCTCCCTCCTCATCGACCGAGGTGAGACCGATGAGGCGCTCATCGTGCTCGGCCGCCTCGTGCCGGATGCCGAGGTGGATCGCCTCCAGTCGGCCGCCCGTCTCAAGGCGTCGAGCGGACGCGATCTCCCCGACCTTGAAGCGCGTGTTGCCGCGAATCCGGACGATGAGGGCCTGCGACTCGAACTCGCGAAGGCGCTCGCCGCCCGAGCCGAATTCGAACCGGCGCTCGATCGGCTGCTCTCGGTCGTTCGGACGAAGGGCCCGCTCAAGGACGACGCCCGCACGGCGATGCTCGACATCTTCGAGGTCCTCGGCGACGAACACCCGCTGACACAGACCTACCGCCGACAACTCGCCAACGCCCTCTTCTAGACGCTGCGAACCCAGGGTTCTCGGCTTTGTATTTGGCGCCGTGGGCCCACGGAATCGGATCGCTCATCGCTCTCGTTCGTTCCGCGGGCTGTCGGCGTCACATACGAGGCGGAGAACCCTGGGTTCGCAGCGTTTGGGGAGGAGTACCGTTTCCGGATGAGATGGCTCAGCGAGGCATACTTCCGGCTCACCGGATGGACGTTCGCTGGGAGCGTCCCCGACGAGCCGAAGCTGGTTGTCATCGGCTACCCCCACACCTCAAACTGGGACTTCTTCGCGTATCTGGCGGTCGTCGGTCACTTCGGCCTCAAGACCAGCTTCCTGATGCACGAGGGTTTGTCCGTCGGCCCGCTCGGCTGGCTGCTCCGCCGAATGGGTGGTATTGCGGCCCAAGGCGGTTCGAAGCAAGTCGTTGCCACCATGGTCGAGACCTTCAAGAAGGTCGACGAAGTCGTTCTCGTCATCGCCCCGGAAGGTACTCGGGCCGGTGGATCGACCTGGAAGTCCGGCTTCTGGCGTATCGCCGATGGCGCCGACGTGCCCGTGCTGATGGGATTCGTCGATCGCAAAACGAAACAACTGGGATTCGGTCCCTGTCGGAGGATCGACGGCGATCCCGAGCGCTGGATGAACGAGGCGCGGGCCTTCTACGCCGACAAGACCGGACTCAAGCCCCAGAACTGCGGCCCGCTCGAACTCGCCCACTAGCGACGATCGAGGTCGCGTCGGTCCCCTCCGATCGGTCGGTCAGATTCCGAGGACGGACTCCAGGCCCACGGTGACGGCGGCCTCGAGACTCGCGACGGCTCGGATTGCCGCCAGCACACCCGGCATGAACGCGGTGCGGTCCGTTGTGTCGTGGCGAATCGTCAATGTCTCGCCGACGCCGCCGAATAGCACCAGCTGATGAGCGACCAGCCCCGGCAACCGGACGGCGTGCACGGGGATGCCGGAGGCGTCGGCTCCTCGTGCGCCTGGCATCAGCTCTATGGACTCGACCGCCCGATGCTGCCCAGCCTCACCCGCGATCCGCTCGGCCGTGGCGATGGCCGTCCCCGACGGGGCGTCCGCCTTGCGATCATGGTGGAGTTCGATCACCTCTGCGGCAGCGAAGTGAGGCGCCGCTATTTCGCACAGCCGCATCATTACGACCGCGCCGATTGAGAAGTTCGGAGCCACCAGGCAGTTCGGCGGACCACTCCCCCATTGCTTGCGCAGGGCGGCGACGCGGCTCGCATCGAAACCGGACGTGCCGACAACGGCGTTCAACCCGATATCCCGCCACGTATCGAGGTTCTCCATCACAACGTCGGGTTCGGTGAACTCGACCACGACGTCGGATCCGGCCAACGCAATCGGGTCGTCGCCGACCGTCATGCCGGCGATGACCGATCCCGCCGCGCCGGGATCGTAGAGCGGACCAAGTTCGAGATCGGCGGCGTCTGCAACGGTCTGCGCAACCAGACTCCCCATCCGTCCGCCCGCTCCGGACACCGCAACGATCATTGCACGAACTCCTCGAGATCGGCGGCGTCGAACGGCCCGGTCGCTCCGATCACATACGGCCCCCCGTAGGCCGCACGCGACACCTCGATCACGTCCTCGGAGGTGACTGCATCGACCTTCTCGACGATCTCGTCCACCGAACTGTGGTCGAGACCGGTGATCTCGTTGCGTCCAAGACGGTTCATGCGCCCGTCCGCGTCCTCGAGCGAGATGGCGAGCGAACCCTTCATGTGACCCTTGGCCCGCTGCAACTCCTCGTCGGTGACGCCCAACTCCATCATCCGATCCATCTCCCCCCGCACCAGCTTGAGAACCTCGGCCGTCTGCGACGGTGTCGTCCCTACGTACACGGCGTTGGCGCCTGCATCGGTGAACGGCATCCGGAAGGAGTGCACGGCGTAGGCGAGACCGCGTGATTCCCGGATCTCATGGAACAACCGACTCGACATTCCGCCACCAAGCACGTGATCCGCAATCAGCAAGGCGTAGCGGCGATCGTCGTCGCGGGTGAGGCTCGGGCCGCCGAGAATGAGATGGGCTTGCTCGGTGTCACGGTGACGGACACTGACCCGCGCCCCGGGTTCGGGGGTTGAGAGTTCCCTACCGCCCGCGAAGCCCCGCCACGCTCCGAACGCGTTGCCGACCGCCTCCACGAGTGTGTCGTGGTCGATGCGCCCCGCAGCTGCGATGACCGTCGACTCGGGCGAGTAGCGGCGGGCCCAGTAGCCACGAATCGCGTCGCGGGACATGGACGTGATCGATTCCGGTGTACCCAGAATCGGCGGTGCGAGCGGGTGGTGCTCCCACAGGGCTTCGATGAACTCTTCGTGAGCGACATCGGTGGGGTCGTCCTCATTCATGTTGATCTCTTCGAGCACCACACCGCGCTCATTGTCGATCTCTTCCTGACGGAAGGCCGGCCGCTGGATCATCTCCCCGAGGATTTCGACACCGAGATCGAGGTCGGCGTCACGCAGGCGAGCCCAGTAGCACGTGTACTCCTTCGATGTGAAGGCGTTGTGGCGAGCGCCGATCGCGTCGAACGACTCGCTGATCTGCCTCGCGGACCATGTGTCCGAGCCCTTGAAGAGGAGATGCTCCAGGAAGTGACTTGCACCGGCCTCGACCGGCAATTCGTCACGGCTCCCGGTACCAACCCAAGCGCCGATCGACAGCGACCGCAGAGAAGGCATGTCCTGGGAGATGATCCGCAGCCCGTTGGGCAGCGTCGTTAGGTCGTAGTGCATATGACGCGATGATAGGGAGATGCACTGGGAACACCGGCCCGGCAATCGCGGCGCGCGATCCCGGTCGGCGCGGCGAGACCGGCTTCCCGCTACGCGAGGTTCGGGCTCGTCCGCTCGACACCGAGCAGTTGGCCCCGGAACGGACCCGAGTTCCGGACCAGGAGAACCGTCTGGAGCCCCGACATCAAGTCGAGGAGGCGGTCGACCTGGCCTTCCGCCTCGTTCGGTTGGATCTCCTTCATTCCGAGGAACACGACCTCCGCATCCCTGGAACGGTCGTGAATGATCTCTTGCACCGTCCGGTCCTCCGGCTTGCGGATCACTTCGAATTCCGCACCGATTCGTGCCGCTCTCAGCATCTCTTCGAGCGACCGTTCGGTCCGCTGCGCCATCATGTCCGACGTCGCGATCGACTTGATGCTGATCGTCGCGTCCCGCCATCCCGGATCCAGAGAAAGGAGATGCGCGAACAGAACCAGCAGGTCTCCGTTCTGCTGCATGCCGCCCCACCAGACATTGATCGTTCTGCCGGTTGGCGCAAGCCGTTGGGGGACCGGCCGACAAATGACGCTCGACTTCTTGAGCAAGGCGAGATCCTCAATCGCCCGGAGGACCGTCGCCATTTCATCGCGCCGCTCCCTCCATCCGAACAACACGGTGTTCGACGCGATACCGGCGATCCCGTTCGATTGGGCCACCGACACCATGCCGCGCTCGAGGTCCGGCACGATCTCGACTTCGCCAAACCCGGTCAGCCCGGCCTGCTCGAGCACCGTGTTCAGGCTCCGGACCGCATCGGGAACACGCTCCACATGATCGACGATCGATCCCTCGATCAGCTGGTTGACGGTCAGGATTCCGCGGTCCTGAACCAGCCAATTCGCGAAACGCGCCGTGGGGAGATCCCGCTCCGGATCGGTGGTGAACATCAGAATATTCGGCCGCCAGTTCCGCGGCTCCTCTGGGAGGCGCCGCAGTTGGAGCACGGTCGATCGCACAAACGAAACCAGGGCGCTGCGCCGAACGTCACCCCATCGGGCGGTGAGCGCCCGGCGCCGGACGAGCAAGTAGATCCCCAATTCGACGACGAGGGCGAGGAGGGAGGCGATCGGACTGATGAGGAACATGGCCCAGAAGCAAGCGGCGGCGCCACCCAGGGAGATGGCCCAGTGGACCTTCATCGTCGGCCTGAAGGACGGATCGCCGCTGAGCCGTTCGAGGCCGGCGACGAAGTTCACCATGCCGTAGGTCGTCAGGAAGAACATCGTGAGGATGGGCGCAACGGCGTTCAGTCCCCCAAGGCCGACGGCGAGGAACGCAATCGCCGTTGTGATCAACAGCGGTACCCCTGGTCCCTGGATCCTCCCGACCTTCGCCGCGAACCGTGTCGGCAGGACGCGGTCGTTGATGAGCGCCTCGAGTGTTCTCGGCGCGCCGAGAACGCTTCCGACGGCAGATGAGAAGATCGCACCCCAGAGACCGGGAAAGATGAGGAACGCCAGACCGCCGGCAATTGAGAACCAAATGAGCGGATCGTCGACGAGGGCGGCGGGCGAGACGACGAGCGCCAGAGCGATCGTCACCACCACATACACTGCGAATCCCACGAGCACCGCGGCGATCGTGCCCCTCGGTATGGACCGCGTCGGGTTCCTCAGATCGCCCGAGAGCGAGATGCCGGCCATGATTCCGGTGACGGCGGGGAAGAACACCGCGAATACCGTCCAGAAGCTCGCCGGGTCACCGACGTGGGCGACCAGGTCGACGCTGTCCGGCAACGACCGGGCCACACCGATGAGGAGCACGATCAGCGACAATGCGATCGCGGCCATGATCGGTAGCTGCAGGCGTAATGCGACGCCGGCACCCCGCGCCGCAAGGAGGGCCACCAGCAGCACCGTTGCCGCAGCGACCGGCATTTGCGGCAAATTGGGCCAGACGTACTGGAATGATTCGGCGAGACCGTAGGCATACAGCGTGATCGAGAACGCCTGTGCGAGGAACAGCGGCAGGCCGATGGCGGCGCCGATTTCGACCCCGAGACTGCGCGAGATGATGTAGTACGCGCCACCCGGGCCAACCTCCATGTTGGTCGCGACCGACGAGACCGAAAGAGCCGTTGCGAGCGTGATGAGATTCGCCAGGATCACGATCGCAAGCGCACCGACCAGGCCGACGTTGCCGACCACCCATCCGGCGCGCAGGTAGAGGATGACGCCGAGGATGGTGAGGATTGAAGGGGTGAATACGCCGATGAAGGTTCCGAGGCCCTTGCCGTCGCTCCGGCCCGCCGAGCGCAACCGTGCGATCAGCGCGGTCACCTCCTGCCACCCGATCGATTCGCTCGTGCAGATCCTGCCATCGCCGCGGAGCCTACCGGTTCGACCCCGGCAGGAGGCTCACTCGAGATGATTCCGGTCTGCCTGGGCGGCCCCCGATGCGCGCCCACGGACGCGGACTTCGAATCGAAGAACGGCCTCACGCGACCTCGTCAGTCTTCAGGACCCGGTGATCGGCGAAGCGTCTTCGTCTGGGATCGTGCACGTTTCGCGTCGGCGCGCCTCCGGCGCGCGGACCGACTGGGCCCGGTGGCTCGCCGACGAGGCGGTTCGGGTTCGAGCGCCTCCCGAATCTGCTGAGCCAGTCGTCGAGCGGCGATCTGGCGATTCCTCCACTGCGAACGCGTCTCGTCGACCGTGACCGACATCACGGCGCCGGTCCCGACCGTGGCAAGCAGCTTGCGGCGCGTTACCTCGTCGAGTGCCCGAGATGTCGATGGGTCAAACCTCAATTCGGCGCGCGTTGAAGCCCGGTTGGCGTGCTGCCCACCGGGACCGCCCGACGGCGAGAACGTCCACTCGAGTTCGTCCGCCGGAATCGAGAGCGTCTCGTTGATCTTGAGATCATCCATGCGGCGAACCGTACCGCAGAAGATGCCGGATGAGACGTTCGAAAGGATTGACGTGATGCGTAGGATCAGGGGTTCATGCGCGCTCACGACGAGACATTCCTTCGCGAGGTTCTCCCGCCAGAAGAGCGGGTCATCGAGGCCGTCGTGGCGCGCTATCAGCGGGTCGCCCCCGCCATTACCCGATTTGCGCGCAGCATTTCGGGCAACGAGGACCTCAGGGTCCGACTCGGGTCGCAGGCGTCTGCCTCGAAGGACGAGATCGTCATCGATCCGGGTGTGTTCCAGGCGGCCTATGCCAGGAGCGCACCAGTCACGCCAACCGAGGTAGCGCTCACCTCAGCCCTGCACGAAGCGATCCACCTCATCGCGACCGACTTCGACGAGGAACGACCGATCCCCGAGTCGTGGCTGGCCCACCAGCGGTCCCTCGAGGACGACGGTGCGGACGCTCCCCCACTTGCCGAACTCACGTCCTATGACTGGGTCGAGGTGGAGCCCGACGCCGACGACGATCTCCAGATGGAATTCGAAGAGATCTACGACGTTCCCGAACCACCGTCGGGGGCGGTCACCGTTCTCGACGCGCTCCACACCGTTGCCGGCCCCGCAGCCGAGGCCATGTTCCTCTCGGTTGAAGACGCCCGCCAGGAACGACGCCACCTCTCCCACTTTCCAGGGGCCCGATCGGTCCTCTCCGACCTCTACCGGGCGGCCGTCCCCGGAGCGACGGCGAACGCCCGGCCGCTCGGCCAGTTCGCGCTCGCCTGCTTCCTGATCGTCGGCGACTATTTCGAGAAGGACGACCTCCAACGACGCGTCGCTCCCCACGTCGCCCTCGCCCTTGACGACGCGACTCCGTTCCTCGACCTGATCCCCGATCTCGATGATCCCTGGGCCGTCGGCGGTGCCTCCCTGCAACTGATCGAGGTCGCCCGCATGCACGGACTCCTCACGGAGGGAGCGGCCGCGAAATCCGCCGTCGGACGTCGTGGCGATTTGGCAGCGGACCAGATGCAGATCGCAGAAGGTGTCGATGCCGTCCGGGTCGTCACCCCTCCGCTCGCCAATCGGGAACAATACGACGAGACCCGCCAGGCAGCGCAGACCGTGAGCGCGGAGCATGGGCGTCAGGGTGACGTCGACCAGGCCGGCGATCCGGCAACGGATCAACTGATGAAGGTCTCGACGGCGCCCACGGTGTATCTCCCGACCGGTCAAGCCGGCAAGCTCGTCGTCGGCGAGTTCCCGGTTGAGTTCGGGCGGTACGCAGCGCAGGGGCGCGAGATGCTCGAGACCGCAGCGCAGAAGTGGGGAGTCGCACAGCGACGTGTCTCAGGTGAGCTCTACCCGCTCTTCCTCGCGAACCAGCGACGCGGACTCCGGACCGGTTTCGACGCCGGCGACCTCTCGCCGTACACACCCCTCCTGCTGGGTGCCGGCCTCTACGAGCGAATGTTCGAGCGTCGCGATCTCCCCAATCGGCGGTCCTACGGCGTGAGCCTGCTGGTCGATGGATCTGCCTCGATGCTTCAGCCACGCGACGTGCGATCGGATCGCAAGCGGCCGTGGGCGCTGGCGGCGGCCACGCTTGGAGCGTGGACGCTGGCCCGCCTCGCCGACGAACTGCAGATCGAGTTCGAGGTGGCGATCTTCAACCGGGGCTTTGTGGCCGCAGCCAATGACACCGAACGGACCTACGTCGATCGGCGAGGCAGAGCAACAGGGGCACTGCGCAGAACACAGGGCGGTTCGGCCGAGCGACTCACGAGGACCGTCAATCACTACCTCGTGAAGTCGTTCCCGTCGCGGTGGCGAGCAGCTGAGGACGCACTGGCCGGCTTGTTCTGGATGGCGGCGTCGCCACAGGAAGCAGCTCGGGAGACACGGAGGGAGCCGAACCTCGCTCCCCCGATCTCGATGTTCGACAAGGCCGCCAACGTCGACGAGTTCAACCTCGCCTACGCGGCGGAACGCCTGGCCGCACGCAACGTTTCACATCGCATCCTGGTCGTGCTCGCCGACGGCATGACGCGCGGATCGGTCGAGGCTCTCGCCGAGACCGCGGCCTCGATTGACCGGGGAGGGACGATGGTGCTCGGGATCGGGATCGGCGATGAGACCGTGCAGGCGGCCTATGCCCGCAACCAGGTCGTCGAGCGTCCCGACGAGCTCGCCGCTGCAATGGTTGGAGGGGTCCGCTCCGCACTATTCCGATCCATCGCCGACGAGGGTGGGGACACCTGGTGGACCCACGCAACCGAACAGATCACCCAATACTCGAGCTGAGGAGCACCGATGGCAGATACCGTCACCTTTGAAGACCCACATGGGATCGGCGAGCCGATCACCCTCGAGAAGGCAACGATCCCGTCCGACCTTCCGGACGCGGCGATTCGCCGCGACCACATCCCGCATCCCGATCCCTACTACGTCGACCTCGGGATGCTCTACCGCCTCGCAGCCCTCGAGTTGGTCCGAGAACGGCGGTTCGTCGGCATCCCGCTCCACCTGGCGTTGCGCGGTCACATGGGTACCGGCAAGGACCATGACTTGGAGCAGTTCGCAGCGCTGCTCGGCCTCCCCTACTACCGCATCCCGCTGACCGGCGAGGTCCGTGACATCACGCTGATCGGGTCGGTCAAGCTGCATGGAGACGGCAAGGGCGGCACCGAGAGCCGCTGGCAGGACGGCGACATCACGCGCGCCATCCGTGGGCCATCTCTCGTCAACCTCTCCGAACTGAACGCTGCGGGAGCCGAGACTCTGTTCGCCCTTCATGGCCTCCTCGACCGTCACCAGGCGCTCGAACTGCAGACCGGCGAAATGGTGCGCCTACGCGACGACGTGCGGATCTTCGGAACGCTCAACCCGACCGACCTTCGGGACTACGCAGGGACCCAGACGCTCAACAAGGCGTTCGCCGACCGGTGGATCATTTGGGAGAAGGAGTTCCCGTCCGGGGAAGAACTGGAAACGATGATCGAACGCCGTCACCCGACGCTCAGCACAGAGATCGTCGGACTCGTGGCGAAGCTTGCCGTGGAGATCAACGAGTCATTCGTGTCCGGCGACTCGCGTACACGGGTCGAGACGCCAATGAGTCTCAGGACCGTGCTCGACCGGATTCCTGCAGGACTCGACATGTACGCCGTCGCCGAAGACCCGCTGCGCCGTGCCTGGGATGAGTTCGTGCTACCGCATATCGATCCGTACGACCGTGACCACTACGAGACTGTTTGGGCCGCCGTCGTTCGTCGCGGTCCCGCAGGTGCGCCGTTCTCGAAGTAGGAGGAAGCCATGCCGTCATTCGACATCGTCTCGCAAGTCGACATGCAGGAAGTCCGCAATGCCGTCGACCAGTCGATGCGCGAGGTCGTGAACCGCTTCGACTTCAAGGGCACCGATACCAAGATCGCTCTCACGGATGACGGGATCGTCGTGGAGTCGGCCACCGACCACCGTGTCGAAGCGGCGATCGACGTGCTCAAGACCAAGTTGGTCAAGCGCAAGGTGTCCCTCAAGTCGATCTCCGGCGGTGACATCAAGCCAATCGGCGGTGGACGCTCTCGCGCCGACTTCACGCTCAGCCAGGGCATCAGCCAAGACGACGCCCGGGAGCTCTCGAAGAAGATCCGGGACATGAAGCTGAAGGTGCAGGCCCAGATCCAGGGCGACCAGCTTCGCGTCCAGGGCAAGAAACGCGACGATCTCCAAGAGGTCATCGTCGAGATCAAGGCCCTCGACTTCCGTGTCCCCCTCCAATACGTGAACTTCCGCGACTGACCCGCGGAGATCGTTTCCCCGGCCGAAGCGGGGAGAGCGACACGGCCCAGCGAAGCTCGGCTGCGGAGCGGGCACCGGGATCCGGGCCCGCGAAGATGAGGTCAACTGAGGACTTCAAAGCGCAGCTGGCTGCGCCCTCCGTCGCGCGGACACCACCGGCCCAACCCGGTCCGCCCTCATCAGCGGTTCCGATACGATTGCCACATGCCCTGGGACCCGGATCACTACCTCCGCTTCGCCGACCACCGCATGCGCCCGGGTACTGAGCTGCTCACACGCATTCCGGAGATCGATGCGCGAGCGATCGTCGATCTCGGATCCGGGACCGGACATCTCACATCGGTGCTGGCGCTCCGCTGGCCCGAGGCCCGCATCGTCGGAATCGACTCGTCGGTTGAAATGGTCGAGCGGGCGCGCCGAGATCATCCGCACATCAGGTGGTCGATCGACGACATCGCAACATGGGAGCCCGCTCGACCGCTCGATCTGATCTTCTCCAATGCAGCGCTTCACTGGGTCGATGACCATGAGACGGTGTTTCGCCGACTCCGCTCGTATCTCGCCACGGACGGCATCCTCGCCGTGCAGATGCCCGACAACTGGGATGCCCCGACGCACCGCATACCTGCAGACGTCCTCGACGAGCAAGGGTGGGCATCGGAGGCCCGGGCCGCGCTCATGCGCGACCGCCTTTCGCCGCCGGAGTCCTACGCCGCCTGGGTGAAGCCGGCGTCGGTCGACGTATGGCGCACCACATACTTCCATCAACTGATGGGAGATGACCCGGTGTGGACATGGGTCACCGGGTCTGTCCTGCGGCCGGTCCTCGCAAGCCTCGATCCCGAGGAACGGGATTGCTACGCCGATGAGTGTCGGAGGCGCTACGCCGCGGCGTATCCCGCGGCACCGGATGGAAGAGTGATGCTTCCGTTCAGCCGGCTCTTCATCATCGCTCGGGCATCGTAGGTACCTGCTCCGCCCCGGCCTGTGACCTCCGGCCCGCGACCGTTCACGTGCGCGGGCCGAGGAGACCGTCCAAGCGGTGGAAGGTCGCCCCGCGGCCGACCGTCAGACGGTTGGGGCCGGCAACGATCGCCACATCGATCTGGGCCATCCGCCTGACCAGCCTCACCTGGTCGTTGATCGGCATCTCCTGGAACACGTACGCCGGAGCAACGACCAAGTCGTCGGGCCGGACCCGTTCGAGGAGCTCGCGGGAACTCCGCTTTGACATCGCGAATTCGACGTCCTCCAGAGTGCCGAGGTGCTCTTCGACGACGCCGCGATCGGTGCCGAGCACGAGAACCGGCCGCCGTGCGCGTCCGCGTCCCCGCACGCTCCGGGCGATCGACGCCGCGAGCCGGACATCCTCCAGATGCCACTGGACCCGCGTGTTCCCAACCACCAGCACAACCCTGCTCCACGGGCGGATCAAGTGTACCGCCACGGACGGAACGCTCGATTGTTCGCCCACCTCGTCGATCTCGTTTCCGAACACGTAATCGTTGCTCAGCTTCGGGCCGGTCCACGAGAGGACGAGCGCCGAAGCGTCTGCCTCCTCAACGAGCTCGAGCGTTCCATTTGCGAACGACTCGGAGACCCTCACAATCCCCTCGGTATCGTGTCCGGCATCTGCAGCGGATGCTTCGGCCTCCGAGAGGCGCAGTCGCGCTACCTCCTTGTGGCCCGGGGCCGGTGTGGCATAGGGAACGACGACGCCGTCGTCTCCCCGAGCGATGAGTCCCGCGAACGCCATCACCGTATCGAGATCCGATCCCGACGACCGGACATCTACGAGCACACGCTCACCAATGGCAGTCTGGACTGGGGCCGGGCGGGGAACACGTCGAATGAAGAACTGAGTGCCGAATGATGTTGCGAGGGCGGTGAACACGATCGCAAGGACCGCGCCGTTCACGACATCCTGCCCAAAGAGATCCAGGCTCAGCCCGACCTGCGCGATCGCAAGCGTCGACGCCGCCTGGCCGAAGCTCAGCGACGCCATCAGCCCGGATTCGTCAAATGTGTAGTGGAAGATCCGGGACGCGATCGCGACGGCCACCGACTTTCCCACGATGACGAGCGCGGTGAAAGTCAACCCGAGTGCGATGGTGTTGATGTCGAAAAGGACGGCAGGATCGATGCTGAGCCCGATCGACACCAGGAATGCCGGGATGAACACGGTGGATCCGACGAAGTCCAGTCGCTCCATCAGCTCGCTGTTCTTCGGCACGAGGCGGTTGAGCCCAAGTCCCGCAAGGAAGGCCCCGATGATCCCTTCAAGACCGCCGGCGACTGCAAACGATGCGCCGGCTGCCATGCCAACGAGGGAGAAGAGGAACCGTTGGACTCGCGACTTGCCAACGCGCACGAAGAACCAGTCGCCGATCTTCGGCAAGACCCACAAGGTGAAGCCCACGAGGATCGGAATCGTGATCCACAGCGGCAACGAAGGCGCCCGTGCCGCGTTCTCGGCCGTGGCCGTTGAGGCATAGAGCGGATCCACCGTCTCGATGACGGAGAAGGACGTGGCGACCGCGAGCACGAGCAGTGAGAGGACGTCGGCGACCACACCGGCCGAGACCGAATCGCGTACGGCCCGGGTATCAGCAAGCCCGGCAGCCCGCACATCCGGATAGGCCACAAGCGTGTTGGAGGCCCACATGGCTCCAACGAGGGCCGCGGCGAGGACCTCGTAGCCAAGAAGGACTATCCCGGTCACCACGCTGAGCACGAACGGAACGGCGAAACCAAGCAGTCCGAAGACGACGGCGCTCGTCCGGTTCTCCGCGAATGCCTGGAGGTTGAACCCAAGGCCCGCGAGGAACATCAAGTACAGGATTCCGATGGCCCCCAGATCCGCAACCAGACCGATGCGCCCAAGCCAGCCGAGCATGAACGGCCCGAACAGCATGCCGAAGAAGATCAGCCCGAGGAGTCCCGGTATCCGGAAACGCGCGGCGATGATCGGCCCTGCAAGGATCGCGAACAGCAGGACCAGCAACGTCACCTCGACGGTGCCAATGAACATTCGACCCTCCAGCGAGAATTCGGCTTCGTTCGGGCCGGATTCCGCAGCACACTACTTCGATGAACGAGAGAAGCCTCCATCACAACCGGTCCGAGAAGGCGAGGCTCACGGGCGATTCAAGCGGTCACCGACGGTGGCACCGAACTCGGGCGTGGGTTCGCTTCCGCCGGCTACTCGAGCACGAAGATGTTCCGCTCGGCGCAGAGGTCCTTCAGGACCTTCGGCCAGACGGTCACCGATACCTCTCCAAGGTGCGCTTTGCGGAGCAGGTACATGTAGGTGCGTGATTGTCCGATGCCGCCGCCGATCGACTGCGGGATCTCGTCGTTGAGGATTGCCCGGTGGTACGGGAGGTCGAGGAAGTCGAGTTGCCCGGTCATCTCCAACTGCCGGACGAGGGTCTCCTTCGTAACCCGGATGCCCATCGAGGTGAGCTCATGGCGGCGGTTCGTGACCGGGTTCCACACGAGGATGTCCCCGTTGAGGCCGTGCATCGGGCGCCCATCCACCGACTCCGTTTCGGTGACCCAGTCGTCGTAGTCCGCGGCCCGCATCTCATGCGGATAGCCGTCCTCGAGGGTCCAGCCGATTCCGTAGATGAAGACGGCCGGATGCTCCTGGAGGATCGCCGACTCTCGCTGCTTCCTGGGCAGGTCCGGATATCGGGCGAGCAGATCCTCGGCATGGATGAAGTACAGCTTCTCTGGCACCGCCGGATACCGGGGGTCGTAGAGCTGCGGGAACAGATCGAGCGCGTGCTGCGACGCTCCGTGGATCACCCGCCAGATGCGTTCGACGGTGTCGGTCAGATAGGCAAGGGTCCGATCGCGGGGCCCGATGACCTTCTCCCAGTCCCACTGGTCGACGTACGCAGAATGGTCGTGGTCGAGGAAGTAGTCCTTGCGGACCGCCTTCATGTCGGTACAGATGCCTTCGCCCGGAGCCATCCCGAACTGCCCGAGTGCGACACGCTTCCACTTCGTGGCGGCCTGTACGATCTGCCCCTCGATGGGATGAAGGTCGCGGTCATTGCTGATGTGGAACTCGACCGGCCCTCGCGAGCCGTCCCGGTCCAGATAGTCGTTCACCCCGCTCGCCTCATCGACGATCAGCGGAACCTGGACCATCATCAGGCCGAGCTCACGGCACAGATGCTCCTCGATGTAGGCCTTGACGGCGAAGAGTGCTTCCATCGTTTCGCGGTGGCTCAGCGCCGATACGTAGTCGGTGGGGAGGGTGCCGGCCAGGTCCTCGTAGTTGCCGATGCCGGGACCGGCCAGGTCTGCCGTCTTGTCTGCCATAGCACGCGCCTCCTGCAGTCGTCGCTGTGCCCATCCCGAACCGTATCCATCACAACGAAGCGCTTCTAGAGGACGGAGTCTCTAGGAAGAGGGGATTTCGGAGGTAGGTGATTCCGTGCGGACGGGCCTTGATGGGGATCAAGGCGCAATCACAGCCCGGATCTGACGGAGGATCAGCGCCCAACCCGGGAGGCGATCCTCACCGCCGCCACCAACGAGTCCGTGACCGGGACGCCGACGTCCTCGAGCACATCGAGATGGTGCGATCCGCCGTCGTAGAGCACACAGGCGGTTCCGACGGCCCCGGCGGCCGCAGCATCGTCGAGCGAGTCACCGACCATCACCACCGAGCCCGGGGCCACATCGAGAACCGAGAGGTGCTTCACCAGGTGGCTCGCCTTCTCCCCGCCCGGATCGTCGCGGTTGCCCTGGACGAGGTCCATGCGGTCGAGAAGCCCGTGGTGTTCCACCACAGCGAGCAGTTCCTCCTCCCACCACATCGAGAGGATCGACTGGCTCCAGCCCCGGGAGGCCACCAGTTCGATTGCCTCGAGGGCGTCGCGCGTGAGCGAAACCCGGTCCAGCGTCGCCCGATACTGTTCGTGGAACACCGTGTCGAGGGTGTCCCATTCATCCGGCGAGATGGATCGATCGAGAAGCCCTTCGTAGAAGCGCTCGACAGGACGGGCGAAGTGAGCGCGATAGTCCTCGTCGGTGATCGGCGCCTCTCCGATCGCCGCGAGTGCAGCATTCACCGACTCAACGACAATCGGCAGATCGTCGACGAGCGTGCCGTTCCAGTCCCAAACAACGTGGATCATGTCGCCAGAGATTAGGTTGAACCTCGATGCGACCATATGACGTCGGCGATCCGGAAATCGATGGAGCCATCAACGAGGTCGTAGCGCGCGCAGCCGAGTCCTCGAACAACCACGGCGAGGATCTCGTCCGCGAGTTGGTCGTGACCTCGGTGAAGATGCTGCGCGACGGCACCGAGCGAGGCGACCTCAAGCTGATGAACAGCACGCTGAAGGAGATGCGCTACTCGTTCCTCGTCTTCCAGCACTACCGGAAGGTTCGGAAGGTGACGATGTTCGGATCGGCTCGCGTTGAGCCCCACGACCCGAACTACGAGCTCGCGGCCGCGTTCGCCTCCCAGATGGTCGATCGATACCGGTGGATGGTGGTTACCGGAGCGGGTCCAGGAATCATGGAGGCCGGCAACCGAGGCGCCGGCAGCGACTTCTCCTTCGGGGTGAGCGTCCGCCTCCCCTTCGAGGACGGAGCCAACCCGTTCGTCCACGAGAGCCGCCTCATCAACTACAAGTACTTCTTCACCCGCAAGCTCACGTTCCTGAAGGAATCGGACGCGTTCGTCCTGTTCCCCGGCGGATTCGGCACCCTGGACGAGTCGTTCGAGCTCCTGACATTGATGCAAACCGGCAAGTCCGATCTCCACCCCGTCATCATGCTCGAGGCCCCGGGCACCCGATACTGGGAACCCTGGCTCCAGCTCGTCGACACCCTCGTCGCACAAGGCATGATCGCTGCCGACGACCTCAACCTGTTCACGGTGACCACTGACCTCGACGAGGCGATCGACGAGATCCGGTCGTTCTACGCGGTGTATCACTCGCAGCGCTACGTCGATGGCGACCTGATTCTCCGGCTCACGACCGAACCGACGGATGAGCAGATCGACGAACTCAACGCGGAATTCGCGGACATCGTCCGCGCCGGTCGCATCACGAAGATCGGCCCCACACCTGCAGAAATCGCCTCCGATGACTTCGTGGACCTCGCACGCCTCCGGTTCCGATTCGATCGGCGTCAGTTCGGACGACTCCGGTGCCTGATCGACCGCCTCAATACCACGGAACGACCTGGCGAGGGCGAACCGAAGTAACCACAGTGACTCTAGAATCTCCCGTATGCGGGAGATTCTGTCCGACCTCGTCGCCGAAGAACAACACCTGGACCAGTTCCTCCAGAGTCTGACGACGCGCGACTGGAAGAAGAAGACCCCTGCCCCCGGGTGGACCATTCAGGATCAGGTGAGCCACCTCGCTCATCTCGAAGGTTTCGCCGCCGAGGTCATCGAGCAGGGTCAAGCCAGGATCGATGCCGAGAACATCACGGACTTCGACGCATGGACCGCGCAGGGCCCCGAAGAAGGCCGCGGACAGCGCCACCAAGAGGTCATTGAGTGGTGGCGCCACGGCCGAGCCGATGTCGTGAACGCGCTCTCCCGAATGGTCGCTACCGACCGGATCCCGTGGATCTGGGGCGACATGAGCGCTCGAAGTTTCGCAACCATGCGGCTGATGGAGACCTGGGCACACGGTCTCGACATCAAAACCGCCATCCTCGGCCGGGTCATACCGATCCCGGAGGACGACCTCGAAGAGGGCCAAGAGGATCCGATCGCCGATACGGCACGCTTGCGTCATATCGCGTGGCTTGGCCACAAGAGCCTGGACTTCGCCTTCGATCAGGTCGGAGAGACGTACCCGAAGGAGGGAATCCGCGTCGAGCTGATGGGACCCAAGTACGCCGCCTGGCGCTTCGGGCCCGAAGACACGGATCAGGTCATCCGTGGGATGGCCGCCGATTGGTGTCGCGTCGTGACGCTACGACAACCCGCATCGGACACCGGGCTGAAGGCGGTGGGACCGTCGGCGGAACGGGCGCTGGAAATCGCCCGGGTCTACTAGATCGTGCAACTCCCCCGCCTCATCGGGATGGTTCATCTCGAACCCCTGCCGGGTTCGCCCGGGTTCGGCGGTTCCATGGCCACCATCCTCGATCGAGCGGCCGTGGATGCCGCTGCCCTCGTCGCAGCCGGATTCGAAGGCATCATGGTTGAGAACTTCGGCGACGCCCCGTTCTACGCCGACGATGTCCCGAAGATCACGATTGCCGCGATGGCACGGGCGGTCGCAGAGGTCGCCGCCACCGGGCTACCGACCGGCGTGAACGTCCTGCGCAATGACGCCCTTGGGGCTCTCGCCGTCGCGGCGGCGACGGATGCATCGTTCATTCGGGTCAACGTCCTGTCCGGGATGATGTACACCGACCAGGGTCCGATCGTCGGCAGGGCTGCGGAGATTGCCCGGGTTCGGCGCGAACTCTGCCCCGATGCGGCAGTGATCGCCGATGTGTTCGTCAAGCACGCCACACCTCCCGCCGGCCTCGAACTGGTCGACGCAACCAACGATCTCGTCGAGCGTGCCGGAGCCGATGCGGTGGTCGTGTCCGGCGCCGGGACCGGAGCGGCGACCAGCCTCGACGACCTTCGCATCGTTGCTGAACATTCCCACCTGCCGGTCTACGTTGGTTCCGGAGCCACGGCCGCAACCATCGCCGAGATCCTTGCGATCGGAGACGGCGCCATCGTCGGTTCCGACACCAAGGTCGACGGTATCGCCACCAACCCGGTTGATCCGGGGCGGGCGGCCGCCGTTGTGCGGGCCGCCGCTCGCTGACCCGGCGATCGGCCCTCGTTCCGCCCTGATTGGCATCCTTCTGGACGGCCCATCGAGCCGTTCAGACCGACTTCGAGGCCCGTCATCCGCTCCTGCACCGTCGCAGGTTCTTACCCACCACGGCGTGCGTAAGACGATTTTGTAGTTTGGAGCTGCCTCAAGCACGGCTTGAAGGTTGGGCCGCTAGCCCTAGCGGTTGAGCGATTCGACAAAGTCTCGAGTCGTGCCTGACGGTTCCTGGAAACACGGAATCGGTACGCTGGCGGTATGCAACCAGTCGACCGCTTCTCGCAACCGACCCGTCGCTGGTTCGCCGATTCGTTCCCCGTTGAGACCGATGCCCAGCGACGAGGATGGGACGCAATCGAGACCGGTCAGAACACGCTGATCCACGCCCCAACAGGTTCCGGCAAGACTCTGGCGGCGTTCCTCTGGTCGGTCGATCGTCTCGCGAATGAGCCGGCACCGGACCCGGCCGCCCGATGCCGGGTGGTGTACGTCTCCCCGATGAAGGCACTCGCCTACGACATCGAGCGGAACCTCCGAGTGCCGCTCGCCGGGATCGAAGCTGCCGCCAAGACGCTCGGGGTGACTCTCTCCCCCGTCACCACGGCGATGAGGACCGGTGACACACCGCAGGCGGAACGACGAGCGATGCTGCGCACCCCGCCGGACATTCTGATCACGACACCCGAGAGCCTGTACCTCATGCTCACGTCGCAGGTGCGATCGGCACTCGCCTCGGTGCGCACCGTGATCGTCGACGAAGTTCACGCCCTTGCAGGAACCAAGCGGGGATCGCATCTGTCGCTGTCACTCGAGCGGCTCGAGGCGATCACCACGGCTGCTCCGCAACGGATCGGTCTGTCTGCCACGCAACGACCCCTCAAGGACATCGGCGAGTTCCTCGCCGGAGGAACCCTCGACGATGGCACATGGGTTCCGCGCCCGATCGTCATCGTCGATGCGGCACGGAACAAGCCCCTCGATCTGGAGATCGTCGTCCCCGTCCCGGACCTGACCAGACCGGAGTCGTCGACGACCGCCAAGGGCGACGAGCCGCCAACGCGCTCGATCTGGCCGGCCGTCTACCCGCAGCTTCACCAACTCCTGATGCAGCACCGGTCCACGATCTTCTTCGTCAACTCTCGCGGCCTCGCGGAGCGTCTCGCCGGCGAACTCAACCGCCTCGCCGGCGAGGAGGTGGTCCGAAGCCACCACGGATCGGTGTCCCGGGAGCAACGAACGGAGATCGAACGGCGCCTGAAGGACGGCGACCTGCGCGGTGTGGTTGCGACATCCACCCTCGAACTCGGTATCGATATGGCGGCCGTGGACCTCGTCGTCCTCGTTGAGACCCCGCCGTCCGTATCGAGCGGTTTGCAGCGGATCGGCCGGGCGGGCCATCAGGTCGGAGCAACGAGCGTCGCGAAGGTCTTCCCGAAACACCGGGGTGACCTGCTCGAGGCCGCCGTGGTCGTGCAACGGATGTATGACGGAGCGATCGAGTCGACGCGGATTCCACAGAGCCCGTTGGACGTGCTCGCTCAACAGATCGTGGCCATCGCAGCCGGCGACACCATCGAGGTTGACGATCTCTTCGATCTGATTCGATGCGCAGCCCCCTATCGGAGTCTCAGCCGGCCGGTATTCGAGTCCGTCCTCGACATGCTCGCCGGCCGCTATCCCTCGGACGAGTTCGCGGAGCTGAGGCCACGGATCAACTGGGATCGCATCGGCGGCACGATCTCCGGTCGCAAGAATGCGCGATTGCTTGCGGTCACGAACCCGGGAACGATCCCCGACCGCGGCCTCTATCGGGTCGTCCTCCCCGACGGGACTCGCGTCGGGGAACTCGACGAGGAGATGGTCTACGAGAGCCGGGCCGGCGATCGCATTGTCCTCGGGTCGTCGACGTGGCGGGTCGACGAGATCACCCCGGACCGCGTGGTGGTCACACCCTCGCCGGGGACGGGAGTCGGCAAGATGCCGTTTTGGCACGGGGACATGGCCGGGCGGCCGCTCGAACTGGGTCGCGCGATCGGCGCCTTCACCCGCCGCATCAGCGGCCTCGAGCGGGCAGACGCCAAGGCGGTCCTGCAGTCCGAATACCACCTCGATCCGTTCGCAGCCCAGAACCTCGCCGCGTTCATCGTGGACGAACGGGATGCCACGGGTACGGTGCCGTCGGACCGCACCATCGTCGTCGAGCGGTTTCGTGACGAGATCGGCGACTGGAGGGTCGCCGTCCTCAGCCCGTTCGGTGCGCGTATTCACGCTCCGTGGGCACTCGCCGCCCGACAGCGGTATCGCGACGCCCGCCACACGGATGTCGATCTGATCTGGGCGGACGACGGGATCTTGTTTCGTTTCCCTGATGCCGACGAACCGCCGGCCACCGGCTACCTCCTGATCGATCCCGATGACCTTGACGCGATGCTGCTCTCCGAGGTCGCCGATTCGGCTCTCTTCGCATCCACGTTTCGCGAGGCCGCATCGCGAGCCCTCCTGCTCCCCCGCCGGCGTCCCGGCACACGAACACCGTTGTGGCTTCAGCGAAGAAGGGCCGCCAACCTGCTCGACGTTGCACGCGGCCACGGATCCTTCCCAATCGTTCTCGAGACCTACCGTGAGATCCTCCAGGACCACTTCGACGTCCCTGCCCTCAAGGAGGTCCTGGCCGACATTGGCGAACGACGCACGACCGTCGTCGAACTCGACCTGCCGGCCGCGAGTCCGTTCGCATCGTCGCTCACATTCGACTTCATCGCATCGTTCATGTACGACTACGACGCGCCGACCGCCGAACGACGGGCGGCGGCCCTCTCTCTCGACCGCTCGCTGCTCGCCGATCTCCTCGGAGAACCGGAGTTCCGGGATCTCCTTGACGAGGAGGCCATCGATCAGATCGAGCAGGATCTCCAACGGCTCACGAGCGATCGCAGCGCCAGATCAGCCGACGCGATCCACGACCTGCTCATCCATCTCGGACCGCTCGATGTCGAGGCTCTCAGACATCGCGTTGAAGACCCCGATCTTCTCGACGGACACCTCGAATCGTTGATCTCAGCCACGCGGGTGGCCGAGGTGGGCTCCGGAGACCATCGTCGATACGTGGCGGTCGAGGACCTCGCTCGTCTTCGCGACGCACTTGGTGTCGAACCGCCACCGGGAACTTCCTCAGATCTCCTCGAGGCGGTCGCCGACCCAACGGGAGACGTCGTGGGACGATATGCCCGTACCCACGGCCCGTTCACCACCGAAGAGGCCGCGACTGCGCTCGGACTTCCCATGGCCGTCGTTCACGAGATCCTCAATCGCCTCGAGGCATCCGGTCGGGTTGCGCCTGGCGGGTACCGCCCCGGCGGAACTGATCCGGAGTGGATCGATACCAACGTCCTACGGCGTGTGCGCAGGGCAAGCCTGGCCAAGCTCCGTTCCGAAGTCGAGGCCGTCGAGCCCCACGACCTTGCCCGGTTCCTCCCCCGATGGCACGAGGTAGCCGCGAAACGACGGAGCGCCGTTGATCCGATGAACGTGGTGCGCCGCCTCGCGGGGGCGCGTCTGGTTGCGTCGACGCTCGAAACCGACATCCTGCCCGATCGCGGCGTGACCCTCGGACTCGATCCTCTCCTCGCGTCCGGTGAAGCAGTATGGATCGGGCGCGGCCCCATCGGAGATCGCGACGGCGCGCTCGCCCTCTACCCCCGCTCGTCGGTCAGCCTGCTCCGCTGGAGCACGGCAACCGAACGGCCAGACGGCCCGCTCCACGAGGCGATCAGGGATCGGCTGTCAGCCGGAGCATCGTTCTTCCCAGACCTCTACACCGCCGCCGCGGGCGGCGATCCAGCAGAAACGCTCACGGCGCTCTGGGATCTCGTCTGGGCTGGTGAGGTGACCAACGACACGATGGCCCCGGTACGAGCATTTGTTCGCGACGGAATATCCGGCCGCCGGCGAGGCAAACCGGTGCTCTCGTCGTCGATTCCGCTCGCGGGCGTTGGTCGCTGGTCGGCGGTCTCCGACCTGCTCCTGACGGCGCCAACAGCGGAAGAGGCTGCGGCCGCCATAGCTGCGGCGCTGCTCGAGCGCCACGGCATCGTGGGGCGAGACACCGTGCTCACCGAAGGCGTGCCCGGCGGGTATGCCGGTCTCTATCCCGTCTTCGCGGCGCTCGAGGACGTCGGCACCGCGCGCCGGGGCTACTTTGTCGAGGGGCTCGGCGGCTCTCAGTTCGCGATCCCCGGTGCGATCGATCGCCTTCGGTCTCGCGAGCCGGGCGAACTCCTCGTCCTCGCCGCGTCCGATCCCGCCAATGCATATGGCGCGGTAGCGGCATGGCCCGAACACCAATCGGCCAATCCGGCACGACGCTCCGGGGCATACGTCGCCATCAACGACGGGGCACTCGTCGCCTTCGTCGACCGCGGCGGCCGATCGGTCTCCTGCTACACGGACGACGCCTCGTTGTTTGCCCGGGGTCTGGCCCTCGTTGCAGCGAGGTTCAGGCAGTTGACCGTCGAACGAATCGATGCCGCCCCCTCCCACGACTCCCCCTTCCGAGAGGCGCTGGTGGCCGCCGGCTTCAGTGTCGGCTACCGCGGATTGACGTTCCGGGGCAGGTAGCTACGAGCGAGGGGCAGCAACAGGCCACATCGTCACATGCACCCTCCCAGAGCCCTCTCCGCTCCGCTTCGGCCATTCGGCCGGATGCTCGCGCCTCCCCCGCTTCGTGGGAGAGGCGAACATCGGTGACCGGCGACTGTCGACTCAGTCACCGCCCTCGTCCTCACCCAGGTGCCTCAGCTGTCCATAGGGGTAGATGCCGTCGATGTGGCCGTCGCCAAAGGTGAATCTGATGGCGTAGCCTCCGACGAGGTGGGCATCGGTGATCGTGGAACTCGTCCCAAGTCGGATCGGCGACGCCGCGGCGACGCGGTGTTCGCGGCAGTCCGCGCACGGACACGCCGACCGCAATCGGCTGCCCGGCACCGCGGTCGAGACACCGTCGCTCCACTCGATGGTGAGAAGGTCGGGATCAACAGTGATGCGCTCCGGTGCGTACTCCATCTCCGGAACGCTACCAGTCGCTCTATCGTCCCCGCATGGCCGTCCCCGAACTCCACATCCGACCGGGCAACCCCGACTTTCTCGATCTGCCCTGGGACCTCCCGATTATCGAATGGGACAATCCGCACCTCGTCGAGATGCCGACCGGCATCCACCGGCATCCGGTGGTCTTCGTGGCCTACCGCGAGGGCGTCTACGCGATCAAGGAGCTCCCGGTCCGGCTCGCGAGGCACGAATTCAAGACACTTCGCAGGCTCGCCAAACGAACGACTCGATCGGCCCGACCCGCCGGTCTGGTTGTTCGTCCCTGGGCCGATCCGCACGAGGAGTACTCGGGTGCGGTGATCACGAGGTTTGTCGACTACGCGTTCCCCTACCGCGAGTTGGTCTCCGGAGGTGGCTTCGGGAGCCGCAGAACCCAGTTGCTCGACGCCTTCGCCGGCCTTCTGGTCGAACTGCATCTCGCCGGGTGCTTCTGGGGAGACTGCTCGCTGTCCAACGTGCTCTACCGGTACGACGCCGCGACGATCGAAGCAGTCATGGTCGACGGGGAGACGTCGCGCCTCTACGACGAGTTGAGCGACGGGCAACGCTACGAAGACCTCGAGATCATGACGGTCAACCTGGCAGGAGACATGTCGGACATCGCCGCATCACAGGGATACGACCTCGACTCGGCCGACCTCGAAATCGGATTCGATATCTCCGATCGCTACACCGCCTTGTGGAACGAGCTCACCACAGACCTCGTGATTGGCGAGGACGAGCGCTATCGAATCCGAGAACGGGTTTCGCGACTCAACAGCCTCGGCTTCTCGGCCGCCGACGTCGACGTGATCCCGCAAGGCGAAACCCACCGCATCCGTATCAGAGTCAGCGTCGGAAGTCGGACATTCCATACCCAGCGGCTGCGAGAGATGACCGGCATTCACGCTGCCGACAACCAGGCGCGCCAGATCCTGAGCGACATGCGCTACCACCGGGCAAAACATGGCAAGTCGTACGACCCGGATTCGCCCACGGCGAGGACGGTGTCGGCCATGAACTGGCGCGTCACCCGTTTCGAGCCGTTCACAGCCCGAATTGCGGGGCTGAGGCCGGAGTCGGATCCGATCCAGGGCTTCTGTGACTACCTGAACTTCCGGTACGCGATCGCATCCGATCGTGGACGCGACGTCGACAGCAAGGTTGCATTCGAAGAATGGATCGAGGCAGGCATGCCGGGCTTCGATCCCGAGGTCACATCCCCGGAACTGGGCTCGCTCCTGTAGCTCCTCCATCGACCGGCAGCACCACGCCGGTGATCCATGAGGCCCGGTCCGATGCCAGGAACGCGACGGCGGCGGCCACGTCCTCCGGCTCGCCGATCCGCTTGAGCGGATGGAGCGAAGCCGTGTGCTCCTCGATGCCGTCCCACAGGAGCGCCGACAAGCGAGTGCGCACCACCGATGGGGCCACCGCATTTACGCGCACGCCGGGAGCCATCTCGAACGCCAACTGACGGGTGAGGTGGATCAGCGCGGCCTTCGAGACGTTGTACGCCCCGAGCGCCGATCCCGGTTGCAGGCCGCCGACGGAAGCGACGTTGATGATCGACCCTCCGGCCTCGCGCATCGACTGGCGCCAGACCTCGCGGCTCCACACCAGCGGCGCTCGCTGGTTCACCGCCCAGGTCTTGTCGACCGCGCCGAGGTCAACGTCGACGATCGGACCCGCGGACGGGTTCGTCCCGGCGTTGTTGACGAGAATGTCACATGAGCCAAACCGCTCCACGACCGCGCCCACCGCTTCAGCCGCTGCGTCGTCGTCGTCAGCCTTCGCTTCGATCGTGAGCAACCGGTCGGATCCACCGAGGCGTTCCGCAACGTCATCGAGGTTGGCTGCCCGTCGCGAGGTCACAGCGACGCCCCGGGCCCCCGATGCGAGGAACTCGGCGGCGATGGCCTCCCCGATCCCCCGGCTGCCTCCGGTCACAAGCGCTACCTGTCCGTCGAATCGGATCTCCATCTCTGCTCCGTTCAGTGTCCGCCTCGCCGAACGCCACCGTACTTCATCCGGGTGTCTCCCATGCTCGCGATCGCAGCGTCGCGCCCTCCTTCCGAGAAGCCCGCGTCGATGACCTCGCCGAGAAAGAGGTCGTGGGTGCCGACGTCGAATTCGCGTGTGACCCGGCACTCGAGCCAGGCAACGGCTTCCTCGAAGATGGGAACCCCCGTCGACCCTTCGCGAACGGGCCGGCCGTTGAGGGTGTCACCGTCGCGTGCGGCCGGCTTCGAGAACGTTCGGAAGATCCGAGTGTCGGCGCGATCCCAGAGGTTCACGGAGAAGGAACCACCATCTCGAATCAGCCGGTTCGTGACGGCCTTCCGATCGACCGAGATCGCGATCAGCACCGGTTCCATCGACACTTGCGTGACCCACGACTGCGTCATGCCGTTCCATTCGTCCCGGTCCCTGGAGCCGATCAGGCAGAGCGCGTTCGGTATCGACCAGGTCACTGCATTGAGCGTCGACGCATCCATCGTTCCTCCCGGGTCGGCGTCTGTGTGGCCACCCTAGGATGGCACCATGCACGTGCTCATTGCGACGTCGGGCGTCCTCAACTCCGAACCGGTCGTCGAGTTCACCCGCCATCTCCTCGGGCAGAACGGCCGCGTCACCCTCATCACCGTCATCGAGGTACCCCGCGCATTTCTGGAGGATCTCCACGCCTCTGACGGGCGGCCGCTGTCGTCCGACGAGGGTCGGGAGGAGGCGGTCGCGCGCTATCTCGAGGAACGGGGCCGCAAGGCCGTTGAACCCGTCAGGATCGCCCTCGAATCGGCCCGCATTACGTCCGACGTGCGCTTCGTCGAAGGCGAAGATCCGGCTGCAGGGATCGCCCAAGCTGCCGACATGCTCGATGCGGACGTGGTCATCGTCGGAGCAACCAGGCCGATCTTCAATCGGGATGCATGGGAGAGCGTCTCGGCGCGAGTGATGTTGGAGTCGGGCCGCACCGTGCTCGTTGTGCCCTCCCCCCCGAGACCCGACCCGGCCGACCCTCGCGCAGTCGTCGACTGAACCGGCCGCGTCCTCATCGCCCTGGCACGGGAACCGTCGCCGTCAACCCGCAGTAGCCCAGCACCGAGTCGCGCGCCGCGACCTCGACACCGGTGATGTTCCCGGGTATCTCAACATCGCGGAGCGAGCGGGTGAACGGTTGCTCGTCCACATGCGGATGGGCCAGGACACGTCTTCCGAGGACCACGCCGTCCAGGCTTCGGACCTCCCACGCGTCGGCATAGCGATCCCACCCTGTGTCCGCGCTTCTCACCGTCACCGAAATGACGAATCGACCTCCGGTGGATTCGATCTCGGCGCCCACGACATCGGCGCACCCTTCGACGGCCATGGTCGTCGTGGTGCCGGCGGCCGTCCCGGTGCAGGCAGCCGCAACAAGCGCAACCGACGCAAGCACGGCGAACAGGGTGCGTCCACCGGTCATTCATGCACCTCACATCTGAGGCTCACGAGCGTCCCCGCGGATTCGATCGCCGCTTCCAGCGTGGCGCATGCCGTCTCGACTCGCGGCTGGGCATCGGAGAAGCCGGACGAGGCGATCGCCTGGTCGATCTGCTCGAACGTCGTCACGTCGGCGAGCGCCGCAAGCAGCGGAGCCACCCCCCGTCGCGATGCCTCGAGAGCCTCGCGGTATGAGCGGTGATCGGCGGCAACCGGTGCAGGCGCTCCGAGAGCGTCGAGTGCCTGCTCATAGCGATCGACCGCGTCGCCGATTCCGGCAAACAGCATCGATGAGAGCGTCGCTGTCTCTCCAACCGCGGCCATGAGCAATGCTTCGCCCTGAAGGTCGTTCTGAAGACGGTTCACCGCGGAATTGAGATCCGCGGCGTTCTGCTCGACGAGTTGGTCGACTTCGTCCGCATACGCGGTAGCTCGCTCTTCGAGCGCGGATGCATATTCCTCGACCGTGAGTTCGCTGCCCGAGCAGGCGGCGAGGAGGAGCAGGCCGGTCACGAGAGAGGCAATCGATCTCGTCATGACGCGAGCAGGTCGCTGAGGGGCACGAACGATTCGGAGATAGCGGTGCACACCGCGTCGGTCACCGCTGCCTGGCAGAACAGCTCGTATCGCAGACCGGCTTCGGTCCACCCGAGGCTGAGTCCATCAGGCACGACGATCGGGACGACGTCGCTCTTCGCTCCGCCAACGCCATCCGGTGCCACGCCGACGCGCAAGACACCGAGCCGGCCACCCTCTGAGGTATACGGCTCGACGATCCACAGCCCGAACGCGGCGGAGGTGTCGGCATCGAGAAGGCCGGTCGCCGGATCGAACACCAACTGGCTTGTCACCCACCGGACATCCTCCGGCACCGCTTCGGGGAAGCGGATCGTTGGGAGCGCCGTCGAAATCTCAACGCGGCTCGCCTGAACGAACCGGCTGCCCAACTGGCGCCGCCACACCGTCGCGATCATTGCCTGGGGATCATCGGTGGCCTCATCGGGGCCGATGTCGTCGTTGACCCACAGGATGTCGCCCGCGCCGACAAGCCCCTCGTCGCCGACCTCGGCGACAACCTCCGGAGGCGTGGTCGTCGGAATCGTCGCTGCGGTCACCCAGGCGGCCGACCGCTGACCGACGCCCTCGAGCGGCCCGGATTCACCACAGGCACCCAAGGCGAGAGCACATGCGAGGGCGAGCGAAACGATGACCGGGGTTCGCGCATTCGACACGACGCAAGTGTGCCACCGATCGACGAATACCGCCGGTCATCTCTCTACGCTCGCACAATGCCGGACCGCATCATCTCGCTGGCCCGCTCCGCGTACGAGGACGCCACCGGACTCGATACCGGCGTGTCCCACGCCCTGCTCGAGCGGGTCTCCGCCGGTGAGCTGCCGGAGACCTTCAGGCTCTACAAGCCGTCGTCGGTGGTCGCGTTCGGCAAGCACGACCGGCTCGCCCCCGAGTTCGACCGAGCGGTCGAGATCGCCAGGACGCACGGCTATGACCCGGTCATTCGCTTGCCGGGCGGGCGGGCGGCGGTGTTCCACGAAGAGACCGTCGCATTCTCCTGGACGATCCCGGCCGCCGATCCGGTCCGTGAGATACGCGAACGCTTTCAGGCCGCGGCATCCGTCATCACACAGGCACTCCACCGTGTGGGCGTACCCTCGGCAATTGGGGAGATCCCCGGTGAGTACTGCCCCGGCGAGTTCAGCGTTCACCATGCAGGCCGCATCAAGCTGGCTGGCATCGGGCAGCGCCTCGGGCGCTCGGCCGCGCACGTCGGCGGCGTCCTGGTGGTCGGCAACGGCAGCGCCGTCCGTGATGTGCTCGTCCCGACGTATGCGGCACTCGGAATCGCCTGGGACCCGGCGACGGTCGGTTCGGTGGACGAAGTCTCGCCTGGGCTCACGGTACAGGACGTGGTGCAGGCAATCACCGCCGAAGTGGGCTCCATAGCCACGATCGTCCCGGCAGCTTTCGATGCTGTGACCCTCGATCGGGCTCGGGCGCTCGCGCCCTTGCACCTCCCGTGACCATCGGCCCTTGCGTTCGAGACGCTCTGGCTCGAAACTAGCGAACATGCGCTTCGTCATCATCAACGGGCCGAATCTCAACCTCATCGGGACCCGCTCGCCCGAGATCTACGGCTCAACAACGCTGCAGGAGCTCGACGATGCGTGCCGCGGGTGGGCCGCTGAGGTAGGCAGCGACGTCGAGACGTTCCAGTCGAACCATGAGGGCGACATCATCGACCGGCTCCACGCAGCCTGCGACGCCGACGGCGTGGTCATCAACCCCGGCGCCTTCACGCACTACTCGTACGCAATCCGCGACGCCATCGACGCCATCGGGATCCCGACCGTCGAGGTCCACATCTCAAACGTGCGCGACCGCGAACCCTGGCGCCGTATTTCGGTCGTTTCGGAGGTGTGCGTGGCCACGATCTTCGGTCGGGGCGTGCTTGGCTACCGCGACGGCGTCCGCCATCTCACCGCCCGAGCTGCGTGGCCGGTCGAGACGATCACGTACGGTCCCGATGCAGACAACGTCGGCGATCTTCGTATTCCGCGAGGCGAAGGCCCGCACCCGGTTGCGGTGCTGATACATGGCGGCTTCTGGAGGAACACGGCAGCACGCGACCTGCTCGACATGGCGGCTGTCGATCTGACACGCCGCGGCTGGGCGACGTGGAACATCGAGTTCGTGCGCGTCGGATCGGGAGGAGGCTGGCGAGCCACGACGAACGACGTGGCCCTCGCCGTCAGCTCGCTCGGCGACTTCGCCGACGGGCATGAACTCGACCTCGATCGCGTCGTGCTCATCGGCCATGGATCGGGTGGTCACCTCGCCCTTCAAGCGGCGGCCGGCATCCGCGAGGTCCCGATCGCCGCGGTAGCCGCCCTCGCGCCGATCGGCGACCTCCAGGCAGCCCACGATGCCG
Organism: uncultured Actinomycetota bacterium; assembly: GCA_963700375.1. Lineage (GTDB taxonomy): Bacteria > Actinomycetota > Acidimicrobiia > Spongiisociales > UBA5794 > JAHEEL01. Next base: position 90,171 of record CAVOXF010000006.1, read on the forward strand.
GCGTCGGCAACGGCGCCGTCGAGGCATTCATGCGCCGTACACCGGATCAGTCCCCCGAGCGGCATGCGGCGGCATCGCCAATCAAGAACTTGCCGATCGGCGTACCTCTGCTCATCGTCCATGGCGACGAGGACGAACTGATTCCGGTCGCGATCAGTCGCTCATTCGCAGGCCGCGCCGCCGACGACGGCGACACCGTGATCTACCACGAACTCGAAGGCGTCGGCCATGACGCGCTGGTCAACCCCGCCTCAGCGGCCTGGGAGAAGGTCGTCGACGAGATCGATCGTCTCAGGTAGTCAGGTCGATCAGCCTCGAAAGGCCCTCCTCGATGTTCTCATCGGCGAGTGCGAACGACAGGCGCGCATAGCCCGGAGCGCCAAACGCTTCGCCGGGAACGATCGCGATGTTGATCTCATCGAGCAGCAGCGCAGCGAGTTCCATGGTCGTCTCGGCTCTGCGTCCCCCGAGATCCCTGCCAAGTAGACCCGTCATGTTCGGGAACGCGTAGAAGGCGCCGCTCGGTTCGAGGCACTCGATGCCGGGCACCTCGTTCAGCATGCGAACCATCAGATGCCGGCGTCGATCGAACGCAACCCGCATTTCTGCAGGGGCGTCCAGGGGTCCGTCAACCGCAGCGAGCGCGGCCCGCTGTGCCACGTTGGCGACGTTCGAGCAGATGTGGCTCTGGAGTCGAATCGCAGCCGCCGTGATGTCGGGCGGTCCGATCAACCAGCCGACTCGCCATCCTGTCATTGCGAAGGTCTTGGCCACGCCGTTCACCACGATGGTCCGGTCGGCGATCTCTGTCGCCACAACCGGGAGCGAGTGGAACTCGCCGGGCGGGTAGACGAGGTGCTGGTAGATCTCGTCGGTCACGATCCAGATGCCACGGTCGGCTGCCCATCGGCCGATCTCCGCCATCCGCTCACGGCTGTACACCGCCCCCGTCGGGTTCGACGGTGATACGAAGATCAGTGCCTTCGTGCGGTCGGTGGTCGCGGCTTCGAGTTGCTCGACCGACACCATGAAGCCGTCGCTATCGCCCGTCGGCACCGCGACGGTCACCCCTTCGGCGAGACCGATTGCCTCGGGATAGGTCACCCAATAGGGGGCCGGGAGCAGCACCTCGTCGCCCGGATCAAGCAGCACCTGGAACGCCATGTAGACGGCCTGCTTGCCGCCGTTGGTGATCATGACCTGCGACGGTTCCACAACCAGCCCGGAGTCGCGTTTCGCGGCCGCCGCCACTGCCGCGCGTAGCGGCGGAAGCCCGGCCGTTGGGCTGTAACGATGGGTCGACGGATCATCCACCGCTAGGCGGGCCGCATCGACGATGTAGCCCGGCGTTGGGAAATCTGGTTCGCCGGCGCCGAAGCCGATCACCGGTTGCCCGGCCGCGCGCAGAGCGTTGGCCTGGTTGGTGATGGCGAGCGTTGCCGATGCGGCAACGCGACGCGCTCGCTTCGAGACTGCCGATGCGGATGATGTCATGCTCACCTTCTCTAGGGGATCGGCGCACGATAGGCGGTTCTCACCGGTCGGGCGATTCCCGGAACGGCCGCCATCGCCGGCGCGGTAGATTGTCGCCATGGAACCATTTCGCGAGTACGGGCGCTACGACGCCGTCGGGCTTGCGGAGCTGGTCGCACACCGTGAGATTCGCGCATCCGAACTCGTCGAGGCGGCCGCCGAACGCATCGCGATCGTGAATCCGGCGGTGAATGCCGTGACCTGGGAACGACTCGACCGAGCCAGAACGGAGGCGACCGCCGCAGACCAGTCGGGGCCGTTTGCGGGTGTCCCGATCCTGATCAAGGATCTCATCATCGAAGACGGCATCCCGGTCACCTTCGGCTCGGTCTTCTTCCGCGACTATGTCGGCGACACCACGTCGGAGTTCAGCCGCCGTATCGCCGGCGCCGGCTTCATCGACATCGGGCGTTCGAACACGCCGGAATTCGGCCTGCTGCCCACGACCGAGCCGACCCTGCACGGCCCGACGCGCAACCCGTGGGATCTCAGCCGATCGTCCGGAGGCTCGAGCGGCGGCGCCGCGGCGGCCGTAGCATCCGGAATAGTGCCGCTCGCGCAGGCAAGCGACGGAGGCGGATCGATCCGGATCCCCGCCTCGGCCACCGGCCTGTTCGGGCTCAAGCCCTCCCGCGGGCGGAATCCGCGCCAACCGGGTGGGCCGGTCGACTACCTGTCGTCAGAGCATGCGGTGACGCGTAGCGTGCGCGACAGTGCCGCGTTCCTCGATGCGATCCACGGGCCCGTCCCGGGCGATCGGTACTGGGCCCCTGAACCGAAGGCGCCCTTCGCCGAGGCGGTCGGGCGGGATCCCGGCACCCTCCGGATCGGCTTCAGCATTCGTGACTTCCGCGGCGACCGGGTTCATCCCGAGTGCGAGGCAGCGGTTCTCGAAACCGCGGAACTGCTCGATGACCTCGGCCACGACGTCGTCGAATCGTCCCCCGCAATCGATGGGAACGACATGGCGGCGGCGTTTATCGAGATCTGGGCCGCGCTCGCAGCCCACGCGTTCAGCATCGTGACCGAGGCCGCAAGCGTGCGCGTTCCCTCGATCCGGCGTATTCGCCGGGTCGCCGGTGAACGCCGAACGATGCGTCTGATCGCTCGTCTCGACCAGCGGGCGTCCGGGCTCCCGGCCTTCGAACCGTTCACGTTCGAACTCGCTGAGCGTTCGGGCCGGCGGTCGCAAGCCGACCTTCTGACCGCTGAAGCCTCGCTTCAAACGATCGCCCACCAGACGGGCGCCTTCCTCAGCGACCGCGACCTCTTCCTCACGCCGACGCTCGGGTCGCCGCCCGTACCGCTCGGCTGGTTCGATCAGAACCTGCCGTGGGATGAGCTGATCGAACGGGTCTACCGGTACGTCGCCTTCACGCCCCTCGGCAACTTCGCCGGACTCCCCGCGATGTCGGTGCCGCTCTACTGGACGCCGGACGACCTTCCCGTGGGGTCGCACTTCCTCGGTCGCTTCGGCGCGGAGGAGACGCTCCTGTCGCTCGCCGGGCAGCTGGAATGCGCACGGCCGTGGTCCGATCGACGAGCCCCGAACTCCATCTGACGCGGTCGCCGTGCCGTCGGCACGCCGACGCGTCGCCTATTCGGTGTTGCCCCTCGCCCCGAACTCCCGATCGAGGAACAACATGGCCTGCGGGCCGCCGTCGGCGAGCGCAAGGTCATCGAGGATCTGCGAGAACGAAGCCTCTTCTTCGATCTGCTCGGTGACGAACCAGTCGAGGAGCGGCGTCGACGCGAAGTCCCGCTCTTCCGTCGCGAGCCCATAGAGGTTGTTGATCGAGTTCGAAACGTCCCGCTCCTGCGCAAGGGCCGTCTCGAAGACATCGACAACCGAGACGAAGTCGGATTGTGGCGCCTCGAGGGGTCCCAGCACCACCCGTCCGCCCCGGTCGAGGACGAACTGGTAGAACTTCATGGCGTGCGTGGTCTCTTCCGCAGACTGCGCCTGCATCCACGACGACATCCCGGAGAACCCGGCGGACTCGAGCCATGCGCCCATCGCCAGGTAGTTGTGTGCGGCTTGGAGTTCCATCGTGATCTGCCGGTTGAACGCCTCGTTCATCGTCTCTTTGATCTGCATGGTGAGTCCTCTCTCTCGATGTTGATGCTACCGCACGGCGCGGTAGGCTCGCCCGAGATGACCGTTCTCACCGTCGCCTTCACCGCGGTATTCGCCGCCGCCCTCGTCTGGGCTGAGGTCGGCAACTCGTCGAAGTTGCGTTGGTACAAGATGCTGGCATCGAGCGGCTTCGTCGCGATCGCCCTCTCAGTCGGCGGCCTGTCGAGCGCCTACGGCCGGCTCGTACTCGCTGCCCTCGTATGCTCCTGGATCGGCGACCTTCTGCTGACCTACCCGTCGAGGCCGGCATTCCTGGGGGGCCTCGTGGCCTTCCTCCTCGGACACGTCGGGTACTCGGTCGCGTTTGGCCTGCTCGGTCTGAACCCATGGTTCGTTGCGGTCGCTGCGGTCGTCGTGGTGCTCATCGGCTATCCCGTGTGGCGATGGCTCCGTCCACACATCGGTGTCATGGCCGGACCGGTGATCGCCTACGTTGTCGTGATCTCGGTGATGGTGACGATGTCCGTCGGGGCGTTCGGGGCTGGAGCGACGGCCCTGATCCCGATCGGTGCGACCCTCTTCTACGCCTCCGACATCGCCGTGGCGCGGAACCAGTTCGTCGCGCCGGGTGTGGCCAATCGCGTCGTCGGGTTGCCGCTCTACTACCTCGCCCAGGTGCTCCTGGCCTCGACGGCCGGTGGCTGACTCCAGGAGGTAATCTCGCTCCATGCCACGACTCATGCTGCTCCGCCACGGCAAATCCGACTGGGACACTTCGAACCGCGGTGACCGCAACCGGCCACTGAGCCGACGAGGCGAACGCGCCTCGGCGACGATGGGCGTTGTGCTCCGCAAGATGGGCGAGATCCCCGACCGGGTCATCTCTTCTCCGGCGATGCGTGCCGAATCAACCGCGGCGATCGCACGCTTCTCCGGGGGGTGGGACGCACCGCTCGAGATCGCCGAAGACCTCTACGGGGCCGGCCCGGACACGGCGCTCGCCGTTGCCGCCCGATGCGGTGGCGACACCGAACGCCTCATGCTGGTCGGCCACGAACCGACATGGTCCCTGCTCGCCGAGCACATCACCGGGGGCCGGATTGCCGTCCGCACCGCGACCGTCCTGGCATTCGACCTCGACATCCTGTCGTGGGATCAGGTGCGCTACGCCAGGGGCACGCTCGCATACGCCATCCACCCGCGGATGTTCGACGGAGAAGCGTGGGGACCCGAATGATCGACCTCCGGTCCGACACCGTCACGCGCCCGTCGCCGGCCATGCGCGAGGCCATGGCGACCGCGCCCGTTGGAGACGACGTCCTCGGCGACGACCCGACCGTCATCCGCCTCGAGCGGCATGTCGCTGGACTTCTCGACAAGGAGGACGCCGTCTACGTGCCTTCGGGTTCGATGGCGAATCAGATTGCACTACGCGTTCACACGCGCCATGGCGACCGCGTCGTCATGGACGGTGGCTCGCATATCCGGGTCCACGAGAGCGGCGCCCCTGCAGCCCTGGCCGGTGTCTCGATCGTGCCGGTCGACGGCGACCTCGGCGTGTTCACCCCGGAGCAGGTGATCGCCGCCGCCCCAGGCCCCTCCCCGGAGTTCCCACCCGGTCTGTTCGACCCGACGACGCTCGTCACGATGGAGAACACCCACAACGAGGCCGGCGGCACAATTTGGCCGCTCGAAGCGATGCAGGCCGTGCGCTCCGCGGCACAGCTCGCCAACCTATCGGTCCACCTCGACGGCGCCCGCTTGTGGAATGCGGCCGCGGCCACCGGTATCGCGGTCAGCGACTACGCCGCGACGGCAGACACCGTGAATGTGTGCTTCTCGAAGGGGCTGGGCGCGCCGATCGGTTCCGCACTCGCGGGACCGAGAGATCTGATCGATCGCGCCCGCTGGTTCAAGAAGATGTACGGAGGCGGCTTCCGCCAGGCCGGCATCATCGCCGCCGGCGCTCTCTACGCCGTCGAGAACAATCGGGACCGACTCATCGACGACCACACCCACGCGCGCCGGTTCGCGGAAGCCATTGCCGATCTCGACGGGCTCGCCGTCGATCTGCGGGCGGTTCAGACCAACCTGGTCTACTTCGACGTGCCGGATGCCGAGGAGTTCGCGGCTGCACTCCGGGCGAGCGGACTGGACACGCTCTCACTCGGCGCAACGCGCGTACGGGCGGTCTTCCACCTCGACGTCTCCGACGCCGACACCGATCGTGCGATCGAGATCCTGGGCGACGTCGCCCGTGCTCGGTTCTAGACCCTTCTAGGCAAGGGCTGCGGTCACCACGGCGGCGATCGAGATCACGCCGGCGGCGATGCCCATGATCGTGACGAAGCCGCGCGAGATGCCTCCGTCGTCGTTCAGATCCTTGATCGGCCGAACACCGGCAATCGCAGCGTCGACGTAGTCATCGTCGGTCATGTCGGACCGCGACTTCGCGGAAGCCTTCGACTTCTTCGACTTGCGGACAAGGGGCTCGGCCTGCGGTTCGGCGAGGGGGACGGCCGATGTGCTTGAGAACTCGGCGGGAGAATCGGGACGGAAGAGGAGGGTCTCACCGCCAAGGGTCAGGCCGAAGGCGCCATTGCTCTCGGGGGTGATCAGGTAGTCGGCGCGGTCCCAGGACCCCAGCTGGCTATCACCGGCTGTGAGCGTTACCCGCTCCGGGTCGAGGCTGAGCGTGGCGTCGAGGCCAGTTCCCGCCTCTCCGGGGAGCAATACCGCTCCGGTGAACGTCTTGGTCATGGGTCCTCCATGTCGACTACAGGGATTCATCGGCAGAACGGCGCCCAGAAGTGAAGTCCGATTATCGGAAATCTCGGGAACGGGCGCCGTCGACCGACCAACGCTCGAATCGGTGGGCTACGAAGTTGGTGACGCCGTCGACGTGCTCAATCACACCGTCGATCACCACCCCAACGGCCTTCCTCGCCACCTCGTAGTGGACCTCCCAAACCTGCGGTAGGACTACCACGTTGAGGAGGCCGGTTTCGTCCTCGAGATTCAGGAACCGAACCCCCCGAGCCGTCGACGGACGCTGGCGGTGGGTGATGATCCCACCGACCCGGGCGCGCGTGCCGTGTCTCCGGTCGGCGAGGACCGTCTCGATGGGAAGACACCGGTGAGCGGCGAGCATCTCTCTCGCGAGCGAGACCGGATGGGTCGTCGAGATGCCCATCGACCACAGATCCGCCTGAACCTTCTCCTGTGGCGTCATGTCCTCGAGTGGAGGTACGGCGTCTCCGGCGGGAAGAGACAGACGGTCGGGTCCGAGCTCGGTGAGTAGCCCTGCCGTCCACATCCCCTCCCTGCGGCCGAGACCGACCGGAACGAGCGAACCGGACGCAGCAAGGCCTTCATACGCGTCGAGCGCGAGGCCTGTGCGTTGCGCAAGGTCCTCCGGTGTTGAGAACTCACCGCCCGTCATCCGCGCAGCTTCGATCCGGGCGATCTCGCCCTCACCGAGGTTCCTCACATATCGAAGACCGAGTCGGAGTGCAACGGCAGGACGGATCGGATCGTCGATCGGTCCTCTCCCCCGCCTCCACGATCCCTTGAGATACTCCACAACGTCGTCTGGATCGACCTCGATCGACTCGACCGTGCAATCAAAGGCGGATCGGTTCACATCAGGGGTCAGCACGATGACGCCATGATGCTGGGCGTCCTGAACCAGGGAGTTGGGGTTGTAGAAGCCCATCGGTTGTGCGTTGAGCAGTCCGGCGAAGAACTCGGCAGGCCAGTGATACTTCAACCACGAAGCTGCATAGACGATGTAGGCGAACGAGACGGAGTGGCTCTCCGGAAAACCGAATGACGCGAACCCCTGCAGCTTCTCCCAGATCTCGTCGGCTGGTGCGCCGACGATGCCGTTCTTCGCCATGCCGGTGAACACGTCGTCGCGCAGTCGGTCCATCGCCTCGGATGCCCGCTTGTGGGTCATCGCCTGACGGAGTCGGTCGGACTGGCCCGGTGTGAAGCCGGCGCAGATCCTGGCGAGCTCCATCAATTGCTCCTGGAACACCGGAACACCGAGCGTCTTCTTCAGGATCGGTTCCGCGGACGGATGCGGATAGCGGATCGGCTCCTCGCCGTTGCGTCGACGGAGGAACGGATGGACCGACTGCCCCTGGATGGGCCCCGGTCGAATGAGCGCAACCTCGATGGCCAGGTCGTAGAAGCTCCGTGGCTTGAGCTTGGGAAGGGTGGCCATCTGTGCCCTCGATTCCACCTGAAAGATGCCGACCGTGTCGGCGCGGGTCAGGAGGTCGTACACAATCGGTTCCTGGGGAATCGTCGCGAGGTCGAGATCGATGCCGTGCATCTCCTCGATGAGGTCAACGGTCACATGCATGGCGTTGAGGGCACCGAGCGCGAGCAGGTCGAACTTGACGATGCCCATCGTCGCGCAGTCGTCCTTGTCCCACTGGAGCACGGAACGATTCTCCATTCTTCCCCACTCCATCGGCACTGTCTCCCAGAGCGGCCGCCGTGCGACCACCATCCCTCCGGAGTGGATGCCGAGGTGCCGCGGGAACCCGTCGAGGCGCCGGCAGACGTCGACGATGAGGTCGCTGGTGAGGCCGTCGGGAAGATCGACGGCCTCACCAATCGAACTCGGATCACGGGTGTCGAGGTAGCGGGTGAGGCCGTTGACTTGAGCCTGCGTGAGGCCGAACGCCTTTCCGACATCCTGGAGCACGGACTTGGCGCGGTAGGTGATGACGTTCGCGACCATCGCCGCCCGCTCCCGGCCGTAGCGTCGGTAACAGTATTGAATAACCTCCTCGCGTCGCTCGGCTTCGAAGTCGATGTCGATGTCCGGCGGTCGGCCGCGCTCCTCGGAGAGGAATCGTTCGAAGGGCAATCCAAGGCGGATCGGATCGACACGAGTCAGCCCGATACAGCGGCATACTGCGGAGTCGGCCCCCGATCCGCGGATCTGGCAGTAGATGCCCTGCGATCGGGCAAACGTGACGATATCCCATGCCACCAGGAAGAACCCCGAGAAGCCGAGTTCGCTGATCACCTCGAGTTCATGGTCGAGGCGACGGAGGGCCACGGCCTCGATCCCGTCGTCACGACTCGGATACACCTCGCGCGCCCCTTTCTCGACGAGGTGCCTCAGATACTCGTCCTCGGTCGTGAACGAGCCAGGCTTCGGGAAGTCCGGCAGTTCCGGGGCCAGGAGATCGAGATCGAACGCGAGCGACGCCCCGAGATCGGCGGAACGGTCGACCGCTCCCGGGTAGCGCCCGAACCTGGCAGCCATCTCGGCTGGCGAGCGAAGGTGACGCAGGTCGGTTGCCGGACGGAATCCGTCAGCCGTGTCGAGGTCGCGTCTCCCGGCAACGGCGGCGAGGACCTCGGCGAGATCCGCATCCCGGCGTAGGGCGTAGTGCACGTTGTTCGTTGCCAGGTATGGGATGCGGAGCCTGCGCGAGACTTCGAAGAGGAGGTCGTTCCGATCGTCGTCGTCCGGCATCCCATGGTGCGTGAGTTCGATGTAGAGACGGCCGGGGAAGATCTCCCGAAGCCCGGACGCCGCCGACATCGCTCCTGCGAGATCACCCGCCTGTGCCGCACGCGGGACGGCGCCCTCACGACACCCAGTGAGGGCGACGAGGTTGCCGTCGCGTGACGCCTCGGCGAGTTCGGCATAGTCGTAAGCCGGCCGATCCTTCTCCCCCCTGAACTGCCCCCGGGTCGCGAACCGGCTGATGGCCGCGTACCCCTGCGGATCAGGCGCGAGGAGGACGAGATGGTCGGTAGCCGGAAGGTCGACGGGCTTGCTCCCATGCATCCTCCGAATCCTCCCCCGCCTCGGCCTCATGTCCCCCCCACGAAGTGGGGTGGATGCGGAACGGATTGGAAGCCCCCCTGCGTCGTCGCTGCGCTCCTCCGCGTCCCCCCACCCTCCGGGCGGGGGGACTTGCGACTCTCGGCTCATCCCAACTTCGGTGCCGTACACAATGGGGAGGCCGATGTCGCGAGCGGCCAGGTGGGCCTTGGCGGCACCCCGGAACCCGTCGTGGTCGGTGACGGCCAGCGCCTCGTACTCCAGCTCGGCAGCGACGGCGACGAGATCGTGCGGATGAGAGGCCCCGTCGAGGAAGCTGTAGTTCGTGTGTGAGTGAAGCTCTGCGTACCGTGCCACTTCGTCAGACTAATCGAACATCTGTTCGATAGGCATGACGACGCGAGGTCTACGAGAATCGGGGGATGGACGACGATTTGACGCCAGAGGAGATCGAGCAGATACGACGGCGCCGCATGGTGCGCGCCGCCATCGTCGTAGTCATCGTCGTCGCCATGGTGGCGACGCTCCTGTTCCCCGTCATCGTCCGCTTCGTTCAACCGAAGCCCGCTCCCGATACTGTGATCGCTATCCAAGCCGGGACCTCATGGCGTAGGATGTGTGCATGAAGGAGTTCTCGGTCACCCTCGCGAATCAGCCCGGCCAGCTTGCCACCCTTGCTCGCAAGCTCTCGGACGCCGGTGTCCACATCCAGTCGCTCGCTGCGATCGGGTCGGATAGCGAGAGCCTCGTTCGCCTCATGCCGGACGACGCCGACGCGACCCGTCGGGTGCTCCGAGCTGCGGGGCTCCACTTCGAAGAGCGACTCGTCCTCGACACGTTCCTCCCGGACGAGCCGGGCGCACTTGCCGAAGTAGCCCAGCGTCTCGCGGACGCGGGTGTGAACATCGAATCGATCTACCTCCTCCACTCGAATGCCGAGGGACTCCACTTCGCCGTAACCGTCGACGATCCGCAGGCTGCACAGGCCAACCTCCGCTGAGAAGGTCGGGCCGACCCCCCGCTACGGGCGACATGACACGCTCGCCGGTAGGCCACGACCCGGCTACGTGCCGCACTCGCTCCCGGTCTCGCTGCTGAGCTCGATCGCCCCGCCTTCGAGAACCTCGGCGACCTTGGCCCGGATGCGGCTGACGTTTGGTATCGGATAACCACCCGGGGCACGACCGCTGTTGTACCGCGGTGGGACGAGACCCACGGTGGCGATGCTGTGCATGTCCACCCGCCCGAGGATGTCGACAAGGTCGGGCAACAGGATCAGCGGGATATCCGTCACTACCGAGCGCTCGATGACGGCGGCAAGCGCGTGGAACGATCGTGCAACGGTGAGCGGATCCGCCTGGGCGGCCGCCGCCCGGATCAAGCAGCGCTGCCGTTGCATCCGGTCATAGTCTGAGGATCCGATTCTCCACCGCGAGTAGGCAAGGGCCTCGAGTCCGGTGAGTCGGTTCAGCCCGGGTTCGACATTCACGCGGGCCTTCGGCGAGTCATCCGACGGCGCCGAAACCGCCACGTGATAGGGCTCAGTGACCATCACCTCGACACCACCGATGGCGTCGATCACATCGACGAACCCTTCCATGTTCACCATCATGTAGTAGTCGATGGGCAGATCGAGCAGATTTGCGATGACGTCGCGCAGTGCCGCCAGACCCGGGTCCGGAGTGTCGGGGTAGGTCTTGGTCCAATCCGCCGTGTGCTGGTGGACCTCGTTCAGCATTTCGGGGAAGCAACGGCACGGAACGAACGGCGGCTGGTCGGGTATCTCGTCGCCGTCCAGGTCGGTCCAGTGGTCGGGGAAGCCGTCCCGGTCCCGGTCGACGCCTTCGGTGGCGTTGGCCTCCTCCTGGAGGTTGATGAACGACTTCTCGAACGGCTTCGGGAGTGGTACCCGCTTGAAGTTGCGTGGGAGGCCGAATAGGGCGGCTTCGCCGGTGTTCACGTCGACGGTGGCAACGATCATCGAATCGGTGCGGAGGCCTTCCCGACCGGGTCCTTCGTCGGCTCCGACGAGCAGGAGCGTCAACCGCTCGGCGCCGACCCGCTCGTCGAACGGGAGGAACGGCGCCTCGGCCGTCGGGGCAGAGATGATCTCGGGCCACGCCGCTACTGCCTCGGGATCACCGATGCCTGGGCGGAACACCAGGTTGCGCGCCGATCGATCGAACTCGAACGCCACCGGTTCCGACCAGACCGACCGAGTGTCGACGGTCGCGGGTTCCTGCTTGACCTCCAGAGCCGGCACCGTCGTGGTCGGCTCCTCCTCCCCTTCCTCGTCCTCCGCAACGAACACCGACTCGAGCAACGTGATCCCGCGGACCGTGTACGAGGCGGCTGCCACTTGGGGAACGGCCACGACCGCCAGGAGGAGTCCAAGCACCGGAATGGCGAGGCGCGGCGACGGCCGTCGACCGCCTGACGCCAGGTACGCGTCCACGACCGCGACGATCCTCCAGATGAGCAACGCCCCGTTGGCGACCAACGACATCCTGAGCAGGGCCGGTTGGACAGCCCAGCTGAGCATAGAACGCAAACCGATCGCTCCTGAGGCGACGCCGATCGCGGCGCCGGCGAGCATGAGGAAGATTGGAGCGAAGAAGACGAGGGCGCGCACGGCGTGGCCGGCGTACCACTGTCCGGTGCCGGGGATGACGGCGGACAGCACGGCGGCGACGATCGGGGATCGTCCTGGCCTTCCTTCCACGGTGCGCCCAGCCGCCATACCTAGACGTTACGCCGCGATCAGAGGAGGTGCGCCGTCGAGTCGACCGTCACGCCATGTCGACGGCGCTGACGGCCCACGCAACACCGTCATGCGGGTCTTCGACGGCAAGGTGCAGCGCCCATCCGCCGACGGCATCGCCGGGGTCCCAGAGCACCCAGCGGAGTTCGGCGGCCTCCTCCAGCACCGCGGGGTCGTGCGGGATCTCGTCATAGCCGAGCGCTGCGGAGAGGACGAGCCAGGCGAGTGTGCGCCCAACCGGCGTGCCGCGGCGACTCCCGAAGGCCCCACCGCTCGCACCAGTCCACACCATGGCGGACAGCGCCTCGGCGAGTGGCACGTCGGCCACCCGGGCACGACGGGGCCCGAGGGCCCGGATCGCTACGAGGGCGTCACCTTCGACCTGAGCGACATCGGCGTGTCCACTCGACTCGTCCCACCAGGGCCGAACGAGAGCGAGGAGCGACTGACCGACACCATCGTCATCGACGGACTCGGCCGTGGCCGGCAGATCGACCCACTCGAGCGGGCTTCGATCCCCTTCAGGGAAGTCGGCACCGTCGGCCCGGTACACGGCCGTTGAATACGCGGGTTCCCATGCCTGGAGCATCGGCGGCGTCTCCAGGATGCGTTCGTCGATGGTGTTCGGATCCACGGTATCCCCCCGAATCGAGCGCTCGTAGCCCATGAGCGCCCTCAGGGTCGGCAGCGTCACGAGTGGATCCAACTCTGCCCAGGAATGGCGAGACGAGGCGACCTCCCACAGCGGGCCCGGACCGTACCGCCCCTTCCCGTCGCCGACTACGGCAACAGCCCGATCGGCCGGAGCATCGAGGGCGAGGCGGTACTCGGCGTACTCCGCCGGTCCCCAGACCTGCTTCCCGCGCTCCACCGCCTCCTGACACCGGTCGCGCATGAGCTCGATCCCGGCCCAGTCGCGGGCGGCCACGAGGCCGTTGACGAATCGGACGAGACCGTCGAGGTCGCTCGACTCGATGAGCTTGGTCAGCGTGTCGGTCTTCACGTGCAGACGTTAGGCCATTCGTACTTCGTTCGTCCTCGACGAATCCGGTGGATCCAGCCTGATGGGATCGGAGTCGGCCTAGTCTTTCGATCTCCCTCCCTGGAAGGTTCCCGTGGGTATTCGTTGTGGCATCGTTGGACTCCCGAACGTCGGCAAGTCAACGCTGTTCAACGTGCTCACCAAGGGTGAGATCCAGGCGGAGAACTACCCGTTCTGTACGATCGAACCGAACCTCGGGGTGGCACTCGTTCCGGACGAACGCCTCGCTGCCATCGCCGACATCGTGAATCCGGAGGCGGTCGTGCCGACCGTGGTCGAGTTCGTCGATATCGCCGGTCTCGTCGAGGGAGCCTCGCAAGGTGAGGGCTTGGGGAATCAGTTCCTCCATCACATCCGCGAGACGGACGCCATCGCCCAGGTGGTGCGGTGCTTCGACGATCCGAATGTGGTCCACGTTGCCGGTGAGATCAATCCGACGTCGGACCTCGAGACGATCGATACGGAACTCGCCCTCGCCGATCTGGAGGGCGTGGGCAGAGCGATCGACAAGGCAGAGCGCAAGGCACGCGCAGGCGAGAAGGAGGCGGTTGCGATGCTTGCCGTCTACAAACGTCTCCAAGAGCACCTCTCCGACGGTCGGCCGGTCCGGTCGATGGCGTTCACCGCGACCGAGCAACTGATCGTCCGCGACCTCTTCCTGCTAACGGCGAAGCCGGCGATGTACATCGCCAACGTCGACGAAGCGGGCCTCGAGGACAATGCCTACGTCGACGCGGTCCGGGCGTACGCGGCGCATGAAGGCGCCGATGTCGTCGTGATCTCCGGCAACCTCGAAGCCGAACTCTCGCTGCTCGACGACGACGATCACGATGATCTGTTGGCAGAGTACGGCCTCGATGAACCGGGCCTCAACAAGGTCATCCGCGCCGCCTATCACCTCCTCGGCCTGCGAACGTTCTTCACCGCCGGCCCCAAGGAGGCGCGTGCGTGGACGGTGCGTCAGGGTGCGACGGCCCCGCAGGCCGCCGGTGAGATCCATACCGACTTCGAGAAGGGGTTCATCCGCGCCGAGGTGATCTCATACGACGACTTCATCGAGTACGGCGGCGAGCAGGGCGCCAAGGACGCAGGCAAGTGGCGTCTCGAAGGTCGCGACTACGTCGTCAAGGAAGGCGACGTCATCTTCTTCCGCTTCAACGTCTGACTGCGTTGCATTCGTGCTGAACGCCGGGCGGCCATCAATACCCGCATCTGCTCCACCGTGCCATCACGCCGCTTCGGCGTCACCTTGGTCGCCCCGGACCGGGCGGCTCTCGCCGCAGCCTCTGCATCGAACGGATCCGAGCTCCCGAACCTACGGAGCGTCTGCCGATCCGACCGATCTACCTCCACAGCCACGATCCCCTCAGTGCGGAGACGGCGGCTGAGGCCAACACCATGCGACCCGGGGCCCTCGACCCCGACCTCGATGACCGGACCGAGCCCAGACAACCAGTCCGCCAGGGACTGATGGCCGGCCATGCTGGTTGGGAATCATTCGATCCCCACCACACCGCCGCATGGATCAGCCGCTTCGGCCTGGACGGCGCCAAGATCTTCTTCGGCGTGGTCCCGCCGGGACCGACATCCGGGTAGCGGGTCGGTGGGAAGAACCCCTGGTCCTCGTAGGTCACTTCCCAGTCCGCGCTGGCGAGGAACACAACGAGCGCGACCGTGAGCACGATCGCGATCGCGCCGGTAACGATGCCGGCGATGGCAAGTGCTCGACCCTGCTGCTCCCGTCCGCCCTGAGCCCGTTGTCGGTTGAGTTGCGACAGCGCCATGGGACCGAGGCTCACGGCGCCGATGCCGAGTGGCTGGAGACACAGAAGACCGGCCAGGCCGAGCACGAACGAGGTGATTGCGAAGCCGTTGTAGGTCGGCGGCCGCGGGGCCCGCGGAAGGACCGGTGCGACGACCTGCCGACCGGGCCACGGTCGCCCGCAGTTGGGGCAGACGGGAGCTTCGGTCGAGACGTCGTGCCCGCAATCCGGACATGCGACAAGTGCCATGCCCCCAGCGTGGTTGCCACCGGCTCAGCGCTCGATCGCGGTAGTTGGCGGCGGACCAGAAGAAGTCGGGCCGCGGTTGTCGCGGATCCGTGCCGCGAATCGTGTCCTGTGCCAAGCCGAGCTCCTCGAGGTGAATGTGGCCGCGGCTCGCACCGTTGTTCCCGCGGCGATCACCTCAAGGCGATCGTCGTCGCGAGCGTCGGACGCATCTCCGCAATGCCCGTTTGTGACCAGAAACCCCACCCATCCACAGACAGGCAGTCGACGGGCGGCTCGCGCCTTCTGCATAGAGGGAGAGCACGGGGTTGAAGATCTGCTCGCGAAGCGGCAGCGGCTCCGGGCAATCCTGCGGAGCGAAGCGTGAGTATGGGGCCTGTCGAAGGTGTCCCCGATCGGTAGTGACCGATGTACTGCCGCCTTCGTCGGCAAAGAATGTGGCCTTCTGCACACTTCGATTGACGTGCACGACGTGAGGGATGTGGAACGGCGAAGTCAGGTGGGCCGAGGATCCCGGATACGGGACGGTGGTGATCGTCGACTCGTGCCCGAGCGAAGCCTCGAAGAGCGACCGCCGCTCAAGGTCCGGGCCGATCACGTGCTCGCGGTAGCGAGCGCTCGTCCGATTCGAAGCCAACTGATCAGTATCAGACGCCGCGTTTGTCGGCAGCGTCGTCATGTCGACCTGGCATCGCTTCTAGGTCCATCGACCCTCAAGATCCCTGCCCGAGATGCCGACGCGAAGGGGATGCCGAGCGATGGAGGCGCTATGGGATCCCGCAGCGTTCAGGAGCTGCCAGTTCGAATCCTCACGGACGATGAACTGATCAACGAGTACGAGCGGACATTCCGCACAGCGATCACGCCGCAATCTCACAACGGCTATCCAGCCCGTTGGGACGACGCCGCGATGAGACGGAACTCTGCGGCCATGGGGGAACTCCTTCGGCGCGGCTACCGGTCCGACGCCCCCACGTGGTTGAAGGCCGTCGACGCCTGAGCCTTCCGGCCGTTCTGTGGGCTGTCGGCGTCACATACGAGGTGGAGAACCCTGGGTTCGCAGCGTCAGTCGTTCTGTGGGCTGTCGGCGTCACATACGAGGTGGAGAACCCTGGGTTCGCTTGGGGGGCGGGCCGGTATCCTGTGGCCATGGCGAAGAGTGTCTGGAAGCGAGCGAAGCGACCCATGGCGATCGGCGGTGTGCTAGCCGCGCAGATGGTTCAGGCGATCCAGCGGCCAGACCTTGAGAGCCTGGTGGATCAGGACCCCTCCGGATCGTTCGGCGATCCGTCGCTCCCCCTGCTGCGGATGGTCGTTCTCGGCGACAGCACCATCACCGCACCGGGCGTCGAACCGCTCGACGACTGTTGGGTCCGCCGGACCGCGCTCTATCTCAGCGACCGCTACCACGTAGAGCTCATCTCGGTCGCAGTCGGCGGTTCCAGGATCAAGGACGTACGAGATACCCAGGTCCATCGGGCGATCGTTCGCGGCGGTGACCTCGCCGTGCTGTGTGTCGGCGGCAACGACGCCCTCCGGATGACACCCGTCAACCGCTTCGAGGCTGCCTACGACCTGGTCGTGAAGTCGCTGGTGGCCGCGTTCCCCGCGGTGGCGGTGTGCGGTATCGGTGACCTTGGGACCATCCCGCGCCTCCCCGCCCTTGCCCGGGGCGTTGCGCGTGTGCGGGGACGGGCGATGGATAACGCGATCGGCAGAGTCGCCTACGCCTATGGCGTTCCGAAGTCGCGGGCCTGGGGCCCCGAGTTCGAGCGGTTCTACTTCGATCGGAACGTGTGGGCCGCGGATCTCTTCCACGCATCGGCGGAAGGACACGAGATGTATGCCGATGCGGCGTACCCGCTCGTCGACGAAGCCCTCAGACGGGCGCGTTCCGTTCCGTCATGAAGTGCCGGATCATCGACGTCACGGTCCCGATCGCCCCCGGGTTGTAGCCCTCCGGCACGATGATGTCGGCGTAGCGCTTCGACGGCTCGACGAACTGCAGGTGCATCGGTCGAACCGTCTCTTCGTACTGCCGAAGCACCGAATCGACGGTGCGTCCCCGTTCGACGATGTCGCGCTCGAGGCGTCGCATGAGACGAAGATCCGCGTCGGTGTCGATGTAGATCCGCAGGTCCATGAGGTCCCGAAGCTGACGGTCGGCAAGAACAAGAATCCCATCAACGATGATCACCGGTTCGGGTTCAACGCGCTGGGTCTCCTTGGCACGGGTATGTGTCGAGAAGTCGTAGACGGGTCGATCGATCGCGGTACCGGATCGCAACGCAGCAAGATGTTCGATCATCAGTTCGTTCTCGAGCGAGTCCGGGTGGTCGTAGTTGATCTTCGTGCGCTCTTCGTAGGTGAGGTGATCCTGCTCCCGGTAGTAGGCGTCGTGGGGAATCTGGACGACGACATCGTGGCCCACGATGTCGACAACGCTCTGAACAATCGTCGTCTTGCCGGATCCCGAACCACCGGCGATGCCGATGATCAGCGGGTGCTCTTCTTCTTCACCGTGCGGCCACATAGCGGCCCGATTGAAACGGGATTCGAAATCGAACGCCATGGCGTCGATCCTAGGACCTGCAACGGAGCCATGCCCCATGAAGTGGGAGTCATCGCAGGACAATGTCTCCCGATAGCGCGTTGATCCGCAATGTGGCATTGACCGTCCGCTCCCCCGTCCCGGCCGGGACGAGGTTCTTGAAGCTTCCGGACCGCGTCCGGATGTCTGCGTCGATCGTCATGCCTGCAACCAGCCCGATATCGAAGTCCCCGGACATCGTCGCGCCGTCGAGGCTGACGCCCGAGAAGCGCCGGATCGTGACGTCACCGCTCGCCGTCTTCGTGGTCACCGAGCCCCGGGCTGCGCCGAACGCAACATCCCCCGATGCGGTGTTGATCTGCGCATCGCCGTCGAACGTGTCGATCCTCACATCGCCGGATGCGGTTCCGATCTGCAAGCCCCCGGTGCCTTCGCCGATGGTGACGTCACCACTCGCCGTCTTGACGCGAGCGCGTCCGCTGAACGACCCAAGATGGATGTCCCCCGAAGCAGCCACGCAGTCGAAATCCGAGATCGGAGTCAGGATCCTGAAGTCTCCCGATGCGGTGCGGGCGGTGAAGGCGGCGCCGGTCGGGACGAAGAGGCGGACCGACAGCCCGCGCCACGACCAGCGTCGGAAACCCGCGCGCGAGCGAATGGTGACAACATCACCGGTCTGGAACGCCTCGATGTGCTCGAGTTCCTTCTCGGACCCCTCGGCCTCCACTCTGATCGTCCCGGAAACGCCATCGACCACCGTGACATCGGCCGATGCGAGTGTGACAACGATCTCCGGGTGGCCGCCGACGGTGAACTCGTGAACGATCATGCTCATGTCTCGATCATCCCGCTGTAGCCGCTGTAGCGTCGACGGGCCCCACGCTCTTCCGCCTTGCCGGCGAGCGCCTTCACCACGAACGTGTTCACCGATTCGCCGGTCTCACCCGCGGCATCCTCAAGCACAGCCTTCAGTTGCTCCGGGAGCCGTACTGTGATCCGCGCCTCGAGGTCATCGGTCATGATCGTCACTGGATCGTGCTGCTCCTGAACAATCAGCACCGGCGCGCCTTCCCGCAACTCCACACCGACCCGTTGGCCGGTCAGTTGTACTCCGACCTCGCTCGCGGCTTGCTCGGCAAGGTGCATCACCGCCCGATCGATCGCCGGTTCAAGACCGGCCAGAATCGCCTCGCCGGCTTCCGCGACCTGCGGATCGTCCCCTGCAAGCCTCAGCTGCGCACTGAGGGATGCCTCGATCTCTGCCATGACAACACTCGCATCCACAGCTATCCCCTTGACCCTTGCTCCTGCTGGCGGCCGATGAGTCGCAGCATCGACCGACGCCGGTGCTCGTCGTCCCATCCGTACGTCGCTTCCGTCATGACCCTCACAGCCTCCGGGCTGTTGTACCACAACATGCGCTTGTCTCCTCTCCTCCATTGCGTCGACATGACAGCACTATGATGTCAGACTGCTGCCATTTTGTCAAGCCTGGATTTCCGGATCCCAGCGGCCGGTCACGGGCTACCATCCGGGCTGACCACTCCGGGGAGTTCGGGAACGCCGAACTGAGAGGGCGGCCGGTGCAGCATTGCTGTGAACGCCTCCGACCCGCGGAACCTGAACTGGGTCATGCCAGCGGAGGAAGCACGTGGAAAGCCACACCAACCAGGTGATCGTCCTATCGGGGGGCGAGCCGATTGCAGCCGGCCGGGACTTCGATCTCCCCCGAGATGCCTTCGTGATCGCAGCGGACAGCGGTCTGCACCACGCCGCGGCTCTCGGGCTCTCTGTCGACCTTGTCGTCGGCGACATGGATTCGGTCGATGCCGCAGCACTCTCACGAGCGGTCAGCGAAGGGACCGTGGCGGATCGACACCCTCCCGAGAAGGATCACACTGATCTCGAACTCGCCTTCAACGCCGCGGTGGCCTCCGGCGCCAACCGTCTGCTCGTTGTCGGATCGCACGAGGGGCGCCTTGACCACCTCCTCGGCTCCATGGGTCTGTTCGCAGCGGTCTCACATCTCGTCGATGAGGTGGTCTGGACCGACGGTCACACGGTCGTCACGGCGTGCACGCCCCATCGGACGACCAGGATCCAGGGTCAACCCGGCGATCGGGTGTCGCTCGTGCCGAGCGGATCGGACGCCGTCCGAGTCACCACCGAAGGGCTCCGCTGGCGCCTCGACGCCGAGACGCTGCCGGTGGGATCCACTCGCGGCATCAGCAACGTCATGGACGCCGCAGACGCTGCGATCTCCGTCGAAGGCGGAACCCTGTTGATCATTCACGAGAGGAACCAGACATGAACCGGACCGCAGTGGCGGGGGTGATCGCCGCTCTGATCGTGCTTGGAGCTGCGTGCAGCTCCGCCGAGGAGGCGCCGGACGCGATCGTGCTGGTGACCCACGGGTCGTTCGCTGTCTCAGAGGGCGTGCTCGAAGCGTTCACGGAAGAGACCGGGGTGCCTGTGACGGTCCTCGAATCCGCCGATGCAGGAACGATGGTGAACCAGGCAATCCTCACCAAGGACAACCCGATCGCGGACGTGATGTACGGGATCGACAACACGTTCCTGTCCCGAGCGATAGGCGAAGAGCTGTTCATCCCGTACACGGCGGCAGACATCGACGTCGTCCCCGAGTCACTACGCGCGCCAGACGACGTCGCGACACCCATCGACATCGGCGATGTGTGCATCAACCTCGACCCTGCCCGCTTTGCTGAGTTGGGATTGTCGGAGCCGTCGCTGCTGTCCGATTTCGCGGACCCCGCCTACAGCGGGACGTTCGTCGTAGAGGACCCGTCCACGTCGTCTCCCGGAATGGCCTTCCTCCTCGCCACTATTGCGACGTTCGGCGAAGACGGCGACTACCCCTGGTCGGCCTACTGGCAGGACCTCGTTGACAACGACGTTCAGATCGTGCCTGGATGGGAGCAGGCCTACTACGGCGAGTTCTCCGGAGGTTCCGGCGAGGGTGACCGCCCGGCCGTGGTCTCATATGCGTCGTCGCCGGTCGCAGAGGTGTACTTCAGCGAACTCGATGCGGCACCGACGACGCTGATCGAGGACGGATGCTTCCGCCAGATCGAATACGCCGGAATCCTGAACGGCACCGAGGCCGAGACGACTGCGCGCCAACTCGTCGACTTTCTGCTGAGCCGCACCTTCCAAGAAGACATCCCGCTCAACATGTTCGTATTCCCCGCCAACACCGAGGCGTCGCTGCCTGACGTCTTCGTTGAGTACGCCACGATTCCGGCCGACCCCGTCGTGATGGACCCGTCACTCATCGAGGAGAACCGGGATCGATGGCTGAACGAATGGGCCGAGACGGTTCGATGAGATCGAGGCGCTCCCTTCTCCTGATCGGTGCCGTCCCGGCGATCTTCCTCGGCTATTTCTTCATCTATCCACTGATCACCATTCTGTACACCGGACTGGTGCCGGACGGAGGGTTCGCAACCTCGGCGTTCGGCGAGGTATTCGCGAGTCCGACCGTGCGGAGCGTCGCGTGGTTCACGCTGTGGCAGGCACTGCTCTCTACCGCGCTCACCCTGGCCCTCGGCCTCCCGGTTGCCTACGTCTTTGCGCGGTATCGATTCCCGGGCCGTTCGATCGTGCGGTCGCTGACGCTGGTCCCGTTCGTGCTTCCGACCATGGTGGTCGGCGTCGCCTTCCTCGCCGTTCTCGGTCCCGGGAGTCCGTTCCGCGTCAACCTCCGGGGGACGATCTGGGCCATCCTCATAGCGCACGTCTTCTACAACCTGGCAATCGTGATCCGAGGTGTCGGGGCGTTCTGGGAACAGGTCGACCCCCGCCTCGAGGAGGCGGCCCGCACGCTCGGCGCCGGGAAGTGGCGCGTGTTTCTTAGCGTCACTCTGCCGCTCCTGCGGCCCGCGATCCTGTCGAGCGCGGCCCTCGTGTTCCTCTTCTCGTTCACGTCGTTCGGCGTGATCCTCGTTCTCGGTGATCTGCGTCACACGACCATCGAGGTGGAGATCTGGCGTCAGGCGACGGCCTTCCTGCGCCTGGACCTTGCTTCCGCGCTTGCGGTCCTCCAACTCATCGGCGTCACCGTGCTGCTCATCCTGTACGGCAAGGCGCGGAACCGGCAGGTGGCAGAACTCTCGCTCCGACCGTCATCGGAGGTCGCTCGCTCCCCGAGGACGCCGGGTGAGTGGGCCATGGTGGCTGGCACGCTCAGCATGCTTGCGATCATCGTGGTGACGCCACTCGTCGTCTTGGTCGCCCGGTCGCTCTCCACCCGGGACGGCATCGGCTGGTCGAACTACGCGAATCTCTTCAACCCTCCGCGGGCGTCCGCATCGTTCGTGGCGCCGCTCGATGCGATTGTCAACACGCTGGAATTCGCGATTCCTGCAGTGCTGATCGCTTCCGGAATCGGACTCCTTGCCGCCACGGTCATCGTGTCCTCCCGGGGTCGGAGCGGTCGGATATTCGACGCAGGCCTGATGCTGCCGCTTGGAACCTCCGCCGTCACCATCGGGTTCGGCTTCTTGGTGGCGCTCGACCAACCGATCGATCTGCGGGCGTCGCTCCTCCTCATCCCGATTGCCCATGCGCTCGTCGCGATTCCGTTCGTCGTACGCAGCACTGTCCCCGTCATGGAGTCGATTCAGAACCGATTGCGAGAGGCTGCAGCGGTCCTTGGAGCCTCGCCGGGTCGCGCCTGGCGAGAAGTCGACCTCCCGTTGATCGCCCGTGCACTCGCCGTTGCCGCGATGTTCGCCTTCGCGATCTCGGTCGGCGAGTTCGGTGCGACCTCGTTCATCGCCCGCCCGGCGACCGCCACCATTCCGCTTGCCATCTTCCGACTCCTCGGGCGACCCGGGACCTTCGGTGAGGCGATGGCGATGTCGGTGGTGCTCATGGCGATCGTCGCCGTCGCCGCACTGGGGATCGAGACTGTGCGAGGCACGAGATCGGCGGGTATCTGATGCTCGACATCTCAGCCCTCGTCGTTCGATTCGGATCAGCGACAGCCGTCGACGATGCCAGCCTCCAGGTCCGGGACGGCACGATCCATGCGCTGATGGGCCCGTCCGGATCCGGGAAGTCGACCATGCTCAGGGCGATCGCCGGCCTCGAACAGACCGCCTCCGGAGACATCTCCTGGGATGGACGGTCGGTACTCGACGTGCCGACCCATCGGCGCGGGTTCGGGCTGATGTTTCAGGACTATGCCCTGTTCCCACACCGAACGGTGGCCGGCAACGTCGCGTTCGGCCTGCAGATGCAAGGCGTCGGCTCCGAGGAGGTCCGAGCCCAGGTCACCGACATGCTCTCCCTCGTCGGCCTGCCCGGCTACGAGCACCGCAGTGTCGGCAACCTCTCGGGCGGAGAACGACAGCGCGTCGCACTCGCCCGCACCCTCGCTCCGCACCCTCGCCTCGTGTTGCTCGACGAACCGCTCGGGGCGCTCGACCGATCGCTTCGGGAACACCTGCTTGTCGAGATGCGGTCGATCTTCTCAGCTGTCGACGTCACCGTTCTCTACGTCACCCACGACCGGGAGGAGGCATTCACGATCGCGGACCAAGTGGCGATCATTCGCGACGGGCGGATCGTCGCCGACGACACACCGGAGGGTCTCTGGAACCAACCCCCCGACGGATGGACCGCCCGATTCATCGGACTCGAGAACCTCCTTGCGGCAACCACGCTTGCCGGTCTCGGGCTCGAAGCCCCGTCCACGCGCACCACGACAGGGGTCGTGCCGCCCGAATCGATCCGCCTCAACCCATCCGGGGCGGCAACGGCAACCGTAGCCGGCGCGCACTTCCGCGGCGGCGCGTACCGCATAGAACTCGACCTCGGGCACGGCGGCGACCTCGTGGCGTGGGCACCGGAGCGCCTCGTCGCGGGATCGTCGGCACGGTTCGACATCGACGCCGATCGGATCAGTTGGCTCGAGGACTGATCAATCGAGCAACTCGGCCGTCGAGACGACGCGGCCGAAGTCGGCGTCGAGCGTCAGGGCCGTGTACCTGGCGATCTCACGAGCGCGATACACCTGGTGATTCGGGCCGACCAGGTCGAACGTATGGGTCGCATCGATGACGAAGATCATCTCGAAACCGAGATCGCTGCCGACGCGGGCGGTTGTCTCACAGCACATGTTCGTCTGAATGCCGCAGATTGCGATCCCGGTGATCCCCTGCTCGCGCAACCAACCCGCGAGGTCAGGGGTGCCGTGGAACGCCGAATGGACGGACTTACTCACCAGCAGATCAGGTTCGCCGGTGACGACATCCTTGAATGCGTTCCCCGGAGATCCAGCGGCAAGCGGGGAACCCGGTGTCTGCGAGTCGTGGCGAACGAAGACGATCGGCCAGTCGTGGTCACGCCACCCCGCAATGAGGCGCCCCACGTTCGCCTCGCAGTCGGGATTGTTGCGTTCACCCCAGACGGCCCGATCGTCGAACCCCTTCTGGACGTCGACGACGATGAGGGCGGTGCTGCGGATCCAATCGCTCATGAGTACAGCTCCGGGCCGAGCTTCGCAAACTCGTCTCGGACCGAGTACGGCACGATGTATCCGTCTTCGATCCGTATGTCGTCGAGGTGGTCGGCCACGTCTTCGACGGTCATCGCCCCATCTCGATCGGGGTGCTTGAAGTAGCCCTCGCACAGCGCTGTGAAGACACGACTGACTGAACCGCCGCCAACCGACCACACCTCGCCGCTGTATCCGTTGGCATCAGAAGCCAGGTAGGCCACCGCAGGGGCAACGGAACGGGCGTCGAAGTGGTCGGCCTGATCCCCGAGGATCTCCTCCGTCATCCGTGTGTGGGCGATCGGGGCAACCGCGTTCACGAGGATGTCGTACTTGGCACCCTCGAGCTTCAAGGCATTCATGAACCCGACGAGCCCGGCCTTTGCTGCCGCATAGTTGGTCTGGCCGAAGTTGCCGAACAACCCGGATCCCGAACTGGCGAAGACGATACGGCCGTATCGCTGCTCCTTCATGACCCGGAACGCGGGCATGGTGATGTAGAACGCGCCTTCGAGATGCACCGAGAGAACTGAGCGAAGGTCGTCGGCTTCCATCTTCGCCAGTGTCCGGTCCCGAAGGATCCCGGCATTCGAGATGAGGATGTCGACCCGACCATATTCATTGATGGCGCTCTCGACGATCGACTCCCCGCCCTCCGGCTCTGCCACAGAGCTGTGCTCGGCAATCGCGGTCCCACCGGACGCGCGAATCTCCGCGACCACCGCGTCAGCCGCACTCGTATCCGATCCCTCTCCATGCACCGATCCCCCGAGGTCGTTGACCACGACGGCGGCGCCTCGCGACGCGAGGAGAAGCGCGTACTCACGACCGAGTCCCCCAGCGGCGCCCGTAATGACTGCTACACGGTCCTGGAAGTCGATCATCTGCGCGCTCCTCGCGGTCGTCTCGGTTCGACGATAGCGATCGCGGCCCGGACCGATGAACTCGCGTGCCCCACCGGCGCGCTCCCACTGGCGCCGACTATCGGGTTCCCGGCGTGACCGGAGAGTTCGTCGCCGTCGACCTGGAGACTCGCTGCCGCCCGTTCTGCAACCGTCCTGCAACATCGCTGCATTGAGCAGGTCCCACGCTGTCCACCGGCATCGATCAGCCATGATGAAAGGGAGGCAGGTCATGACCACTGCCCACGGACACGGCGGCATCACCACGATCGGTCCGCAGCACCCGCACCGCTGGATGCTCATTCTGGCGCTCCTGGCGATAACCGCCGTTGGCCTTGCTGCCGTTGCTCTGATCGCGAACCAATCCCTAGCTCCGACCGCAAGCGCACCGGAAGCTGGGCCGGATTCGGCTCCGGTCGCCCCGGAAGGGGCAAGTCCGTTGCTCGACGCCCCGATGAACATCCAGGAACTCAGGCTGGTCAGCGAGGCCGCGACCGGACTCGTACCGACCGGCATCTACGTCGACGAGATGCTCTTGCTGGGACTCACCACCGAACAGACAGCCGAGATCAACCACCTGCTCGCACATCCCTCAACCATCGCCACCGGAGACGCACTCATCGGATCAACCCTCACCACCGAACAGACGGCCGAGATCAACCACCTGCTCGCACATCCCTCAACCATCGCCACCGGAGACGCACTCATCGGATCAACCCTCACCACCGAACAGACGGCCGAGATCAACCACCTGCTCGCACATCCCTCAACCATCGCCACCGGAGACGCACTGGACGGATCAACCCTCACCACCGAACAGACGGCCGAGATCTACCACCTGCTCGCACATCCCTCAACCATCGCCACCGGAGACGCACTGGACGGATCAACCCTCACCACCGAACAGACGGCCGAGATCTACCACCTGCTCGCACATCCCTCAACCATCGCCACCGGAGACGCACTGGACGGATGAACTCTCACCACCGAGAGGTGCGCGACCGAGAGGTGCGCGCCGATCAGCGAATCGGCAAACGGACATGCACCAACCGGCATCCTCGGAGACCAGGCAACTCCCGGATCGCGCAGCCGTTCGTATCGTTCGCAGCGCCACCCGCTCGGCGGACGATACGCGTCACTTGAGGGAGTCAGGAGGCTGAACTCCCGCTCCGCCCAAGCGATCGAGGATCCACGGCAGAGCATCAGGGCCGCCCCGGAGATACGAGACCATGGCTTCGCGAAACTCGGTTTCGATCCCCATTGCCACAGAAGCATCGAATCGGAACGACCCGTCGGCAAGCGCCCCGTGGGCGATCGGTGCGAGGGAGGTCCGTGCATCGAACCGTTCGTATGCCGGTCTGAAACTCCGGTTCGCCACCATGAACCCTGATCCCACCGCCTCGGTGAGCGCGATGCCGTAGTCGGGTCCGGCGAGAAACCGCATGACCTCTCGGACCTCTGGCCGGTCCGATGTCGCACCAACGAACACCGCTGAGCCAAGGATTGCGCCGGCATATTCGGGCTCCGGAGCGGGCAGCACGAAGTACGCGATCTGGCCATTCTGTGTCGCCTGCGGTCGAAGTTGGCGAAGGGCGTAGCTGCCCTGGTGATGCAGCCAGCAACCCGGCTCGGCCAGTTGCATCAACCCCATCCCGTCAGCGATCGAGAAGTCGATCGCCTGATCAGTGCCCCCGTAGACATGACCCGGCCCGAACACGACCTCGCCGTATCGCTCGAACGCTCTCTGTACCGGAATCGCATTGAACGGCAGTAGGCCATCGACCCAGCGGTCATAGGCCTGAATGCCCGACCCGCGGAGCACAAGGTCTTCGACGAAGTCCGTCGCCGGTCCGCCGGGCGTCGTCCCTGCCTCGGCCACGCACCAGGGCGTCCGCCCATCGTCAACCATCTGGTCTGCGAGTGCGACGAGTTCGTCCCACGACGTCGGAACGTTGTATCCCGCTTCGTCGAACGCGGCAACCGGATACCAGACGAGGCTCTTCACCGATACCGCGAGCGGTATGCCCTTGAGGTGTGGCTCCACTGGGCCGCTTGGTGCACCGTCCGCCGACATCATGAGGCCAAGGAGATAGCCGTAGTGGTCCCTCTCGAGACGCTCGCCGTCGAGGTAGGTGCCCAAGTCCATGAGGTTGGCGTAGCGATCCCCGGAGCGGGCGATCGGCTCGACCACTCCCACGACATCGGCTTGGGTCCCGCGGTCCGGAAGTTCGAATCCGGGTGCCGTCGTAACGACTGAGATACCCGTTCTCGACGTGAAGCGGGCGACATCGGCGGCAAACGCCCTCCCATCGTCTCCGACCCATGGGCTCACCACGCGCACGGTGGTTCCTCCGAGCGGGAATCCGGACTCCGACCTCTCGACGGGTAGCGCTGCAACCGCCGTACCCGGCTCGAATGCCGGGAGTTCCCTGGGACATTCGAGATCCGCGAAGAATTCCGCACACTCCCCGTCGCTCAGCGCCCGGGCAATCCCTGATGTCGCAAGGGCGACGAGCGTTTGCAGCGGCACGTCGTACACACCGACCCTCCCGAATGGGCCGTCCACAACGCGAGTCGGCCCGGCATCCCCCGGATAGGGAATCCGTGCAGCTTGGATCGCAAAGTGGAGCGCCTCAACGGTGCGGACGCTCACCTCCTGGCCGGAGTCCCGCAGCACGCCGGCGGCGTGCACAGCAAGGAGCAGGCTCCGCTCTGGATCCGTGCCCAATGAGGCAACGGCACCGTGTGTCAGGGAGGAAGCAAGTGCCTGAGACTCTGACGCGACGGCCGCCAGGCGATCAACCTCAGCGTCGGCCGCTTGCTGCTCGGCTGCTCGGCCGAGCGCGATCGCCACAACCGCCAAGACGGCTGCGACGATGGCGGCCAGCGACATGACGAACGCGAGCGCGACCGCTCGATTGTGGGCACGCGATTCGAGCGATCGCTCGCGGATCGCACGCTCGTTCTCGATTGAGAGCTCCGACGCCCGACGCTCACAGCTCGCGGTCAGGTAGCTCCGCTCAGCGTCGGTGAGCGCGAGGGAGGTTCTCTCGTCCCATTCCTCGAACTGCTGGAGCCGCGAGCCGGCGAGCAGATAGTCCGGGGCGTAGTCCGACTCCTGCCACGTCCGCGCCTCGACGTCCAGCAACTCCCGGAGCTGCAGGTCGACGCGATCGAGAGCGATCCACGACCGCAATCGGGCCCAGTCTGCAATCAAGGCTTCGTGGACGAGCGAGACGGTCGGTTGCCCGGACACCGGATCGCGATCGAAACCGATCAGCCGATACGAGCTGAAGCGATCCAGTACGGACGAGGCGATCGGGTTCAACGCCACCATCTCGTCCAGCGGGGCGCGCCGCCTCGTCACCAACCCGCCGTCGCGCACCCGCACCAGCCGAAGGAACACCTGGCGCGCGGCAGCGCGGTCCCCCTTGCCGAGCGCCAGGTAGGCGGATTCGGCGCGCCGCGCGAGGATGCCCCGCATCCCTCCCACCTCGTCGTAGTGAGCGGCCGAAATCACGATGCCCGATCGAGCCTCGAAGAGGCGCGTCAGCACATACTGAAGCTGCGGGAGGGCGCTGGGTTCACGCCGTATGTCCTCCATCAGTCGGAGAACGAGATCCGGATCCATCACAACCCCGACGCGGGCGGCGGGTTCGACAATCGCCGCCCGGAGCTCTTCGGTGTTGAGGGGAGTGACGGCAACCATTCCTCGAACGAATGGATCCGCCAGGCCGGGGTGGCGCAGCGGACGATCGTAGAAGTCGGCGCGAAGAGCGAGCAGAACGGAGACGTTCCTCTTGGGTCGTGTGGCGAGGTGAACGAGCACGGCGATGAAGCGCTCACTGACCACTGGGTCGACCGCAACGAAGAGGTCTTCGAATTGGTCGACGGCAAGCACCGTCGAACGTTCGGCCTCGCCGCAGATGGCGTCGATGGCGTTGGCGGGTTCGCGTTCGAGATCCTCCAGCAGTCCTTCGGGCGCCTCGCCGCACTGGCGCACGATCGCCCGCTCGAGCGCCTCAAACGGGTGCTTCCCCGGCTCCATGTGAATCACCCGAAGCACCGTGCCGCTGCGCTGGCTCCTCGAGCGCAGTGCAGGGACGGCGCCCGCGCTGAGGAGGCTCGACTTCCCGCAGCCACTCGGACCAACAACGGCTACAAGCCGAGCACCCGAAGCGAACCGGTCGACGACCATCCCAACAAGCCGCTCCCTGCCGTAGAAATCACCGCTGTCGTCTTCAGTGAAGGACGCAAGGCCCTTGTACGGATTCCGGATCGAGTCACCATCGATCGGTCCTGCGCCGACCGACGATCCATGCGCGATCTCGGGATCCTGGTTCAGGATCTGTTCTTCGAGCGCCCGCAGTTCTGGTGATGGGTCGATCCCGAGGTCCTCGACGAGCCGCTTGCGAGCCCGCCCGAATGCCTTCAGTGCGTCAGCCTGACGGCCCGACCGATACAGCGCCAGCATCAGCTGTCCCCAGAAGCGTTCCCGGTACGGATTGTCAGCAAGGCAGGCCTCGAGACGCGGTATGGCGGCCTCGTCGCGCCCGAGCGCGAGTTCGAAATCGAAGCGGTCTTCGAACGCGGACAACCGTGCCTCGTCGAAAATGAGCGCCCGCGCTGCGATGGTTTCCTCAGCTCGAAGATCGGCAAGAGCGTCTCCTCGCCAGAGGGAGAGCGCCTCGGTCACGGCGGCGAACGCCCCGGGCAGATCGACCATCGCTGCAGAGCGAGCGATCGTCACGAGCGCCTCGAATCGGTCCGCGTCCAACTCTCCATCCTCCACCCTCAACCGGTAGCCGGGTTCAGCGGGCTCGATACGACCGGACCCAAAGAGCTTTCGGAGACGCGAGACATACGCTTGGGTTGAGCGACGAGCGGTCGGCGGGGGATCTTCCCCCCATACGATGTCGATCAACTGGTCGGTGGAGATGATCCGGTTCGCGTTGAGGAGCAGCGCTGCAAGGACGGTGCGCTGGCGGCGTCCGCCGAGTTCGATCGGCCCGTCTCCTGCGGACACCTCAAGGGGACCCAGGATCCGGAAATCCATGTCACTTCGATCACACCCGCCGCCAATGCGGCGGGCCAGGGTCGAAAGTCACCTGGCGGAGATGCCGACATCGGTGGCGGTTCGGAGGGCTGTCGCGAGGTCTCCCCGGTCCATGGTCACGATCTCATCGAGGCCAAGCCACGATGCGATGGCCACAAGCTCAGAAGCCAACTCCCGTGCGACACGAGCCACGTCGTTGTCCGGTTCGAGGTGCGCTGCCTGCACAAGTAGGCGCCTGCCCTTGCGATCGGCCTTCAGGTCGACACGGCCCACCAGTTCGCCGTCCAGAAGGAACGGAAGGACGTAGTAGCCGAACCGGCGGTCCTCCTTCGGCACGTAGATCTCGATCCGGTAGCGGAATCCGAAGATGCGCTCGACGCGATCACGGTTCCAGATGAGCGAGTCGAACGGGCTGAGCAGCGCCGTACCAGAGGCCCGCCTCGGCAGTGCGGCGCCGGGATGCAGGTAGGCAGGTTGACGCCATCCGTCGACTTCCACCGCAACGATCGCGCCCTCAGCGGCGAGGTCGATGAGGACGGCCCGAGCGGTGGGTGTGTGGAGACGGTGGTAGTCGGCAAGGTCGGCCGCGGTTCCGATCCCATGATGTCGGGCCGCGTCAAGGAGCAGTTCTCGGTATGCCTCGATCCGGTTCAGTGGGCGCTCTCCGATTGCCCACGCGGGCACCACCCGTTCCGGGAGGTCGTAGCTGCGGCCGAACGTGCTCGTCCGGGTCGCGGTGATCCTGCCCGATGCGAACAGCCACTCGAGCGCGTCCTTTCCCGGCGCATGTCCCCACCACGGCCCACCCCGTTCGCCGGGATCATCGAGATCCGAAACAGTGAGCGGTCCCCGATCAGCCACCTCGCGCAGAACCCCTTCAACGTATCCGGGCCGCTCGTCGAGAAGGCGACGAGCGCTTCCCCACGGCTCCATCTCGTCCATACGGAAACGGAACGCGGGGTAGCGCCCGACCGGGATCAGCGAGGCCTCGTGGCCCCAGTACTCGAACAACTCCCTGGATCGTGCGGTCCACCGGTCGAATGCCGCTCGGTCGTAGGGGCCGAGACGCGAGAACATCGGGAGGTAGTGGGACCGTTCGAGGACGTTCACCGAGTCCAGCTGGAGCAAACCGACGCAGTCAAGAACGCGCCGGAAGTGCCGGACGTCGACCCGTCCGGTTGGCCGAGGTGTCGTGAATCCTTGTGCGGCAAGCGCGGTCCTCCGCGCTTGATCTCGGGTCAGCCGTCGCAGAGTCATCGTGATGCGTCCTCCGGGCTCGCTACGCTACCGACCCATGGTTCGAACACTGAAGGCCGCGACGCGCACATTCATTCTGATCCCGGTCTTCTTCTTCTACACGTTGGCGCAGGCTGCCCACGTGATCCGGATCGGGAGGCGCACCTCGCCGAAGACCGAGCAGATGATCGAAGGAGTGATCCAACGCTGGTCCGGGCACTTCCTCAAGATCCCGCCGCTCGCGTTGAGCGTCGAGGGCGCTGAACTCGTGGACCCGAACCAGCGATACGTCGTCGTATCGAATCACATCTCGAACTTCGACATCCCGGTGCTGTTCCGCGCGATCCCGACGCCGATTCGCTTCCTCGCGAAAAAGGAGCTCTACAAGATTCCGCTGCTCGGACCCGGGATGGCCGCAGCCGGAATCGTGAAGGTCGATCGCGGCGGCGCCATCTCGACCAGGCAGGCGATGAACGACGCCGCCAAGGAGACCTTTCGCCGCGGGTACTCGCTGATGGTCTTCGCTGAGGGGACCCGTAGTCGGACCGGGGACATGGCCTCGTTCCACAAGGGCGCCGTGCGTCTTGCAATCGACAACGGCGCGAACCTCCTCCCGGTAGTCATCTCCGGAACGTTTGACATCAATCCGCCTGGCTCGTGGTTCGTATACCCGGGCAGCGTCGTCCTCAGGATCCTGGACCCGGTTGGTATCGGCGACCGCACGTTCCGCGACATCACCCCGCTGACGAACGAACTGCACGACCGGATGTCGGCGACGTACGAGGCGATGCGGGGCACAACGAGCTGACGTCGAGGGATCAGTCATAGATCCCTGTCAGCCATGTCTCTGCACCTCTGATCTCGCAGAGGAATGCACCGGCCGATGTGACGATCTGGTATTGATCGCACGGCTCCTCGCCCCTCCACCAGCGTCCAACCTTCCTCCAGGGCCCCGCCCAGGATCGGACCGTCACCCACCGGCTTCCGAGCCGAACCCGGACCGGCATGCCTCCGTCCCATTCGATGTGGAACGGTTGAGGGTCCGGCGGGACGAGAGTCGGCGACGGACCAGGTATTCGCCCCGGCCAGGGAGCTTCCGGATCCCGGCGAGTGACCGGCTGCTCTCCCCAACGATGCCAGGCGACCCGTTCACCCGGTTCCCGCCCACCCTGAGGATGAGCCTGAAGGAGTTCGTCCCGACCGACGATCGCCTGTGTTTCGGCGAACGCCCGGTGGGTCTCGGAAGCAACTCGCGCATCCTCTCCGAGCGCAAGTTGTCGCCCCGCCCCGGAGAGATGCGCCGGTTCGATCCGAAGTCCGACCAGACCACCGCGTATCCCCGCTCCGACCCCATCGATCCACGCTCGAAGTTGCCATCGGACCCGATCGGCGATGGCCCGATCATCCAGCGGATCGGCACTCAGCCATGTCCGTGAACGGATCGTTCCATCCGCTGCTTCAGCCTCCACCACGACGCGAAAGGGTGCAGCACCGACCGACGCGAGAGCTTCGACGAGCCGCCCAGCCATGGCCCTGGCCACAAACGCCGCCTGCTCGAGGTCTTCGAGCGGAGGAGAGAAGCGCTCTGAGACGGTGAGGTCGGCCGGAAGATCACGCGGGTTCAGGGCTCGATCCCGACCGGAGGCGAGACGATGGGCGTTGAGGCCAGCGGTGCCGAAACGAGATGCAACGGCGCTCCTGGGGAAGCGAGCGAGCTCACCAAGTGTCGTGATCCCGAGCCATCGGAACGTGGCAACGAGTTCTTCCCTACCGGCCGCGGATATGTCGAGCGAAGCGAGAAACGCCTCATCGTCCTCAACGACGAAGACCGGCGGATCGCCGACCGCGGCGGCTGATGCGTGCTTCGCAGCGAAGGGCCCCTCGGCGAGTCCAATCCTGAACCCGTCTCCTGCCACGCGATCGATCTCTTTGACCACCCGTTCGACCAGCGGTCCCTCCCCCCCGTAGTACGTGACGGCTCCGGCCACCGGAACAAACACCAGCCCTGGTTCGACGACCTCGACGTTCGGAATGAGATCCTCGATCGTTGCAACCACTGGGTCGAACGCGAGCATCTCGGCCGAATGGTCGCGCTCGACCGTCACGACCTGCGGGCAGATCACCTCGGCCTCACCCCTCCGCATCCCGCGGCGAATCCCGGCAGCACAGGCGGCTGCGTTTACCGCTTCGACCCTGCCGTCGGCGCCGATCGCCTGGCCGGGATCATCCGGCGACGCTCCGGGTCTCCGCAGCGGCCACTCCGGATACCACACGCAGAGTGTTCGAGCCATCGTCCTCCATCTCGATCGTTCGGGTCATCCCTCTCATGGCTTTCCCCGATGCCGTCAGCAGCGTCCTTCTCCGGTCGATCCGACCGTGACCGTCCGTAGCCCCGCTCCAGGAGATCTCCTGTGCTTCGAGGGTCAGATGTGCGATACCGGCCGGCACCGTTCCGCCGAGGGGTCTCAGCAGCAAGGTGGTCCCCCGATTCCTGGCGAGCGCCGCGAGCTTTCTGACCGCTGCGTCCTTCGCCCCTGCCGGGACCTCTGCAAGCACCGCCGCAGCACCGTCGAGGAGAGCAGCAACAGCCTTCCCCCACCGAACAACGTCCCGACAACGGGCAATCACCAATCGGTCGGGTTCGATGCCAACTTCCCATGCAGCAATCGGGCTGAGCCATCCACGCACATCGAGGTAGGCGACGGATCCCGTTCTGGCGTGACCGGAGAGCATGACCAACCCCAGCCGTGTCATCCCAAGCCCTGTCTCACCGGCAAGTACCCCGACTTGACCCGGAGCAAGAGATGGGAGATCAAGTCCCCGGTCCCCAGTCTCCGGTCCCCAGTCCGTACCCCAAGCAGCACCGAGAGCGAGATCCTGCTCGCAGCTCGCAGCTCGCAGCTCGTAGCTGGTGACTGGCGACTGGCGACTGGCGACTCCCTGTTCTCCTGCCACTCGCCGGCTCTCCTATCGCGTGCCGGCGACCTGCCGGGCTTTCACCGGCGCTCTGCCGGATACACACCTTATCGAACATATGTTCGATTCACAAGTGCGGTACCCTAGAGACGTACCAACGAAAGGAGCCGGTTCGTGTCGATTGCGAAGGTGATTGAAATCACCTCTACATCCCCGGGGAGCTTCGAGGATGCTATCCGTAAGGGAATCGCCAAGGCGCAGCAGACCATCGACAATATCCGGGGAGCCTGGATATCCGAGCAGAAGGTCGTGCTCGCCGAAGACGGGACCATCAAGCATTTCCGCGTCGACATGAAGCTCACGTTCGTGCTCGACGACTGACGGCTCACGTGTCCCACACGCGAGAAGCCCCGGGCATTGCCCGGGGCTTCTGCTCGCTCTCGATCGGTTCTCGCTAGGCGAGGCCGTCCTCGAACTCGTCTTCAAACGAAACAACGGTACGGCCGGGCTTGGCCTCGCCACCGCTGTCGTTGCTGCGGTCGTTCCCACGATCACGCTGTCCGCGATCCGCGATCCGTCCGCGTCCCCGTCCACGGTCTCCGCCACGATCGCCACCACGTTCGCCGCGGGTCCCGTTGCGGTCGCTACGACCTTCGTTGGAGTCACTGCCGCGATCCTCACGTGAAGGCTGCGAATCGCCGCCTTCGGGTGCTTCGGGCGCGTTCGCAAGGTCAAGGCTGACCTTGCCACGGTCGTCGATCTCGCGGACCACGACCTCGACCTTGTCGCCGAGGGCGAGCACGTCCTCGACCCGGTCGATGCGCTTGCCGCCGCCGATCTTCGAGATATGCAGCAGACCGTCACGGCCGGGAAGGATGTTGACGAAGGCACCGAACTTCGTGATGTTCACGACTTCGCCTTCATACGTCTGGCCAACGTTGGCCTCCGGCGGGTAACCGATGGCGAGGATCCGCTCCTTGGCGAGTTCCAGCGACGTCGTATCTGGGGCACCGACGCGAATGGTCCCGTCGTCCTCGATCTCGATCGTGGCGCCGGTCTCGGCTTCGAGTTCCCGAATCGTCTTGCCCTTCGGTCCGATGACCTCGCCGATCTTGTCCTTCGGGACGGAGATCGCTTCGATCTTCGGAGCAGTGGGAGCAAGCTCGTCACGGGGCGCCGGCAGCACGTCGGTCATCTTGCCGAGGATGTACAGCCTGGCATCCTTCGCCTGCCCCATCGCGCTGATGAGCACCTCGGCAGGCAGCGACTCGATCTTGGTGTCGAGTTGCAGCGCCGTGATCATGTCCTCGGTCCCTGCAACCTTGAAGTCCATGTCGCCGAGGGCATCCTCGGCCCCGATGATGTCGGTGAGGGTGACGAACTCGCCGTCCTGATTGATGAGGCCCATGGCGATTCCCGCGACCGGCGCAGCAATCGGAACACCGGCATCCATCAGCGAGAGCGACGATCCACAGACCGACGCCATCGAAGAAGAGCCGTTGGACATCAGCACCTCGGAGACGAGGCGGAACGCGTACGGGAACTCCTCGTCATTGGGGATCACCGGCAGCAACGCCTTCTCGGCGAGCGCACCATGACCGATCTCGCGACGCTTCGGGCCACGCATGAAGCCGGCTTCACCGGTGGCGAACGGCGGCATGTTGTAGTGGTGCATGTAGCGCTTGGAGTCTTCGATGGAGATGGTGTCGAGCATCTGCTCCATCTTCAGCATCCCGAGTGTGGTGACGTTGAGGACCTGGGTCTCGCCGCGCCGGAAGAGTCCGGAGCCGTGGGCTTCGGGGATCAATCCAACCTTGACGTCGATCTCACGAATGTCGGTGACGCCGCGGCCGTCGAGACGGACCCCTTCGGCAACGACGCGAGAACGCATGACCTGCTTCTGGACGGCCCGGTAAGCGTTGGACGCTGCATTCGCCCCGTCGACGTCGTCGTCGTCGAGGGCGAGTTCGGCGAGGACCGCTTCCTTCGCGACGGCCTCGGCTTCGAGGCGCTCCGTCTTGTCGGCAATGGTGCCGAGCGCTTCGAGCTTCGGTTTCGCGATCGAGGCGACACGGTCGTACATCTCGGACGAGTAGTCCTCGAAGATCGGCCAGTCGTAGGAAGCAGCCGGCCCGACAGCTTCGAGCAGTTCGAGTTGCATGTCGATCAGTGTGGCGATGTAGCCCTTGGCCTCTTCGAGCCCACGGGCGACCGTCTCTTCATCGCTGGCCTGCTGACCATCCTGGACGAGACGGTACCCGTCTTCGGTGGCACCGGCTTCGACCATGGCAATGTCGATCTGGCCGTTCGCGTTCTTCTTGCCGGCGACGACGAGATCGAAGACGGCGCCTTCGAGCTGTTCGTACGTCGGGAACGGGACCCACGAGCCGTCGATGAGGGCGAGCCTCACTGCACCGATCGGTCCGTCGAACGGAAGCGAGCTCAACGTCAGGGCACTCGAGGCGCCGTTGAGCGCCGGAATGTCGTAGGCGTTGATGAGGTCGGCCGAAAGGACGGTTGCCACGACGTGCGTGTCGTTGCGGTAGCCCTTCGGGAAGTTGGGGCGGAGCGGACGGTCGATCAGCCGGCAGGTCAGGATGGCCTTCTCGGTTGCGCGTCCCTCACGCCGGAAGAACGAACCGGGGATCTTGCCGATGGCGTACATACGCTCCTCGACATCCACGGTCAGCGGGAAGAAGTCGGCGCCTTCGCGCAGCCGCGTCGATGCGGTTGCGGTGACGAGGACTTCGGTGTCTCCGACACGCACCGTTACGGCGCCGTCGGCTAGCAGGGCAAGTTCACCGGAGCGGAATTCGACTTCCACATCTCCGACACGCCCACGAATGGCAGTCTCAGCCAATTGGATCTCTCCTTCGTTGGAGCGGCGACCAATTGGCAGTGGGTAGGCCTCGACAAGGCCAAGTCCCATCCACTGACAACTGGTACCACCGCATTGGTATGCGAGGGAGCGTCGAATACGCCGGAAGCGGCCCGAAAGCCGCCTCCGTCTGCGCTATCGGCGCAATCCCAGTTTCGCGATCAGCGACCGGTAGCGCTCCACATCTTGATCGTGGAGGTACCGGAGGAGTCGCCTGCGCTTACCGACCATCATCAACAGCCCTCTACGGCTGTGGTGGTCCTTCTTGTTGACCTTGAGATGCTCGGTTAGGTGGTTGATGCGTTCGGTGAGCAGCGCTACCTGGACCTCCGGAGATCCGGTGTCCGTAGCGTGCGAGCCAAATTCATCGACGACGGTCTGAGTTTCGTTCACGGAGGTTCTTTCCTTCGCGACAGAGTACGCGGGCGATTGCCCGAACGTCATGATAGCAAGCCCGGCGCCTAACGGGCCAATCCTGGCCCGTTCATGTGCCCGCCTTCTGAAGGCGGCCGGGGTTCGGTTCTCGAACGATCAGGCCGTGTACGAGGGGGATTCCCACGGCGGTCGCGCCGACGACGAGAATCGCCCCAGCCTCGGGGCCGCCCTCGACGATCCCGCGTCGGACACCGAACTCGGCGAGTCCGATCGACACGGAGAACTGTCCCGACAGCAGAATCCCCGACCCGAGCGCTTCCCGCCGCTTGGACGTTGGTACCGGCCGGACCGGTTCCGTGTCCGGTCACAGGTCGAGGATCATCCGTTCTACCCGGTCCGGGGAGCGTCACCCGCCGCGCCCCTTGCCCGTCGGTGGCCAACTCCGATCTCGTGAAATCGTCACAGACGTGCCGCCAGAAACGACGCCTCGGCGCTGGCCGTATCGGGGAGAGCGGAGGCGGAGCGGTGTGCTCAGTTGGTGTTTACGAGCAGAACCGGACAGTTGGCGAGCTGCAGGATCTCCTCGACTCGTGGTCCCAGGTGAAGACGGGCCGACCCGGGACGGAGACTGCTACCCATCACGAGCAGGTCGATATCTTGCCGTGACATTGCGTGGAGAATGTCATCGACGAAATCGCCGCTGCCCATCACCACGTCGCCGGTCACCGTTGCCGAATATGACTCACCGACCCGCTTGATGTCCGCGACAACCTCGCGACCGAGAGCGACGCGTCTCTCGGCGAGACGCGCCGGGACGCCACTTCGAGGGTAGCTCGACTGAGGGACCACGTGCACAACGTTGAGCTCCGCGTCGCCTGCAAGTGTCAATGCGAGGCGAGCGGCACCGCGAGACGTCTCGGTTCCGTCGACCGGTACCATGATCCGCCGCGGCGGCCACGAGACGCGGTCGACCTCATGACCCGCCACGATGAGGACAGGGCAAGGAGCGAGGCGGGTCACCGTATCGACGACGGGGTCGAAAAGTCCTTCATCGGCCGCGATTTCGGGTGCACCGAGCACGACGAGGTCGAATCCGGTGCGAGCCAAACGGAGAATCTCTGCAGTTGGATCGTCACCGATCTCGACTACGCATTGTGAATGCCCGAATCGAGGGGCGAGCGTCTCCAGCAACTTGTCAGCCATCGGTTGCGCGTCGGCGTCGGGCACAACCGTGAGAAGTGTCACTTGAGCCGTCGGGCTGATCGATCGCACCAGCTCCGCGACGACCTCGTGCACTGGTGCCACCCCCGGTCGGGTACGTACGGGTACGAGAATCCGGCGCGGCGACTGGCCACCAATGGGTCCCATCGACTCCCGAGCTAGGCGCTTGTCCTCCTCATCGTCAGGTGCCACCCGTTGGAGAAACGCTCGTACCAGGGGCGGGGCGAGCATCGATGTCACCACGGACGTGAGCACGATGATCGCGTAGATCTCGTTCGAGAGGATGCCTAGGTTCAGCCCTATCGAGGCGACGATGATCCCGATGGCGCCGCGAGCGTTGAGTGCCGCACCGTATGCGAACGAGGTCCACACGTCCACGCCCATCAATCGAGCCACCAACGCCGCTCCAAAGCACTTGCCGGCGATGGCCACGATGAGGGTGATAATCGCGATGCGGAGTGTTGCCATGTTGCCGAGAATCGCCACATCAACCTGGAGACCGGCGATCGCAAAGAACACCGGGGCGAAGACGGCGAGAGCCATCGTGTGGAGGCGAGCTACGACTTCGACTGGTAGGCGGGGATTCAACCCGAGGACCACGCCGGCAAGCAACGCGCCCATGACCGCTTCAATCCCGAATGCCATGGCTACCGCGCCGAACGCCAAGGCGACTGCGACCGCAAGCGTCAAGACGCCATCCGGGGTGGTTCCACGGTCTTGGATGAACCCGAGGGCCCGATCAACGATCCGGCGGCCGAGGGTCAACGTGAGGCCCATGAATACGAGGACCTTTGCGGCCGCCAGCACCAACGTCCAGGGTGAAGTCGACTCCTCGTTGGCGAGTGCCACAACCACTGACAGCAGGATCCAGGCCACGGTGTCGTCGATCATCCCTGCAGCCAACACAGTCTGCCCGAAGCTCCGTCGGATCAGCCCGAGGTCCAGCAAGATCTTGGCGATTACCGGTATCGCCGACACGGCCAGCCCCGTAGCGAAGAACAGTGCAAACACCGTCGGCCGTCCCGGGTTCGCGACCAAGCTCTCAGGGACCAGATACGCAACGAAGTAGCCGAGAACGAAGGGCAATACGAGCCCACCCACGGCAACCCCCGCTGCCACTCGTGCATTGCGACGAATCAGGTCGAAGTCCGTCTCGAGGCCCGTGAGCATCAACAGGAAGATGGCACCCAGGAGGCCAATCAGTCCGAGAAGCCACCCACCGGCATCGCTTTGCGGAGTGAACCACGACGTGACCGATGGCCAGAGACGGCCCAGCAGTGATGGGCCCAGCAGGAGGCCGGCGAGCAGTTCACCAACCACGGAACTCTGGCCCAACCTCACGGCGAGGGCGCCAAGACCCCTGGCGCTGACCAGCAGCACAGAGAAGGAAACCAACAACTCGAGAACGGCCTCGTGCGGTGCCGCCAGCGACGCCAACGCGACCATTGGTTCTCCCGATCAGTCGGCCGGCATCAGCACCGGACGGGCCCATGCGTTGCGCACGATCCTATCAGAGGAGCAGCGATGGGCACGGGCGACGTCGCGGAATATGGTCGACCAGTCCATGCGACGATCGACCGCAGGGCAGGCGCGTACTGATAGGAGAGCCGGACCGAACGCGCCGGTCGACGGCCGCATCGATCCGATGCCCGGTCGGCGTGGGACAGCGAGTCGACGGGCCTCCCGGTGCTCGACCTCCAGCGACCCGAACGAGGTCGCCACGCAAGAAGCTACCGAATCCAGACTCCGCCTCGCCCCATGTGCACCGTCGGGAAGATGATGCCTGGTATCTGCTCAGCGGTCGTTGCCGGTTCACCGCCGACGACTGCGTGAACAACCACAGGAATCCAGACATCTCCGCAGGGAGCAGCACGACGACGACCGGACCGATCCCCCACGCCGTCGCAGAGGGGCCACCCGACAGACCACTAGTACACGAATGGTCGGGTGAAGAGACGACGGAGGTCCCACAACGACACGACCCGCTTCGGTTTCGGCCACGCGCACGAGCCCGTCGTCCGAGCCTCCGCCGCGATGCAACCGGCCACGGTGTCGTTGTGGAGCACCGAATTGTGGGCTTCTCCCATGCGCTTCCACATCCCCGTGAGACTCGGGAAACGCCCAAACATGCTTCCACCGCCGTCGTCGAGGTCGTACACCCGGACCCGATCCGGGCGGTCGCGAAAGTTGGTGAAGACAGCGTCCGGGTTGCGGATGATGACGACCTCGACACCGGAACGCTCCCCGAGCCCCTCACGAACGTCCCAGCATCCGTTCCACCCGCACCGCACCGGGTCGAATAGGCCGTCGTCCGCGGTGTCTCCGTGGAACCAGCCCAGGCTCTGGAGCAGGCCGAGCGGTCCACGCGAGATCGGCGGATCGAGGATGGTGGCTCCGAAAACGGCACCCACGCCGGTCGACGGCTCCTCGTCCCACCGGCCGACCACCTCGGTGATGACCGCTCCACCCTTGCTGTGCCCGACGAGGTAGATCGGCCGCCCAGTGGACGCAAGCGCCGCAAGGTAGGCGCCGAGTGCGTCGGCGGCATCCGCGGCGGGAGCGCGCCGAGATGCCTCGATCTGGTCGGCCGACGGCCACGCCCATCGATAGTCGAACACGCGCACATCGCCGGATCGGATGCCCATTCTCCCGGCGAGATCGTCGAACCCGTCCGGGTCTCCGCCGTGTCCTGGAACATACACAAAGAGCGGCTCCTGAGGGACAGCGGCGGCTCCCCAACGTCGGCGCCGAGTAAGGATGGCCGTCGTGATCAGCGCGGCGCCCAGCCCGGCCCCGCCGGCCGGCGCAACGGGGATCCTCAGCGGACTCCGGATGGGGCGAGCCGGCTCGCGCGTGGCGAGCCCGAGCCCGCTGCCGGGTGATCCCATAACCGCCGACGCTGGGCCGGGGGCATCACCGCCCTCTACGGCGGACGACACATCGGGTTGAACGGCACATGGCGCCAGGAGCGATGCAGCGAGAATGGCGGCGCCGATGAGCGTACCCGGCACACTGGGTTCCAATCCCGGGGAGTGCGGGGGTGGTGATCACGATGCCGGGTCGCCGGAGCGACGTCAAGAGGTCTGTTCGTCCAAGATGACGGTGGCCGCCGCGATGTCGCTGCGGATCTGCGTGAGCAGATCGTCAATGGATTCAAAACGGAGTTCGTCGCGGATCCGCTCGACGAAGCCGACGCTGAGCTGCTTCCCGTAGAGGTTCTGGTCGAATCCGAGAACGTGGACTTCGAGCACCCGCTCGGTGCCACCGAACGTGGGCCGAGTACCCAGGTTCGCGACGCCGGGGTAGCCGCGACCGTCGATCTCGACCGTGACGGCATAGACACCGAGCAGCGGAACCGTCAGTGTGGCGGGCATCGAGACGTTGGCGGTCGGCACGCCGAGTTGCCGGCCCCGGGCATCGCCGGGAACCACGATGCCCCCGACCTCGTACGGTCGGCCGAGCATCGCTGCGGCGTCGGCGACGTCGCCCTCCTCGATGCGTCGACGAATCAACGTCGAACGAATCTCGGCGCCCAGGTGTCGCACGATCTCGACGACTTCCACCTCGAAGCCATGGCGCGCTCCCAACTCGGCCAGTGTCTGCGTTGTGCCTGATGCGTCGCGTCCGAAGCGGAAGCCCTCGCCCACGGCTACGAACCGGGCGTTCAGACCGCTTACGAGGAATGTCTCGACGAACGCCTGCGACGTCAACTCCCGCAGCGAGCCGTCGAAGTTCAGCACTGCCACGCGTTCGATACCGGCCGCCGCAAAGAGATCGAATCGTCTCTTGAGAGTGCTCAGACGTGTCGGGGCCGAACCGGGAGCGAGGACGGCTGCCGGATGCGTGCCGAAGGTCATGGCGACGCGGACCAGACCCCGGTCAGGCCTCCTGAGCGCATCGAGGACTCTCCGATGCCCGAGGTGCACCCCGTCGAACACGCCGATGGCGACCGCCGATCCTTCGGGGCGCGGTATCCAGGTCGCAGGATCACCCTGGTAGATGATCATGCGATGACAACCTCGGCCTTGGCAACCGGCCCTTCGATCCTATAGACGCCGATCAGATCGCCGCCGGCAACGAGTCGGACGAGATCGGCCTCGGAGAGGCTGTCGCCGTCCTCGAGGTTCGCCGTCGGGATGGCGACGCCGTTGAGCGCTGCCGCGACGTGCGGTTCGGGAATCTCGCGAACCGGGATGTCGGCGAGCACCGTGCCGGAGGAGGCGACGAGGCTGTCGGCCGTCCCGTCGCTCG
The DNA here is from genome assembly GCA_963700375.1 of uncultured Actinomycetota bacterium. Classification (GTDB taxonomy): domain Bacteria; phylum Actinomycetota; class Acidimicrobiia; order Spongiisociales; family UBA5794; genus JAHEEL01. Next base: position 133,317 of record CAVOXF010000006.1, read on the forward strand.
CTGCTGCCTCGATCGTGCCGACGCTCACGGCGTCGGCGACCCCGATCGAGCCGTTCCGAACGCGCCGGAGCGCGGTGAGATGAGCACGCCCGCCGACCGCCCGCGCAAGGTCATCGGCAAGGGTCCGAACATAGGTACCGGTGCTGCACACGACATCGAATGTGACCTCTGGATAGTCGGACGCCACCAGGTCGGTGATGTCGAGTTGGTAGATCTCGACCGAGCGGGCCTCCCGTTCGATGACCTCGCCTGCCCTGGCGAGGTCATACAACCGCTTCCCGTCGACCTTGACCGCAGACACCATCGGTGGTACCTGGAGGATCGGGCCGCGGAAGGCCGCGGCCGCCGTCTCCAGTTCCTCTCGGGTCACCGGGAGCGGTGATCGATCGATGACGCTGCCGTCCGCATCGAGCGAATCGGTCGCGACGCCGAACATCGCCGTTGCGCGGTAGTGCTTCGGGAGTCCCTGCACGTATCTGAGCAGCCGTGTGTAGCGGCCGAGACCCAGCACAAGGAGGCCCGTCGCCATCGGATCAAGTGTTCCTGCGTGGCCCACCTTGCCACCGATCAGCGCGCGAACCTTCGCAACGACATCGTGGCTGGTCCAACCCTGGTCCTTGTCGACGAGCAAGAACCCGTCGCCGATTCCCGCCTTCTTCACGTCATCAATCCCACGACTCGCTCGATCGTGGCTTCGACACCGATGGTCGACGTGAATCCGGCAGCGTTGTGGTGACCGCCACCACCGAAGGCCTGGGCGATCTCTGCAACGTCGATCTCTCCGCGGGATCGGAGGCTCCCCTTCAACGTTCCCGGCTGCACCTCTTTGAGAAGGCAGGCGACCCCGGCCTCACGAGCCAGTCGAACGAGGTCGATCAGCTGGTCGGCGTCCTCCCAGCCGACGCCGGCGTCGGCGATGTCGCCCTGCCGCAGAACCGCCCACACGAGGCCCGCTTCTTCGTCCAGTTTGGCCCCGCCGAGAACCTTGGAGACGACGGAGAAGTACCCGAACGCGTTCTCTTCGTAGAGAGCCTGTCCGATCGGCGTCGGCTTGACGCCTGCGTCGAGAAGGTCGGCCGCCATGCGATGGACCGCCGGACTGGTCGACGAATACTGGAAGCGTCCCGTGTCGGTGACGAGGCCGGTATAGAGGGCCTCCGCTATCGGCCGGGTGATCTCCCACCCAAGGCGATTCAGGAGCTCGAAGACCAGCTGCGTCGTCGCCGCCGCCTCTGGATCGACGACCCGAACATCGCCGATCGTCCCCGGTGTGAGGTGGTGATCGATGACGAGCAGGCGCCTGGCGCTGGTCACCGCCTGAGCGACCGAACCGACCCGGTCGAGGACCCCCGTGTCGCACACGATCGCGAGATCCAAATCACCCGGGAACTCCGACGGCGGGACGAGAACGCTCTGGTCGAGGAATCGAAACTCGCTGCCGAGGACGAACGGCAGGCCGAACGATGCCACCGCCTCCTTGCCGGCGGCCCGTGCTCCGAGGGCAATCGCGATCATCGACCCGAGGGCGTCACCATCGGGCCGGACGTGGCCCACCACGCCGATCCGGTTCGCCCCACTGATCTCGGCGATTGCGCCGTCCCACGCCGCTTCAGTCGGTGGCATCTGGCACCTCGGCGTCCGGGTCGAGTTCGTGGAGCAAGCGGTCGATCTTGAGGCCCTCACCGATCGCCGGATCGAGCCGGAAGGTGAGACGCGGGGTGTACTTCATCCGGATCTGGCCGCCGGCGATCGCCTGGATGCGCGGCGCAGCCCGCTCGAGAGCCTTCGCGGTCTGTTGGACCTCCTCGTCGGTGCCGAGGACGGAGTAGTACACAAAGGCGATCCTCAGGTCGGGCGAGGCGTCGACTCCGGTGATCGTCAGGAATCCGAGGCCCGGATCTTTCAGGTCGATCACCGCCTCGGCAACGACTTCGCGAAGCAGCTCGTTGACCTTGCGCATGCGTGGACTGTCCGGCCGACTCATCGGGCCTCCTCGTCGAGATATGAGCGGCGGCTGTCGAGCACCTCGATATCCGTTCGGCGGTCGAGGTCCCTCGCGATGGCGGCCAGCATACGATCGAGGTGTCCCGGAGATTCCGAGACGACCGCGATACCGAGACCCGCGCGCTGCCAGAGATCCTGATGGTCGACTTCGGCGACCGCCACCGGGTGGGCCGCACCGACATCGGCAATGATCCTCTTGAGCACGCGACGCTTCTCCTTGAGCGACCGGATCCCGCGAATCCGCAGTTCAACGTGGAGGGCCCCGACGTGCACCCTACGCCTCCTCCCGCTGCCGACCGCCGATCAGGTCCTGGCGATCTCCTTGACCTCGTACGACTCGATCGTGTCGCCTTCCTTGATGTCACGGAAGTTGGCCAGGCCGATGCCGCACTCGTAGCCGGTCTGGACACTCTGCACGTCATCCTTGAATCGGCGCAGCGAGGTCATCCTGCCGTCGTAGACGACGACCCCGTCGCGCACGAGACGGGCCTTGGCGTTGCGATTGATGGAGCCTTCCGTGACGTAGCAACCGGCGACCAGGCCGAACCTCGGCGCGCGGAACACGGCGCGGACCTCGGCGACGCCGAGGAACGATTCGACCTCGTCCGGTGCGAGTTCGCCGACGAGCATCGATTCGATGTCGTCGAGGAGTTCATAGATGATCGCGAACGTTCGGATGTCGATGCCGGCTTCCTTGGCGGCGTTCCTCGCCGAGGCATCCGGCCGGGCGTTGAATCCATAGATCAGCGCCTCCGATGCTTCTGCGAGCATGATGTCGTTCGACGTTATCCCGCCGACGGCGCCGTGCACCACCGTGACCGAAGCGTCCTCTCTGGAAATCTTCGCGACTGCATCCCGGATCGCCTCGAGGGATCCGTGGGCGTCAGCCTTGACGATGATACGAAGTTCCGCGTGATCGGAGGTTCTGAGCTGTTCGAGCAGTTGCGTGAGGCGTTCCGTCGCCGTTGGGACCGTCAGATCCTCACCGCGCCTGCGTGCGGTGTTCTCCTCGGCCATCTTGCGAGCCATTCGTTCGTTCGCAACGACCTCGAACATGTCGCCGGCGAGCGGCACGTCCCCCCACCCTGAGACGAGGACCGGGGCACTCGGACCGGCCGTCTTGAGTTGGCCGCCTCGCTCGTCGTACATGGCGCGAACGCGTCCGGAAACGGTTCCGCAGACGATCGCGTCACCCTTCTTGAGCGTGCCGCGCTGGACGATGACAGTGGCGACCGGTCCACGACCGACCTCCAACTGGCCTTCGATGACCGTGCCGATGGCGGGTGCAGTCGGGTTGGCCGTGAGTTCCTCGACTTCGGCAACCAGAGCGACGATTTCGAGTAGGTCGGCGACGCCGGCTCCGGTCAATGCCGACACCTCGACAGCGGGGACGTCGCCACCGAGGTCTTCGACGACGATCCCGTACTGCGTCAACGCCCCACGAACGCCGAACGGATCCGCCGTCTCGAGATCCATCTTGTTGATGGCCACGATGATCGGAACGTCGGCGGCCTTCGCATGGTCGATGGCCTCGATGGTCTGAGGCATCACACCGTCGTTGGCGGCCACAACCAGGATCACGAGGTCCGTGACGTTGGCTCCGCGGGCTCGGAGTGCGGTGAACGCCTCGTGGCCCGGGGTATCGATGAACGTGATCGTGTCGCCGCCGGTCTTCACCTGATAGGCACCGATGTGCTGTGTGATTCCACCGGCCTCGCCGGCGACGACATTCGCGGCCCTGATGGTGTCGAGCAGCTGTGTCTTCCCATGGTCGACGTGACCCATCACGGTGACGACCGCAGGTCTTGGCTTCAGGCTCGCCGGGTCGTCGTCGTATTCGACGACGTGATGCGTCGGACCCTCGTCCACTTCCTCGATCTCGTCCTGTTCGGCAACCAGGAGTTCGTAGCCGAACTTGCGGCCGAGCTCTTCGATGGCATTGGTCGGGATCATTCCGCCGGCCGGCACCATCTCGCCCATCTCCATGAGTGCCTGAACGATGAGAACCGTCCGGGTCTTGATCATGCGGGCCAATTCGTGCGTCGTGAGACCGGGTTCGACCAGGAGAACGAGTTCGTCGTCGGGCTCGTCGCCCCCAACCGCTTCCTCTTCCTCTTCCTCTTCCTCTTCCTCTTCCTCCACCTCGACCTCGGCCTCAATGACGGCATCCGCTTCGATCGGAAGCGCCTCATCGGCGGTAGCAGCCGTGTCGTCGTACGACAGTCGGACGAGTGCGATCGCGTCCTCGTCCAGGCCGGACGAAGCCGTCTTCACCTCGATCCCGAGCTCCTGAGCGCGCGTCAGCACATCCTTGGATTCAAGCCCAAGGTCTCGTGCGAGTTCGTAGACCCTTTGCTTCGCCACTCAGTTCTCCTCGTTTTCTTCTCCGGCCTCAACCGCGTCCTCGTCCGCGTCCACCGGTTCGTCGACGACGGCGACCTCGAGGTCGTCCTCCGCCTCAATGATCTCTTCGACGACGGCCTCTTCAACCGCCTCCACCACGTCCTCGGCCATGGCCTCTTCGATGACCTCCTCGACAACCTCCTCGGCCGCGAGCACCACGAGTTCTTCTTCCTCTTCGAGGTCGAGGCCCAGGTCCTGGCTCTCGGAGCGGATGTCGATCCGATAGCCGGAGAGGCGGGCGGCGAGGCGGGCGTTCTGTCCTTCCTTGCCGATGGCGAGCGACAGTTGGTGATCCGGGACGACGACCTCGGCGGTCCGTTCGTCCTCATCAATGCGGACTTCCTTGACGCGGGCCGGACTCAGCGCCTCTGCAATGAAGCTCTCGGTGTCGTCACGCCACTCGACGATGTCGACCTTCTCGCCGCGAAGTTCGTTCACGACCTGGCGGACACGCGAACCCCTCGCACCCACACAGGCGCCCACGGGATCCACATTGGGATCGTTCGAGGCGACGGCGATCTTGGTGCGATGGCCCGGCTCACGGGCGATCGCCTTGATCTCGACGTCCCCGTCGACAAGCTCCGGGACTTCGAGTTCGAACAGCGAACGGATGAATTCCGGATGGCTGCGAGATACGACGATCTGCGGGCCCTTGCCCTCGCCGCGCACTTCCAGGATGTACCCCTTGACGCGGTTGCCGCGCTCGAGTCGCTCATAGGGAATCCGCTCGGACGACGGCATGATCGCCTCCGCGTCACCGAGGTCGAGAATTGCGTATCGGTGATCCGATTGCTGAATGATTCCCGTGACGAGGTCGCCTTCGCGCCCTTCGTAGAGCTCGTAGACCTGCTCACGTTTCGCGTCGCGAAGGCGCTGGCGAATGACCTGCTTCGCCGTCTGAGCGGCGATCCTGCCGAAGTCCTCCGGCGTGTCTTCCCACTCGTCGACGACGTTACCGTCCTCGTCGAGCACTTGACCGTAGACCAGGATCTCGCCGGTGTCGGCATCAATGGTGACCCGGGCCTCTTCGGCGGCCCCCGGGGTGCGCTTGTAGGCGGAGACGAGCGCGTTCGCGAGGGCGTCGAGAATCGTGTCGGCCGGTACACCCTTCTCACGCTCGAGGAGCTCCAACGCGTCCAACAGGTTGTAGTCCATCGTTGCCTCTCCCTACGCCTTTTTACCGGGCTTTGCGCCCTTTTCCCACACGAACACGGTGCGAGCCGACGAGATGTCACTCATCTCGATGCGTCGGCCGTCTCCGTCGATGTCGACGACGATTCCGTCGGCATCAGCTGCGACGAGAACACCGCGATGGTGTCTGTCGTCTGCGATCTTCGAGAACGTCTTGATGTGGACGTCGCTCTGAAGCGCCTTCTGGAAGTGCTCCGGCCTGCGGAGCTTCCGCTCGAGTCCCGGCGACGTCACCTCGAGGGTGTATGCCCCGGAGAATGGGTCGTCAGCGTCTATCAGACGAGCGATTCCCCGCGAGAGGTCGGCCAGCCGATCCACGCCAAGGGCTTCTTCGGAGTCGACGACCACGCGCAGCAGCCTGCCACCCCCGAGGACCTCGACATCGTCGAGTTCAACGCCCTCAGCGGCGACATACGGGCCAACCAGGCCCCAAATCTGCTCCGCGACATCAGCCACGCCCGGTGCTCCTCAATGCGTACATCACACAACGAGGCGGGCCAGGCCCACCTCGACTCGTACTCCCGTTGCACAATGGAGTATAGGCAAGACCGCACCGTGTCGGTGAGGGCACATCGAAGCTAGAACCTCGATGCATGATCGAGAGGCCGCGAGGCGCCGCCCGCGGTGGCCCGCGAACGGCCGTGGCCCCCGATTCGTGGTTCTCAGCTCTTGGTTCGCTCGACCAGCGCAGCGATCTCGTCCGCGGCGCTCTCAACATCGAGTTCTGAACGATCTCCGGTGCTCCGCACCGACAATTCAACGACGCCGTCGGCAAGTCCGCGCGGGCCGACTGTGATCCGGTACGGGATTCCGATCAACTCGGCGTCTGCGAACTTGACGCCGGGCCGTTCGTTCCGGTCGTCGATCAGCACGTCGACGCCGGCGGATCCGAGGTCGTCGTAGAGGCGATTTGCGACGGTCATGGTGTCCTCATCGTCGACCTTGACGACGGTGATCACCACTTCGTAGGGCGCGATCGCGACCGGCCACACAATCCCTTGCTCGTCGTGGTTCATCTCGACAGCCGCTGCGAGGTTCCGCTCGACACCGATTCCGTACGAGCCCATCACGAGCGGAACCGTCACTCCGCTGGCGTCGAGAACGGTTGCACCGAGCGCCTCGGAGAACTTCGTGCCGAGCTTGAAGATGTGGCCGGCTTCGATTCCCTTGAAGAGTTCCAGGGGTCCGCCACACTCCGGGCAGCCATCGCCTGCGGCCACGGCACGCAGGTCCAGCCACTCCGTCACCGCGATGTCGCGTCCGACGTCGACCCCGCGGAGATGATGGTCGTTGACATTCGCGCCCGTGACCATGTTCATGCGCTCGGCGAGTTGGAGATCGGCCAGGATGCGTGGCCCTTCGACGCCAACCGCACCAAGGCTTCCGGCGTCTGCACCAAGGAGTTCGCGGATCTCGTCGGCTTGGCCGGGACGGACCTCGACTGCGCCCGTGCCGTCGAGCAGCTTCTGCTCGTGGAGGTCGTGGTCGCCGCGCAGCAACACCAGAACCGTTTCACCATCGAGAACGTAGACCAGGGTCTTGATCTGGCGGTCCGCCGGTGCCCCTCCCTCGAACTCGACGAGATCGAGAATCGTACGCACACCGGGCGTCGCGAATCGTTCGACCGAATCGGGTCCCTGCTCGTCCTCGATCCGTGGGATCGTGGACGTGGCTCGCTCCACATTGGCGGCGTAGTCGCACGCCGGGCAGTAGGCGACGTCGTCTTCGCCGGCCGGCGACGGGACGATGAACTCGATCGAGTCCGATCCGCCCATGGCTCCCGAGGACGCTTCCACGGGGATCGCGGTGACCCCGATCCGTTCGAAGATCTTCGAGTACGCGGCGAAGTGTCGGTCGAACTGGAGATCGAGGCCTTCGGTATCGAGGTCGAAGCTGTACGAGTCCTTCATCGTGAACTCGCGTACGCGTAGCAGTCCGGCCTTTGGGCGGGCCTCGTCCCGGAACTTCGTCTGAATCTGGTACCACAGCTGCGGCAGGTGCTTGTACGACGTCATTTCTGTGGCAATGGTGGTGAAGATCTCTTCGTGGGTCGGGCCGAGCACGGCGGCGCCGCCGCGCAGGTCGCTCAGCTGGAACAGGATCTCACCCATCGTCTCGATGCGGCCGGTCCGCTCCCAGATCTCACGCGGGTGCAGTGCGGGAAGGAGCAGCTCCTGGCCGCCGATGGCATCGATCTCTTCGCGAATGATCGCCGTGATCTTCGACCGTACCCGGTACCCGAGTGGGAGCAGCGAGTAGACGCCTGCCATCAACTGCCGGATGTAGCCTCCGCGGACGAGCAGGCGGTGGCTAACGGCTTCGGCGTCGGCCGGGTCTTCTCGGAGGGTTGGGATGAACGCCTGTGACCAACGCACGCACTGACTCCAGTGATCTCGGGGGATGCGGAGGATAGCGGTGGTATCTCGCGTCAGTCGACGCTCAGCCGGTATGCCCCCGGCCCGCTCGAGTTGTTGTCCCCGACGACGACGTAGAACGTTCCAGCTTCGCGGGCCGTGAACACGACGCGCGGGTTGGTGCCGAAAATGCCACCGCCGGAGTCGTCATCGATCGCCTCCAGATACCCCAGGCCGTCCGGCCCGTCGATCATCAGCACCGGGTCGAATGTGATCGCGTCGACGTCGATTGTGATGGCCTGGCCCTTCCCGAGATCGACCAGGTACCAGTCGTAGTCGCCCGGGTAGTCCGCGTTGCCGATGATCGTCGAAGTGCGGGTGAGGGTGCGGCCGTCGTCGGGGTCGGGCCACGGCGTGAGCTTGACGTTCGACCGGAGCCGCACCGCGCCCGGAGCGGAGAGGCTCTCGACGCGCACGATGTGGGGGCCGGCATACGAGATCAACTCCTCGATGCGCTCCTCCCCTTCGGTCGTCTCGTCGACCGATGCGATCTCGATGCCGTCAATGGTGCCCAGCGTCAAGGTCACGTCGCCGTCGCTCGAGGCATCGAAGGAGACCTCCGAGTAGAGCGGCTCCTCGAAGACGTATATCGAGTCCTCCCACATCGTGTCGAACTCGAATTCGAAGAAGTCGGTGCCGTTCGGCGCCGGAGGAAGGCGGCTCGTGAGTCCGCCGGTCGGCGTCCCCGCTCGCATCCGCCCGATGGCCGCAGAGGCATCGGTGAGTGACCCGGAGAGGCCGAACTCCTCGAGGAAGCTGAAATTGGTGATCCCGATGACTTGCCCGTCCTCGTCGACGAGCGCCCCGCCGCTCTGGCCGCCTGCGACGCTTGCATCGGACTGCAGGAACGTCCATTCACCCGCTTCCCACTCCCTCGTCCGCGAAAGAATGCCCTCGGTGATCGTCGGTTCGGGGAACGATTCTGATTCCCCGGGGTATCCGACGAGATAGACCGGGCTTCCGAGGGGGAGGCTCTCCCCGTCGCCAATCGCAACGGGTGCCGGCAGGTTCGGTGTGCCGGACACATCGATGATGGCGAGGTCGCCGAAGAGATCGCTGCCAATGACGGGCGCGTCGCGAACCTCCGTGCCGTTCGGGAACACCACGCGAACCTCGTCGTACGGCCAGACCACGTGCGCCGCGGTCAGAACCGTCGACGGATCGATGAGGATTCCACTGCCGCCGGCAATGTCCGTGTCGATCGACGCGATCGAAGCGGCGACCTGGTCATAGACGGACTGGGCCGTGGCCGGAGTCGGAGTGACCGCCGTAGCCGGAGAATCTGGAAGGCCGATCGCGACCGTCGATGTCGGATCGGCGGACGATGTGCATGCCGAGATCACGACGGCGAGGCCGACCAGCGCAGCGACCCGGTAGCGCTTCGTCAATCCTGTCCGCCGGATGCGATGTCCGCGACAGATGCGCGGCGCTCGGCAGAGCGGTTTGCGTCACCTTGCAGGTCGAGCAGTTCGATGCGCGCCTCTTCGGCCAGGTCGGCCGCCGAGATGTCGGCAGCGGCGAGTCTGGCTTCAACGCCTTCTTCGACAAGGCGCTTGGCCTCGTCGAGGAGTGCCTCGACCATCTCGTCTTCTGCGACCACGCGTACGACCTGTCCCTTGATGAACAGGTGCCCCTTGCCACGGCCGGCAGCGATGCCGATATCGGCCTCTCGTGCCTCTCCCGGTCCGTTCACGATGCAGCCCATGATCGCTACCTGGATGGGCAGGTTCGCCGCCTCGAGGGCGGCGGTCGCCTCTTCTGCGACCTTGATGACATCGACGTCCGCCCGACCGCACGACGGGCAGGCGACCAGATCCAGGCCGGTACGCTCACGCAGGCCGAGGTACTCGAGAAGCTGCCGTCCTGCTTTCGCCTCCTCAACCGGGTCGGCCGTGAGCGAGAAGCGGATGGTGTCTCCAATGCCCTCAAGCAGCAGGGTGGCGATCCCGGCCACCGACTTGATCAGGCCTCCCGGGGGCGGTCCTGCCTCGGTGACTCCGAGGTGGAGGGGGTACTCGACCTGCTCGGCGAGCAGGCGGTACGACTCGACCATGCGAGGCACCGACGAGTGCTTGACGGAGATCTTGATGTCGTAGAAGCCGACATCCTCGAGGTAGCGAATCTCCTGTTGGGCAGAACGAACGAGAGCTTCGGGGACCGGCGCACCAAACTCATCGAGGAGGTCCTTGTCGAGTGAACCGGCATTCACCCCGACCCGGATCGAGACTCCGGCGTCGGCCGCCGCCCGCGCAACGGTCTTGATGTGCTCTTCTTTGCGGATATTGCCCGGATTCAGCCGGAGTCCGGCGACACCGGCCTCGAGCGCCGCGAGGGCAAGGCGGTACTGATAGTGGATATCGGCGATGATCGGGACCGGCGACCTCGGGACGATCTCTGCCAGACCCTGGGCAGCGTTGGAATCGTTGCAGGTGATGCGAACGATGTCCGCTCCGGAGGCTCTGAGGGCGTAGACCTGCGCCAGCGTGGCATCCACGTCTGCCGTCTTGGTCGTCGTCATCGACTGAACGCTGATCGGGGCCCCTCCCCCGACCTGCACGTCACCAACCATGACCGGCCGCGATTCCCGACGTTCAATTCCCATACCACCAATGGTAGAGAGAACGCGTTCGGAGTAGCCGAGTAGCCGATCTCATGCCCGCTGCGAAGCAGGCGGCGGAGAGGGTGTCCACCTCACCACGCAAGCGGGAGACCCTTCCGTCAGCGGCTGACGCCGCTGCCACCTGCCCCCGAGGGGAAGGAATGCAGCTACAACTGCAGCGGTTTGAAGAGATCGAGGTAGACGCCCATGAGGCCGACGGTGATCAGGAACACCACGACCACCGCGGCGATCGGCGTCAGCTTGCGGATGTCGGGGACCCGGCCGCGAACCTTCTCGTAGAGGGCGACCGCGAAGTGTCCGCCGTCGAGCGGATAGAGCGGTATGAAGTTCAGGATTCCGACGAAGACGTTGACGAGCGCGAGCATCGTCAGCGTGCTCTCCATCGGTCCGGCCAGCCGGACCAGGCCGATCGGGCTGATCGGCCGCACCTCGTTGAGCACATCTTCGTCTCCGCCGAACACGGACATGATGAGCTGCGGGAAGCCGATGACCATCCTCCACAGGCCGTAGACGCTCTGCTCGGCAGCCTCTGCAATCCCCCGGAAGGCGGCAGGGACGACTCCAAAGACTCCGGGACGGACCCGTTCGATCTCCGGGGCGGCGCCGAAGTACCCGATCTCCTCGTACACCACATTGCCCGCCTCGTCGGTGACGACTTCGCCGTCGACGACCACGGCCTTCTCGCGGAACGCGAGCGTCGTGCGTACCTCGCCGGGTTGGCCGGCACGGTCGTATCCGATGAGAACCGTTGCGCCGCCATCGACGCTCACCCGGTCGACGAAGTCGTCCCAGGATGCGACGGGAACACCCTCGTAGAATGTCAGGACATCGCCTCCCTGGAATCCTGCGACGACGGATGGAGATACATCACCCGACGGTGTCGTCTGCGCGATTTCAGCGAGCGTCAGCGTCGGAATCGGTTCGCCCGCTTCGTCGGTCGCCACTTCGCCCCAGACCAGAAAGACGATGGCGAACAGGATGGTGGCCATGACGAAGTGGCTGAAGACGCCGGCGAGCACGACAACCGACTTCTTCCAGAAGACCGAGTTCCGGTAGGTCCGGCCCTCCTCTTCGGGCGCGACTTCTTCGAAGGGATTCATGCCGATGATCCGGACGTATCCGCCGAGTGGGATGGCCTTGATGCCGTACTCGGTCTCGCCTCGTGTGGTGGACCAGATGCGGGGGCCGAAGCCGAAGAAGGCCTCGGTTGCCTTCATCCCGAAAGCCTTCGCCGCCACGAAGTGGGCGCCCTCGTGCACCACGATCATGGCCACGATTCCGATGATCATGACCGCGGTACCGATGTCCATCAGTGGATCCCCATCGTCGGTTTCATGCCTTCAACGCTACCCGTGGCCTCTAGCTATCGAGAGACTCGACCCGCTATCGATTCCCGTGCTGCCTCGCGCCCAGCCTCGTCCGCGGCGAGCGCAGCTTCGAGCGTTGGGATCGGGCCTTCCGGAACGGCACCAAGGGCGTCTGCGACCACTTCGACGATCTCGGTGAAACCGATCTGTCGCTCGAGGAACGCCGCTACCGCGACCTCGTCGGCCGCATTGAGAACGGCCGGCCCGTTCCCGCCCCTGCGTCCGGCGGCATACCCCAAGTCGAGCGCCGGGAAGCGCTCCCGGTCGGGTGCCGAGAAGGTCAGGTCGGTGCCGATGAGGTCGAACGGTTTGGCGATGCTTGCCGTGCGTTCGGGGGCCGTGATCGCCTGCTGAATCGGCTTGCGCATGTCCGGCGGTCCGAGTTCCGCCTTCACGACACCGTCGGTGAACTCCACCAGCGAGTGCACGAAGCTCTTGGGGTGGATCACCACCTCGATCTGGTCGTAGTCGAGGGCGAAGAGGAAGTGCGCCTCGATCACCTCGAATGCCTTGTTCATGAGGGTCGCTGAATCGATCGAGATCCGGCTCCCCATATCCCACGTGGGGTGGGCCAGGGCGTCTTCGACCGATACCCGGGCCAGGTCGATGTCTGGTCGCGCATGGAATGGCCCACCGGAAGCGGTGAGGATTACTCGGCGAACGCAGTCGGCGGGCTCCCCGATGAGGCACTGCCACAGCGCAGAGTGTTCGCTGTCGACAGGGATCATCTCGCCGTTCATCGACGTGAGCGCCTCCATCACGAGCGGCCCGCCGGTGAGGAGGCTCTCCTTGTTCGCCAGGCAGAGCCGGTTTCCGGCTTCGAGGGCGGCGAGCGACGACGCGAGTCCCGAGGCACCCACAATGCCGTTGACGACCGTAGTGCCGGGAATCGCAGCGAGGGCAGTCACCGCGTCCGCTCCGAATTCGACTCGCTTCACAAGTGAAGGATCGATCGCGCCGGGGGGAGCGTTGGCGACCGCGACGCGCGCACTCGGATAGCGAGCCGCGAGGGCGATCAGGTCTCGCGAAAGCGAGCCTGCGGCAAGCGCGGCAACAGCTCGACCGAGGTGGTCGGCGACTTCGAGCGTCTGCGCTCCGATCGAGCCGGTTGCCCCGAGGACGACGATCGAGCTCAGAGCAGGCCGGCCCACACGAAGACGGCCCATGCCGCAGGAACCACGGCGATGATCGCGTCGATTCGGTCGAGGAGGCCGCCGTGACCCGGCAGGATCGAGCCCATGTCCTTGATGTCGAGCGACCGCTTCATCACCGACACCGCGAGATCTCCGAGCGGGGCAAACACAGCGACGGCCGCACCGAGCACGAGGCCGGTTGGCAAGTCGATGGCCTCGACGAAGAAGCTCGCACCTGCACCGGCCAGAAAGGCCATGAACGTTCCGCCGACGAAGCCCTCGATCGTCTTCTTGGGCGAGATCTTCGGAGCAAGCGGACGTCGCCCGATCGAAGAGCCGACGAAGTAGGCAGTGATGTCGACGAGAGCCACGATGGCGACCACGGTCAATACGAGGATCTGGAAGTCCTCCGCCGCAATGATCGGGAAGGCGAACGATCCGAAGCCGCCGATCCAGCCGGCAACGAGGACCGTGAGAGCGAAGCCGCTGACTGCGCCGACGCGCCTCTGGCTCACCGCGCCGTAGAGCAAAATCACCGTTGCCAGCAAGCCGAAGGCAATGGGAATCGCGATCACGCCCCACACAACGGCACCGATACCCGCAGCAATGATGCCGACGAAGCCGAAGACCGACATGGGCTTGTACCGCCGGTGCATGAGGGCGCTGTAGAACTCTCCTGCCGCTACCACGAAAGCGGCGAGCGCCAGCACGGTGATGGCGGGCCTCCACAACAGAGAGAGCAGGAATGCGGCAACGAGCGCAATCCCGGTGCCGACGCGTACGAGAAGATCGGATGCCTGCCTCGGCGGCGCCGGCACAGCGGCATCGCCTTCGCCTGCGGCGACCACATCGTCGAATCCAACGACGCCGGAGTCGAGTCCCGGAATCGCAGCGGAGAGAGCAACCTGCTGCGTGTCTTCCGAGTCGGCCGCGACCATCGCAGCCGCGAGGTCCTGATGCTCCCGCGTTGCTTTGTTCAGGTACTGGTCGTCGTCGAAATCGTTGAAGTCGAAGATAGAGTTGTCTTCGTCGGGACCGTTTGCATCAAACGACCCGGCCTCGCCGATGATCGGCACCTCACCCGTGTCATCGTCGGCGTCTGTCACGTTCTGCTCCCTTTGAGGCTCTGGAGCCCCGGCGCGTGTCGCGGCTGCGGCAATCGGTATGACGGGGAGCACCAGGAGTTCGTCGAGATCGACCGGTTTCGGCGTTGCCTCCGGTTCGTCCTTGGCCTCTTCGTCGGACCCGTTCTCTGGCTCGTCTTCCGACTCGACATCGGTCTCATCTTCATGAGCGGTGCTGGCCTGCGGTTCAAGGACGGAGTCGGACGGCGATCCAAGCGCGGCGCCGACTGCGACGGCGACACCAGGCTCGTTCACCACTGCCTCGGCGTCCTCGTTCGTGTCGTAGCCGGGGCCGTCCTGATCGGGATCGTCCTCTTCAAGGTCGTCCTCACCGGGATCGTCCTCATCGGAGTCGTCCTCGACGTCCAACATGGCCGCCGGTTCGTCGTCCAACTCGTCGTCATCCCCCGTGCCCCCGTCAGCAGCTGGGCCGTCCTCGGCAGAGTCATCGAGGAAGAACTCGATGGTGTCTTCGTGAGGTTCGTCCTCAGCGTCGGCGGGATCGTCGACCACGGCGTCCACGGCTTCAACTTCGACATCCTCGACATCGGGGATCTCGATCACGGCGTCGAGGGCCGGAGCCGACACGATCGAGGCGTCGCTGATGGCGTCGTCGGTCACGTCAACCACCACGTCGGTCTCTCCGGTGTCCTCGACATCCTCGGTCGAGCCGCTCGTGAACGCTACCCAGTCGGCGATCTCCGCAGCGGCGTCGTCATCGCCGTCGAGTGCGGCATATGGATCGTCGTCGTCGAGCCAGCCGTCGAAGCCGGGATCCGACTTCGCCGGGCGCAGCTTGATGCCGTCGTCTTCCTCTGGCAGGTCGAGTTCACCGGTTGATTCGAGGTCCTGGTCATCCATGACCCCTGACAGTACCTCGGAGAACGGCACGAGCGGAGCATCTGAGGCGACTACGCCGGTCCCAAACACACCGTCGGTCTCCGATGACGTCGACGTCGCATCGTCATCCGAAATCGGATCGTCGTCGGTGGGCATTGGCAGCCTCCGCTAGACCTCGAGGAGTTCTTCTTCTTTGGCGAGGAGGGCCTCGTCGAGGCGCTCGATATGCTTATCCGTCATGGTCTGGAGCACCTTCTCAGCCCGCCTGATGTCATCTTCCGAGGCGCCCTCCGACTCGAGGTGATCCTTGCCATGGCGTCGGACGTTGCGAATCGCCACCCGTCCGTCTTCAGCGAGGTTCCGCACGAGACGGATGAGATCCCTGCGCCGCTCCTCGGTCAAGGATGGGAAGGCCAGGCGGATCACGTTGCCGTCATTCGAGGGGTTCAGCCCGAGATCGCCTTCCTGAATGGCTCGCTCGATAGCGGGGATCGCGGTCTTGTCGTACGGCTGGATCACGAGGAGTCGGGCCTCGGGAACGGAGAATCCTGCGATCTGCTGGAGTGGCGTCTGGGTGCCGTAGTAGTCGACCGTGATCCGGTTCAGCAAGCCAGGGTTGGCACGACCGGTGCGGATCCCGCCGAATTCCTGGATGGTGTGGACCACCGCCTGATCCATCTTGTGCTCGGCGTCTTCCAGGACTTCGTTGATCACGGTGCCTCCTCAGCCAACCAGCGTTCCGACATCCTCCCCGCGTACGGCTCTGATGATCTCGCCGGGGCGGTTCATATTGAACACGCGGATCGGAAGGTTGTTGTCCATGCACATCGTAATGGCCGTGGCGTCCATCACCCCAAGCTGTCGCTGGATTGCATCCATGTAGGCGACTTCGGTGAGCAGCACTGCTTCCGGGTTCGTCACCGGATCCGCGTCGTACACACCGTCGACCTTGGTGGCCTTGAGAACGGCGGATGCGCCGATCTCCGCTCCTCGCAATGCGGCAGTGGTGTCGGTCGTGAAGAACGGGTTCCCCGTGCCGCCGGCGAAGATGACGACCCGGCCCTTCTCGAGATGCCGGATGGCGCGGAGCCGAATGTACGGCTCGGCAACCTGCTGGATGGTGATCGCCGTCTGGACGCGGGCCGGGGACCCGGCGTGCTCGAGTGCGTCACGAAGCGCCAGGGCGTTGATGACGGTGGCAAGCATGCCCATGTAGTCCGCGTTGGCCCGGTCCATCCCCCCGGCGGCGGTGGAGACGCCGCGGAAGATGTTGCCGCCGCCCACGACAATGGCGATCTCGTAGCCCTCGGCGTGAACGACTGCTATCTCCTCGGCGACGCGTGCGACGATGGTCGGGTCGATCCCATACGTGGTGGTCGGATCGGCGAATGCCTCACCGGAGAGCTTGAGAACGACCCTACGCATCAGCCTTCCCCGCCGACCGCGAGCCTCGACATCTTGGTGATGCCGATGTTCTCACCCATCTTCGCCGCGAGTTGCTTGACCAGCTCGCCGACCGTCCCATCGAACACTTCGGTCTTGATGAAGACCTGGTCGATCAGAACGTTGTCGGCGTAGAAGCTATTGATGCGTCCTTCGACGATGCGCTCGACGATGTTCTCGGGCTTGCCCTCGTTGACTGCCTGCGCCGCGATGAGACGTTTCTCCTCCGCTACGACATCTTCCGGGACGTCCTCGCGGGTGATCCACTGCGGGCGAGCAGCCGCGATGTGCATTGCCAGGTCGTTCGCGACCTGCTGGAACTCATCGCTCTTGGCCACGAAGTCGGTCTCGGATGCCAGCACAACCAGCGACCCGATGACGGGACGGTTGGCCTGACGATGAAGGTAGAAGCCAATGGCTCCCTCGGCCTGCGCACGATCGCTCCGTTTCGAGGCATCTGCGAGACCCTGCTCACGCAGGAGGTCCTTCGCTCGGTCGATGTCTCCGCCGGATTCGGTGAGGGCACGTTTCGCATCCATCATCCCGGCGCCGGTGATCTGGCGAAGGGCCTGGACGTCTTTGGCGGTGAAGTCGCTCACGAGTTCTCCTTCGCGGTCGGTGTCTCTTCGATCACCACGCTCTCAGCGGCCGTGTTCTCCGCCTGGATCTCCTCCAGGACGACGACGTCGGTCGGGGGCGCTGGAGTCGGTTCTGGCTTGGGACTCTTGGCTGGAACGGCCTTCTCGGGCGCTTCCTTGCGCTGTGCATCTCGGACCTCGCGGCCGTCGATCGCCGCCTGGGCGATGACGTCGGCCACCAGGTAGGCGGTACGGATCGCGTCGTCGTTGCCGGGAATCACCAGGTCAACGGGATCCGGGTCACAGTTCGTGTCGACAATGGCGATCACCGGGATGTTGAGGCGGTTTGCCTCAGTGACGGCGATGTGCTCTTCTATCACGTCGATCACGAACACGACGTCCGGAGGACGCTTCATGTCGCGGACGCCGCCGAGGACCATGTGGAGCTTCTCGAGCTCGCGGCGGAGGCGGAGGCGCTCCTTCTTCGGCAGCGATTCCATCTCACCGGACGTCTCCATCTGCTCGAGTTCGAGCATGTAGAGGATGCGCTTGTGGATGGTCTGGAAGTTCGTGAGCATGCCACCGAGCCAGCGATTGTTGACGAAGGGCATGTCGGCCTTCTTGGCCGCTTCCTCGATCGCTCCCTGTGACTGCTTCTTCGTGCCGACGAACAGCACGGTGCCACCATCGACAACAGCTTCGCGCACGAGTGTGTACGCGGACTCCACCTGCTCGAGCGTCTGACGAAGGTCGACGATATGGATTCCGTTGCGCTCCGTGAAGATGTATGGGCGCATCTTCGGATTCCAACGGCGGGTCTGATGACCGAAGTGCATTCCGGCCTCGAGCAGCTGTCGCATGCTCACCACTGACATGTGGTTCCTCCTGTGTTCGGGTTGACGCCTCCGCCCACCCGGAACACCCCACAGACCGCATGCGCGATCCGACCTCGGGGGCTTGTAGTGGACGTGCGAAGTTGTGGTGAGTGTACCGAGAGCGGTCGTGTAGCGGGAAACGCGCCTGTCGGCCTAGAAGGACGGTTCGATGAACCGGTTGCGCAGGCTGAGGACCGCCTTCGTGTGGATCTGACACACCCGCGACTCGGTGACGTTGAGCACGGTTCCGATCTCTGCGAGTGTCAGGCCTTCGAAGTAGTAGAGCGTCACCACCAACCGGTCTCGGTCGGGGAGCCGGTTGATCGAGTCGGCGAGCAGGTACCGCGTCTCTTCCCGCTCGAATGCGCCGCTCGGGTCGAACGCCTGGGCGTCCGGAACGATGTCCCCGACGGCGGATGAGTCGCGTTCGTCGGGGTTGAGGAGCTCGTCGAGAGCCACAAAGCCGAGCGTCGAGAGCTCGCCGAGCTGGTCCCGGAGCGTCTCAACCGGTAGGCCCATGTGGTCGGCGAGTTCTTGCTCGGTTGCGCTGCGCTGCAGCGTGTGTTCGAGTTCGGACATCGAGCGCTGGATCTCTCGGGCTCTTGCCCGAACCGATCGGGGCACCCAGTCGAGGGCACGGAGTTCGTCGAGGATTGCCCCTTTGATGCGGTTCACCGCATACGTCTCGAACTTGTATCCGCGCTCGGGTTCAAACTTGTCGATCGCGTCGATGAGCCCGAACGTCCCATACGATACGAGGTCGCCCGGGTCGACGTTTCGCGGCAGCCCGGAACCGAGGCGGCCGGCTACGAACTTGACGAGCGGCGAGAAATGAAGGATCAGCCCCTCTCTCGCTCGCTGGTCGCCATCACTCTTGAATCGCTCCCAGAGTGTCGCGAGTTCGTCTTCGCGCCGTTCATGCACGTGGATGGCTCCGCTCATATGTCGTTCTCAGGTGCTCCCGAGTGACCGCAGTGTATAGCTGAGTCGTTGCGAGTTCCGTGTGTCCGAGAAGATCCTGGACACTGCGCAGGTCGGCACCGCCCTCGAGGAGGTGCGTTGCGTACGAGTGGCGGAGTGCATGGGGGAAGGTCCCGAGGCGTTGGCGCACGATGTGCCGGATACCTCTCGGGTTCAGCCGACCACCGCGGACACCTACCCACAGGGCGTCGCCGCTCTCGGGTCGCGCCATCGCCGGCCGACCCGCCGCAAGGTACCGTTCTGTAGCGTTCCGTGCCTTGACACCGACCGGGACCGCCCGGTCCTTGTCGCCCTTTCCGCGCACGCGAAGGAACGCCGCCTCGTCGATGTCCCCCATCCTCATCGCCGCTAGCTCTGACACGCGCAGTCCGGTTCCGTAGAGAACTTCGAGGAGCGCACGGTCGCGAAGATCGACGGGATCGGAGCCTTCGAGGTCGTTCAGGAAACGATCCAGGGTTGCGGCCGGTATGGATTTCGGGAGCGTCGCCGGCCGCTTCGGTTGGGGTACACCGGACGCCGGGTTCGCGTGGATCAATCCCCGTCGCGCGGCATCGCCGAGGAAGGCCCGTACGGCGGAGGCCTTTCTCGCTACGGATCGGCGCGAGTACCGGAGGGTGCTGAGTTGTGCAAGGAATCTCCGCACGGTGCGGCGGTCGACCTCGTCGAGGTGCTCAACACCGAGCCTGTGGCACATCGTCGCGAACTGTCCGAGATCGCGGCGGTAGGCATCGATGGTGTTCGGTGACAGCCCGCGCTCCGCGTCGAGCCGCACCAGATACTCGTCGACGGCGTCGTCGATACCCCCGGTGTGCATCCCGCCATGCTTGTGCCATCTCGTGAGAAGGTCAACAACCCGGGGACGGTCGGCCGCTTGGCCCCCTTCGGAGCGGATCGGGAACTCGACCCGGGTGAAGAGCTCTTCGGGCACCACGGTCTGCGGGTCGTTCAGGTAGATCTCTCGTGGCGGTCCCGCGATCACGTGGCCGTGTTCAGAGATCCAGCCGGTCAGGTTGTGGCACGCGGGGGCGATCTGATCGTAGGGGCCGTGATGGATGGTCGTCGCCATCGTCCCACCTTCGAGTTCTCGGGTGTACACCTCTCCGTCGCCGGTGAAATCGCCGCCGATCGGCACGCAGACCTCGAGGTTGCCACCAGTCTCATCGTCGATCATCTCGGGGCACAATCGGGGGCGGACCGGACGGTGCGACGCCCTCTCGACCCATGGCCATCATCGGCAAGCCGAAGCCGGCGCCGATGTCGTCTCCAATCCGGCTCAAGGTGGTGTGCACCTGGGTAGCGGCCACCAGTTGCGGGGCTGCTTTGGTGGCCTGAACGTCGTACGGCAGGAATCCCTCCTTGCGTTGGATCAGCGTCTCGAGGTCCGCGAGCGTGCGTTCCTGGACGGCCAGTCGTCCGGCCGGCCGCTCCCGATGGATGAGCAAGTGGCTATGCACCTGTTCTGGATCTTCGCTCTCGAGAATTCCCCGGATCTCGTCGAGTGGCATATCGACCGATCGGAGCATCCTCACCGCCTCCGCCCGGTTGGCCTGCCCGCGTTCGTAGCACCGGCATCCCGACGATGGGTCAACGTGGGCGGGCAGCAACAGCCCGATCTCGTCGTACGGCCGCAGCGCCTTCACCCACCACCGCGTCATTCTCGAGAACCGCCCGGCGGGGACGAGACTCACGACGGGTACCCCCACTTGCCATCATTGTCGGCTGTGCCCCTGCGGGAGCGTCAAGTGGATTCTGCCGCTCGGTTCGGCGACACCGACGCAACCGCGGACGGGGCAGGCTCGCCCTTCGCCGTCGCCAGATCGCGGATGAGGCTCAGCTCCTGGACCAGGTCGTCGGGATCGAAGACCGGGAAGGCTCCGTCTCGGATCAGCCGGTTGGTGCCCTCCGACGCCTTTCGGTCGACATCACCGGGCATGGCGAAGACGGGTATGCCGTACTCGGCCGCCTTGACCGCGGTGATCAGCGCCCCACCGGTGATCCCAGCCTCGACCACCACAACGGCAGCCGAGAGCGTCGCGATGATCCGATTTCGAGGAGGGAATCGCCACGGATCGGGCCTGCTCCCCGGCGGATACTCCGAGACGAGCGCTCCCCCGAGTTCGAGGATCTGGTCCCCAAGACGCCGGTGTTCCCTCGGATACGCCACATCGATGCCGCAGCCGAGCACGGCGACGCCGCGCCCGCCGGCGGCAGCCATCCCTCGGTGTGCGGCACCGTCGATGCCGCGAGCAAGGCCGGAAACCACCGGCCACGCAGCTTCGGCCACAGCGCGGCCATACGCATCGGCGAGTTCGAGCCCGTATGCGGTGCAGCGTCGCGTGCCGACGATCGCTACGCCCGGGATGAGGGGGAGATCACCGCGGACGAACAGCACATCGGGCGCATCCTCGAATCGATCGAGGTGAGATGGGTATGGGAACGCACCGCGCATCACGATGTCGATGCCCAGAGCGGCCAGGTCGGCCCGCCGCTGGGCCGCCGGGACAGCCAGATTGCTCCGGATCGCGTCCGATGCCTTCACCCGACGGCGCTTGACTGCGTCGATCGCACCGACCGCCCCGTCGAATCGGCTCAACAACTCGTGAATCCGCTCGGGATGAAGACCGGAGAACGCCAGGCGGAGTCGATGGTCGTCGCTCACAGGGCCACCCGCATGCTCAGTGCCGTCTCGACGTGCGATCCGTCGACCGGACCGGAACCCTCGAGGTCCGCGACCGTCCTGGCGATCCGGCGGACGCGGTCCCACCCACGCGCCGTCAGCCGGTCGCCGGCGGCAGCTTCGGCGAGTTGGCGCACGGCCTGGTCGGTCCACTCCAGCGCGTCGAGATCGCGACGTCTGAGTTCGCGGTTCAACCGGCCACGCTCGTCGAATTGCCGCCGGCGGGCCGCCGTCACTCTGCCGCGCACATCGGCAGACCTTTCGCCTCTCGGCCCCGCAAGCTCGGAGACGCGTAGTCGCGGCACCTCGACCTGGAGGTCGAACCGGTCGAGGAGCGGTCCCGAGATGCGGCGCTTGTATCTCGACTTCGTCGACTCGGTGCAGACACACGATTGGCCCCGGTCACCGTCGTACCCACAGGGACACGGGTTCGTGGCGCCGATGACCTGGATCTGGCACGGGAACTCCACCGTCGCTCCCTGCCGTGCCACCACCACGCTCCCATCTTCGATCGGGGCACGAAGCGCATCGAGCAACTGTGGCGGGAATTCACCGAGTTCGTCCAGGAAGAGGACGCCCCGGTGCGCCAACACGGCCTCGCCGGGAGTCGGCACCCCGGATCCACCGCCGATGAACGCAGCCATCGACGCGGAGTGGTGCGGCGACCGGAACGGCGGCGTCAACGGGCCGGGGCGCGGGCGACCCGCTGCAGCCCAGACCAGCGCGACCTCGTGAGCCTCTCGGTCATCGAGCGGCGGGAGGAGGCCGGGCATCGTCCGAGCGAGCATGGTCTTCCCTGAGCCCGGGGCGCCGCGGAAGAGCAGGTGATGCCCACCCGCTGCCGCGACCTCGAGAGCGGCCCTGGCCGCCGGCTGGCCGCGAACCTCAGCGATGTCGGGGGTCTCGACAACCCGAGGCAGCGACGGTTCGACCTCGTCGCCGGGATGGCCGCCGCTGGCGACCTCCATGGCGTGGGCCAGTGAACGAACGGCCTTCACACCCAGATCCCCTCGACCGGCCGTCTCCGCCACGGACTGCGCCGGCAGGAGGCACACCTTGCCGAGATGCCTCGCAACGAGCGCGGCGCCAAGGCCACCGCGAGCGGGGTGCACCGAGCCGTCGAGCGCGAGCTCCCCGAGGGCGACGACATCGGTAGCTCCCGGCTGGAGTTTGCCGCTCGCAGCGAGGACTCCCAAGGCGATGGGCAAGTCATAGGCGGTGCCGATCTTCGGAATGCCCGCAGGCGAGAGGTTCACAACGACCCGCTTCGAAGGGAAGTAGTTCGAGGTCGATGCGAAGGCGGCCCGAACCCGTTCCTTCGCCTCACGCACGGCGGCATCCGGAAGACCCACGATGACGAACCCGGGGCCGCCGCCGGCAACGTGGACCTCGACGCGTACCGGATGGGGTTCGACGCCGATGATGGCGCTTGACGTGATTACTGCGTTCATGTCGACAACGTATGTCACCGGTATGACACAAACCAGCCCTGCGAAATGTGCCCCACCATCCCCGATCGAAAAGCACTTCCGTTTGGCGGGGCGTCATGTGAGGATGGCGGAGCAGGGCTGTGCACAGCGTCATGAGGAGGAGACACACCGTGAGCAATCTCGCATGGCGGGAATCCTCCGGAGGATGGGACTCCGGACCGTACCGGGTATGTCGGTCGCCACGGTCGGTCGAACGCGAGTGGCAGCTCGAGATCGTTCGAAGGGGCTTCGGATGGGAGGAAGAGCCAACCGTCTCGGCGCATCGCACACGGCGTGGGGCGATGGCAAGCGCCGCGGTCTACGAGAGGCAGCGCATCAAGCGCCTGCGCCTCCAGATTCACCTTGGCGTCTTCGTCATCTCCGCCGCGGCTTGGATGATCGCCTCAATGTCGGTCGACACCGGTTTCGGCGGTTTCCTCGTATGGGTGGCACTGTTCGCCATGGCGCTCAACTCGCTCGCCAATGCCCTCGATATCCTCGATATGAGCACGGACATCGAGCTGCCGCGGAATCCCGACCGGCTCCTCGCGATCGAGCGTTGGGTTCGAGTCGACTCACTGATCCCGCCGAGAAGCAACCCGATCGACGAATCAACCGGTTCCGACGAACCGAGCATCCGGGTCCTCGACCCGCTGGGCTAGTCGTCCGCCGCTGAGGTGGTGTCTGGGTATCTCCGAAGCATCGGCGTCACCCGGCAAGGACGCGCAACGAAGGCGCAGTCGGGACTGCGTCGAGGCGGAGGACGCCGCCGGTGGCGTCGAGAGCCGGACAAACACAGCAGCCACTTCTGCGACAGACCGCCAGCTCCAAGGTGCCTCGTGCCGGAGCAGGAGGTAGCTAGAAGTCCTCGCCGGACTCCGCCTGATCCGCCTCGGTGTCTTCGTTCACCTGCTGGTCGATCACGTGGGTTATCGAAGGCTGGTAGATCTCCTCGAATAGGCCGAGCGAGTGCGGTCTCGGCCGGTCGGTTGAGCGGTAGTAGACCCATCCCCGGCGCTCGGCCCAGGTGAGGAACAGGTGCCCGCTCAGCAGCACGAGGGCGAGGCCTACAACGATCGCGACGAGCACCACCCAGAGCATGATCTCATGGTGGCACGAAGCCGTTGGAACGCCGAGGTCAGCGGCCCTTGAACTCCGGCAGACGCTTCTGGAAGAACGCGGCGGCGCCTTCGAGCATGTCTTCGGAACCCAGCAGCGTTGCCTGGGCTTGCTCTTCGAAGGCAAGGGCCTGTTCGAACGTCATCGTGGACGAGCGGTCGAGAGCGACTTTGATGAACCGCTGTGCCAGTGGTGCACCGGCCGCGAGTTCTTCGGCGATCTCCGCTGCTGCGGCCTCGAGTTGGTCGGATCCGACGACGCGTGTCACCAACCCGAGCGCGACCGCTTCCTCCGCCTCGACGATTCGCCCGGTCAACGCCAGTTCTCGGGCCCGGTTCAGCCCGACCAGCCTCGGGAGGAGCCAGGTCCCGCCGAAGTCGAGGGTCAGCCCCCTCCGAACGAAGATCTCCGCGAAGCGCGCTCGGTGGGAAGCGACCACAATGTCGCATCCGACCGCGAGGTTCATGCCCGCGCCAACGGCTACTCCGTCCACTGCCGCGATCGTCGGCTTCGACACACGGTGCAGTGCCAGCGCCGCCCGATTCGGCAGACGCATGTATTCGGCGTTCGCCGCCGGCGTTCCAAATCCTGAGAAGTCGGCGCCGAGGTCTGCCCCGGCGCAGAAGTCACCACCGCTCCCGGTGAGGACCAACGCGCGCCGACCTGAGACCTCGAACGCCTCGAAGGCATCCGCCAGTTCGACCCATCCCGCCTTCGAAACGGCGTTCTTCGTGTCGGGCGACGACATCGTCACCCACCGAACCTGCCCGCGGTCTTCGATCGAGACAAACGCCATGAGCCGAAACTAGCAGCCGCGTGCCTCTCGGCTGTTCCGCAACTCCGCTACGTTGTCCGCATGGGCTTCAACCCGTTCCGTCAACACAGGCGATCGGCGACCGACATCGTTCTTGTCGTGGTGTTCGTCGTCGTGACGCTGGCGTTCGTCGCGTGGGGGTTCTTCGGGTGACGCTCGACGAGGTGACCGTCCATCCGGTCCAGCCCTACCGGGCGCACAAGGCCTACGTTTGCCCCGGTTGCGAGTCGTGGATCGAGCCGGGTGTCGGCCATGTTGTGGTCGTGCCCGACCTTGCCCCCGACCTCAGACGGCATTGGCACCATGGCTGCTGGTTCAAGGACCAACGCCGCCGGCTCGGATCATCCGCTGTCGGGTAGCCATCGCACGACCGCGGTCGCCTCGGCCATTTCGACCGTGACGAGATCGATGCGCCGGATCCCGAGCTTGCGCGCCGCGCGCCGAGTCCGCGCCCGCTTGACGTCACCGAAGCTCTCCCATGGTCGGCTGTCCGACCCGATCCCGGTCTTCACCTCGACAACGATCGGTTCTTCGTCGACGAGGATGATGAGGTCGATCTCGTCGCTGCCGACACGAGTGTTGCGGCGCACGATGACGGCGCCACGGCGTTCGAGGAATCCGGCGGCGATCGCTTCACCGGCTGAGCCGATGCACATGCGTCTGGTGGGCATCTCCGCATCGTGTCACCGAGGTGTGACGAGAACGAAGCTCTAGAACTCCGAGGGGATGTCGGTCTCTTCGATGTTGACGTCTCGGAAGGTCATCACCCGTACCCGCTTGACGAACCGGGCGGGTCGGAACATGTCCCAGACCCAGGCATCTTCCAGTTCGAGTTCGAAGTAGACGGACCCGTCTGCGGACCGCGTGTTCATCTCAACACGATTCGCCAAGTAGAAGCGGCGCTCGGTCTCGACGACGTAGCGGAACATCGGAAGGACATCCCGGTACTCACGGTAGATCTGTAGCTCGACGTCGGTTTCGTACCGCTCGAGATCCTCTTCGCCCACTCGTGCCTCTCCCGTCCATGGTCGGCAGCGCGATGCTACCGGCCGCGTGTTGGTAACCCGACCATCAGAGACCCGACCATCGCGAGATCGGCCACATGATGACGAAGGCTCTCCCCACCACCGTATCGGTCGAGACCGATCCAAAATAGCGGCTGTCCTGGCTCGAATTCCGATTGTCGCCCATAACGAACATCTCGCCGGCCGGCACGATGATTGGACCGAAGTCGGGCATCAGTGATCCGGGCTTGAGATAGGGCTCATCGATCGGGACTCCGCCGATGAGCACCTGGTTGTCGACGATCTCGACGCGCTCCCCGGCAGTCCGATGACCCGCTTGATGAACTCGGTCCTCGGAACCGACAGTCCGATGGCCTCGGTGATGTTGCGTCGTGAGGCGTCGAACAGGGATTCTTCCGGAGCGGCATCAGCACGGGGATCATCGAACACCACGACGTGCCCCCGCTGTAGATCACCGATCCGGTAGGCCAACTTGTTCACCATCACCCGATCGTCGATCTGGAGGGTGTCCTCCATCGACGACGAGGGGATCCAGAACGCCTGAAAGAAGAACGTCTTGATGACGACTGCGATGAGAAGCGCGGCAAGGATGAGGAGCGGAAGCTCGAGCCAGAACGGCAGGGCGTGCTTCTTGGACTCGGGCGCGCCTTCGGTCTCGGCCGGTACGGGCGCAACGGAGCCGGATTCTGGCGCAGTCACGGGAACCACACTACCTCCCGTCTCCGCCAATCCTTCGTTCACCCGCGGCCCCCAAGGTACTCGTGCCAGAGGAGCCGAGCCGCCACCGAGCGAAAAGGGCGCCATGCCTCGGCGCGTGTGTTGGCTTCGTCGCTGACCGGCACATCAGGGAGCTGGTAGACCCTCCCGATCGACACTTCGAGGGCCCGATCTCCCGCAGGCCAGACGTCGGGACGGAGCAGCGCAAAGAGCAGATAGCAGGCCGCCGTCCACGGTCCGACGCCCCTGATCTCCAGGAGGTGCTCGCTCGCTCGTCCGTCCGAGAGATCGGCTGTCGCGTCCAGGTCGATCGAACCCTCGATCATCCCGGCTGCGAGGCCCCGGACGTACCCTGCCTTCTGCCCGGAGAACCCGATCGCCTTGAGTTGCGCGTCGTCGAGGAGCAGGAACCGCCCCGGCTCAACGCGACCGAGCACGTCTTCGAGCTTCCGGTAGGCGGCGTCGGCGGATGCCAACGAGACCTGCTGTTCGAGGATCAACCGCAGCATCGTGCGGAAGCCGGGTTCGCGGGCCCACAGGGGTGGAACCCCGTTGCGGGCAGCGAGGTCTGCCAACGCCGGGTCCATGTCTGCGAGCGCCGCGGTGGCGGACGCCAGCATCGAAGCACGGAGCGGCGCGACAACGACCCGCCGATTCGACGGGTCGTGTTCGATGGCGCTGGGCCGGTTGGTACCGGTCAGTCGCGCTTCTCCTTGATGCGGGTGGCCTTGCCGACCCGATTGCGGAGGTAGTAGAGCTTGGCCCTGCGCACGTCACCACGACGGACGACTTCGATGGACTGAATGATCGGAGCGTGAACGGGGAAGATGCGTTCGACGCCGACGCCGAAGCTGATCTTCCGAACTGTGAACGTCTCACGGATGCCGCCACCCTTGCGGGCAATCACAACACCTTCGAACGCCTGGGTCCGTTCCCGGCCACCCTCGATGACGCGAACATGCACGCGCACGGTATCGCCTGGACTGAAGTCCGGTATGTCATCGCGCAGCTGGGCGCCCTCGATCTGATCGAGCGTATTCACGGGATCCTCCAAGACAAGGGGGAAGAGCGAACCCGGATGGTAGCAACCCGAGAACCTAAGTGAGATGACGGATCTGCTACGAATCCGCTACCTCGGTGTCTTGCTGGCGGCTGGCGGCTGGCGGCTGGCGACCCAGCAGGTCCGGCCTGCGCTCACGCGTCCGCGCTGCGCGCTGCTCTTCCCTCCACTCCTCCACCTTTCTGTGGTCTCCGGACCGCAGCACCTCGGGTACGGTCCAACCCCGGAACTCAGCAGGGCGGGTGTAGTGCGGTTCTTCGAGCAGCCCCTCGCGAAAGCTCTCGGTCTCCACCGAAACGGGGTTCCCGACCACACCGTCAAGGAGGCGGGTCACGCCTTCGATGATCGCGAGCGCGCCGACCTCTCCTCCCAGCAGGACGTAGTCCCCGAGAGAAATCTCCTCGTCGGTGAGGTGCTCGGCGACGCGTTCATCGACACCTTCGTAGCGGCCGCAAACGAGTGTGAGTTCATCGATGGTTGCCAACCGGTCGAGCGTCTCCTGATCGAGTTGCCGGCCGCCCGGAGTGAGAAGCACGCGGTGCGTGTGCGCCAATGGATCGAGCGCCGCAGCGAGCGGCTCCACCATCATCACCATGCCGGCGCCACCTCCGAACGGTGAGTCGTCCACCTGCCGGTGCACGCCCTTGCCATGTTCGCGAAGGTCGTGGAGCACGATCTCAAGGGTGCCCTCTTCCCTCGCCTTGCCGACAAGGCTCGTGTCGAGCGGCGACGTGAAGAACTCCGGGAAGATCGTGATGACGTTGATCCGCATGGGTGGGATGCTACCGACGGCGCTACGGTCGGAGCCCATTGACGAGGAATCCGGCCGTCGCTTCGGCAATCGAATCAACATGCTGCTTCGGTGCCGGCAGGTCCATCACAGTGCGGCCGCCGGCCATCATCGTCTCCTGGATCAACCGCCCGACCACCGGACCCGGCAACTCGACGAACGCCCCACTGGCGACGCCCGCGCGATAGATGTCCGTGACCTCGTTCGAGAGCGCCTGGTGGGACGCCGCGATTGCCCGCTGGGCATCCACCGTGAGCCGGGGTACTTCGGTGTGAAGGATCAGCCCGAGATGGTCGGTCCCGACGAACGCGACGAACCGAATCGTCAGCTCCCGCAGTCGAACGTCGGGCGGCAGTCCGGGCGGAACATCGGAGAGGATCTCGTCGATCAGCACCGGCAGGTCACGCTGCACGAGTTGAACGAGGAGATCCTCTTTCGAAGCGAAGTGCTCATAGAACGTGGTTCGTCCGAAGTTGGCCTCGGCTGAGATATCGGCGTGGGAGGTCTCCGCATATCCGTGCTCGCGGAAGAGCCGCGCCGCTGCGTCGAACAGTTGGTCCTTCGTAGCGTCGCCGCTGCGTTTCACGAGATGCCCCCGACGATTCTGGGGGCCGGAGCATCCCGGTAGAGGGTCGTGCGCTGCCGGGGTGTCCGGCCGATAGATTCGATCGCCGACGTGAAGTCGCCCGCATCGACCATGGTCCCGTGAGCGGCGCCTGCGGCCGCCGAGATGTACTCATCCATGAGGGTCCCGCCGAGATCGTTCGCTCCCGCGTTCAGCAGCGTGAGACCAGCTTCGAGCCCGAGCTTGACCCACGAAGCCTGAATGTTGTCGATGAGGCCGTCGAAGGCGATGCGCGCCACGGCGTGAATGAGCACAACCTCGTCCCAAGTTGGACCCGGGCGGGCGGTGCCGCGAACGTAGATGGGCGCCCCCATGTGGACGAACGGCAGCGGGACGAACTCGGTGAAGCCTCCCGTACGCGCCTGGATGAGCCGGATCGTCTCGATGTGGTTGGCCCACGAGTCGGGGTCGTCGATGTGACCGAACATGATCGTGGCGGTTGATCGGAGCCCGAGTTCGTGGGCGGTGAGCATCACCTCAGCCCACTGGGCGGTCCGGATCTTGTCCGGACAGAGGTACTCGCGGACGCGGTCGTCGAGGATCTCAGCCGCCGTACCGGGGAGCGTGCCGAGGCCGGCCTCGCGGAGGATTTCGAGGAACTCTCCTACCTGGATGCCGAGCGTCTCAGCCCCTTGCCATACCTCGAGCGGTGTGAACCCGTGCACGTGCATGCCGGGAACGGCCGCTTTGATGGACTCCAGCACGGTGACGTAGAAGTCGCCGGTGAATTCGGGGTGGATTCCACCCTGGAGGCACACTTCTGTTGCTCCGCGATTCCAGGCTTCGACCGACCGCTCGACGACCTGAGGCACGGTTAGGAGATAGGGATCCTCGCGCAGGTTCAGCGAGCGGGGCCCCTTGGAGAAGGCACAGAACCCGCACTTGTATGTGCACTGGTTGGTGTAGTTGATGTTGCGGTTGACGATGAACGACACGGTCTCGCCGTTGACGCGCTGGCGAATGATGTCGGCCGTCGCGGCGATCTCGTCCACCTCACTACCGCGGGCTTCGAAGAGTCGCTTGACCTCGTCCCGAGTCGGCCGCTTGCCTTCGAGTGAACGGTCCAGGATACGGCGGAGATCCGGCCGCACGGCGTCACCGATGGCGTCTGCCGGTTCGCTCTGCCAGGCCTCATCGGTCCACTGCGCCGACAACCGACCTGGCGGATGAGGCGCCGGCATGTCCTTGCCTGGAGCCCAGTCCGTCCGAGGCCGGGCAACTCCGGACGCATCGACCAGACCGAGATAGGTTTTGAAGGCGGCCGGTTCGAGGCGGTCCCTGGCCTCATCGACCGGAAGCTTGATGGGCAGGGCCGTCCGCTCGAGGAGCGGCAGCGACACGGCATCACGGAGACCGCCGACGGCCTCGGTGTCCCATCCGCGCAGGATGAGGTCCCGTGCGCCGAGGTCGACCGCCTCGAGCGCCTCCTCAATCGTGTCGACGAATACCGAGACCCTCGCGTCGATACCTGGAAGTCCGGCGATCGACGCAGCTTCGGCGACCGCGCTGCGGCCGACCCTGAGGAACGCAGCCTGCGTCCGGGCGAGGGCATCGATCGTTGTGGCCCGGTCGCCGGTGCCCACGACGGTGACCTGCCAGCCACGGACACCTCGTTTGGCGAGGGCGAGGGAACCGACCGGTGCCGCGACATAGGCGGGTGCGATGGCCGGTGAGCCTTCTCCCCCGACCGGCAGCAGGCCGCACGAGAACGCGGCTTCGCAGTCGGCATCAGTCAGGTACTCGACCTCGACCGCGGTGTCACCTTCCCGGCGCCTCGCTTCCGCCCAGCGGTCGCGGACTGCCTCGGTGGGGCGCAATCGAACGAAGGTGATGTCGGTCATGTGGTCGCTCTCTCCTTCGACACAGCGTACCCCTCGGCGTCAACGGCACTGACGAGACGGGGCAGCAGGTCGGCATCGACCCATTCGGCGGTCACATAGTCGGGATACACGGGCATCCGCTGCTTCAACTCGAAGCCGGCGGCCTCCGTCACCGATCGCAGGCGGTCGAGGTGCGGCCACGGTGCCTCTGGATTCACCCAGTCGATCGTCAGCGGCGAGACACCGCCCCAGTCGTTGATTCCGGCGTCGAGGTACATGCCGAAGTCGTCGCTCAGATTCGGTGGGACCTGCACGTTCATGCTCGGGCCAAAGATCCAGCGCGTGAGGGCGACAACACGAGCGAAGTACTCGGCTGACGGTGGCGCGACGCCACGCATCCTGGTGTCAGCTTTCGGCTGGAAGTTCTGGATGATGATCTCCTGGAGGTGTCCCAAGCGCTCGTGGGAAAATGCCAGGGCGAAGAGGCTGTCCACAACCTCACGAGGCGTCTCGCCGATCCCGACGAGTACGCCGGTCGTGAACGGGATCCTGAGCCGCCCGGCGGTCGTGATGGTCTCCATCCGAAGGATCGGATCCTTGTCCGGACAGTCGAAGTGGGGCATCCCCGGTTCCATGAGGCGTGGAGAGATGTTCTCGAGCATCAGGCCCATCGACGGGTTCGAGGGCCGCAGGGCCTCCTGAGTCGCATGATCCATCAGACCGGGGTTCGCATGAGGGAACAGCGTCGACTCGGCGACGACTCGCTCAGTCAGGGACTGGACGTACCCGAGGGTCGATGCATGTCCCTCACCGTCTAGGAAGGCACGTGCTGCGGGCCATCGTTCCTCCGGTCGGTCGCCGAGCGTGAAGAGGGCCTCGGTGCACCCGTGTCGCTCCCCTGCCGTGACGACCGCCATCACCTCATCAGGTGTGAGGAACGCGCCTCCGGCACCGGGTGGCTTGGCGAACGTGCAGTAGCTGCACCGGTCCCGGCACATCGTCGTGACGGGGATGAACACCTTCCGGCTGTAGGAGACGGTTCGCCCCTTGCCCGCATCGCGCAGGCGCCGAGCCTCGACGAACAAATCGGACGGTGGCTGCTCGTCGATGAGCAACCGGTACGCGAGGTCTGGATCGGGTGCCGGGAACGCCATCGGCCGAACCTATCACACCCCCGGATTCTCCGGGACCGCGTAATTGGATGGCTGAACCGCGTCGGGAACTTCACATTCGAGCTGGGCTCATGTTCCTGTTGGAAATGCCGGAGGACGTTCGAACGGTCGACATCCCGCACCTTCGGTAACCTCGCGTCATGCGGATCCTCCCCGTCCTCGCCGCCATCGCTCTCGCTGCGTCCGCGTGCACCCCGGCTGAGTCGGATGGATCGACCACAACCGTCGAGTCATCAACCACCACAACCAGCGTTTCGGGAGACATGCCGGCCTGCCTCGCCGGCGACCTCCCGTTCGTCGAAGAGGGAACCGTCGCAGCGCTCGACAGCCAGGGCCGCGATGCGAAGGCAATCGGCGGCATCCGCTGGTACCCCCTCGAGGGATGCGAACGCATCGAGGTCGAGTTTCTCTCGGAGGCCGGGGCGCCGGCCACGCGCATCGGCCCGGTCGGAATCTCGATGCTGCCCGACCCCGGGATCGTTCGCGTGAAGTTGTCCGACGCGGTCGTCGACTCAGCGGTCGCCGACACCACCCTCAACGGAACCCTGGTCAACCAGTGGTTCGTGATCGAGGACGCCGAGGAGGGGTTGCTCGTCGATCTCCACCTCAGCGAGCGAGCCGCGGCCCGGGCCTTCACGACAACATCACCTGCCCGCCTCGTCATCGACCTGCGAGCCACAGGTGACGACCGGCCGATCGCCACGCCCGCGTCAGGCGGCGGCATCGTGCTCTTGAGCCCCCAGCCGGGTGTCGGCCTCTATCCCCTTCAGGTCTCCGGCTACTCGGGGCCCGGAATCGACGCCGTGCGTGTCCGGCTGAGCGATGCGGCTGGCGTCGGCATCGACCGGTCGATCTCCACACGATCCTCCGCCCACGTGTGGCACGCCTTCAGCCTCGCCCTCAGCGACGGCCCCTCCGGCGCCGTGGACCTCGAAGTCGGCACCGTCGGCGAAGAGGGCGAACCAATCTTCGCGATAGAAGTCCCCCTCGACCTCCCGTGACGAAGGAGCCGCGTGGCCGAGGGTCTTCGCCTCCCCGCGCAGTGGGGGAGGCACGCCCAGGCGGCCGCCCGGATGTGGAGGGAGCTTTGGGAGCTTGCACGGACGATGAGGCCCGCCGCGAATGTCGTCCCGTTTGGCCCACTACCGCGCGCACACATCCGGAGCAGGTTCGAGCGGCGGGATATCGAGGTCCCAGAAGTCGCGGGCGAGGTCGAAGATCGCGACCGCACGCGGCGCAAGCGACGGTCCGACGGGCGTGCGGTCCGGATCGAGACGCACAACGATGATCGACCCCATGACCGCAGGACCGATCTCCATCGTGGCATCGCACTCTCCATCCGGGTCAACAGCCTCGGCCCGGCCGTTGACGAACCGAATGCCGGTCTTGTCTGGGGTGTGATCACCGCCCAGCGGTAGCAACAGCCCACCCCGGCGTGAGCCGGTCGCTGCTGAGACGAGTATCTCTTCGAGATCCGCGGCAGCGATCTCGAGATCGCCTTCCGTCTGCATGAGCTCCATGCTCCCCAACGGCAAGTCGGCGGCACGCGAGTGCAGACCGTGCCCGATACTCAAGCGGGGATTCAGTTCGGTCGGTAGGAAGCCGTCCACGGTGCAGACACCGTCGATGCCGAAACCACCCAGGTAGCCGAAGCGTTCGCTCAGCAGCTTCTCGACACTCCGGGCAGCGGCTCGCATCTGGTCCTGGACCGCACCAGGCGGGTCCCAGTAGTTTGCGGCCTGGGCGTAGACGAACTCCGCCCGGAGTTCGTTGCGGAGGATGATCATCTCGATCGGCCGCAACACGGCAACACCGTCACGGGTCACAAAGCCATGGATTGAGCATGGGATACCGTCGAGGAAGGGCATGACCCGCACCTCGACCGCATGCTCGGTGAACCAGGCAAGGGCAGGAGCAACGTCGTCCGCTGAACGGACCCACCGGGCATACTCCCCGCCGCCGTGCCAGCCCTCGCTGTTGTCGGCCACCCACACCGTCCCCAGCTCCGAAGCAAGTTCGGCGGCGACCGCCGGCGCCTCCCCGACCGGTACAACCGCCGACGGGGCGCGGCGAACGCCGGCATCGTCCCAGAGTTGGTCGACGATCGTCTTGTCCTCGAGCGCCCACCATTCCTTAGGCCGGGCTCCGTACACAGGCCGTCCGACGAGCGTCGCCTCGCGGCTGAATCCCGAGCCGAAGACCATCGCTTCGTGCTCTGGGTCGAAATCGTCAACCGCCGCGAGCAGGTCAGGATCTGGGTTCTCGATCGCAGCGTGATTTGCCCGGATCCCCAGCATGACCGTGTCCCCCGTCGCACGGGTGTACCTGATGCGGTCGGCCTTCGGCACGTCCCCCACCCCTTCGACCGCCGCCACAATCATGATGCCCGCGGGTCCCCACTCGCGCAGTTGGTCCACCAGCGGCGTCACCCCGGCGGCCGCATCCGGCACAAGGATCCACTTCCTTCCTCCGTGAAAGGCGGCGAGTTCCTGCTGGATCGACTCGATGTCCATGCCGCGATCCTACCGATCGGACTCCGAGCGAGACCTTTCCAGATTCATGGCCGCCGAGGCCGTTCTGTGCCTTGGTTGGGTGATACGTTGTTGCCGTGTTGGAGTTGTGCCAAGGTGCGGACGCTCCGGATGAGGGGATCCCGGCCGGTCACGATGAGACGGAACCAGGCCCGATTCTCGCCACGTTGCTGTCTTCGATCGATGTGACTCGGATATCGATGTGACTCGGATATCGGGGTGTGACCGGATCGTTGTGCCGCGTGCCCGTCAGCGTCTGGCGTCGCGCGACACGGCCCATCTGTGCGCCGTCATGGCTGCCGTTGTCGACGCCCTCGACGGCGATGTCGACCCGGCGGGTTGTGAACCGGCCGCGGTCCGGGCTGCGTCGCACCTGACTCGCCGCTCGGCTGATATCGAGGTCGGTATCGCCCTCGAACTCCGCACCCGCCTCCCGCAACTCCACGCCACGCTCGCTGTGGGTGATATCGACATGCGACGGGCCCGCACCTGCTCGACGGCACGACCCACCGGTCGGATCCCGTCGCTCGCCGGGTCGTCGACGAGATCGCCGACCAGGCGATCCAATACACGACCGGACCGGTACGGCCCCGTCATCGCAGACATCGCACGCAACGTCACAGAACAACACGTCGAAGACAGACTGGGACGCCCTGGGAAGAGTGGAGACTCTGGTCTCGAACAAACCCAGGGTGCTTCAGTATCGGTTCCACCGCGGCTACGCCGCCGTTCGCAAGATCCCCATCTCCGCCCGACGCGCTAGCAGGACGACCCGAAGCAATGCGCTCCACCAAGATCTTGCGCCCTTGAGGAGTCAACCGAGTGTTCGCGTGCACAACGAGCCCCCTGTGGTCGCGTGGTGCGTGCAAACACCGCACAACCAGGGACGCTCGCCTGATGCCACCATCACCGAGGTGGATGGACACCACGAATAGGGACTCGCTACCAGCCTCACATGTTCCGCCGGTAGCGCCCGCCCACGTCGTACAACGCGCGTGAGATCTGACCGATAGTGCAGTATTTCGCGGCCTCCATCAGAGCCTCGAATGTGTTGTCACCCCGGATGGCGGTTCGCCGCAGGTGGCTGAGAGCCACTTCGGCCGCGGCCGGGTCTCGATCGCGCACGGCCCGTGCGGCGTCGATCTGGCGGTGCTTGTCGTCGTCGGTCGATCGGATCACGGTGTCGGGAACCACGAACGGCGAGCCTCCGCGCGACAGGAACGTGTTGACCCCGACGATGGGGAGTTCGCCGGAGGACTTCTTGCGCTCGTAGAGCAGCGACTCCTCCTGGATCTTCGACCGCTGATACATGCGCTCCATGGCTCCGAGCACCCCGCCGCGGTCGGTGAGGCGATCGAACTCCGCGAGGACCGCTTCTTCGACGAGGTCGGTCAATTCCTCGATGATGAACGAGCCCTGCATCGGGTTCTCATTCCTGGCGAGGCCAAGTTCGCGATTGATGATGAGTTGGATCGCCAACGCACGGCGAACGGACTCCTCGGTCGGCGTGGTGATCGCCTCGTCGTACGCGTTGGTGTGGAGCGAGTTGCAGTTGTCGTAGACCGCGTACAACGCCTGGAGCGTGGTTCGGATGTCGTTGAACGCGATCTCCTGCGCATGCAGCGAGCGCCCGGATGTCTGTATGTGGTATTTGAGCTTCTGGGAACGATCGGCAGCCCCGTACTTGTGTCGCATCGCCTTGGCCCAGATGCGCCGGGCGACCCGTCCGATCACCGCATACTCGGCGTCGACCCCGTTGGAGAAGAAGAACGAGAGGTGCGGGGCGAACGTATCGATCTCCATTCCCCGCGAGAGGAAGTACTCCACGAACGTGAACCCGTTCGCCAGCGTGAACGCGAGTTGCGTGATCGGGTTCGCGCCGGCTTCTGCCATGTGATAGCCGGAAATCGAGACCGAATAGAAGTTCCCGACCGAATGGTCGATGAAGTACTCCTGGATGTCGCCCTGCATCCGCAGCGCAAACTCCGTTGAGAAAATGCACGTGTTCTGGGCCTGATCCTCTTTGAGGATGTCCGCCTGGATCGTCCCACGTACGCCTGACTGAACATCGTCCTTGATGCGGGCATACACGTCCGCCGGCAGCACCTGGTCGCCCGTCATCCCGAGAAGCATGAGGCCGAGACCGTCGTTTCCGGGTGGCAAATCGCCGTTGTACCGCGGACGCGGGCGCCCCCGCCGGTCGAAGCGCTCCACCAGCGCCTGCTCTACGCCATCCTGCAGGCGATGTTCGACGATGTAGCGCTCACACTGCTGATCGATCGCTGCATTCATGAAGAACGCGAGCATCATCGGGGCGGGCCCGTTGATCGTCATCGAGACCGACGTAGACGGATCGAGCAGATCGAATCCGGAGTAGAGCTTCTTCACGTCGTCGAGGGTGGCGACCGACACACCGGCGTTCCCGATCTTGCCGTAGATGTCGGGTCGTTGATCGGGGTCTTCCCCGTAGAGGGTGACCGAGTCGAAAGCCGTCGAGAGCCGGACTGCCGGCATGTCGCGCGACACATAGTGGAATCGCCGATTGGTCTGCTCCGGACCGCCCTCGCCGGCGAACATCCTGGTCGGGTCCTCCGCGGCCCGCTTGAACGGGAAGACGCCCGCGGTGAACGGGAACCGACCGGGTACGTTCTCCTGGAGGCCCCACCGCACGCGGTCGGCCCACCCAGCGATGCGGGGGTACGCGACCTTCGGAATGCGCGTACCGGACAGCGTCGTCGAAGCGGTCTCGACTTCGATCTCGACGTCGCGCACGTCGTACGTTGCGGTGTCGGCGGCGTATGCCTCGGCCGTCTCGTTCCAACCGGCGAGAACAGCAGCGGCGTCCTCATCGAGTGCGCCCAGTGCGTCCGACGCGGCGGCGCCGAGCAGCGCATCGGTGGTGGCCTCCGCAACCACCGCATATGCCTGAGCCTCGGTCGCTCGGCCCATCTGGTG
This sequence comes from uncultured Actinomycetota bacterium, assembly GCA_963700375.1. Taxonomy (GTDB): domain Bacteria; phylum Actinomycetota; class Acidimicrobiia; order Spongiisociales; family UBA5794; genus JAHEEL01. Next base: position 171,064 of record CAVOXF010000006.1, read on the forward strand.
CTCAACCCTGGTGTTGTAGGCCCGGATTGTCTCGCTGATCTCTGATAGATAGCGCACTCGATCCCCGGGTATGACAGGCTTCTCGCCCCCATGATCGGTTGGCAGGTCGATCGTCGAGACGAACCGCCCGGGAGCGAGTCGGTCGAGGCGATCCATCAGCGCCCGGTAGAGGCGGTTGGTGCCCGCATCGTTGAAGTGAGATGCCACGGTTGCGTAGATCGGAAGGTCCTCATCGGCAACGTCGAAGAGTTTGTGGTTGCGCCGGTACTGCTTGCGCACGTCGCGGACTGCGTCGTCGGCCCCGCGTCGGTCCGCCTTGTTGACGACGACGAGGTCGGCGAAGTCGAGCATGTCGACCTTCTCGAGTTGGCTCGCCGCGCCGTACTCGGGCGTCATCACGTACAGCGAGAGATCCGAGTGGTCGACGATCTCGGTGTCGGCCTGGCCGATCCCGGACGTCTCGAGAATCACGAGGTCGAAGCCTGCCGCCTTGGCGAGGTCCACGGTCGACGCCACATGAGGCGACAGCGCAAGGTTCGCCTGGCGCGTCGCAAGCGATCGCATGAACACCCTGGGATCCGAGACCGAGTTCATCCTGATGCGATCTCCAAGCAGGGCGCCGCCGGACCGCCGCCGGGAGGGGTCGACCGAGATGATCGCCAGCGTCCGCTCGGGGAAGTCGGCGAGGAACCGCACGACGACCTCGTCGATCAGCGATGACTTACCCGCCCCGCCCGTCCCGGTCATGCCGACCACAGGCGTCGGCCGGTCGGCCGCTGCCGCGCGTGCGGCGAGCGCCAGTTCGCCGTTCGCCTCTTGCTCAACACCCGAGATCATGCGGCCGAGCAATCGGGGACTCGCCGTGGTCAGCTCGGACGGATCGAGCGGCCGACCGTCGACCACCGGGAAATCCGAACGCTCGAGCAGGTCGTCGATCATGCCCTGGAGTCCGAGTTCGCGGCCGTCGTCGGGCGTGTAGATGCGCTCGATCCCGGATCGCTGCAGCTCGGCGGATTCCTCGGGGAGGATTGTGCCCCCGCCGCCGCCGAAGATCTTGACATGGGTGGCACCTGCGTCGTCGAGCAGGCGGCGCACGTACCGGAAGAACTCCATGTGGCCGCCCTGATACGACGTGATTGCCACCGCCTGTGCATCTTCTTCCACGGCTGCGATGGCGATTTCGGCGGCCGATCGGTCGTGGCCGAGGTGGATGATCTCGGCTCCCGTCGCCTGGAGGATGCGTCGCATGATGTTGATAGCGGCATCGTGCCCGTCGAAGAGCGAGGTAGCGGTCACGATGCGAACGTGATAGCGCGGTTCGTACGGCACGCTCCCAGGATACGTCGTCGACACCGGCTCAACCGCGATCCGTACATCCGCGTAGGCTTTGCCGGGATGGCGCACACCGAAGACGAACCTCACGGTCTCGTACCGATCCCGGGTTCGGAGGCGGAGCGGATCTGCTTCCACGAACTGCAGCGCCGGCTCGTCCCGCTCGTCACGACGACCTTCCCCGACCGGATGGCGGAGCGAACGGTGGTGGTCATCCCCTCGCTCAGCCTCGACCGGGATCAACTGCACCGGATCGACGGCATCGTCCACTACGAAGAGCGCATGCTTTGCCTGCTCATGCTGTTGCGCATGCCGCGGACCCGGATCGTCTACGTGACGAGCCGCTCGATCGCCCCGACGATCGTCGACTACTACCTCCACCTGTTGCCCGGTGTGCCGGCCCACCACGCCCGCAACCGGATGACGCTGTTGTCGTGCGATGACGGTTCACCCGAGCCTCTGAGTCGGAAGATCCTCAGGCGACCGCGTCTGCTCGAGCGGATCCGGGAGGCGATCCCGAATCCGGTGACGGCGCACATGACGTGCTTCAACTCGACCCCGCTCGAGCGGACACTCGCGGTCCAGCTCGGAATCCCGATGTACGCGAACGACCCTGACCGGCGCTGGCTCGGAGGGAAGAACGGCAGCAAGGCTGTGCTCGCTGCTGCGGGCATCACCATGCCGAGAGCGATCACTGATGTGCGAGACGTCGACGACGTTGTGCACGCATTTGTCGAACTGCGTGCCGAGGATCCTTCACTCCGGCGTGCCGTGCTGAAGCTGGATGAGGGGTTCTCGGGAGAGGGCAACGCCATGTTCGACTTCGCCGGTGCCCCCCCAACGGGCCTCGTCGCCTGGACGCGCGAACAGCTCGAGCACCGGCTGTCCCCCATCGCGAACGGTCTGACGGTCCACCGATTCCTTGAGAAGATCGGGGAGATGACCGGGATCGTCGAGGCGATGATCGAATCGCCCGTAGTCCGGTCACCCTCCGTGCAATGCCGCATTGATCCGCTCGGCAGAGTCGAGGCCATTTCCACTCACGAGCAGGTTCTCGGCGGCGCCACGGGCCAGGTGTACGAGGGCTGCTCGTTCCCTTCCGACGCGGCCTACCGCCTCGATCTCCAGGCAGCCGGCCTCCAGGTCGGCGAAGAACTGGTGAAGCGGGGCGCCCTCGGCCGCTTCAGCGTCGACTTCGTCTCGATCCCGACCGGCCAGGGTTGGGATCACTTCGCGCTCGAGATCAACCTGAGAAAGGGCGGAACGACGCTTCCGTCGCTCGTCCTCCAGTTCCTCACCGACGGGTCATACGACCTGGGCACCGGCACGTATCGATCGGCGTTCGGCAGCGAGCTGTGCTACTACGCCAGCGACAACGTCCAGTCGGATCGATTCCGCGGGCTGCTTCCCGAAGACGTCTTCGACATCACCGTGTGCGAGGGCTTGCATTTCGACCAGGCGAGGCAGTCGGGGACGGTATTCCACATCGTGGGCGCCGTCTCGGAATACGGCAAGCTCGGGATGGTGAGCATCGCGGACTCGCCGTCCGCAGCGAGGGCGATTCATGACCGCACGATCGAATCCCTCGATCGGGCCGTATCCGGATCAGGGTGATTCGAACAGGCCGTCGGGTGGTGTGAGGACGATCGTTCTCCCAGCGAGATCGATCTCCGGGACGATGGGATCAACGAACGGGACTTCGACCCGCTCGGAGTCGGTGACGATGACGAGGCGATCCTGGGCGGCCCCGAACACCACTTCGTCAACTACACCGATGCGAGTGCCGTCATGGTCAACCGCCGTGCAACCGATGAGATCCTCTACCCAGAACTCGCCATCTTCGAGTTCGCGCCGGTCACCGGGGTCGATGGCGAACGACCTACCGCGCAAGGCTTCTGCCCCGCTCCGATCGGAGACCTCGTCGAAGCGAACAAGGAGGTCGTCGCGATAGGGCGCTGCCTCGGCCACGGTGAACACCTGGGGAGGCGTGCCGTCGCTCTCGAAGTGTGCCCCGGGCACCCAGCGGCGCGCTGGGTCATCGGTGAGCGGGCGCACGACAACCGCTCCGTTGATGCCGTGGGCGCGACGCACGTAGCCGACGAGAATCGATTCCACTTCAGTCGAGGAAGTCGACCTCGACGGAAACACCCTCTTCATCGCCGGCGACCGAGGCAACCGAGCGGATCGCACGGGCGACCCGTCCGCGGCGGCCAATCACGCGACCCATGTCGGACTTGGCGGTCCGAACTTCGGCGACGATCGCATCGTCGCCGTCCTGAACGATCTCAACCTTGACGGAGTCGGGATCGTCCACGATCTGGGTGACGACATAGGTCACAACGTTCTCGACAATGCTGCCAGCACTCATGATTCGTCCGTTTCGGTGGTGTCGGCGTCTTCGGTCGTTGGTTCGACAATGATCTCTACCGTCTCATCGGTCGTCTCTTCGGCGGCCTCGGCGGCCGCTTCCTGAATCTCGTCGAGCATCACCGGTGCAACGTCCGCCACGTCAACCTTCTTGGTCGACTTCTTGGGGGAATCGTCAACGATGTGAATGTCACCCCTGGCGACCTTGAACTCAGTCCATGCCCCGGAGATCTCGAGGAGCTTCTTGGCCCGGTCGGTCGGCTGCGCACCCCGCTGGAGCCAGGCCACCGCGCGGGCGTTGTCTATCTCGATGAGTGAGGGGTCTTGACGGGGGTCGTAGAAGCCGACCTGCTCGATGTATTCCGCGTCTCGCTGCTTGCGTGAATCCATCACCACGACGCGATACGAGGGCTGCTTCTTCTTACCCATCCGCGTCAGGCGGATCTTCACCGGCATGTCTACCTCTTCTTCTTGCGGCCCATCGCCGGCATCGCAAGCCCGGGAATGGGACTCTTGCCTCCGGCGAACGCCTTCATCATCTTCTGTGTCTCGGAGAACTGCTTCAACAACACGTTGACGTCCTGCGGTCGCGTCCCCGAACCCGTTGCGATGCGGCGTTTGCGGCTCCCATTGATGGTCTTGGGTTCCCGACGCTCCGCGGGGGTCATCGACCGGATGATGGCCTCGACGCGTGCGAGTTGACGGTCGTCGATCTCGACGTCGCGCAATGCCGATCCGGCGCCCGGCAGCATACCAACCAGCTGCTGCAATGGCCCCATCTTCTTGATCTGCTGGAACTGCTGGAGGAAGTCTTCGAGGTTGAACGTCGAGTCGAGGAGCTTGGCGGCGGCCGCTTCGGCCTCCTTCTCGTCGAATACCAGCTCGGCCTTCTCGATCAGCGAGAGCACGTCGCCCATGCCCAAAATGCGCGACGCCATGCGATCCGGGTAGAAGACATCGAGTTCATCGATGCCTTCCCCGATTCCAACGAACTTGATCGGTTGTCCGGTCACCTCGCGAGCCGAGATCGCCGCACCGCCGCGGGCGTCGCCGTCGAGTTTCGTCAGGACGAGGCCGGTGAGTGCTGTGTACTCCAGGAAGCCGTTCGCCACGTTCACCGCTTCTTGGCCCGTCATAGCGTCGAGCACGAGCAGCACTTCGTTGGGATTGGCCACCTTGCGGACGGCAGCGAGCTCCTTCATCAGATCCTGATCCACCTGGAGACGACCGGCGGTATCGATGATCACGACGTTGGCGCCTTCGGTTCTGGCCTGCTTGAGCGCCGCTTTGACGAGGCGCTGCACTCTGGTCCCGCGGTCGGCGTAGACCGGAACGCCGATTCGCTTCCCGAGAGTTTCAAGCTGGTCGATTGCCGCAGGCCGTTGCAGGTCGGCGGCGACGAGCATCGGGCGTTTCCCCTTGCCCTTCAAGTGCTTCGCGAGTTTTGCCGCGGTGGTGGTCTTGCCGGAGCCCTGGAGCCCGACCATCAGGATCACAAGCGGAGGGGCAGCGGGACGGACGAGCGGCACCGCCTCGGCACCGAGCGTCACGATCAGTTCCTCGTGAACGATCTTGATGACCTGCTGACCGGGTGTGAGGCTCTTGGTGACCTCGGAACCGATTGCGCGTTCCTTGACGCGGGCCAACATCGACTTGACCACGGAAACGTTGACATCGGCCTCGAGGAGGGCGATCCGAACCTCGCGCAGCGCATCGTTGACATCGGATTCCGTTAGGCGTCCCTTCCCGCGCAACTGCGAGAACGCGCTGTTCAGCCGACTGGAGAGAGAATCGAACATCGACCGTGGAGTCTACGGCTCGCCGCGGGACACATGATCTGCGAGACTCGGGGTATGAATCTCACAGTTATCGATCATCCCCTGGCTCGGCACTATCTCACCGTCCTTCGGGACCGCTCGACATCACCCGAGGCGTTCCGCGCGGCGGCACGCGGGCTGACGTACTGCCTCGTGCTCGAAGCGACCAAGCGACTCCCGCTTTCGGAGATCGAAGTCGAGACGCCGATGGAGACCACGACCGGGTATCACGTTCACGATGTCGTCGCCGTTGCCGTCCTCCGCGCGGGCCTTGGAATGCTCGACGCGGTCCTCGACATGATTCCCGGCTGCAAGGTCGGGTTCGCCGGAGTGCAGCGTGATGAAGAGACGGCGCTGCCACAGGAGTACTACGCCCGCCTCCCCGACCTGTCAGACGCGTCCGTATTCATCCTCGAACCGATGCTCGCCACCGGCGGTTCGTTGTCGTGGGCCGTCGACAAGGTCAAGTCATCCGGTGCCAGGGACATCACGGCCTTGTGTGTGGTTACGGCCCCGGATGGCGTGCGGAGGATGTACGACGATCACCCCGATGTCCACGTGATCGCGGCGGCCTTCGACCGCGAACTGAACGATCGGGCCTACATCGTGCCGGGGCTCGGCGACATGGGTGACCGGCTCTTCGGGACGCTGTGATCGCAGCGCCGGACGCTCACGCCATCAAAGCGGATCTCATCCGCACGGTACGATGCGAGCGCGCTCGCGCGAGATGAACGCGGTGAACCGGACTGGCGCGACCCACACCGCCGTGCGTTCGCCGCCACGCTGAGCAGCGAAGGGAAGACCCGCATCCTCGAGATCGGCGCCGGACCGGGACACAGCTCCGCCTTCTTCGCCGCCGAGGGATTCAGCGTCGTCGCGACCGACCTCTCCCCCGGCAACGTCGAACGCTGCCTCACGAAGGGCCTCGATGCCCGAGTCGCGGACTTCACGAATCTCGACTTCCCCGACGAGTCGTTCGACGGCATCTGGGCGCTGAGCTGTCTCATGCATGCCACAGACGAGGATTTCATGCTGGCAATCGACGAGATGGCGCGGGTCCTCAGCCGCCGCGGCCTCGTGATCGCCGGGATGTGGGGTGGTGATGGGACGGCGGAGACTCTGGAAGACGACGTCATCGAACCACCCCGGTTCTTCGCGTGGAGAACCGACGGTCACGTCAGAGCGGCGTTCGGTCGCGCATTCGATATCGAGGAGTTCGAGGTCGTCGACGGACCGCGGGACGATCCGCGAGAAGAGCACTACCAACTCGTGAGGATGAGGAAGCGATGAAGGGCTTCAGCGAAGAAGTCTCCACCGTATTGATGCGGCTCAAGCCCGGCGAAGTCGTCTCGTACGGCGACGTCGCCGACGAAGCAGGGTTCCCGGGCGCCGCCCGCGCCGTCGGCAACCTCGTCCGCTCAACCCCCGGCCTGCCGTGGTGGCGGGTCGTGGCGAAGTCCGGCCGCCTCGCTCCCGGGTGCGAGCAGCGTCAGGCCGAACTCCTGAGAGGCGAGGGCGTGACGATCGTCAACGGTCGCGTCAAACTGAACAGCAAATCGCGGATACGTCTGGAGAAGCCATGACCTACAGCATGCCCGAGCTGATCGGAACGAAGCGCGAGGGCGGGCACCTCACGTCCGACGAACTGGAGTGGATCATCGCCGGCTACACCGCCGACCGGATCCCCGACTACCAGGTTTCAGCGTTCCTGATGGCGGTCATCTTCCGCGGGATGAGCAAGGAAGAACTTGCAGCGTGGACCGACGCCATGCTGCATTCGGGCGATGTGCTCGACCTGTCCGGAACAGCCATGCCAAAGGTCGACAAACACTCCACCGGTGGCGTCGGCGACAAGATCAGCATCCCGCTCGCCCCGCTGGTCACCGCGTGCGGCGTGGCAGTTCCCATGATGTCCGGCCGGGGCCTCGGTCATACCGGTGGAACGCTCGACAAACTCGAGACCATCCCGGGGTTCAAGACCCGGCTCGATCCCGACGACTTCGCTCGGCAACTCGAAGAACTCGGCCTGGTCCTCGCCGGCCAGTCAGAAACGCTGGTCCCGGCCGACCGCCGGATCTACGCGCTGCGCGATGCGAGCGGTACCGTCCCGGCGATCCCCCTGATCGCCTCATCGATCATGTCGAAGAAGCTCGCCGAAGACCTCGACGGCCTCGTCCTCGACGTCAAGATCGGTGCCGGCGCCTTCATGAAGGACTTGGAGTCGGGGACCGAACTGGCCCAGACCATGGTGGGAATCGGGCAATCCCACGACACACCGGTCGTCGGGTTCCTCACCGACATGGACCAGCCGTTGGGTACGGAGGTCGGGAACGCCAACGAGATGCTCGAGTCGATCGCAATCCTCCGGGGTGAAGGCCCTCCGGACACAACCGAACTCACGTACCGGCTCGGGGAGGAGATGCTGATCCTCGGAGGCGTCGCGTCCGACCGTAGTGAGGCTCGCGCCCGGCTCGAAGAGGCGGTCACCTCAGGCTCCGGCCTCGAGGTGTTCGCCAGAGTCATCGAGGCGCAGGGCGGCGATCCCGCCGTCCTGGACAACCCGTCGCTTCTGCCGTCGGCGGATCGGGTTCACACCGTCGTCGCCGACCGCGACGGATTCGTCGAGCGGTGCGATGCGCTCGCTGTGGGACGCGCCGCCGTGCGCCTCGGCGCCGGCCGCCAGGCGAAGGAGGATGACATCGACCCCGGAGTCGGGATCACCATTCACGCCAAAGTCGGCGCCGCGGTCGCACCGGGCGATGCTCTCGGCACCGTCCGGTACAACACCGACAGCCAACTCGCCGCGTGTCTGCCGGTCCTCGAGTCCGCTTGGATCGTCAACGACGAACCCCGGCCGCCCCGTCCCCTCATCCTTGGAGAGGTCAAATGAGCTACGAACAACTGGAAGAAGCGGCGGCGGCAATCGCCGAGCGCACCCGCCACGCCCGTCACAACGCTGCTGTTGTGCTGGGCTCCGGGTTGAGCAGCTACGCGGCATCCCTGGATGACGCCATTGAAATCCCCTACTCCGACATCCCCCATTTCCCGGAGCCGCGTGTCGTCGGCCACGGGGGCAGCCTCTTCTCGGTGCCGGTAGGGGACGGAGCGGTCTTGCTGTTCGCCGGCCGCGTCCACACCTATGAGGGATGGTCGCTCGAGGAAGTCGTCTTCGGTGTCCGGACCGCTGCCCTGGCAGGCGCGACGTCGGTTCTGCTCACGAATGCGGCAGGCGGCCTCGGCGAAGGTCTCGCACCCGGCGATCTGGTTGCGATCCGGGACCACCTCAACTGCACCGCGCGCAACCCGCTCGTCGGCTTCAACGACGATCGACTCGGACCACGATTCCCCGACATGAGCGAGGTGTACTCGCTCCGGCTCCGCGACCTGATGAAGCAGGCGTTCGAGATAGCCGGCGTGACCTACCACGAGGGCGTCTACGCCTGGTTCCTGGGCCCGAGCTACGAGACACCGGCCGAGATCGAGATGGTGCGGCGGATCGGTGGCGACCTCGTCGGCATGTCGACGGTGCCGGAGGCCATCGCGCTGAACCACATGGGCGTCGGCGTGGCGGGCATCTCGCTTGTCACGAACTATGCCGCCGGCATCACCGATTCACCCCTCTCTCACGAGGAAGTGACGGAGACGGCGACCGAGGCGCGCGGGCGTTTTACGGCCGTACTCGACGCTCTCCTTCCGATGCTCGTCGAGGCGTAGCCGCGGTTTTTGAGTCTGCGCTCAAAGTTGAGGTATCATCCTGGTACTCGACGCAAGGAGCGATACCGTCATGAGAATCGCGGTCTGTGTGAAGCAGATCCCAGACCCGGCGACGCCCTACAAGCTTGCTCCGGACACCCACCGCGTGGAGCGTCCGAATGATCAAGTACTCGACGACACCGACCGATTCGGTGTCGAGGTCGGGCTCCGACTCGCCGAAGGGGACGACGGTTCAGTAACGCTGTTCTCGATGTCGCCCTCCGGGTCCCTCCAGGGAATCCGGCAGGCCCTCGCCATGGGGGCAGACAAGGCGGTCATCATCGACGATGCCACCCTGGCCGGGTCCGATGCATTGACCACAGCTCGGATCCTTGCGGCGGCGATCGATCGGGAGGGTTTCGACCTGGTAGTCGCCGGCACCGAGTCAACCGACGGGTACACCGGCGTCGTGCCCCAGCAGATCGCTGAGCTGCTCGACCTGCCATCGCTCACGTTTGCCCGCAAGGTCGATGTCGCCGACGGCGTCGTGCGGATCGAGCAGCAGACCTCCGACGGCTATGACGTCGTGGAAGCACCGCTTCCCGCCCTGCTCTCGGTGACCTCCGGCGTCGTCGAACCCCGCTACCCCACGTTCAAAGGGATCATGGGAGCCAAGAAGAAGCCGATCGACGTGCTCACGGCGGAGGATCTCGGGTTCACCGCCGACCAGGTTGGCGACGCCGGAGCGGGCCAGACGATCACGTCCGTCGACATCGTCCCCACGAGGGAAGCGGGAGAGATCGTTGAGGACGACGGTGAGGGCTACCTCAGGATCGTCGCCCTTCTAGAACAGGCGAAGGTGATCTAGATGGCTACCTGGGTATTCAGCGAGGAGACCGACGGACACGCGTCGGCTGCCGCACTCGAACTCCTCACCAAGGCTCGGTCCATCGGGGAGGCGTCGGTGTTCCACATCGGTGCCGGCAGCGCTGCCGCCTTCGAAGAGCTGGGGGAACACGGAGCGACGACGGTCTACCACTTCCCGACCGACGACCACATGCCGTCCGCTGCCGCAGCGGCCGCACTCGCCACGCTGGTCGAGGAACACGGCATCGAACTGCTGTTGTTCGGTATGAACACCACCGACCGTGACGTCGGCGGTCGGCTCTCGGCCCGGCTCGGACGACCGGTACTCGGCAACGCCGTTGATGTCAGCGCCGATGGTGCCGTGCGCGTGACGAGCGAAATCCTCGGCGGTACGCAGGCCGTCGTCACAGAGTTCACGGGACCCGCGCCGGCGCTGGTCTTCGTTCGGCCGAAGGCATTTGCCGCCGAGCCGTCCGACGGTGGTGCCCCCACCGTGGTCCCCGTTGCCGTGCCCGATGTCGGGCGATCGGGAACAGCGATCGTCGTTGAGTCGCACGTCGAAGAGAGCGAGGGCCCGGACCTCGAGGCGGCAGCGATCGTCGTTGCCGGTGGACGCGGCGTCGGCGGTGAGGCGAAGTGGGCGGTGGTCGAAGACCTTGCGTCACAACTCGGCGCGGCCGTCGGAGCCACGCGTGCCGTCATCGACGCGGGTTGGGTACCTTCTCGACTCCAGGTCGGGCAGACCGGCAAGACCGTGAAGCCCTCGGTCTATATCGCAGTGGGAGTTTCCGGCGCGATGCAGCATCTCGTTGGTATGAAGGACTCCGGCGTGATCATCGCGGTGAACAAAGACGTCGAAGCCCCGATCTTCGCCGTCGCCGACCTCGGTATCGTCGGGGACCTCCACCAGGTCCTGCCGAAACTGACGGAGGCGCTGAAGGCGCGGTAGACCGGTTCGGCAGTCCGTTCGGCGGGAAGGCACCCCTCCGCCGTCGGATCAGATTTCCACGTTCACACCGATCTCCAGCGAGCGCTCCGGCGGCAAATGGAAGAAGCGGACGGCATTCATCGCGTTCCTCATCATCAACGCGAACAGCTTCTCGCGCCAGATGGCCATGCCGGGCCGGACTGTTGCGAGCACTGTCTCTCTGCCGAGGACGTACACCGTGTCGGTCGGATCGATTCCAAAGCCGGACCGGATGATGTCCCCGAGGGCGGCCGGCACATTGGGATACTCCATGAACCCATATCGCAGAATGACCTGGTAGAAGCCGAAACCCAGGTCCCAGACACCCGAGCGCTCCGCACGGTGGATTCGCGGAACGTCTTCGGTCGTCACCGAGAGGACGACAACCCTCTCGTGGAGCACTTCGTTGAGCCGTAGGTTGGCGAGCATGGCCGGCGGGGTCGTTCCCGCGTGCGAATACATGTAGACGGCGGTGCCAGGCACTCGCCCTGGACTCGTCTTGGCGACGGACCCGACGAATCGCTCGATGGGTAGGTCGTCCTGCCGCAGGCGGGCGGCGAGGAGTTGCCTGCCCTTCTTCCAGGTCGTCATGAGCGTGAAGATCCCGATTCCGACAACCAGCGGGAACCACCCGCCGTCGGGAATCTTGAACAGGTTCGCCCCGAAGTACGCCAGGTCCACGACGAGGAAGCCTCCGACGACGAGGCCGGCCCGTCCCACCGACCAGCCCCACGCCTCTCGCATCACGACGAAGATCAGGAGGGTCGTGATCACCATCGTCATTGATACGGCTACACCGTACGCGGCTGCGAGCGCGCTCGACGATCGAAAGCCGACGACGAGGCCGACGGCCGCGAACATCAAACCCCAGTTCACGGCCGGGACGTAGACCTGGCCCGACTCGGACGCCGAGGTGTGAAGAATCCGCATCCGCGGCAGGTAGCCGAGATGGATGGCCTGCATCGTCAGCGAGAAGGCGCCCGAGATGAGTGCCTGAGAGGCGATGATGGTCGCGCCGGTCGCCACGATCACCAATGGCCATACGGCCCAACCGGGCGCCATGAGGTAGAAGGGATTGGCGATCCCGTCCGGGTTGTCGAGCAGGAACGCTCCCTGGCCAAAGTAGGTGAGCACCAGGGTGGGGAACACAATCACGTACCACGACGCCTCGATCGGTGCCTTGCCGAAGTGTCCCATGTCGGCATAGAGCGCCTCACTCCCCGTCACGACGAGAAACACGGATCCGAGCGCCAGAAAACCATTCAGCCCGTTGTTGACAAAGAACTGAATCGCGTGCACCGGGTTGAGGGCTGCCAGGACGTTCGGATTCCCGAAGATGTGCGGCAGACCGAGGACCGCCAGGACCGAGAACCAGACGACCATCACCGGTCCGAAGATCCGCCCGACAGTCCCGGTCCCGTGCCGTTGGATGACGAAGAGACCGACGAGGATCACCGATGCAATCGGGAGGATGTACGGCTCGAGAACGGGAGTTGCCACCTGAATGCCTTCCACCGCCGAGAGAACCGAGATCGCCGGGGTGATCATGCCGTCTCCATAGAGCAGCGCCGTGCCGAACAACCCAAGCATGATGAGGACCCAGCGACGTCGACCGGGCAAGCCTCGCGTCGTGGGAATGACGAGTGAGGTCAACGCGAAGATGCCTCCCTCACCTTCGTTGTCGGCACGCATCACGACGGTCAGATACTTGATCGACACCACGATCACGAGCGACCAGAACACGAGAGAAAGCACACCGAGGATGTTCTCCTGCATCACCGCCAAGTCGTGACCTTCGAATGACTCGCGCAACGCGTACAGGGGACTCGTCCCGATATCGCCATACACGACACCGAGCGCGCCGAGCGACATAGCCGCCAAATATGCCGGCCGTCTCAACGAAGCTGTGTCACGTTCCGGCATTGGATCCTGCGATTATCCGTGCGCCGCGGACCGTCCGGGGTCGAACCCGCCCAGTCTACCCGAGCCCCTCGAGATGGATCCCTCGACACGCGGCGCGGCACCTGCGGGGTGTGCCTCTGGCGTCGGTCACATGGTGAACGAAGGACGATCCCGGCGACGCTCCGTTCGGAGAACCCGCTTTCCTGCGGTCAGGTCGAATACTTCGCTGCGGCACGGTCGGGGACGCGTCCGGCTATCAGAGCCAGCCGCTTCGCCGGAACATGTGGTGGAGAACGGCGGCGATCGCGACCATGACGACGACCACCATGCCGAAACCCCATGGCTCAGTCGCCCCGGGAATTCGCGTGAAGTTCATGCCGAAGACGCCGGCGATCAGGGTGGGCACCGCCGCGACGGCGACCCATGCGGAAATGCGACGCATGTCCTCGTTCTGCCGGACGCTGACCTGGGCGAGATTCGCGTCGAGAATGCTCGTGAGGAGTTCACGGAACGAGGCGACCTCCTGAGAAATGCGCAAGAGATGGTCGTGGACGTCGCGCAGGTACTCCAGCAACTCGTCGCTGATGTAGCTGTGGTGACCCTTGGAAAGGCGTGCTACAGGATCGATCAACGAACTGACGGCCTGCTGAAACTCGAGGACCTCGCGTTTGAGGAAGTAGATCCGCTCGGCCGGGTTCGTCCGGTCAGAGGAGAAGACGTCCTTCTCGAGCTCGCTGATGTCCTTGTCGAGCCCTTCGACGACCGGGATGTATCCATCGACGACGGCATCGAGAATGCCGTAGAGAACGGCAGAGGGACCAAGACCGAGGGTTGGTGGATCGGATTCGAGCCGTTGTCTGACCGCCGTGAGCGGCGCCGCAGCGCCGTGACGAACAACCACGATGAACTCGGTGCCGAGCAGCACGAGAATCTCGCCGAATTCGACCGCTTCCTCGTCGTCGAGGTATCTGGCCGTCTTGAGTACGGTGAGAATCGAGTCGTCGTACAGATCGAGTTTCGGACGCTGATGCGCCACGAGCGCGTCTTCGACCGCCATCTCATGGAAGTCGAATTCGGCCGTGGCGTCCGCGAACTCCTCCTCCGTGGGTTCGTAGAGGCCGAGCCACACGTAGCCGCCCGATCGGGCGGCAGCGGATCGAGAACCACGGATGGGGAGCGATCCGGCGACTCGGCGTCCATTCTCGTACACGGCACAATCGACAATCACTGCACCATTGTCGCACCCCGCCACGAGTACCACCGGCAGAAGACTGCGCCCAACGCCGAACCGATCCAGCCGATCTCCTGCGACGCCGCCCTACCGGAGATCCTCCGGGCCGAACGATCGCGGGAGCAGCTCTTCCAACGTGTACTCCACCGGCTCTCCGGCATCGTCGGTGAGGATCACGCGGCATACGTTGAACTCGCGCATGATCTGGCGGCAGTTGCCGCACGGGGAGCAGGCGTCGCCGTCGAGACACGTCACCGCGACGGTGTCGATCTCACGAACGCCTTGGGCGGCGGCGGTGGTGATCGCGTTCGCCTCCGCGCAGATCGAGGCGCCGTATGCGGCGTTCTCGATGTTGCAGCCCCGGTACTCCCGTCCATCGGTCGCGACGACGACGGCGCCGACGCGGTAGTGGCTGTATGGCGAATACGAATGAACGGCAGCGAGGCGGGCTTCGTCGATGAGGCGGTGCGCTTCCATCATGGCTCCAGAAGGGCTTCGATGAACTCTCTCGGCTCGAATGGTACGAGGTCGTTGACGCCTTCGCCGACACCGATGAACTTCACGGGGATATCGAGTTCCTGCTCGACCGCGATGGCGACCCCTCCTCGTGCGGTCCCGTCGAGCTTGGTGAGGACGATTCCCGTGACACCGACCGCCGCGGCGAAGCTTCGAGCCTGCCCGATTCCGTTCTGGCCGGTGGTCCCATCGAGTACGAGCAGCACCTCGCCGATCGTCCCGGCCTCACGCTGCAACACCCGGGCGACCTTGCCGAGTTCATCCATCAGGTTGGACTTCGAGTGGAGCCGACCGGCGGTGTCGACGAGCACCACATCGGCGCCGGACGTCTTGGCAGACTGGTAGGCGTCGTACGCGACTGCCGCCGGGTCTGAACCTGCAGCTCCGGACACCACCTCGACGCCGACACGGGCGGCCCACGTGCGCAGTTGCTCGTCTGCAGCCGCACGGAACGTGTCGGCAGCCCCGAGCACGGCGGTTCGACCGTTCTGTTCGACGAGTCCCGCAATCTTGGCGATCGACGTGGTCTTTCCGGTCCCGTTCACCCCGACGACGAGGATCACGGCAGGGTCTCCCTCGAGGTGGAGCGATCGGTCACGGCCGGAAAGCCGATCGATGAGCGACTCTTCGAGAAGGACCCGCGCCTCGCCTCCGTCACTCGGCTTCTTCGCCCGTACGTCTTCGACGGTCGCCGTGGAAGTGCTCACGCCAACGTCTGCAGCGATGAGGGTCTCTTCGAGCTCATCCCAGAAGGCGTCGTCGAGCGCCTCCGAACGCAGGAGTGCGCCGAGCCGGCCTCCAATGGCGGAACGGGTCTTCGATAGCTGCGTCTTGAGACCCGGCTGTGGTGCCTGCACGGCCGCTGGAGTCGACGTCGGAGTGGGCGTCGACTTCGTCCGCGATCGAACGGTCAGGACGACCGCGACAACTGCCACGACCGCGACAACCGCCACGAGCAGAATCAACAGATTGGCGTTCACGAATTCTCCTTGCGACCGCAGAACCTAAGCGGTCGCGTTCACCATGCGCCGAGCGAGCACCTTCGTGGACTCGCCGGGTTCCATGGTGACGCCGTACAGCATATCGGCAGCTTCCATGGTCTGTTGCTGATGGGTAATGATGACCAGCTGGGCCGACGTCCGGAGCGCGTCGACCAGACGCAAGAAGCGATGGAGGTTTGCGTCATCGAGTGCCGCTTCGACCTCGTCGAGAACATAGAACGGGCTCGGCCTCGCACGGAACACGGCGAAGAGGAAGGCCAGCGCCGCGAGGCTCCGCTCGCCGCCCGAGAGCAGGGCGAGGCGCCCCACCTTCTTGCCGTGCGGTTGTGCCTCGACCTCGACCCCGGACTCGAGTGGTCGGTCCGGCTTGTCGAGGCGAAGCCGCCCCCGACCTCCCGGGAAGACCTCGGCGAAGTTCTCCTGGTAGAGCGCCGAGATCTCTTCGAAAGCCACCATGAACAAGTTGGCCATCTCCTCGTCGAGCGCAGAGATCACCTTGCGGAGCTCGCTCCGGGACTCGTTGAGGTCGGCAATCTGGGCATCGAGCAATTCAACCTCTCCGGCGAGTTCCTCGTACTCCGCCGCAGCGAGGGGGTTGA
The DNA here is from genome assembly GCA_963700375.1 of uncultured Actinomycetota bacterium. Classification (GTDB taxonomy): domain Bacteria; phylum Actinomycetota; class Acidimicrobiia; order Spongiisociales; family UBA5794; genus JAHEEL01. Next base: position 187,356 of record CAVOXF010000006.1, read on the forward strand.
TCGGCCCCATCCGACGAAGATCGGCTTCGAGACTCTCGAGGCGGCTCTTCGGTTCGACGCCTTCGTCGAGTTTCGGTTGGGGCGCGGCAAGAGCGGCCTCGATCGTTGCATCGGCGTCGCGCCGGAGCCGCTCGGCGCTTGTCTCCATCCGAACCCTCACCTCGGCCAGTTCGACGGCGAGCACCGATCGACGCTCCTTGGCGAGCGAGATCGACGCTTCGAGTTCTTCGCGGCGCTTCTCAGCGACGTTGAGCGCACCTGCGGCGTCGCCAACCTCGAGCCGGAGAGTTCGCTGGCGCTCCCGGAGTTCGATGATGTGCTTCTGGGCCACGACGGCGACGCGGGCTGCCCGCGATTCGATCTCCTCGAGGGCCTCGATGCGTGCGTCATCTTCCGGGAGGAGTTCCAGCTGGTTGAGCTCGTTCTCGACACGTTCGATTCTTCGGTGCAGCAGGGTGCTCCGTTCGGCGATCCCTGCGAGCTCGGCGGCTGCTTCCTCACGGAGGCGCCGGGCGGCGTCCCTGCGAGCAGCCACATCCTGGCGGCGCAGGTTCAGTGCCTCCCACGCGGCCTGGCGTGCCGCCCCCTCACCCTCGAGTTCGGCAAGCCGCTCTCTCAATTCTTTGATCCGCTCGGCGCGGGCGCCCTCGGCCTCGGCGAGCGCCGCCGACCGCATCTCGAGTCGCTGACGCTCCGCCTCGCCCTCGGCGCGAGCGCGGCCGACGAGGTCGAGGGCTTCCGTGTGTCCGGCGATCCTCGCTTCGAGGGCTTCGACATCGTCGAGGGCTGTGCGCTCCACCCGCCGCGCGGCTTCGAGGTCTCGTGCGAGGGCCGTCCGGCGACTCTCGATACGGGATCGTTCCCGCTCGGCGATCTCGAGCTGAACCCGCGCTGCCTCGAGAGCCGCGAACCCCGTTCCGTCCGGTTGGGCGACGTGAATGCCGGAGGTTGTGATCACATCCCCTTCGGGTGTGACCGTGCGGAGGTTGGGATACTGCTCGACGACTCGCCAGGCCGACTCCCATCCGGCGGTGTAGACGACATCACCGAGGAGCGCCTCCGCGACGGTGCGGTCTGCAGCCGGACCGAGGAGGTCCACCAGGGCGTCGAGTCCGAGTTCTTCGGCTGCATCACGTGCCGGAACGCCGTCGGCGCGCACCGGGGTGACGAGCGATACTCCGCCGAGCCCCTCCGACTTCAGGGCGCTGGTCAATGTGTGTATGTCGCCGCGGTCCGACGCGAGGAACGCACCCGCCCACGCCCCAAGGGCACGGTCGACGGCGACGGCGACCTCGGGCGGCGCATCGAGCGACGCCGCCACGATCCCGGCGACGCCGTCGTGGCTTTCGGTCATGGCCCTGGCGACCGGGTCGCCGATGCCCGCGATGGCCGCTTCGTGGGCTTCGATCCGCGCCTCGCCCGCGGCGATCGCGAGGAGCACATCTGAGTATTCGCTGCTGGCGCTCTGCCACTTCTCTTCAACTTCCACGCGACGGACACGGGCTTCGTCGTAACCGCGTTGTGCGGCGGTCGCGCCGGCGTCGGCCTGCTGGATCGACTGGTTCAACTCAACGGCTTCGTTCGACTCTTCCTCGAGCCGATCGATGACCACACGGCGTCTGGACGCGATGGCCTCCATCTCGCGGCTGTCCCGCTCGGAGGCGTTCTCGAGTGCCCTGAGGTCCCCGCGCAGGCTCGCCACGAGGCCTTCCGCTGGAAGCTGTACCTGCTCCGCGATTGTTCGTTCTTCATCCTCGAGAGCCTCGAGCGCCACCGCCCGACGCTCGACGACGTCCGTGAGGCGATGCTCGGCCTCGGTCGCTTCGGCAATGCCCGCGGAGAGCTCCGCGAGTTCCGTCGTGAGGTCGCCTCGGCGCTCACCTGCGCCTTCGATCCGCCCTTCGATGGAGGCGCGGCGTTCCCGGGCAACCAGGCCGTATCGACGGAGCCGCTCTACCACGGTCTCGAGGCGCGCCGCGGCGGCCGTGTCCCGTTCGAGGGCTGCGCCGGCATCACCAGCCGAGGCGCGGAGGTCGGCCAGATCCGCCACCAGGGCGGCATGTTCGGTCTGCTCGAGCACGATCTGAGCCGAGCGCGAGTCGTCTTCGGCCACGGCATCGGCCTCTCGCCTGCGCAGGTCACGGATGGTCTCACCCCCAAGCCAGAGACGCAGCGCATTCGCTTCCGACTTGACCGATCCGTGACGGGCGGCCGCGTTCGCCTGACGCTTGAGCGGGCGGAGCGCCCGTCGCTTCTCGGTGAGGATGTCGTTCAGGCGGTCGACGTCGAGTTCGGTAGCCTCGAGCCGACGGATCGCCCGGTCGCGGCGGGCACGGTGCTTCGTGATGCCTGCGGCCTCTTCGATAACCGCTCGATGCTCGTCCGGGCGGGCGGTGAGGACGGTGCCGATCTCTCCCTGGGAGACGAGGACGTGCTGGTGCCGGCCGACACCGCCATCCGAGAGCAGCTCCTGGATATCGAGCAGCCGACACGGTGTGCGGTTCATCTCGTATTCGGACGTTCCGTCCCGATAGAGGCGTCGCGTGATGGTGATCTCCGACAGATCGACGGGGAGAAAGCCGTCGCTGTTGTCGAACGTGAGCGACACCTCGGCACGAGAGACGGACGGACGGGTCGCCGTGCCGGCGAACACGACGTCCTCCATCTTCTCGGTACGCAGAGAGCGGGTGGCCTGGGTCCCCATGACCCAGGCGATGGCATCGAGGATGTTGGACTTGCCCGAGCCATTCGGGCCGACCACGACGTTGACCCCGGCGTCGAATTCGAGCCGGGTACGGTCGGCAAATGACTTGAAGCCGACAAGCGTGAGCTTCTTCAGCAGCACAGCGGAGAAGCATAGCGGCACGAATTACATGCGTGTGACTTCAGTTACGAGCCGGGCCTACGCCTCGAGCACCTCGAGAGCCTGCCGTGCGGCCTCCTGCTCGGCGCGCTTCTTCGAGGTGCCCTCACCGGTGGCGAGGGCCTCACCCGACGAATGCAGCGTTGCGGTGAAGTGCTTCGCATGCTGCGGCCCCTCCTCGACAACGTCGTACTGAACGGTTCGTCCGGCAGCGACGAGCAGTTCCTGGAGTCGGGTCTTGTAGTCGCGGTGGCCGGGTGCACCGGCACGTTCCCGGATCATGGGACCCCAGTGGTCTCGCACGACCTGCTCCGCCCGATCGAATCCGGCATCGAGGAAGACGACGGCGATCAGAGACTCCACCACGTCGGAGAGAATCGAGCGCTTGTCCCGCCCACCCGACAGGTCCTCGCCCCGGCCGAGGAGCAGCAGGCCGCCGAGGCCCCAGGCGTCGGCGATCGCCGCAAGCGCGGGCTCGGAAACGACCGCAGCACGCAGGAGCGTCATGTCGCCTTCTGGCGCCGTCGGGTACTCCTGGTAGATGAAGTGCGTCACCGCGAGTTCGAGGACGGCGTCTCCGAGAAACTCAAGACGCTGATAGTCCGTCGAACGGGAGTGCTCGGATGCGTACGACGGATGGGTCAGGGCCTTCCGGAGAAGCGCGACGTTGGTGATCCGGTACCCCAGCACACGCTCGAGTTGATCAACAGCGGTCTGCGGATCAGACGCTCCCACGATCATCTTGCGGTGTGTCCGATGCCGTCCGCAACCAGGTCGACAAGTCCATGCCCGGCACCCTCAGCGGCCATCATGATCGCGTTTGCTGCCGCCCGGCGCGAACTCGCGCCGTGTCCGATCACGACCACTCCCTTGGTGCCGACCAGGTGAGCGCCGCCGATGGTCTCCGGATCAATCCGCTGCCGAAGCTGCATGAATGCGGGGAGCAGTTCGGCGAGGGCCGACTGGTACTCGTCGGCTTGCAGCGCCTCCATCAATACCCGGAACAGGGCCCGGCTGGTTCCCTCGCCCGTCTTGAGCAGCACATTGCCGGTGTAGCCATCCGTGACGAAGACATCAGCCCGATCTCTGCCGAGGTCGCGACCTTCGACGTTGCCGATGAAGTTGAGGCCATCCACCCGCTCGAGCAGGCCATAGGCCAGTTGTTCGAGCTCCCTCCCCTTGCCGGCCTCTTCGCCGATGTTGACGAGGCCAACGCGAGGGTCGTCGAGTTCGAGGAACACCTTGGCGACGGCGGAGCCCATGGCACCGAACTGTGCGAGTTGCTCCGGACCGACCTCCAGATTGGCGCCAACGTCGAGCACGATCTCCCGCGTTGGGAAGATCGACGCTATTGCCGGCCGGGAGACGCCGGGGAGTCGGCCGATCACGAACGCAGCGGCAGCGAGCGCAGCACCGGTACTGCCGGCGGAGAACAGAGCCTCGGCTTTGCCCTCCTTCACGAGACGGGCGGCCACCATGACCGAGGCGTCCTTCTTGCCACGCACCGCCCGAGCAGGATCTTCCCCCATCTCAACGACTTCCGTCGAGTGGACGATGGGGAGATCGGCGCCAAATCGCTCGAGTACGGGAACGATCTGTGAACGGTCCCCGACGAGGACTACGTCAACGCCGCTGGATGCGGCATCGATGGCCCCGTGCACGATCTCGAGCGGAGCGTGGTCGCCACCCATTGCATCGACGACGACCCTCGACATGGCGATGTCAGACTTCTGCGATGATCTCGCGACCGTTGTAGCTGCCACACTCGTGGCACACGCGGTGCGGGACGTGCTTGGCACCGCACTTGGCGCAGGTGGCGAACGTCGGACTCGACACCTTCCACTGTGCCTTGCGCCGGCGAGTACGGGATCGCGACATCTTCTTCTTCGGGACGGCCATCAGGAAAACCTCGTTTCGTCAATCTCCGGGCGGGAGTAGATCGCGCAACACCGCGAACGGTGAGCCGGTGTCGGCCGGTTCTCCCGGGGGGTCGATATTCAAGTCTATATCCGAAGTGCTCACAAGTCCCTCGCATGAATCGCTGCAGATGGGAGCGAGTGGAAGCCCAAGCAGCGTCTCGTCGCGAACGAATGGTTCGAGATCGATGGTGGTGCCTTCGATCGGGTAGGCGTCCTCGCCGGGATTCATCTCGAACAGTCCCGTGACCGGGTCGCAACCGTCATCGACGAAGTCCGTGAGACAGCGCCGACAGGTGTGTTCGACGGCGCAGCAAACGTCGCCCCTGACCAGGATTCCGCCCGGCACCGGCGCTACGGAGAGCTCCGCCACGAGCGGCGGCTCGGGTAGAACCCGGCTCATATCGAGCCGCCAGTCGACAACAACCTCGATCACAACCGGCCGCGGCGGAACATCGCGCCCCACCAGATCAGAAACGTCGACAACAAACGGTGACCGCCTCACGAGCACGTCCTCCCGTCTCGAGCTCTCAGCTACTCGGCGACCCAGCTGCTCCTACTGGCTCACCGGCGGCGGAGCGCTCGGCGGCAGCGATTGGTGCAACTCGGATCGAGCTTCACGAACGTACCGCAGAAGTTCCGCCAGTACCTGCTCGGCCTCGGCGAGGTGCCGCTCCGCGAAGTCCTCGGACTCGAGTCGGATCCTGCGCCCCTCGGCCTCGGCATTGCGGACAAGCGTGTTTGCCTCTTCAACGGCCTCCTGGACAATGTACGACTCGGACACCATCTGGTCCGACCGTTGCTTCGCGTCCGCAATGACTTCTCTGGCTTTCTCATTCGTGCGAGCGATGTAGGCCTCGCGCTCACGCACCATCCAGCGTGCCGCCCGGAGCTCTTCCGGCAGCCCTGCCTGGATTCTGGCGAGTTCATCGAGCGTGTCGTCCTGGTTGATCATCACGCTGTTCGACAAGGGAACCTGTCGGGCGTTCTCGATCTCGATCATCAGGTTCTCGATCATATCGAGCAGGCCGCCGGGTACGGGTGGCGGAGACTGTGAGTGATCGGGGTGTTCCAAGGTCATGCGTAGCGCTCCTTCATGGCCGCCGCGACGCTCGCCGGAACGAGCGCATCGACGTCGCCGCCGAGACGGGAAACCTCTTTGACCAGCGAGGACGATAGGTAGCCGTACTCGGGTTTCGTCGCAACGAAGAGGGTGACGATCCCCGAGAGGTGGCGGTTCATCTGCGACATCTGGAACTCGTAGTCGAAGTCGGTGATCGCTCGCAGACCCTTGACGACAAGGTCGGCGCCGGTCTGTTTCGCGTAGTCGACAAGGAGGCCACCGAAGGAGCCGATCGTCACATTGTCCCATTGCGAACAGAGGTCGGTGAGCATGTCGATCCGTTCCTGCTCGTCGAACAGCGGAGACTTGGACGGATTCCGGATCACCCCCACGATCACTTCGTCGAAGATGCCGACGCAACGCTCGATAACGTCGAGGTGCCCGTTCGTGGGTGGGTCGAAACTCCCGGGGACAAGCGCCGCGGTCACGTTTGCTCCTTCTCGAGGATCCAGATCTCGCTATCACCGTACCGTCGCCGGTCGGTGCACCGGAGATTATCGGATTCCGGAGCGGAGCCTCCCCTCCGGCGGTGCACGACGACTCGACCGTCCACGGTGAGGCGCTCGCCAACGAGGTGGAGAATCCGCTCGACCTCGGGATCCTTGAACGCATAGGGGGGGTCCACGAACGCCAGCGTGTAGGTGGATCGATCCCGTTCGAGGAACCGAACGACATCCGAGCTCACCACCGTGCCGCCGAGATCGACCGACGCGACGTTGTCGGCAAGGACGGTCACGGCGCCTCGATCTCGTTCGACGAACACCGCCGATGCCGCGCCCCGGCTCAGTGCCTCGAGACCGAGCGAACCGCTCCCGGCGAACAGGTCGAGCACGTCGGCACCCGGTACGTGAGCGGCGAGCGATGAGAACACCGCCTCCTTGGCCCGCCCGGTGAACGGCCGCGTTCCGCTACGCGGCGCGGCCAGTCGCCTCCCCTTGGCCTCACCAGCAATGATTCGCATGTCTCCCCGTCCTTGCGTGGCGCGTCAACTGCGCTCGAGCCATTCTGCATCGTCGCCGAGCAGCGTCTGTATCTCCACCGCCAACACGGGATGGTTGGCGAGATCCGGATCGCTCTGAACCAGAGCAAACGCCTCGCGCCGAGCTTCGACGAGCACCTCGACATCGCGGAGGAGATCAGCAAGCCGAAGGTCGGTCATACCGGATTGGCGCGCGCCAAAGACCGTTCCCTGCCCCCGGATCCGCATGTCCTCCTCGGCGAGAAGAAACCCGTCCGTCGTGGACACCATCGCCTCAATCCGTGCCTCGCCGTCGCTCGTCTTCGCATCTGCCACGAGAAGACAGGTCGCCGGGTGCGTTCCGCGCCCGACGCGACCTCGGAGTTGGTGAAGCTGACTGAGGCCGAACCGATCAGCGTCCTCGATGACCATCACCGTCGCGTTTGGCACGTCGATGCCCACTTCGATCACGGTCGTTGCGACCAGAACATCGAGGTCACCGGCCCGGAATCGGTGCATGACGTCGTCCTTGTCGGATGGCTTCAACTGACCGTGGAGCAATCCGAGGCGCAGGTCGGGATACACGGATTGCAGGCGCTCGTACTCCGCTACCGCCGACTTGGCCTCGAGCTTCGAAGAATCCTCGACCAGCGGGCACACCACGAACACCTGACGGCCTGCCGCCGCCTCACTGCGCACGAGCTCCCGCACCATGGAGAGCGACCTGGCGTCCTTGGGAACGTGCCGGGTCTCAACGGGGAGTCGACCGGGAGGCATCTCGTCGAGGATCGAGACGTCGAGATCGCCGTAGAGGGTCATCGAGAGTGTGCGAGGGATCGGCGTTGCCGTCATGATCAGCAGATCCGGGTCGTGCTCAGATGCCTTGTCGCGCAACAACACTCTCTGATGAACGCCGAATCGATGCTGCTCGTCCACAACGGCGATGCCGAGTCGAGCGAAGTGCACACCCTCCTGAATCAGCGCGTGGGTGCCGATCACGATGTCGGCCACGCCATCTGAGATCCACTCGATGACGGAGCCGCGATCGGCGCTTCCTCCGAAGTTCGTGATCGCTCGGTTGGCCGTGAGGAGGGCGACCCGCACATCCGGGTGGCCCTCGCGAGCGAAGAGGTTGCCGGTCCCCGAGGCGCCCGGACCCCCGTCCGGACCCAGCCTCGCAGCTTCCAGGGCATCGACGGTTGAGAGGTAGTGCTGTTCGGCGAGGACCTCGGTTGGGGCCATGATCGCGCCCTGGTATCCACCTTGGACTGCCACGAGCAGTGTGGCGAGCGCAACCACGGTCTTTCCCGATCCCACCTCGCCCTGAAGCAGACGGTGCATCGGGTGTTTCTCGGCGAGGTCTCCCCGGATCTCTTCGATCACCCGTTCCTGGGCCCCGGTGAGCCGATACGGGAGAGCTCGGCGGAACTGCTCGACGAGAGGACCGTCGATGGTGTGTTCGGCTCCTCGCGACTGGAGTCCCTGATGTTGCTTGCGGAGAGCGAGGGCCACTTCGATCCGGAAGAATTCGTCAAAGATCAGACGGGCGCGTGCACGGTCTGACTCCGCGCGGTCGGAGGGGAAGTGAACGCCGGCGATGGCCTCGTCGCGCCCGACGAGCCCCTGCCGATCGAGGATGTCGGCCGGCACGACTTCGGTGATCGGCCGGGAGCGCCGCAGCGCGTTGTCCATCGAGACCCGCACCTTGGGAGGGGTGAGGCCTCCAACACTCGGATGGATCGGAACGACCCGCCCGGTAACGAGCGAGTCCTCACCACCGAGCCGGTCGATGTCCGGTGCCTTCATTTGGAGACTCCGGTTGAAGGTCTCCACCTTCCCGGAGAGCGCGATCTCCTCGCCCTCCCGGATCTTGAGATAGGGGTTGAACCAGACAGCCCTCAACGTGCTCGTGCCGTCTCCAATGACCGCTTCGACCATCACGCGCTTCTTCGACAGATGCCGGCGCGAGACCCGTTGAACGACTCCCCCCACCGTGACCTCCCGGCCGAGCGGCACCGCCGATAGATCGAAGAGCTGTGACCGGTCGAGGTATCGACGTGGGGCGTGGAGGAGCAACTGCCCGACCGACGCGATTCCGGCTTCGCTCAGCTTCTTCGCCGTGCGCGGACCGACACCCTTGACTCGGTCGATCGGGACGTGGAAGAGATAGGCGAGGGACCGCCCGGTATTCTGATCGTTGCTTGGTGCCACGGGACCATGATGGTCCCTATCGGCTCGAAGGTCGTTGTTCACACGACCCTGCTAGCCTCCCAGGTCACCTCAGGAGGTCCTCCCACATGTCATACCGGTGCGAAGTCTGCGGCAAAGAGCCGTGGTTCGGCAAGCAAGTCAGCTTCTCCCACAAACGCTCCAGCCGCCGGTGGGTTCCGAACATTCAGCGCATCCGCGTGAAGCACGGCAACAACTCCCGTCGTGCTCGCGTGTGCACGTCCTGCATCAAGGCCGGCAAAGTCGAGAAGGTCTAGCCCGTGCAGGGTGTCGTCAAGGTCTACGACCCGGGTTCCGGTGTCGGCGTGATCGTTCGTGACGACGACCGCTCCGAAGTCTTTCTCCGTCCTGGCTCTCTCGATGGCTCCATGTTCCGCATGCTCCGCCAGGGACAGCGCGTGATCTTCGACGCCGACGAGGACGCCGGCCGCCTCTATGCCCGCGATCTCCGCTTCGGGGCAGACGGCTACTAAGCCGTAACACGCTCCGGTACACTGACCTCCCGAAGCGAGGAGGAAACGTGGTTCGAGCATATGTCCTGATCCAGACCGACACCGGCCGAGCCGCCGACGTCGCCGGTGGTATCCGGGGATTGCCCGGCGTCATCTCCACCGAAGCGGTCACCGGCCCGTACGACGTCATCGTGTTCGTAGAAGCCGAAGATGTCGACGCTCTCGGTCAGCTGGTCGTCAGTGCCGTGCAGCCGGTCGATGGCATCGTCCGCACGCTCACCTGCCCGGTCATCAGGATCTAGAAAACGCGTGTCGACCTAGACCGACAGCGCAGAATCCACGAGCTCGTTGCAGAGCTCGGCATAGGTCATGCCGGTCGCTTCCCACATCTTCGGGAATCCAGAGATCGGCGTGAACCCCGGCATCGTGTTGACCTCGTTGATGAGGAAGCCGCGCCCTTCCCCGACGTAGAAGAAGTCGATCCGGGCCAGACCTCGACACTCGATGGCTTCGAACGCGCGGGCTGCGAGGGCGCGTACCTCGTTCATCTGCTTCTCGGGAAGCTGAGCGGGCGCCTCGAATTCACTCGCCTCATCCTCGTACTTGGAGGTGTAGTCGTACCACTCCCCTGCCGACTTCACCTCGCCCGGCATCGCCGTTCTCGGCCCATCCAGGACCGCGACCTCGATCTCGCGCCCCTGGATGAACTCTTCTGCGACGACCTTCTCGCCGTACGCGAGTGCGAGTGCGATGCCGCGCTGCACCTCGTCGGCGGTTGTCGCCTTGCTGATCCCGACGGATGAACCAAGCTCAGCAGGCTTCACGAACACCGGTGATCCGAGGTCGTCGAGAATCGCGGCGGCGGTACCGGCCGGATCGGACCGGAACTCGGAACCCCGTACGACGCGCCAACGAGATGTCGGGATCCCAGCGGCCTCGAAGATGTGCTTCGCGATGTCCTTGTCCATGGCGAGAGCCGACGGCAGCACACCGCAGCCGACGTACGGCTTGCCGGCAATCTCGAACACGCCCTGCATGGTCCCATCTTCGCCGTACGGTCCGTGGAGGACGGGGAAGACGACGTCGTAGTTGACGGCGTCGTCTCCAACCAGGAGACGTCCGTCCGGCAGGCGCAGGGCGGCGGGGCGACCTTCAGGACGGAACGGGCGGTGGGACGTGTCCGCAATCCACCATCCTCCATCGCGATCGATGCCGACCGGGATCACGCGATGGTCGGCTTCGACGAGCGCGTCATGGATCGCCACTGCCGACGTACACGAAACGTCATGCTCGGCCGAACGGCCACCGAAGAGGAGAAGCACTCGCGCCATGCGGGCAGATTACCGATGACTTCGCGGCACCGGAGGCACTCAGCCGGGCTGTTCGTCCGACAGACGTCGGTCGAGCGAGATCGCATGGAAGCCACCGTCAACGTGCACGATCTCGCCGGTGGTCGCAAGCGCCCAATCCGAGAGCAGCACACAGGCCATCCGCGCAACCGGATCGGCATCGTGGATATCCCACCGCAGTGGCGCACGCTCATGCCAGGCATCGATGAACTCGTCGATGCCGGGAATCGACTTCGCCGCCACTGTTGCGAGAGGTCCCGCGGCGACGGCGTTGACACGAATCCGGTCGTCGCCGAGGTAGCGGGCGAGGTATCGGGTCACCGACTGGAGCGCCGACTTCGAGACGCCCATCCAGTCGTACGCCGGCCAGGCCGTCGAGTTGTCGAAGTCCAGCGTGACGAGGGAGCCACCGCCGGCGGCTCGCATCAGCGGAAGGAGTCCGACCGCCAGCGTCTTGTACGAGAATGCCGATGTCAGAAACGCCGTCGCGGCTGACTCCGCCGGCGTGCTGAGGAAGTTGCCGCCCAAGGCGTCATCCGGCGCATACGCGATCGCATGGAGTGCGCCATCGACCGCTCCCCACCGTTCCCCGAGATCGGCGACCAGCGCATCCATGTGCGTTGGATCGTTGATGTCGAGTTCGAGGACCGGAGGTGCATCCGGCAGGCGTTTCGCGGAGCGTTCAGTGAGTCGAATCGCTCGTCCGAATCCGGTGAGCACGATCTCTGCGCCTTGCTCCTGGGCGATGCGCGCGACATGCCACACGATCGAGTCATCGGTGAGGACACCGGTGATGACCAGCCGTTTTCCGTTCAGCATGCCGTACTCCTTGCCCCACGGGCGGGTCATCCTAGGGACGGAGATCAATTCACGTTGGACCAGGCGCGAAAGCCCAGGCCCATGACGAACAACAAGAGGACGCCGTACCAGAGAGCCGGTCGCTTCGCGAGTTGAGCGCGGTACACGTAGGCGAGGCTGAACGTGAACGCAATCAGGATGCCGTAGAACACATGAAACCCATTCAGCGGTCGCAACCCGTAGAGGTAGAGGGACACGCCGGCAGCGACCTGGATCAGCATCGCAACGGTGGCGATGGCGACCGCAACCCCGAACGCCCGCCCCGGCTTCCTCCGGAGGATCGCAAGCCCGAGGCCCCACAGCCCAACAACCCCGGTCGCCACGATCGCGACCCACACCCAGTGCGCGTGGAACCAATGGATGGTGCTCATGTGGGCCGTCTCCTCACGTGCGAGAGGTTAGGGATGGGACGGTGGCTGAGTGGTCCCGCTCGCGAAATCGCAAGCGAGCCGGTCCCCGCGCCGCTACTACCGTGCTCCCCATGCCAGAACTCACCATTGACGGGATCGCGCACGGGGGCGAGGCGGTCGGCCGCCTCGACGGCAAGGCCTGCTTCGTCGCTGGGGCGATGCCGGGCGAACTGGTCGAGGTGGACGTGATTCGCGAGAAACGCCGGTGGACGCGGGCACGTCTCACCCGAGTCCTCGAGGTGTCACCCGACCGGGTGGAGCCCCCGTGCCCCGCATTCGGCAGGTGCGGCGGCTGCACCTGGCAGTACGCGACGTATGAGCGCCAACTCGAGTGGAAGCGTGAGGTCGTTGCCGGCCAACTCGCACACCTCGGCAGGCTCGACGGCATCGACGTCCGGCCGACGATCGCCCCCGGATCTCCCTTCGCCTATCGCAACCGCATGGACTTCGCCGTGTCGGACGGTCACCCGGCTCTGCACGAACAGTCTTCCAGCCGACTCGTCGCCCTCAACGCCTGCCCGCTACTCGGGCCGGATCTCGCCGAGCGGTTCGCGGCGCTCGGCGATCTCACCGGCGTGCGCAAGGTCATCCTCCGGTCCGGTGTGAACACCGGCGATCAGCTCATCTTGATCGAAGGCCGCGCTCCCAACCAGGCGTCGGCATGGGAGGCGTCGGTGGTGGTGAGGTCGCACGACGACCTCCACACGCTCCGCGGCCGGCCATGGCTCGAAGAAGAGATCGACGGCGTGCGCTTCCGGATCCCCGCCGGTTCGTTCTTCCAGGTCAACACGGCAGGCGCCGCCACCCTCGTCGCGCTCGTCACTGCGGCAGCAGGGGTAACGGCGGATGACATCCTGCTCGACGGCTACGCCGGCGTCGGCCTCTTCGCCGCGACCGTCGGCCGGACGGCGCGCCATGTCGTGACGATCGACTCGGAGAAGGCATCGTTCCGGGCCATCGCAGGCAATCTGGAAGCGGCCATTCCGGGTCGGTTCCAGTCGATGCTCGGAGGGTTCGAGACAACGGCTGCGGCGGTGAAAGACCGGTGGGATGTCGCAATCGTCGACCCGCCCCGTGCGGGTCTCGGGGCGGTGGGGGTCGAAGCCGTGACGCGTACTGCTGCGCGGACGATCGTGCTGGTTTCCTGTGATCCGGCATCGCTTGCACGTGACGCCGGGTTGTTGACGACCGCCGGATATCGACTCGACTGGGTGCAACCGGTTGACCTCTTCCCACAGACCTATCACGTGGAGACGGTCGCCCGATTCGAGCTGCGGTAGTCGGCTAGATCTCGTCGACGAGCTTCTGACGCTTCGCTTCGTACTCGTCGTCGTCGAGGATTCCGTCGCTGTGGAGTTGCTTGAGGCGCTGGAGGCGCTCGGTCGCATCCGCAGGCGCCTCGACAAAGGTGCCCCCGCCATCCATCTGGACGGAACGCGCCTCACGAGTCTTGTAGAGGAGGGCGGCGAAAGCATCTGGATGCGGAATATTCGCAAACTTGCTCTGGCCGCTCAACCCCGCCGACTCAACCAAGAGGTCGCCGGCGCCCATCATGCGCTCGATCATGGACTGGCTGAAGTTGACGTTGGTGATGCGTTCGAGCGGAATCTCGATGCCCGACTTCGCGACCAATCCCGACCGAGTGATGAGCCGCTGATTGGTGAGGACGTAGTACGTCGTGAGCCAACTCACGATCGGACGGACGACAAACCAGATCGCGGCGCCAATAACCGCGAAGGTGAGCGCCCACTGGACCCAGCTCCAGGCATCACCCTCGGGGATGATCCATGCAATGAGTCCGATCACGACGAGGGCGAGGGCGAACCAGCCGATCGGGATGATTAACAGCTTCCAGTGCTGACGGAACGAGGTGACAACCACCTCGCCTTCGCTGAGTGAGTCTTCAGGCCATGCCATGCCGCCATCATAGCCGAACGGAGCGATTTGGCCCAGACGCGAGAAACCCCGAGAAAGCTTGCGCCCCCTCGGGGTGTTCCCGTCCGGCGAACCCGGCCCCGAGAGGCCGCCTCCGTCGGTACGAGCGGCCTTGCGACCGTTCGCGTCCCACCGTTCGACCGAAGCCGTCCGGCAAGGTGTCCTTCCACCCGAACCCGACCCGAAGGCCGTTCCCGGTGGCCCCTTGCGGAGCCGACGCCGCCCCTTTCGGGGGGTGCCAGGTCGGACGATCCCTTCACCCTTTCGGGGTCCGGGCCGACCCTTGCGGGCCGGTTGTCTCCGTTCCGGTCTCCCGTCCCGGCGACAACCAGAAGGTACGGGATCAGAACGCGTACGTCCAGCCGAAACGCTCCTGAGTTTTCGCGGGCGATCAGGAGTTTTCGCGAGGAAGGTGAGCCACGAGCTACGGGCCCGAACGAGTGGCCGAGTACGCACGCGCATGTCCCCCGGCCAAAGAGATGGGGGGACGCGGACGAGCGCCCGGGCCCGCATCTCTCCGCGCGAGAAACCCCGAGGGAGTTTGGCTTTCGCCTCGCCCTCTCGGGGTTCTCAATCGAAACAGCTTGCACCATTTCGACGTGCCTTCGACTCCAGCTTGCGCCATTGTCTCCGGCGTGGCCCGGTTCCTCCGAGCTCCGGTTTGACCCTTTGCCCTTTGGCCGTTGCCTGCCCGCTCGGAACCCCAGAGCTCCGGTCGGACGCCGCTCCGCCTCTCGACGGTGCGATGTGACGGTTCGGGATCTGGGCGGCCCCGGCCGTCACCGGCCTCCCACCCCGAAGAGCGAGTCGCCGTGCCGGAGAACCGACCGAAGCCGATTCTCCGAAGACCCGTCCGGACCGTCGCTTCGCAAGTCTCCCTCCGCAGCGTCGGCGAGGCCCAAAGGCCCACCGTCCGGGTCGCTCTCCCGGCCGAAGCCGTTCGAGTGAGTGGGAACCTACGCGACACGACACCGGCATGTCAACCCCTACGCCTGAACAGATTTCGCGTGCTTGCCCGTGTTTTCCCACTCTTCTACTGCCGCCGAGTTACACCACTGTGGTTCGCGTCACACCTGTGCCGTATAGTCCTCGTCATGACAGACCAATCGCAGAACAGCGAACCACGCACCACGGTCCTCAAGAGCCTCTCGCCATCGCGTGCGAGCGACTACAAGCGGTGTCCGCAACTCTTCAAGTTCAGCGCCATCGACCGCATCCCTACGCCACCGACGCCCTATCAAGCCCGAGGGACCACCGCCCATCTCGCACTCGAACACCTCTTCGAATTGCCCGCGGCCGAGCGGACCCCGGAGCGCCTCGCCAACTTGTTCCGGGAGGCATGGCAAGAGATCAAGCCGGTCGACTACCCCGACCTCTTCGACGATGTCGCGGCCGAACGTGCCTGGGGCATTGAGAGCCTGGGCATCCTCGCGAACTACTTCGCGATCGAAGACCCAACGTCATTCGAGCCCCTGTCGCGTGAGTTGGACATGACCCAGGCCGTGGGGGACATGACGATTCGCGGCATCCTCGACCGAATGGAGGAGACACCGGACGGCCTCGTCATCACGGACTACAAGACCGGCAAGGCCCCCCCGGAGCAGTACGCGATGTCGGCGTTCTTCGCACTGAAGATCTACGCCCTGCTGATCCGGATCCGTGAAGGCCGAACCCCGGCAGCCCTCAAACTCATGTACCTCAGCGGACCCACCGTCCTGCAGATCCCGGTGGACGATGCGCAACTCGACGCGATGGAGCGGCAACTCGAGGCGCTGTGGGTCGCGATCGAGCGGGCGATCGAGACCGACGACTTCCCGACCCGGACCGGCGTTCTGTGCGATTGGTGCTCCTACCAGGACATCTGCCCGGCGTTCGCCGACAAGGAAGGCTGCAGCGTCTGACCACCACGATCTGGACCATCGGCCATGGCGACGGCTCGTTCGACGACGTCGAGCGGCGACTCGCTCAACATGGCATCATGATGATCGTGGACGTCCGGCACGATCCGGATCGACCCAAGACACCGGACTTCGGCCGCCGCCGTCTCGAGGACCTGGCATCGGAGGCCGGAATCGGGTACCGCTGGATGGGCGCCTCACTGGGGCGACGGTCGCCGGCCGAGACACCGAGCGGTCTCGACGACCTCATCGCGCTCGCTGCCGTATCGCCAACCGTGATCCTCGGCGGGAAACAGGACCCGACCGGTTGCCACCGATCGACGACCATTGCACCCGCGCTGCGTGCCCGAGACGTCGAGGTCGTACACATCCTTGCAGATGGATCTACCCGACGACACGAGTCGCCGCTCCCGTTCGACCGATGACCGCCGAGATTCGCGTGGATCCGGGTGACTGGGCAAGAGCGGTCATGCCGGCATCCAGGCCCCAACTGATCGTCGGCGGGCCCGGCACCGGGAAGACCGAGTTCCTCGTGCTTCGGGCAAAGCACCTCATCGATCGCGGCCACGCCCGCGAGATGCTGGTGCTGTCGTTCTCCCGACGCGGTGCCGCGGATCTAGACCGCGCGGATCCGAGCGACCGTGTCCGGCCCGACGGGTGCGGTCGACGTTTCGACCTACCACTCGTTCGCGGCGCGGCTCCTCGAAGCGCACGCGGGCGACCGCGGATGGGACCGAGCGCCCGACATCCTTCCGGGCCCCGATCAGAAGCGACTCGTTGCCGAACTCCTCGTCGCCGAGGATCCCGAGCGGTGGTCGCCGGCCTTCCGATCGCTGCTCACGACGAGAACATTCGCCGACGAGGTCACGGACTTCATCCTCCGGTGCCGCGAACAGTTGATCGGACCCAGCGACCTCGAAGAACAGTCGCTGAGCCGCGCCGACTGGCGCGGCCTTTCGGCATTCCTCGACCGATACGATCAGACGCTGCGAGATCGCTCACTGATCGACTACGGGACTTTGCTTGCCGAGGCCGCTGGACTACTCGCAGACCCGGCGATCGCCGAAGTGGCCGCCGGCCAATACCGCCACCTGCTCGTCGACGAGTACCAGGATGCCACTCACGCGCAATCCGTCCTGCTCCAGCGCCTGGTCGCCGAACACGGGCATCTCACCGCCTCGGCCGATCCGTACCAGTCGATCTACAGCTTCCGCGGCGCCGACATCGAGAACGTCGCCCGGTTCCCCGAGGACTTCGCCTTCGATGGAAGGCCCGGAGGACGCATCATCCTCACCACATCGTTCCGGGTCCCGGAGGCGATTCTCACGGCTGCCGTGCGGATCACGGCCCATACGCTTCCCGGCGCCGCCGGGAAGGTCAGACCGGCTCCGGGCGAGGGCTCTGTCGAGGTCTACCGATTCGAGCAGCAGGTGGAGGAGGCCGAGTGGATCGCGGCACAGATCCACCAACTCAATCTCGAACAGGGCATCCCGTACAACCGCCTCGCCGTGTTCACTCGGTCGAAGACCCGATTCCTCTCCCCCCTCTCCCGCGCGCTCGACCGAAGAGACATCCCCCACGACCGTCCGGATACGCGCCTCGTCGAGCAACCCGTCGTCCAGGTCGTCTTCGATCTCGTGGCCGCGGCAACCGGCGTCGACGGACCGGGCGAGACTGATAGGGCGATGAGACGTGTGCTCCTCGGCCCGATGTTTGAGACGCCCCCGGCGCGCCTCGCAGAACTCGATCGGGACCGCACGAACCAGCGCCGTTCGTGGTCCGACGTCGTACGATCCGGAATTCGAGGTGGCGGGGCACTCGCAGACCTCCTCGCCGATCCGGAGTGGGCAAACACCGAAGCCGCCGCCGTCGGGCTCTGGCTGGTGTGGTCGACCCTTCCGCAGGTCTCGGAAGTTGCGACGAACCCGCTCCGGCAGCAGGACCGGGCAGCCTGGTCGTCCTTCGCCCAGGTTCTCGACCGCTGGAACGAACGCAACCCACGCGGAACCCTGGTCGACTACCGCACCTACAGCGAGGCCGAGGACTTCGAAGCGAGTCCCCTGCTCTCGTACCAGACCGACGAGGCCGACCGCGTCACGGTCGCAACCCTCCATCAGGCGAAGGGGCTCGATTTCGACGTCGTGTTCATCGCGGACGCCGTCGAAGGCGTCTTCCCCGACCTGCGTACGCGGGACTCGCTTCTCGGAACCCGTCATCTCCAGCCGCACCTTCCCGCCGACACCGTCGGCTATCTCGCCTTCCGCCTCCAGGAGGAACGGCGGCTCGCGTACACCGCCATGACCCGCGCAACCCGACGCGTTGTGTGGACGACCACCGACTCCGGTTTCGATCTCGACGGCGGGTCGCCGAGTCGCTTCATTCCCCTGGTGGTCGGCGTCGACACAACCGCGGCGGCCGTGAGCGAGCCGAGCGCCGCCCATCGGCCGATCACGGTCGGCCAGGCCGAGGCGGCCCTGCGCCGCACAGCGGCCGACCCGGAAGCGGCGCCGTCCATGCGTCTCGCAGCGGTCGAGACGCTCGTCAGAGGCACCGATCTGGGACTCCGGGCCGCTGATCGCTTCGCCGGCACGATGTCCCCGGGTCCCGACACCGGAGTCGTACAGCAGCCGCTCCGGCTCTCACCGAGTCAGGCCGACGCCTACGAACGGTGCCCACGGCGCTACGTCCTCGAACGGAAGCTCGGCATCGGCGGCGAGACCAGCATCTACACGGACTTCGGCACCCTCGTACATGCCGTTCTCGAACGCGTCGAAGGGGCGGCAGTCGAACGGGGCGACCACCATGGGACGTTGGAAGAAGCCGAGGCGGCGCTCGGAGATCTCCTGAAGCCGGGCATGTTCGGCGGTGGGGCTTTCGACGAGGCCTGGCGCAACCGCGCCCGCACGGCCCTCGAGAACATCTACTCGCTGTGGCCGAGTCCCGGGCTGCCGGTCGGGGCCGAAACCAACCTCTCGATCGAGCGAGACGGCACGCACTGGATCGGCCGCGCCGACCGTATCGAGCGCCGCGACGGCGGCCTCGCGATCGTCGACTACAAGACGGGCAGCCTCGTGACGGCGGAAGAGGCAGCCACGTCTCTCCAACTCGGCTTCTACGTGATCGCCGCCCGCGAAGATGCCGCCATCGCCGACTTCGGGACGGCGTTGACCGCGGAGATGTGGTTCCCGCTGCACCGCCTCAAGCGATCAATCGCCACACGCTCGTTGGACATGTCCCGCCTTGAGGAGATCGAGAGCCGAATGACCGCCGTCGGCGCAGGAATCGCAGACGAAGACTGGACGCCGACGCCGGGACCACAGTGCGAGCGGTGTCCCGTTCGACTTGCCTGTCCCGGAGTGGCCGACGGCAGGGAGGCGTTCACCGCATGAGCTTCCGATTGACCCCGGAACAGTCCGCGATCGTTGACGCACCGCTTGTCCCCCTGCGAGTCTCAGCGGGCGCCGGGACCGGCAAGACGACGACCATCGTGCTTCGCCTCAAGGCCCTGCTCGACCGGGGCGTCGAACCGGAGTCGGCACTCGGTATCACGTTCACGAACAAGGCGGCCGGAGAGCTTCGTGACCGCCTCCGAGCCGAACTTCCCGATCTCACCGCCGACGGTCGCGAGGTCCAGGTGACTACCTATCACGGATTCGCATACCGGCTGCTCCAGGAGTTCGGCGCCCTGGTCGGCGTGGAGCGCGACACCGCCGTCATCGGTCCGGCCCATCAGCGTCAACTCCTCGAAGAAGGCCTCGGGGGCGTCACCTACCGGCACCTGGACCTGACGAATCCGAAAGGCATCGTCGACAAGGCGTTCACGCTCGCGGGACAGATCGGGGACAACCTCATCGAGTCGCAGATCGTTCGAGATTCGGCCCCGCCCACCGAGTCATGTGACGAGGTGTGGGAGACCCGCCTCGAGCTACTGTCGCTCGTTGAGGCGTATGTGGACGCGAAGGCCCGCCTCGGCGTCGTCGACTACGCCGATCTCGTCGGCCGCGGATACCGCCTCGTCGTCCGGCATCCATCGATCGCCGAGCGCATCCGCAACCGATACCAGGTCGTGCTGCTGGACGAGTACCAGGACACCGACCCGGCCCAGCGGGAATTGCTCAGGGTGATCTTCGGGGACGGCTTCCCGGTCACCGCCGTCGGCGACTCCGACCAGACGATCTACGAGTGGCGCGGAGCGTCGCGGCTGAACTTCGACGGCTTCGTGCGCCACTTCCCCCAGAGCGACGGGTCCGAGGCGCCGACGCTGCCGCTCACCCTCAACCGTCGATCGGATCGGACGATCCTGGACCTCGCCAACCGCATCCGGCAGCGGCTCCACGGGGACACGCCATTTGATCCGCTGGAACCCGGCCCCGCAGCCGATATCGGGACCGTCGAGACCGGGTGGCTCGGGACGCGCAGCGAAGAGGCCCTGTGGATCGCCGCACGAATCGAGGAAGCCCACGACGGCGGGACGCCGTGGAACGAGATCGCCGTGCTCGTGCGCAAGAACCGCGATATTGGAGCCATCCTCGAGGCACTGCTTGCCGCAGGAATCCCTACCGAAGTTGCCTCTGTCGGCGGCCTGCTGGAAGTATCCGAGGTCGTCGAGTTGCTCGCCTGGCTCCGAATCCTCGACGACCCGGCCGACACGACGGCCCTTGCCAGGATCCTGCTCGGGAGTGGCTATCGACTGGGACTTGGCAACCTTGCGACCCTCAACGGCTGGGTGAGAGAGCAGCGGCGGGGTCCGAACCCCGATCGCACGCTCATGGACGCAGTCGATGCCATCGAGAGCGTGAGTGGATGCTCCCCCACGGCACGGCAGCGTCTCGACGAGTTCCGGACTCGGTATCGCGGACTACTCGTCGAAGCACAGAGTGCGCCCGTACCTGATCTCTGTCGCGGTGTCCTGGCCGCCATCCACGCCTGGACCGAGGTCGACGCGATGGAAGACCATGCCGGGCTCTCGGCCCGGCTCAACCTCTACCGGTTCCTCGACCTCGTGGAATCGTGGACCCCGATCGTCGGCAGGGCGTCGCTCGGCGGGTTCCTGCGCTACCTCCGCCTCCTTTCAGACGAGAGCGCGCCCAGGGAACTCGACACGGTCACGGCGTCGCGGGGTCCGGCGGTCATGCTCCTCACGATCCACCGCGCGAAAGGTCTCGAGTGGGACACCGTTGTGATCCCGTCGGTCGTCGAAGGAGGGTTCCCGTCCCGCTCGATGTCATACGCCAATCCCGTCGACAAGGCCGAGTACTTGCCATACGCCCTCCGCCTCGACACCGAGAGCCTTCCCGACCTCTCCGGGGCACCGACACTGAAGGATCGAAATGCGATCCTTCGCGACTATCACGAAGCCGAAGAGTGGCGAACCGCGTATGTCGCCGTCACACGGGCGCGACACCACCTCATCGTCACAGGTTCATTCCGTACCCCCGAGCGGAAGAATCCCCGTTCGCCGTCACCCCTGTTCACCCTGGCGGAGGGCATCGCAGACGCGAGCACTCTTTCTGACGATCCGGGCCCGATCGACCCACCACCGTGGGCGCCGCTCGCTCCGGCGCCCGACCCGCTGTTCACCGACTCGGGATGGGATGAAGCCCTGAGGCGGGCAGCCGATGATCCAGCCTGGCTCGCGTCGTACCCCGAGCACGCCACGGCGGCAGCGGCCGAAGCCGGGCAAATGCGGCTCCAACTGGAATCCCTTCCAGCGCCCACCGTGCCCCCGGCGGCTGACGACCGGTCGACCTCGGTCACCGGCCTCGTCACGCTTGCCCGCTGCCCTCAGCAGTTCCGCTGGGCGTTCGTGGATCGCTTGCCGATGCGACCGTCTCCGGCGCTGCGGCGCGGCGTACGCTTCCATCGTCGGGTCGAGCTCCACAACCTCGGCCGGATTCCCCTCGAGGATCTCGAAGAGATCGCATACGACCTCACGGGCGATCACGACGGAGCGGCGTTCGTAGGACCCGATCCGTACGAGGTATTTCTCACGTCCCGTCTCGCCGCCCAGCCGGCCCGGTTCGCGGAGGTCCCGATCGATCTGCAGTTCGGCACCGTGCGGGTTCGGGGCAGAATCGACGCCGTGTACGAACCGCAACCCGGCGTCTGGGAGATCGTCGACTACAAGTCGGGGAGGTCCTCGGACGACGCGGCTCTCGATGTGCAGTTACAGACGTACGCCATCGCCGCGGCCGACGGCGCCGTCGCCGAACCTCCTCCGGATCGGCTCGCGGTCACGTTCGCGTTCTTCGGCGGCGGTGAATTCGCCGAGCGATCGGTGGACGTCGACGCCGCCTGGCTGACGGATGCACGGGAACGGATCGATTCTCTCGCGGGCCGGTTCGAACGGAGCGACTTCGAGCCGACCCCGTCGACGGCGTGCCGGCGGTGTGACTTCAGGACGTTCTGTGACGCCGGCCGAGCGTTCCTGGCTGCGGACACCTAGGACACCCGTCCGCTCGTCACATCGAACACGATGGTCACCGGGCCGTCGTTGACGAGATCAACCATCATGCGTGCACCGAACCGGCCATGAGCTACTGGAATCCCAACGGCCTCGATCGCTTCGGCCAGTGCCGCAAGCACCGGCACGGCCTCCTCAGGGTCTGCGGCCTCCGTGAACGCCGGACGACGGCCTTTGCGGATGTCGGCCAGGAGCGTGAACTGCGATACGACGAGCACCGATCCCCCGACATCAGCGACGCCCACGTTCATCTTCCCATCGGCGTCCGGGAATATCCGCAGGGCGGCGATCTTCGCAGCAGCAACGCGGGCATCCTCGTCGGTGTCTCCCGCGGCCACGCCGACGAGCGCCAACAGCCCCGTCTCTATCGCTCCGGTTGTTGCTCCGTCGACGTCGACGGAGGCCCGGGTAACTCGCTGAAGGACGATCCGCATCCACTCTCCCGTTCGATCCCGAGGCGAACGGTACACCGGTCACGGCGACCGACCCCTACACTCGCCGCCATGCTTCGTGAGATCCCCTGGTCGATCATTCGCGGCTACCTCATGGGCGCCGCCGACATCGTCCCCGGCGTGTCCGGAGGCACGGTCGCGCTCGTCCTTGGCATCTACGAGCGCTTGATCGCGTCGGTCCGCGCCGGGAGTTCCGCTCTCGGTTCCTTCCTCCGCCTCGACTTCACGGCAGGCATGGGTTGGCTCAAGAAGATCGAGTGGAGCTTCATTGTGCCGCTCGGTGGGGGAATCGGTCTCGCCATCCTGTCGCTGTCTCACCTCCTCGAGCGACTTCTGCGGGATCACGCCGTCCTCATGGCAGCCCTGTTCCTCGGCCTCGTCGCCGGCTCCGCGCTCATCGTGTGGCGCCTCCTCACCGCTCGTGACATCCGCACGATCGCCATCATCGTGACCGTGACCGTGGTGGTCTTCGTGCTCCTGGGGTTGCGTGAGAACACGTCGAGTGAGTCAGCCGCGCAGATAGCAGACCCGGCGCTCTGGGCATTCTTCCTGGCAGGATCGGTCGCAATCTGCGCCATGATCCTTCCCGGCATCAGCGGATCATTCATCCTCGTGATGCTCGGCATGTACGGACCGGTCCTGTCAGCCGTGACGGACCGGGGTCTCACATCGCTCGCGGTCTTCGCGATCGGGGCGGTCATCGGCCTCGCCTTGTTCTCCCAGATTCTCCACCGGGCGCTCCGAGACCACTACAACCCCGTGATGGCGGCCTTGATCGGCTTGATGCTGGGTTCGCTGCGCGTGCTGTGGCCGTGGCCGCGCGGGGTGGACAGCACCGCGCTCGAAGCCCCGAATGGAGATGTCATCGCGGCCACCGCGGTCGCCGTGTTCGCGTTCGCCGTCGTGATGGGGATCGATGCACTCGGACGCCGGATCGCCCATCAGACCCGTCAGGACGAGGTCGGCGAACTCACGTCGGACTGATCGGGCTCCATCCGCCGGTACCAGAGGATGACGGCGTCGGCGACGCGTTCAGCCGGCACCCGGTACTCCCCCCGTTCGATGCGGGCCTTGAGCGCTTCCAGACGCTGCGCGCGCCCTTCGCGATTGCGTGGCGTGCCGCCCGTCATGAGACGGCCCCCTGCTCGAACAGCCTTCCACACTCTTCCGGCGAGAATCCGAACTCGGCGAGGATTCCCGCTGAGTCGGCCCCCGGTTCGTGCGCCGGTTCGAGGACCGGCCCGGGGTCAGAACCGACGTGTGGTGTCGGCTTCGGAAGCCGATGGTTGACCGGGCCGACGAACGCACCGCGATCGGCGTTCTGGGGATGGTCAGGCGCCTCGCTCATGGAAAGCACCGGGGTCGTGCACGCATCGGTTCCTTCAAAGATCTCAGCCCATTCATCTCGAGTGCGTGTCGCAAAGACCGACGCGAGGGCCGCTCGGAGTTCCGGCCAGCGCGGCTGGTCGTACTGTCCGGGCAGGTCCGCCGGGTCGAGACCCAGCCCCTGCAACAAAGCGGCGTAGAAGTGCGGCTCGAGGGCTCCGACGGCCATTGCCTTGCCGTCGAGTGTTGCATAGGTCGTGTAGCACGGAGCAGCTCCGTCGAGCAGGTTGGCGTCCCTGCGGTCCTGCCAAAGGCCGAGCACGGCCATCTCGTAGAAAGGGCCCATCAATGCGGTCGCACCATCGACGATCGCGGAATGGACCACGGTACCGCCGGACCGATCACGATCGTGCAGGGCGGCGAGCACACCGGCGACGAGGAACAGGGCTCCGCCGCCGTCCCCGACGAGATTGAGGGGAGGCACGCTTCGCTCCTCACCACCGATCGCGTGAAGCGCTCCCGTGATCCCGATGAAGTTGATGTCGTGGCCGGCCATCGAGGCGTACGGCCCTTCCGAACCCCATCCGGTCATCCGCCCGTAGACCAACCGTGGATTCGCTGCCAGGCACTCATCCGGTCCAAGCCCGAGGCGCTCCATCACCCCTGGTCGGAATCCCTCGAGCAAGATGTCCGAGCCGCGCACGATCCGTATCGCCACCGTCGCAGCCTCAGGGTGCTTCAGATCGAGGGCGATCGACCGCTTCCCCCGACCCAGGGCCCCGCCCATGGGATCGGGGATCGGAGGGCCACCCGGCCGGTCGATCCGAATGACGTTCGCCCCGAGACCGGCGAGGACCATACCTGCGAACGGTGCCGGACCAAGGCCGGCGAATTCGACCACGGTCACGTCGGTGAGTGACATGCGGTCGAGGCTAGACGATCAGATGTTCGTCGTGGCCTGGCCTAGCCGAGAGCCTGTTCGAGGCAGACGTGCGTGTATGGAGTGAACCGCCCGTCGACATCGATGCCGCAGTCTTCCTGGAGCGCCTCGACGGCCTTGACCGTTCCAGGCCCGTAGTCGCCGTCGGCGGGACCGGGATAGAGCTCCAACTCCATCAGGTCCTCCTGGATGACCTTGACGGCTTCCGAATCGGCCTCGATGGCATCGGCAAGCGCCCCATACGTCTCCGGCCCGTAGGCCCCATCCGCCGTGATTCCGGCGTCGGTCTGAAATGCGGTGAGCGCTTCGACGGTCATGGGCCCGAGGATCCCGTCCGCAGCACCCTCGAGGTACCCGAGCGCCGTGAGTTCTTGCTGAATCACCTGCGTGAGCAACGTCGCTCCGCCATACGGAGAGGTCGTCGTCGTTGTCGAACTCGTGGTTGTCTCGGCAGGCAACGTCGTGGACGTCGTGGACGTCGTATCCGTCGGAAACGTTGTCGACGTTGTGGTCGTCGTGTCGTCGCTGCTCGATCCACACGCAGACAGGACCAGTGCCAATACCGCTACGACGGCCATGCCTCGTCGGACGTTCATCGGGTTGCCCCTTTCACCGATGCCACACGTATGTGGTGACGAGGGTACACGCCGCGACCCCTGGCGCGCACATCGGATTCGCACGGGTGGGTCGCACCCGCGCCGGAAAGGAGCGACCCGGCGTGCCTGCACACCGCCGACTGCCCCTACCCTCGTACTCGATGGCAAACATCACCGGAGCCCCACCCGAAGGCGTCGACTACGGCCGCAAGTGGTACGTATTGGTGGCAATTGCCATGGCGATCTTCCTCGGGACCATCGACGGCAGCATCGTCAACGTTGCGCTCCCGACGCTCGTGGAGGAGTTCGACACCAGCTTCAACGTCGCTCAGTGGGTGGTCCTCGCCTACCTCTTGACTCAGGCGACGCTCACGCTCGGGTTCGGCCGCCTCGGAGACATGATCGGCAAGAAGCCGATCTTCACCACCGGATTCATGGTCTTCACAATCGGTTCGGTGCTTGCCGGAATCTCGCCGACGATCGGCTTCCTCATCGGCGCACGCATCGTCCAGGCGCTCGGTGCCGCGATGATCTTCGCCCTCGGGTTCGCCATCACGACCGAGGCGTTCCCTCCGTCCGAGCGGGGGAAGGCACTCGGGATCAACGGAACCACCGTCTCGCTCGGGATCATGGCCGGTCCGATCATTGGCGGCATGATCCTCGAGGCGACCGACTGGCGATGGATATTCTTCGTGAACCTGCCAATCGGCATCATCGGCACGATCACGGCCATCAAGTTCGTCCCGAACACCAAGCCCAGAGGAAAGCAGCGGTTCGATTTCGCCGGGGCCGGGACCTTCTTCGTGGCGCTCCTATCGCTGCTGCTCGCCCTGACGATGGGCCAGAACCTCGGCTTCTCGGATCCGGTGATTCTCGGGGCGTTCGCCGTCTCGGGCATTTCGTTCGTCGCATTCGTCATCATCGAACGACGGGTCCCGGATCCGATGCTGAATCTGAGCCTCTTCCAGAGCAGGGACCTGACCGTGAATCTCGTCACCGGGTTCGTCGGGTTCTTCGCCCTGTCCGGGTTGCTGCTCCTCGTACCGTTCTACCTGACCGATGTGATGGGACTCTCGCCGAGCGAGATCGGACTCGTTCTCGGGGCGGTTCCGATCACGATGGGCATCGTGGCGCCCTTGTCTGGAACGCTCTCGGACCGGGTTGGCTCCCGGCCGGTGACGGTCGCCGGCCTCGCATTGATGACGGCCGCGTACGTGATCGCGGCGTTCTGGTTCGAGGGTGCAACAACGTCGCTGATGGTCATCCTCGTCGGACTGATCATCGGCCTCGGCATGGGGATCTTCCAGTCACCGAACAACTCGGCGATCCTCGGCTCCGTCCCTCCCTCGCAGCTGGGTGTCACGTCGGGGATGCTGACCATCAACCGGACGACCGCAAGCGTCACCGGGATCGCTGTGCTGGGGACGCTGTGGGCGGCCCGAACGGCCGTGTACGGCGGTGTTGGCGACGCGGCGGATGCGCCGGCAGCCGCTCAAGCCGCTGGACTGGCGGACACCATGACCGTCGCTGCAGTTCTCCTGGGACTGGCGCTCGCTCTCGGCCTGTGGGCGTGGAAGAGCACAGGCCGTTCGTAGCGCTGGATGATCAACGGCGTCAGAGTCGGGCGATGTGCTCAACGACGAGATCGACAAACCCCTGTCGATCGAGGTCATACATCACCATCGCATTCGGCAACGCTCCGGTCACACCCCACCAGTCGACGACCGTCTGCCCGATCGTGAGCTCGGAGTCGGTCTCCACTTCGACGCGGCACGCCTTCCCCGAGAACAACGACGGCTCGATGAGATAGGCCACCACACACGGGTCGTGCAAAGGGCCCCCCGGGATGCCGTACTTCTCCACGTCGTGGCGCTCGTAGAAGTCGAGCATGCCGGCCACCGCGTCGCTGACCGGCGTGCCGATAGCACGGATCCGGTCGAGGTCCTCGGGAAGGACGAGCGCCTTGTGGGTCACATCGAGCGGGAACATCGTGATCGGTGCTCCGCTCCCGAACACAATGGCCGCTGCATCCGGATCGACGTAGATATTGAACTCGGCAACCGGAGTTGTGTTCCCGCCTTGGAAGAATCCGCCCCCCATCAGCGCGATCTCGCGAATCTTCGGGATGATCGTGGGCTCGCGAGCGATCGCGGATGCGATGTTCGTCAAGGGTCCAATCGGGCAGAGCGTGATCCCTTCGTCCCCGGCCGCAAGACACGATTCGATGATGAAGTCGACCGCCTCCTTGCCGTCCGGCGTCGTCACCGGTGGCGGCAGATCAGCCCCGTCGATGCCGGTGGGACCATGAACGTACTCAGCCGTGTAGAGCTCACGTTCGAGAGGCTGCTCCGCCCCAGCAAAGACCCGGACGTCGATGCGGCCGACGAGTTCACAGAGCTTCAGGGCATTCGTCGTGACCAGCGGCTGGGGAACGTTGCCTGCGACGGTTGTGATGCCAACCACGTCGAGTTCCGATGCGGCAAGGGCCACCAGAATCGCGACCGCGTCATCCTGGCCGGGGTCGGTATCGATGATGATCGGGCGCGCCATGACGCGGTGAGCCTACTCAGCACCGGCAGCGCGTTGCGACCCGAGCACGCCCTCGAGTTCGGCGTTGGTTGGCATCCCGGAACGCGCACCGATCGCGGTGACCGCGAGAGAGCCGGCCACAACCGCACGCCGTACCGAGGCTTCGAGGCTGAGACCCTTGTCGAGGCCGGAGGCGAGCGCGCCGCAGAATGTATCGCCCGCCCCGGTCGTGTCGACGGGTGTGACCGGAGGCGAAGGGAACGACTCGTCGCTCTCTGCCCGCACGACCCGTGCGCCGTCGGGTCCGAGCGTCACGACGGTGACCGGTACCGGCAGACTCCTGGCCGACTCGGGGTCGTCAGATCCGGTGAGGGTTTCGAGTTCGCCGCGGTTGACAACAAGCACATCGATCGCCTTCAGAAGATCATTCGGCAGCGTCGCTGCGGGCGCGGCGTTGAGGATGACGATCCCTGCGGCGGTCCGGGCGGCGGCAGTCACGGCCTCGAGAGGGATCTCGAGTTGCAACAACGTGACCGTTGCCGCCATGAGCACCGCTGCTGCGCCTTCCACGTCATCGGCGGTAACCCGCCCGTTGGCTCCGGGGCTGACGACGATCGAGTTCTCGCCGGCGTCATCGACCGTGATGATGGCCAACCCGCTCGGCGCCACCTCGTCCACGGCAACGTGAGCGGCATCCACACCCTCACGGGCGAGCTCGGTCGCCAGCGAGGTGCCCGCTTCATCAGCGCCGACGCGGCCGACAAACACGACATCGCTACCGAGGCGAGCCGCCGCTACGGCCTGGTTCGCACCCTTCCCTCCCGGCATGGTCTCGTGGCCTGATCCGAGCACGGTCTCGCCTGGCGCCGGATGGTGCTCCACCCGCGCAACCAGGTCGCGATTCACTGATCCCACCACGGCGATCATCCGGACTCCTCCACGATTCGATACACGGTGCCTACCGTTGAGACAACATAGATCTCTCCGGCGGCGTCACGGCCGAACGATGACACCTGATCGACGGTTCCGGTCCCCTCGGTCCAGTCATGGACCGTACCATCGGGTGCGATCGATCGGATGAACCCCGTGCAGTAGTCCGAGAAGAAGTAGTGGCCGTCGAGTTGTGGAATCGCGGCGCCCCGGTACACGTAGCCGCCGGTCACGGAGCAGCCTTCGTCATGCCCGTACTCATGAATCGGAAACGCGAAGCCATCCTCGTTGCACGGACCGTCGAAGCAGTTCGAGCCCTCGTAGATCGGCCACCCGAAGTTGAGTGTTCGGTCATCCACCGATGCCACGTCGATCTCCTCGATGTCGCCCTGTCCGACGTCCCCGATCCAGATACGGTCTCCATCGAACGAGAATCGCCACGGGTTGCGCAGACCGATGCCCCAGATCTCCGGTGCGGTGAATCCGAGGCCCTCGACGACGCCATACGGATCGAGATCGGGACCGACGCGAATCCGAAGCATGGCGCCGAGCAGCGTGTCGTCTCGCTGACCGTTTCCGTACTGATCGTTGGATCCGCCGCCGTCGCCGGTGCCGATCCAAAGATCACCTTCTGGTCCGAAGGCGATCATCCCACCGTTGTGGTTCCCGGCAGGTTGAGGGATCTCGAGGATCACCCGTTCCGATCCGGCATCGGCCGACGATCCGTTGAACGTGAACTCGGAGACGAATGTTGCTCCATCGCTCCCGGTGTAGTCGACGTAGAACACCTCGGGATGCTGCGGGTGGAATGCGAGCCCGAGAAGGCCCTGCTCCCCCTGAAAGGTCACCCGATCCCGGAGATCGAGGAAGACCTCGGGAGCGGCTTCTCCCGCCACGACCCAGATGCGGCCGGGCTGGTCCACGATGTAGGAGGCACCGTCGTTCGTCGTATAGAACACCGGCTGCTCGAATCCGTCGGCAACATATTGGAGCGACAACGTCGTATCCGCCACCGGCCGCGTCGTAGCAGTCGACTCCGGTGCGGTCATCGCGGTCGGCTCGGTGCTTGCCGTCCCCGGTGCCGTCGTCGTTGATCCTGCTGCGGTGGTCGGAGCGGCCGTGGATTCGACGGGCGCAACGCTTCTCGGTACCGGTTCCGCCGAACATGCCGAAGCCGTCAATACCACAACGGCCATGAGGAGCAATCGGATCCGCATGTCAGTCTGCCTCCACAATGCCGGCCGCCTCCGCCTCGGCGTCGGCCTCGCGGGCGACCCGACGCCCCTCGGTCTCATCGACGCGTGTCAGCAGGTAGATGCCGAGGACGAAGAACACGATCAGGCCCAATACGGCAGGCCGCGATGATCCAAAGACGGCGACAGCCGCGGTGAACAGCAGTGGTCCGACGATCGCGGAGAACTTCGACATGACCGAGAAGAACCCGAAGAACTCACCGGACAGAGCCTTCGGTGACATCGATGCGTAGAGGCTCCGGCTCAGGGCCTGCGAGCCGCCCTGCACGACCGCCACCATGAACGCCAGGAACCAGAACTCGATGACGCTATCGAGCACATAGCCCCACACCGCGATCGCCGCGTACACGACCAACGCGAGCATGATCGTTCGCTTCGTAGTCATCTGGGAGGCAAAGCCGCCGAAGAGCGGCTTGCCGAGCACCGCCGCGATCGCCAACCCGACAATCTCGACGATGAACAACAGCCCGAGGATCGAGAGGAGGTCGCTCGAGCGAGTCGGCGGCAACACGGTCGCCTCGCCGACCGCGATCACGGTCCCCGAAGAAGCCCCGTTCGCGGCGTCGGTGTTTACGACCTCGAGGAGGTGTTCGCCTGCTTCTACGGCAGAGATCTCGATATCGACGCCATCGTGAACGGCAGCGTTGTACCCGTCGATCACCACCGCTTCGTCGTCCTCGATTACCGACACGCCATCGATCAGCACCGCCCACTCCGACCGGTCGGGACCCTCGCTGTAGTGGAGGCGGACTCCGGTTCCATTGTAGGCCAGCGAGTACACGGCGCCCGGATCGCGAGCAACGGCATAGCCGCCGTGAACCTCCCACGCACCTTCGAGCCCCACACCCGGGGCGTCGATCGGGTAGTCGCCCTCACCAACCGCCGTTGCCGTCGTCTCATATGACGGGGGTCGGGTCCCCGTCACATCCGCGTCGAGAACGTAGCGGCCACCGATGCCGACCAGCGGCAACATCACGAGGTTCCAGACGACGAATGCCAGGTAGAACGCTCGCTTCGCTTCGAGCTTCGACGGAATCCTCCCGAACGCAATTGAGAAGGGGATTCCGACGAACTGAACGAGGAGGATGGCGGCGATGAGCTCGATCGATCCGAATCCGAGTTCGGCGCCGTAGATCACGGCCACGCCGATGATCGTCCCGATGCCGTCGTTGTAGATGAGGAAGGCGACCAGGTACTTCAGCAGCTCGCGATAGCTGCGGAGGTGGTGGAACGTGTCCCCGAGGCGCCTGAAGGTGATCGTCATGAGGCTGCCGCGTTCCTTGGCGACGGCGGCGGGCGGTTCGGGCACGCGGCGCAGGATCGGGATCGAAAACACGATCCACCAGATCCCGACCGACAGGAACGAAAGCCGCGTGCCGAGTGAATCCCCCAGCGCGAAGATCATGATGATGTTGATGGCGAGGAGGAGTCCGCCGCCCAGGTACCCCACGGCGTATCCCATCGATGAGACCCGGTCGATGTCTTCGTCCCTCGCCACGTGCGGCAGCAGCGCGTCATAGAAGACGTTGCCTGAGGCGAAGCCGATCCGGGCGATGATGAATGCGAGCGAGGCAATGAGCCAGTCGCCGGTTCCCACAAACACGAGGAGCGAAACGCCGACCGCCCCAATGAGCACGGAGGCGGCGAGCATTCGTTTCTTCCCGCGCTTGAGGTCCGAGATCGTCCCGAGCACGGGAGCCAGCACCGCAACCACGATCAGTGAGATCGACAGCGTGGCCGTCCAATACGCCGTTGCCTGGGCGGCCGAGCCCAGCGTCCGGCCGGCAACCTGGCTGTAGTAGACGGGCAGAACGGCCGCGAGAATCGTGGTGGCGAAAGCCGAGTTCGCCCAGTCGTAGAGCGTCCACGCCCGGACCCGGGTGCGATACTCCTTGTCGGCAACCGCCCCGTATTCGCTGATCGTGTCGCTCACCTCCAGACCTCCCACTCGTCCCGGTTCGAGGCTAGCCGGACAACACCTTCGGCTGAAGGGATCGGTCTGGTCTCCGCTCCGGACCCACTCACCGGTCCGGCTCTCGATGTCGCGGTGATAGCGTTCGGGCATGAACGAGCCACGGATCCGTCTTGCGAATCTCCCGACTCCCCTCGAACCCGCCCCTCGCCTGACCGCCGCGTGGGGCGGACCGACAATCTGGATCAAGAGAGACGACCTCACCGGATTCGGCCTGTCCGGGAACAAGGTCAGGAAGCTCGAGTTCCATCTCGCTGCCGCGCTCGAAGCGGGCGCCCACACGGTGATCACGTGCGGAGCGGTCCAGTCGAACCATTGCCGGGCGACGGCTCTCGCAGCGGCCCGGGTCGGCCTGCAGACAATCCTGTATCTGGCAAGCCCCGACGGCATGGCCCCGGCCGAACCGACCGGGAACCACCTGCTCCAACGCCTCGCCGGAGCCGAGTGCCGGTTCATCACGCCGGAGCAGTACGGCGACCGGAATGCGATCCTCGCCGAGGCCGCGGCGGTGCACGGCAACGCCTGGCCCATCCCGGAGGGTGCCTCCGACTCGCTCGGCGCTCTGGGATACGTCGCGGCCATGCACGAGATCGCTCCGCAGATGACTGCGCTGAGTATCGAGCGTCCAATCCTCTGGCATGCGGCATCGAGCGCCGGCACGACAGCCGGCATGGTCCGCGGCGCAGGAGAACTCGGCCTCGATGTCGAGATCGTCGGCTCCTCGGTCGGCGAACCGGCGATCGTCGGGGCCCGACGGATCGAGGAGCTCCTTGACGATGCGGACGTGCGCTTCGGCCCCGTTGAACGGAATGTCCACTGGCGAGTCATCGACGACTACATCGGCCTCGGCTACGGGCTCGCAACCTCGGAAGAGCTTGCGACCCAGGCCGAAGCCACCCGCCTCACCGGCCTGCTCTTCGACCCCGCCTACACGGGCAAAGTCATCTACGCCCTGAAGCAGGAAATCGCAGCCGGCCGCATCACGGTCGACGACCACATCATCTTCTGGCACACCGGCGGCGGCTTCGCCGCCTTCGCCCACCCGGAGCTTCTGCAGGCCGAGGTAACTGAGCGGCAAGCTCCTCGCCCGTTCGAAGCGGAGAAGGCCGGATAGGCAGGGTACTTGTGTGGGTCATGCTGCCCACGAAACCGGACCGCTGAAACGAGAAGGGCCCCACCATGTGATAGTGCGGTCCTTCGCTCGTGTGGACTATGACGTTGCGCACTCCGGAGCCCGTTGATCCGTGGTCGGGGGGCCACGACGTGCCCTCGGGTCTTTGGCATTCGATTGGCAGGGAACGGCTTCACCCGGTCCAGGTGAAGACCAGGGCCTCCGGAAGACCCGGACCGGTTCACCGCCCGGCCCTCCGCTATTTGTGTCAATCTGACACGTCGCTCCCTGAAATGTCTACCGACACATCGAGCGCCATGCACCCAGACCAACACCTCTTCCCGCACAGGTCCGGGGGTGGGGGGACATTCGCTTTGCGGATGCGCAGGGGGGCAACCACGATGGTCATCCCCCAGCCGCGCTTTGTGTCACTGGGCGCTGAACGTTGCTGGTGTGGATACGACGGGTTTCACCTCTGGTGCACTCGAGCAACAACGGCTCCAGAGTGAAGCGGCTATTGCCCGTGAGAGCGCCTCGCGGTTGTCCCTGTTGCGTGTACTCGATCGTCGTCAGGTGGCGTTGCGTGACGGGTATCGGTCTTTGAAGGAGTGGGCGCGACGGGGAGGATGGACCTCCGACCACGTGCAGCCTGGCCTGGTGTCCGAGACCGGGCGGAGAGAAAGACGAGGAAGCGCTCGGGCGCGCTGGAGCGTTTGCGGTGGAGGTGGGGGGAATCGAACCCCCGTCCCATGAGGTTTCAGCGTCGGCATCTCCGAGCGCAGCCGACAGCGAGCTTTCGGAACCCGGGAGACGCCGTCGGCCGTTTCTCCTGGGCCCTAGTCGGAGTTGTCTTATCCCGCCGGTCCCAACACCCCGGCGGGGGCATCCTGCATTGCTATGCCCGGATCCGGCGAGGCAGGCACCCCCCGGGCGGACACGCTGCGTTAATTAGGCAGCGAGTGCGTAACTTTCGTTGTCGGCACTTATGGTTGTTTCCGGCTCTTTAACGAGGCTCCGGAGACCTCGGCTCGCTTCCGGCGCCTCAACCCTCACAGTCGAAACCATGTCACCCCCGCAATGGGGAACACGCAAGGCGCGTTCAACTCCCCGAATCGTAGCGCACGAATCCACGGAATCGCTCCTCCAGGCTTTCCGCTATTGCCCGAGCGCGGATAGCCTCATATCCATGGACTCCGACTCTGGCAGCACCGACAACGAGACGGCCGTGCCGTCCGATCCGGCACCGTCGACAATCGACGTGAACGCGCGAGAGAACCAGAAGCGTTCAGCCGGTTCGTCGCGCGGCCTGTTGATCGCCGCCATCGTCGGACTCGTGGCCGTGTTCGCCATGCAGGTGTTCACGCTCATCTCGGCGAGCCGAACCGACGACCAGATTGCCGCTATCGACGAAGAGGTCAACGACGTCGCGTTCGATGTGTCCGAAGTCCGCCGATCGGTCACCGAACTCGACCAGAAGGTCGGCGACCTTGCGGCCAAGGCGCCCATCGCCGCCACGTCGTCCGGAGCGTCGGCAGTCGAGGCGCAGGATCCGCCCGCCGGGTGGCTGCCGCCCTTCGATCAGGGTCAACCGGACGCGGCACTCGGCGTTGCGCTCGGCGAGTTGACCGGCCCCGAGTACTACTCGGATACGGAGTTCACGGTGAATCCTGCCGACGGCAAGACCCGGGCATGGATCGTGTGGGCACACTGGTGCCCCTACTGCCAGCAAGAACTGCCACCGCTCGCCGAGTGGTACTCGGCCAATGGCGAGCAGTACCCGAATGTCGAACTCGTAAGTGTCACGACGTCGATCGATCCCTCGCGCCCCAACCCGCTCGAGCCGTACCTCGATGAGCTTCAACTTCCGTTCCCCGCGATCGTCGATGCCGACCAGTCGCTGGCCGGCCAGCTTGGGGCAAGTGCATTCCCGTTCTGGGTATTCACCGGCCCCGATGGAACCACCCTGCTCCGAGTGGCCGGATACCTCGACATCGAACAGGTGGCTGAGATCTTCGGTCAGCTCGACGGGCTCTCCGCGTAGTTCCGATCATGCCGCGCACTTCATGGGACAACCGGTACCGAGAACGGACGGCGCCCATGGACCCGTCGGCGTTCGTTCGCGTCGAACTCGCACCGCTTCTCGGCCAACCCGGCCGCGCGCTCGACCTCGCAGGAGGTGCCGGGCGCCACTCGATCTGGCTGGCTGAGCGGGGCTGGGACGTGACGATGGTCGACACGTCTGAAGTGGCGATCGACATCGCCGAAGAACGCGCGGCCGCAGCCGGCGTCGACATCGATTTCGTTCACGCCGATCTCGCCGCCGATGGTCTCCCGTCCGGCACCTGGGACCTGGTTCTCATCGTTCACTATCTGCAGCGCGACCTCTTCCCGCGGGTGATCGAAGAACTCGCCGACGGCGGCCTCATTGCCTTCTCCATCGCAACGGTGCGAAACGTCGAGCGACACGAGCGCCCGACCCTTCCCTACCTGCTGGATGTGGGTGAGGCTCCATCGCTCGTCGACGACCTCAGGATCATTCACTACGCGGAGGGTTGGTCGATCGAAGACCGCCACGAAGCCCGCCTCGTCGCCCGGAAACCGAGTGGCTGAGTAGCCGACCCCCGACTTCGAGACCTACCGGCGGTGGCTGCGAGCCCGGTCCATCTCGCGTTTCTGCTGACGCTCGACGATCTTCTTGCGCTTGTCGTAGGTGTGGCGGCCCCGGGCCAGCCCGATCTCGATCTTCGCGAGGCCGCGTACGAAGTAGATCTGGAGCGGCACGAGGGTGAGGCCCTGCTCCTGTATCTTCCCGGTGAGCCGATCGATCTCGCGTCGATGGAGGAGGAGCTTGCGCGGCCGCTCTGGATCGTGGCCACCGGACGTGGCGAACGAGTAGGGGGCGATGTGCGCCTTCTCGAGCCAAAGTTCGCCGCGATGGAGCGTGGCGTAGGCATCTTTGAGCTGAACCTGGCCGGCACGAAGACTCTTCACCTCGGACCCGCGCAGGATCATGCCGGCCTCGTAGGTATCGAGGATTTCGTAGTTGTGACGCGCGCGCCGGTTGGTTGCGACGACTTTGCGGCTTTCCTCCATGATGAGCTGAGGTTAGAGGTACTTGGCGGGATTCACGGGGTTGCCGTTGATCCGTACTTCGAAGTGAAGATGCGGCCCGGTCGAGACGCCGCTCGATCCAACGTAGCCGATGATCTGACCCGACTTCACCGAGTCCCCCTCAGAGACGGCGAATTCCGATTGGTGGGCATACAGCGTGACCATGCCGCCCCCATGGTCGATCATGATCGAATTGCCGTAGCCGCCCTTGACGGCAGCGAAGATGACCGTGCCTGAAGCTGCGGCAACGATCGACTGTCCCGCGCCGCCGTCCATGTCAATGCCGTTGTGCATGAGCGAGTAGCCGTGGATCGGATGGATGC
The DNA here is from genome assembly GCA_963700375.1 of uncultured Actinomycetota bacterium. Taxonomy (GTDB): domain Bacteria; phylum Actinomycetota; class Acidimicrobiia; order Spongiisociales; family UBA5794; genus JAHEEL01. The sequence continues at coordinate 224,353 of CAVOXF010000006.1, forward strand.
GGGAACCGAAGCCGGACGAGATCGCCCCGGGCACGGGCCGCACAAGGCGTCCGGGGGCGATACCGGCGGCCCTGGCCTGCTCGGCAATCAGCTTCTTGATCGACGCCTGCTCCCTCTCGAGTGACGCGATCTCACCTTCGATCTCCTCGATCTCGGCGTCGTAGGCCGCGAGGAGCGACTTCTGCTTGCGGTGTTCGTCCTCCAGCGCGTCGCTCGCCCGCTGCATATCGGCCTGCAACGTCGCCAGCTGCTCCTCGTCGGCCTGGAGTTCGGCGAGGTCCCCCGAGACCCCGGCCTCACGAACGGCGATCTCGTCACTCATCCGCTGCTCATCGACCAGCAGCGTCTCGAACCGCTCGACGGTCTCGGTTCCGTCAGCGGTGACCCGATCGAGGTACACGAGGCCGACGGCGATGTCGGTCCAGACCTTGGCGGAGAGGGCGACGGCCGGAGCGCCCGCTCCGGCGCTCATGTACGTCTCGACTGCTCGGTGGACGGCGTCGTCCCGCGCCGTTCCCAGTTCGGATCGTGTCATCGCGAGCGACTGATACTGGGCGTGGAGGTCGGTTCGCACGTCGCGCAGCGCGCGCTCCTTTCTGGTGATTCCGGTCTCGACGGCGAACAGTTCGGTCCGGAGCTCCGTCAGCGCTGCCAGGACCTCTTCCATCCGTGCTTGCGTCGCCCGGATCTCTCCGGCGAGGGAGCTCCGGCTCGCCGTCACAGAGTTGATTTGATCGCTCAGCGACTCGATACGCTTCTTGACGTCCTGGAGATCCCCGGCGAGTTCGTCATCGGCAGAAGCGGCAGGCACAACGACGAGCAGCAAGACCAGGGCCAGACTCGAAGCGAGGAGACGGCGCGCTCGGGTCACGTTCGCAGGTACTTGTGGACCGTGAGGCTCAGGCCACTGCCGATCAGACCGGCGAGCACCCCGAACAGCAGGACCAGCACACCCTGCGAAATGAGATAGTCGTGTTGGACGGCGACGTTGATCCAGTCCGGCAAGTCGGTCAGACGATCGACCGCCAATTGCTGGGCAACGACAACGAATCCAACGGCGAGAGCGGCTCCGATGAAACCCTCGATCGCACCTTCAAGTAGGAACGGGACGCGAATGAACCAGTTCGAGGCACCCACGAGCCTCATGATCTCGATTTCCTCGCGGCGGGCGTAGATCGCCATGTGAATCGTGTTGGCAATCAAGGCGACGGCCGCGACACCGAGGGCGACCGCGAGTAACCAGAACATCACCTGGAGGCCGTCACGCAACGAAATCATGGCATCAATGGCCTGCCCGGCCGATTGGACGCTTAACAGCCCGGGGGTGGCGTCGAGGCGCGTCACAATCGTCTGGTAGTCGTCGGGGTTGACCGGCTTGATCCGCAGCGACGCCGGCACGATGTCAGGGTTTTCCTCAATTACCCGCAGGGTCGCGGACTGGTTCGACAGCAGCACCCGGGCCTCATCGAGAGCCTCGGCCTTCGAGACGAAATGGACGCTCTCGACCTCCTCCCAGCTCTCGATTTCGGCCTGCAGGTCCGGCACCGAGCTCAGGGAAGCATCCTTGACGAATGCAATCACCCGGACGTCCTCCGCCCACTGCAGGGTATTGATTCTGACGACCTCGCCGAACACGAGGGTTCCAAATGTGAGGGTGAGCGAGATGAAGACGGCGAGCACCGCACCGAGGACGACGAGTCCGTTCCTACCGATATTCTGGAAGGCTTCGCTGAGGAGGTAGGAGAGTCTGCTCATGCTTCGACCTCGTCGTCACCGTCACCGGGATCCGAGGTGTCTGCGGGTCTGATGTCGGCGTCGGCCTCGTCGACGACCTCCGATGAGTCTCCCGGTTCGGTCGCGGATCCCTCGTCGGCACCGCCGGTGTCTGCCGATGAGGCTGTGTCAGAGGTCTCGTCCGACGCGACCATCGTGGTCCGCTCGGCTTCGACCGTTGTCTCGATGTCTGCGACTGCAGCGGAGGATTCTCCGATGATGACATCGGCAGGGAGCTCCACGGGTTCCGCAAGCGCCGTCTCGTAGACGCCTCGACTCTCGTCGCGCAGGATGCGGCCGCGCTCGAGTTGCACGACGCGTCGACGCATGGCATCGACAATTGCGTGGTCGTGGGTTGCCATGACCACGGTCGTTCCCGTGCGATTGATTCGGTCGAGGATGCGCATGATGCCGACCGATGTGGCAGGGTCGAGGTTTCCGGTCGGCTCATCGGCGAGCAGGATGAGCGGACGGTTGACGAACGCCCGGGCCACCGAGACTCGCTGCTGCTCACCACCGGACAGTCTCCGCGGGAGCCGGTCCGCCATCTCGGACAGACCGACAAGCTTCAGCACCTGTGGAACCTGTCCGTTGATCGCGGAGCGGGATTTCCCGGTCACTTCCATGGCGAATGCGACGTTCTCGTACACCGTCTTGCTGGGCAGGAGTTTGAAGTCCTGGAACACGGTGCCGATCGACCGGCGAAGGTGTGGAATCTTCCAGCCGGGCAGAACGGAGGCGTGCTTGCCGGCGACCCAGATGTCTCCGTTCGTTGGTGCTTCTTCGCGCATCATGAGACGGATGAGCGTCGACTTCCCGGACCCTGAGGGGCCCACCAGGAAGACGAATTCACCTTTGTTGATGTCGAGGTCGACATCTTTGAGGGCCACGACACCGCCGTCGTAGACCTTCGTGACATTCTCGAACCGGATCATGAAATCCCTATCGCGGCTGCGTTGTCCTACCCCACCCGCCAGCGCCGGCAAAGGTTACCCGCGAGCCCCGTTTAGGAGGGGTATTGAGGGAGTTGCCGGTCGCCGGTCTTCACACACCGGTCCAAACCCGAACATCACGGGGAAGATGAATCCGTCCGGTAACGCGCGGCTGGCAACGGTCAGCCCGCTACTTCTCTTCGCCATTGCAGGTAGCTGTCCACCAGCGGGTCCAGGTCGCCGTCGAGAACACCCTGGATGTTGCCGATTTCGTGGCCGGTACGCAGGTCTTTGACCATCTGATACGGCTGCAGGACGTACGAACGGATCTGGTGGCCCCAGCCGGCCTCGGTCTGGTCACCGCGAATCGCATCGACCTGCTGCTGCTGCTCGAGGCGAGCGCGTTCGGCGAGACGCGCTGCAAGGAGTTGCATGGCTCTCGCCCGGTTCTGGGTCTGGGACCGCTCGGCCTGGCAGCTCACCACGACGCCGGTCGGCAGATGCGTGAGACGGACCGCCGAGTCGGTCTTGTTGATGTGCTGGCCTCCCGCGCCGGACGCCCGGTACGTGTCGACCCGCAGGTCCTCGGTATTGATCTCGAACTCTTTGATGTCGACCTCGGGGATCACATCCACGCCGGCGAATGCCGTGTGGCGGCGCGCAGCCGAGTCAAACGGGCTGATGCGGACGAGGCGGTGGACGCCTCGCTCGCTCTCGAAGATCCCGTAGGCGTGGTCGCCCTTGACGGTCATCGTCGCTGACTTGATGCCGGCCTCATCGCCGACCATGTACTCGTCGACTTCAACCGTGAAATCCGTGCGCTCGAGATAGCGCAGGTACATCCTGAACAACATGTCGGCCCAGTCCTGCGCGTCCACGCCTCCGGCACCGGCATGCACGGAAACGATCGCCGTGGAGTCGTCGTGCGGGCCGAAGAAGAGGGTCTCGCGTTCAAGACGGCTGAGCGTTGTCTCGGTCTCGCGCAATTCGCTCATGGCGTCTTCGAGCGAGGCCGCATCGTCTTCCTCGACCGCCAACTCGATCAGCACCTCGGCATCGTCGAGTGCGGAGTCGAGGGTCGCGACCTGCTCGATCGTGCGCTCGTGTCGAGCGAGCGTGCGCGTCACTTCGAGCGCCTTGTCCTGATCCTCCCACAGGTCCGGGGCCGAGGCCTGCTGCCTCAGTTCGACCAGCGCAGCTTCTTTGCCGGCGACGTCAAAGGAACCTCCTGGCGTCGTCAAGCCGGGATCGCAACTCGTTCAGGAGGGAGCGGAGGTCAGTCGGTTCCATAGTGGTCAGAGCGTACCCGTTGGCCGGTTACTGCACGTCCTCGGGGCCGGCCTGAGCGCCCGTGGCAGCCTTGAACCATTGTGCTCCCGACGTCCGGGACGCGAGCAGCGGCACGCCGGCCTCGCTGATGATCTCCCCGTCTCGGCGTCCTTGAAGTCCGTGCCCCGGTATTGCAGCGACGCCGGAGCGTCCTCCGGCTTCGCCGCCTCGACCCGCTTCCGCTCCTTGAGGTTCTTCGCTGCGAACACAACCAGGCCCGCCGAGACGGCGGCCGAGGTCAGAACCGGTTGCAGAACGCCGTCGGAACGCATGCGAGACGCACCTGCATGGCTGATGTCGTACGCCGCCACTGAGGCGGCAACCGCCGCAGCCACCTGACCGGCACTCCTGGTGCCGGACCACTCCAAGGACTCTCCCGGTCGTGCAGGGATCAGGGCGAGTCCGACGCAGGCCGGGCCAACGCCGCCCCGAATCGCGACCCGCGTTGACGTCTTCGCCGTTCCGGGCGTGACCGGCTGCGTGCCCTTCTCGACCACGGCACCGAGGCCGCGAGCAGTGAGGCCGGCGAGGCCCATCATGATTCCCTGCTGCGTCGAACTTCGGGGCATGAGCGACGGTTCGAACGATGCCGCCATGGCAACGCCCTCGAGCGGGCCCGCGGGGGACGAGAGCAGCGGATTGATGTAGTCGGCGACGCGAACGGCGGTGCTTCTGAAATCCATGTGGTCGACGATACCGAGCCTCAGGAGATTGGCTCAGCTCCAACGGCTCCGTGGCAGCGCTTGTACTTCTTCCCGGACCCGCAAGGACACGGGGCGTTCCGACCGATCTTGTCGCCGGTTCGGACGACCTGGCGGACAGTGGTCTGCTGCGCCGAACTGGCGGAGGATGTGGTCATCTGGGCGGCCGGGGCGGCCTGCTGCCGCACCACGTCGACGTGGAACATGTACCGCGTGGAGTCATGCTTGACCGCATCGACGAGTTCTTCAAAGTAGGCGAAGCCCTCGCGCTGGTACTCGACCAGCGGGTCGCGCTGGCCCATCGCCCGCAGTCCGATGCCGGAACGGAGGTAGTCCATCTCGGCGAGATGCTCCCTCCACTTGTTGTCGATGACCGACAACACGACGGTCCGCTCCAGTTGGCGCATGACGTCGATGCCGAACTGTTCCTCGCGCTCTGCGTACACGGCGTTCGCGTCTTCGACATAGGCGTCGATGATCTCATCGGCGGTGAGCGATTGTTGGTCCGGGAAGGTGGCGGGACCGATCGTCGGTTGGTACAACACATTCATGCGCACGTCGAGGTCATCCCAGTCCCATTCGGACGCATCGACCCCCGCCGTCATCGCCTCGACTTCTGCCTCGATCGTCTCGGTACGCCACTCGGCGAGTAGTTCGTCCGTATCCCGATCGTCCAGGATCATATTTCGCCATTTGTAGATGATCTCGCGCTGGGTGTTCATCACCTCGTCGTACTTGAGCACGTTCTTGCGGATCTCGAAGTTTTGCGACTCAACCTGCGATTGTGCCCGCTCGATTGCTTTCGACACCATCTTGTGCTCGATCGGGACATCCGGCGGAATACGCAGGCGTTCCATGATCGAGGCGACGCGCTCGTTGGCGAAGCGTCGCATGAGGTCATCCTGGAGCGACAGATAGAACCGTGACTCTCCCGGGTCGCCCTGACGCCCGGATCGCCCGCGCAACTGATTGTCGATGCGGCGTGAATCATGTCGCTCGGTACCAAGCACGTAGAGACCGCCGGCATCGATGACCCGTTGCCTCTGAACTTCGAGTTCCGACTCATACCGCTCCGTCGCGGCGGCGAGCGCGGCGTCGTATTCGGGATCGGACGGTGGGATCTCCTTGCGCATGAGCTCGCCGCGTGCGAGCTCCTCGGGGTTCCCGCCCAGCTTGATGTCGACGCCGCGGCCGGCCATGTTGGTGGCGACGGTGACGGCGCCCGGCTGACCGGCCTGCGCAATGATGTGAGCTTCGCGCTCATGCTGCTTGGCGTTCAAGACCTCGTGCTTGACGCCGCGCTTCTTCAGCGCTGAGGAGAGTCGCTCGGACTTCTCGATCGAGACGGTGCCGACCAGGATCGGCTGACCGGCCTTGCTGCGTGTTTCGATGTCGTCTGCGAGGGCAGCGAACTTGTGATCTTCGTCGATGTAGACGACGTCTGGCTGATCGATGCGAGCGATCGGCATGTTGGTCGGGATGTCGAGAACGTCGAGGCCGTAGATCTCATGGAACTCTGACGCCTCGGTGAGGGCGGTACCGGTCATTCCGGCCAGCTTCTCGTACATCCGGAAGTAGTTCTGCAGCGTGATCGTGGCGAGCGTCTGGTTCTCTTCCTTGATCGCGACGCCCTCCTTCGCCTCGATCGCCTGGTGCAGACCTTCGGAGTAGCGGCGGCCTTCCAACACCCGGCCGGTGAACTCGTCGACGATCATGATCTCGCCGTTGCGGATCAGGTAGTCGACGTCTCGCTGGTACAGCGTCTTGGCTTTCAGCGCAACATCGAGGTGGTGGATGAAGTCGACGTTGGCGTGGTCGTACATGTTCTCGACACCGAGGAACCCCTCGACGCGGGTGACTCCCGCCTCGGTGACGACGACCTGGCGCTTCTTCTCGTCGACTTCGTAGTCCGCGTCGACCCGCAGCCGCTCCGCGTAGCGGGCGAACTCTCGGTACCACTTGCCGGTCTCGCCGACGCGGCCGGAGATGATGAGCGGTGTTCTCGCTTCGTCGACCAGGATCGAGTCGACCTCATCGACGATCGCAAAGTGATGACCGCGCTGCACGCGGTCCGGCGGACGCATCGCCATGTTGTCGCGGAGATAGTCGAAACCGAACTCGTTGTTGGTCCCGTAGGTGATGTCCGCGCCGTACGCAGGCTTCCGCTCGTCGGGCGTCATATCGGACTGCACGAGACCGACGGTGAGGCCGAGGAATCGGTGGATCTGACCCATCCATTCCGAGTCTCGCGATGCGAGATAGTCGTTGGTGGTGACCAGATGAACGCCTTCCCCTGTGAGGGCGTTGAGGTACGACGGCAGCGTGGACATGAGGGTCTTTCCCTCACCGGTGCGTTGCTCGGAGATCATGCCCCGGTGCAGCGCACCGGCACCGATGATCTGAACGTCGAACGGTCGCTCGCCGAGCGTCCGCTTCGCAGTTTCTCGCACCACGGCGAACGCTTCGTCTTCGAGATCGTCGATTGGCGCTCCGGCGGCAATCCGATTGCGGAACTCGACGGTCTTGGCGGCAAGGTCGGCGTCGCTCAGCGACGAAACCTCCGGCTCGAGCGCGTTGACACGAACCACAAGCGCCTCGAGTTCCCTGAGCCGCTTGCCCTCACCGATCCGCAAAGCCTTGGAGAAGATGGACATGTGCTGTCGATGATACGGGCGTGCAGCAGTTGTTGAGGCATGGCACGAGATGAGTCGCCGGTCGCCGGTTGCCGGAATCGGATCATGAGCGGGGTCGGGTTCGGAGAGGTACCGTCTGAGCGTCGTCTCATTCGTCGCATCTCGGCCACCTGTCTCCGACGGTCAACGACGGATTCCGAGCTGCGGTATCCGAGATCGCCGGCAACACGAAGTTGGCATTCGAGTTCGCGGGCCGATCGGATGGCGTTCGCAACAAGCCGGGCATAGTCAGCGTCGGTCGAGCGTCCGGATCCGTCGGCAGGATTCATCGGAATCGACGAGGCAGGACGCCGCATCTGCGAAACCAACCCATACAGCCCTCCGGCAGAGAACGCAGATGTTGCTCGGTAGATGGCGAGTGCAATGGAGTGCACGGCTCTCCGGACTTCGAGACGGTCGGAGTACGACTCGCCACAACGCCTATCAGACAGGGGGACCGAAGAAAGACCCGCGTGTCCGAACCAGCGACCGGCGGCTCGTGGTCGGCTCCGCTCCTACGACAACCGAATCAAGTCCTCGCGCACGGCGTACAGCACCGCTTCGCTTCTCGAGTGGAGGCCGAGTTTGTCGAGGATGTTGCGGATGTGATTCTTGACCGTGTTCTCAGAGATATACAGCAGTGTGCCGATTTGGCGACTTGTCTGACCCTGGGCCACGAGCGAAAGGACCTCGAGTTCGCGTCCGGTGAGCACGGGCTTCCTCGACTGGAGGAGCTCCTGATGCCGGAGGAGTTGGCGGGTCACGTCGAGCAGCTTGCCTGCCATGTTCGGCGAGACGGCCGCTCCGCCGCTGCCAACGGCGTTGAGGGCGCCGACGAGGGCGTCGAACGGCGCATCCTTGGTCACGTATCCGCGCGCCCCGGCCTTCACCCCGATGAGCAGGTCCTCCTCTGACTCACTGGCGGTCAGAAGGACGACGTTGGCGCCAGGCGCAACAGCCCTGATCTTCTCAACGACCTCGAGTCCCGAGATGCCGGGCATGAGGATGTCGAGCAGCACCAGGTCCGGCTGGTGTTCTTCAGCGGCCGTCACGGCCGCTTCAGCACCGCCGGCTTCGGCAACGACATCGAATCCAGCATCGCGAAGGGCGGAGGAAAGGCCCGCCCGAAACAGCGGTACATCGTCTACGACCAGCAGTCTCTTCATATCAGCTCGGCCACTCCGGCTCGGGTTATTCCGGCTCAATCATCCCGAGGTCGCCGTCCCGCCGGTTGTAGAGCACCGACTGCTTGCCTGTGTCTGCGTCGAGGAAGACGAAGAAGTCGTGTCCGAGCATCTCCATCTGCAGTGCAGCTTCCTCGACCGACATTGGCCGCATCGTGAATCTCTTCTTCCTCACAACGACGGCATCTCGGTCCTGAGATTCATCGACCGGTTCGTCGAGTGGGTTGAGGTCTTTGTGGCTGCTCTTGCGACTTCTCTGGATGAGACGCTCTTTGAGCCTGCGGAGTTGACGTTCGTACGTATCCGATGCCGTGTCAAGGGCGGCGCGGGCGTCAAACGCCTCGGCTTCGACGCGGACGATCTGGCCGGCGGCCGCGGAGGTGATCTCGACGCGGTATCGGGCATCGGTGAGCCTCGGATTGCCGTTCTCCGAGAACTCGACATCGACAGCGGTGATGTCGTCGAAGATCCTCGCTGCATGCTCGACCTTCTCGCGAGCGAGGTCGCGGAACGTCGTCTTCGATCTCGGTGTTCCGCCCATGGATACGAACGTTCACTCGTGCTCCCTTCGCTGTCGTGCGTGGCCGCTTCCCGGCGTACCCGAACGCGTCGAACCATCCACTTCGGTCATTCGGGCGCGGAGGGTGCCTCGGTCGCTCCGACCGGTGGACGGTAGAACCGTCACTGCACCTCCAAGTGGGCCAACTCCTTGATCCACTCTACTCGCGCAGGTTGCCACCAGGACAAGAGTCGGAAGGCCCCGAAGTGCGGTCGCCGCGGCGATCGCCGTGACCCCGGTGGTCAGGACGTCGTCGACGAGGGCGCATCCGCGAGGTACCGGGTGACCCGTCGTCTCAAAGACGACAAAGGGGCGCTCCTCGCGGTTGCGACCGGCGTGTCGCGGCCACCACCACCTAGGACGAATGCCCGTGACGACGGGGAGCCCGGTGCGTCGCCGCACCGCCTCCGCCAGCACCGCGGCCGGGTCGATGCCGTAGCGGAACACCCGGAGCCTCGCCCGGGGTATCGGCACGAGTGCGGTGGTTGTGCGAGGGATTCGATCGGCCATGGCATCGGCCAGCGGTGCGACGGCGGCAACGACGGCCCGGTACTTGAGGGCATGCACAAGGCGACGGGCCGTCCCGTCATGCACGTACCCGGCGACCCCGACCAGACCTTCCCCGACCGACACCTCCGGCGCGTCACGCAGCCCGAGCCGACAGACGCTGCAGAGAGTCCCGGAACACGGCATGGTGCAAGCAAGACAGAGCATGAGAGCACCGTACGACACCCCGGGGACAGATTCGACCCGGAGGCCTGTCTCAGCTACTCGGCTCCTCAGCCACCGCCCCGATCCCGGGAGTGGCGACCGACGACCGGCGACCGGTCCTCAGGTCCCGTGTTCCCACGACGACAGGTACCGCTGTTGCTCGTCGGTCAGCACTTCGAGGCTGGCCCCCATCGAGGCGAGCTTCAACCGCGCTACGTTCTCGTCGAGTTCACGCGGCAAGGTGTACACGTCCGGCGGAAGGTCTCCGGCTTCCTTGACGAGCCACTCGGCGGCAAGCGCCTGGTCGGCGAACGACATGTCCATAACGTCGGCCGGGTGCCCTTCGGCGGCGCCGAGATTCACGAGTCGGCCTTCAGCAACGATGATGATCCTCCGCCCGTCCGCGAGTTCATATTCCTCGAGGTTGTCGCGGATCTGGCGTCGTGCGACCGCCATCTCGTCGAGGCCGGTCAGGTCCAGTTCAACATCGAAGTGCCCGGCGTTCGCAAGGATCACATTGTCCTTCATCGAGTTGAAGTGCTCGGCACGGAAGATGTGGATATCGCCGGTCGCGGTCAGGAACACGTCTCCGACGGGAGCGGCTTGCGCCGCGGTCATCACGCGATATCCCTCCATCGCCGCCGAGAGGGCGCGGATGGGGTCGACCTCGATCACCACGACGTTGGCACCTAGACCGGCAGCGCGTCTGGCGATTCCCCAGCCGCAGTCGCCGAACCCCGCAACGACGACGGTCCGCCCGGCGAAGAGGATGTTCGAGGCGCGGAGGATTCCGTCGAGAGAGGACTGGCCCGTGCCGTGCCGATTGTCGAAGAGGTGCTTGGTAGCCGAGTCGTTGACGGCGACTACGGGATAGCGAAGCACCCCGTCGGCGGCCATCGCACGCAGTCGGATCACGCCGGTGGTGGTCTCTTCGAGCCCGCCGAGAATCGGCTGCATCGTCCGCTCGCGATGGAGCACGGTGGTGGTGTCGGCACCATCGTCGAACACGATGTGGGGTTCGGTGTCGAGAATCGCATTGATGTGGCGATAGAAGGTGTCGGAGTCCTCCGACCGCACCGCGAAGACGGGGATACCGTCGTCGACCAGGGCGGCGGCGACGTCATCCTGTGTCGAAAGCGGGTTGGAGGCGCACAACACCACCGATGCGCCCCCGGCGCGCAGCGTATGCATGAGCACCGCGGTCTCGGTCGTCACGTGCATGCAGGCCGCCACACGGATTCCGGCGAGCGGTTGCTCAGCCTCGAAGCGTTCCCGGATCGAGGCGAGGACGGGCATGCGGCGATCGGCCCAGGCGATCCTTCGGTGTCCTTCGTCGGCGAGGGCCGGATCGGCAATGTCGTAGTTCACGGTGCTCCCTTCGCGAGCATGATCTTGAATCCTTCGAGCGTCTCGACCTTCGTCGCATCGATCCCAGCCCGTTCGGCCATTGCGACCGGACGCGACATCGCCGACAATGGCGAGACTGAAGAATCGGGCGAGCGGACCGGTTCCGGTGGATTGCACGTCCCCGACCCGGTCGACCGCACCGGAGAGTACGGTCCCCGTCAGATCAATCCGACGGGCGACGGCCGGATGGTCTCCCTCGTCCCGAAGGTAGACCACGCCGAACCCCCCGCCGATCCCGGGCCGCCATCCTTCGAGTTCGTTGTGGTTCATCTCGGGGATGGTTCCAGAGAACGCAGGGCTCTTGGCATTCTCGTTGATCTGCGTCTTCCACCGGTAGGCCGCTGTGGAACCGATCCCTCTGCCGCCGTAGATCACGGCTGTGCGTCCCTCCAAGCCGTCTGCGATGTCTCGACCGAGCATGATCGCGCCACCGTCGCCGCCACCGAGAAGACGCTCGACCGTGTCGGCGGCTTCGGAGAGATCGCGACCGACGTCGGCGATCTGGCCTGCCGCGGCCAGCATTGCGGTCACTGCGGCGGCCTGGTACCCCACGGCGGCCCGCGGCTGAATCCCGCCCGGGACCCCGATGAATGGCAGCGATCGCTCGCGGGCGATCTCCCCGAGGCGACCGCCCGAAGCCACTGCGGCGATCGGGAGGTTGCCGGAGACGGCGGCGTCGACACCCGAAAGCACCTCTTCGGTGTTACCGCTGTACGAGACCGCAATCACCGCTGCCTCGCTGTCCACGGCCCATGGCGGCAATCCGTAGCCCGGGTGCACCACGATCGGTACACGCGGTGAGGCGGCAAGCGTTGCGACGGTGGCGGCCATTGCCGAGCCACCCATGCCGAGGATGACAATCGGCCCGGTGCTGCGGATCGGTTCCGAATCAAGATCGATCCCCCACCGCAACTGGTCCGGCAAGCCGAAGATGTCGTCGAGCATCGTCATCGGTCGGTGGGCGTGGCTTCTTCGATCAGCATGACCGGAATGCCGTCGCGGACCGGATACTGCAGGCCGCAGTCCGAACATACGAGTGCGGGTGGTTCGGGGCGTTCGGTGAGTGTTCCGGCGCAGGCCGGACACTGCATGATCGCCAGCAGTTCCTCGTCGATCAGGTGGTCGGTCACTTTGCCTCCTCGATGATCGAAGCAACCGCAGCGACAAGATCGTCGACGGCGGCGGCATCGGGTGCCTCGGCGTTGAGCCGAAGCTTCGGTTCGGTGTTCGATGGACGCAGGTTGAACCATCGATCGCCGAGATCGACGGTAAGTCCGTCGAGATGGTCGATGGCGGCACCACTGAATGCCGCGGCGACCGCGGCCGATGCCGCTGCCTGGTCCGCGACGTCGTAGTTGATCTCGCCCGAGCTTGCGTACGGTTCGTACACGGTCCGCAGTTCGGAGAGCGGCCTGCCCGCCTCGGAGAGCACCTGCATCAGCACGAGCAGCGCCAGAATGCCGGAGTCGGCGCGGAAGTTGTCGCGGAAGTAGTAGTGACCGGAGTGCTCACCGCCGAAGACGGCGCCGGTCTCCTTCATGATCTGTTTGATGTACGAGTGACCAACCTTGGTACGCACTGGAATCCCACCCGATGCCGTGACCCGTTCCGCTACCGCCTTCGAGCAGATGAGGTTGTGCACGATCGATGCTCCGGGTTCCCGTTTGAGGAACCAGTCGGCGACGAGTGCCGTCGTGGTGCTGCCGGGGAGCGGGACGCCCTTGTCGTCGATGAAGAACGCCCGATCGGCGTCACCGTCGAAGGCGACTCCGAGGTCCGGCCGCTCGATGTCCATCAGCGCGAGCAGATCGGCGAGGTTCTCGGGCCGGAGCGGGTCGGCCGGATGATTGGGGAAGGTCCCGTCCGGTTCGAGATAGAGCCCGATGAGGTGGGACGGGAGGCGATCGAACACCGACGGGAGCGCGACGCCCGCCATGCCATTGCCGCCGTCTGCAACGACGGTCAGTGCGGCAAAGGTCTCAGGTTCGACGACGCTGAGAAGGTGATCAACGTACCCCGGCAGGATGCCGGCCTGTTCGACCGACCCGGGCACCGGAGCCGCCAGTTGGGGAGCACCGGCAAGCTCCTTGATCTCGCGCAGTCCCGTCTCTTCGCCGACCGGGGTGGCGCCGGCGAGACAGAACTTCAGACCGTTGTAGTCCGGTGGATTGTGCGACGCGGTGACGACAACACCGGGCAGGTTCATGGATCCGGCGACGTAGTAGAGCGCATCGGTGGTGATCTCGCCGACGTCGACGACGTCGACGCCGGCCCGGGTGATGCCGCCCATGAGTGCGCCGGCGATGGCCGGTGACGACAGGCGGCAATCGCGACCGACCGCAATCCGATCGACACCGGCGAACGCAGCGAACGCGTGGCCGATCTGTCGGGCGGCGGCTTCATCGATCTGTGCCGGGTAGAGGCCGCGTACGTCGTAGGCCTTGAAGATGATGTCGAAATCCATGACCTTGATTGTACGGTCGATCGTGCGCGGGCCGTGTCCCTGTCCCCGTTCCGTTCCTACACTCGTCGCCAGCATGAACCCTGACGCCCCGACGACTCTCTCGGTCGTGATCCCAGTTCACAACGAAGCCGACTACCTCGTGGGAGCGCTCGAGGAGTTGTTCGACGAGATCAAGGACGTGCCGGCGGACATCACCGTGCTCATTGCGGAGAACGGATCGACCGACGGAACCGCCGATGCCGTCAGGCGGTTGATGCCGGAGCATCCGACCCTGGCATTGCTCGAACTCCCGACTCCCGACTACGGCGCGGCCATGCGAGAGGGGTTCCTTGCGACGGACGGCGAGTGGGTGGTCAATTTCGATATCGACTACTTCTCCTCGGACTTCCTCAACACGGTGCTCGAGGTCGGTCACAATGCCGATTTGGTGCTCGCCTCGAAGCGGGTCGAGGGCGCCGATGACCGCCGCGGCCCGGTGCGACAACTCGCGACGTTCACGTTCAACCAGATCCTGCGATTCATGCTGTCGTCGGGTGTCTCCGACACCCATGGAATGAAGGCGATTCGGAGAGCGGTCATCGACGAGATCGCGAGTGACGTGATCTCCACACAGGACCTCTTCGACACGGAATTGGTCGTGCGAGCGGAACGGGCGGAGTTCCGCATTGTCGAGGTGCCGGCCGTGGTCGAGGAGAAGCGTGCAGCGAAGACGAGTCTCGCCAAGCGTGTCCCGCGCACGCTCAAGGGTGTGTGGAACGTCCGGAAGGGCCTGAAGACCTGAACCGTCCGACCGTCATACCTTGACGGTATCGGACTCCTGCTCGCGGATCGCCTTGCCGAATACGATGTCGCGGTACGAGGCGAACTTCGGGATCAGGATCAGGATCGACGTCGTCAAGTAGACCGCGTTGGCCGCGGCCTTCGACAGCGGACCGAGCCACACCTCGGCGATCCACATTGTTCCCGCCGTTCCGGCCCACGCGGCCAGATTCACGAGGTAGAAGTTGGCGGCCTCGCGTCCGGAGACCTTTCCGCTCTTGATCTTGAACGTCCATGCCCGGTTGAGGAGATACGACATGAATGTGGTGAATGCAAAGGCGCCGCTCACGGCGATCACCGACCACCACCCGATCCAGAGAAGCACGTTGAACAGCGCGAACGAGACGACGGTATTCGCGATCCCGACGAGGCCGACCTTGAGGAATTGGCGGAAGGCCTGCTTCGTCATGAAGCTGCCGAAGTAGTCTCTCACTCGGCGGCCTGATCGACGCGATGCTTGTGCCGTTGGTAGGCGTAGACGCCAAGCCCAACGAGCGCGGTCAAGGTAAGGGCCATACCGAGGTTCTCGGCAGATGTGTTCTTGAACTCAAGCACGACATCTTCGCTCGTCGGAACAACCACCATCAGGGACGGGGCCGCCCGGTAGGGCCCATCCGCCCCTTCTGCGGTCCAATTGGGGAAGTACGACACCTTGACGAGGTGGGGTACGCCGACCGCGGTCGTCGTGAATGAGATGCGATGGTCTTCGGAAACGATGTTGCTCACAACGCCGGTCTGCGAATACGGGCTGACCGAGACGAGGCGTTCGCCGACGGTCTCGACCCGTTCCCAGTCTGCCGGTCCATCTTCGACAAGCCAGTGGTCGAGGTTCTCGACGTCGTCGTACCACTCGAGCGTGGGATCGACGAAGCCACCACCGCCGGCCCAGACGGCCGGTTCGATCGTCGCCACGTCGACCAGGCTCGAGGACGGCAAGGCGAAAACACGCCACGGCAGCGCCACCCCGACTTGCTTGAGGCCGGCGAGGCGAGCGCCCTCCGCGCCTTCTTCGGTGTAGCTCACGTAGTAGTCGACGTTGTAGACCGCGAGGTGTTCGATACCCCGCTCCATGTTGAACCCGCGGTAGTCGAGGCCGCGTACCGGATTCGACGGCCGTTCGCTCACCTCGGAGGCGTTCAGGAAGTGGAAGGGCGTGGTGAGCGACGACTCGAAGAAGAGCCCCTCCATGGAGGGATGTCCCTCGCTCCAATACGGGAACAGCATGAGGGCCATTGGCGTCCCGTACTTGTTCATGTCGCCGTTCGCCTCCCACATGATGCGACCGGGCGGAAGCGAATCGACGGTCTCCATGAGCAACCGGTACTCCCCGTAGTCGGCCTTGCCCTCGTAGCCCTCGAAGTTCCACTTGACCCATCCGGGCACATCGTGGATCGAGAGAATGCTCGCCACCAGGACGACCAGAGCGGCCCCCAGAGACAGTCCGATTGTGACGGTACGTCTCAACGGCACCCGCCGCGACACCTCGACGACCGCAAGGCCGAGTGCCAGCCCGGCAAAGACGTACATCCCGAAGTACCAGTACGGCAGAAGGCGGGCGTTGTACAAGACGGTGACGCCGACCTTTGGGAGAAGGAAGTACCCGGCCAGAGGGAGCAGCGTGAGCCAGGCCAGAACGGCCACGTCATCGCGTCTCAGCATCGTCCAGAGCAACCCGATCACTCCGAACACGAGGATCGGGATGAACTCTCCTGGAAAGGGCGATCCAGGGATCGCGTCGCCAACGACGTTCGTGACCGGCGCCCACCCCATGTCGGTGGCCATTCCCCCAAGGACGCGGAGACCGAGCGGCAGGGCCCAGAACGCGCTGATCGCGAAACCGAGCGCCCAGGACGAGATCACCGTTCGGGGCCCATTCCGCCGGAACAGCAGCGAAACGGAGACGGCGACGACGATCATCGTCGGCACGATGTGGGTCATGGCCGTCAGCGCCAGAACGATGCCGGCGAGCGGGGTGAACCGCCGACCCAGACGCGTGTCTCTGGTGACAATCCCGAGGTAGAGAATCGACAGCGCGAACGACCAAGAGAACGAGAACTCTCCGGCAAGGGTCGACTTCATGTTCGCACCGAAGATCGAGAAGCTCTCCATCACCACGAACATCGACCCGGTGAGCGATGCAAGGCCGGACACGGGGCGGGAGAACCCGAGAAGTCGTGCGAATCCGTAGGTCGCGATCGGAAGGCCAACCAATCCGACCACCGTCACGAGTTTGAATGCAACGCCGTACGGCAGGAACACGTCGAGCAGAACCGTGATGAGCGCCGGAATCGGGAAGTAGAAGTAGAGGGCGGGGAAGCCCGCGTACCACGTGCTCGACCACCCGAAGATCCGGCCCGAGGGCAACAGCACATCGCGCAGAACTTGGGGAAGCAGCACATGGGCCCCCATATCGCCACCGGTCGGCGTATTCGCAACCAGGATCTGCGGGAAGCGGATCAGCGACCCTGATCCGATCACACCGAGGACCCCGGACATGATGAGCAGGATGAGAAGCGTCGGAGCGCCGACGAGCACCACAATCAACCAGGCCGGTACCGCACCCGAATCCGGTGCCACCGAAGGCCCTGGTTCGTGCTCACTGACGACGGGCGCGGGCGGAGAGGTCACGGGCGGCAGGCTAGTGAGGCGTGCGGAGTACGACCGCGCTAGGCCTCGCGGCGTGCGACATCGATGAGCGCGTCGAGGTCAAGGCGCTCACCGTTGCGATCCCACCACTTCGATTCACACCGGTGGCACGAGCAGAACACGACCTCCGAGCCGTCCGGAAGTGTGAGCTCGATCTGAATCACAGAGTTCTGACCGCACGTGCTACAGGTGAGTCCATCAGTCATCGTGTGCCTCCCAGGCCGCCATCGTAGCGTCAGGTCCGATCCATCGCCTCAGGAACATCTTCAAGCTTGCCGAGATACCGCGACCGACGGCGGCCATCTTCGGTCCAATACGCGTACCAGTACGGCCCGTGTGGACAACGGGTGCAGCTCTCCTTACCGCACCGAACCATCTGCTTCCTGAGCTTGACCTCGGGTCCGGATCCGGGTAGATCCACGCCCCGTCCCTCGAGTCGGGCCTTGGCCAGAATGTAGAGGCGTCTCAGCTCATGCTCATCCATCTCCCGCACGGCTTCGAGTACGTCGCGGTCTATGGACATCTCGCTCCGCTACACAGTTTCGCTTGCGAAGAGGGTCGGCTGCGATCGGCGATCGTGCAATACCCAGCCGACGGGAGCGGTCACACGGTTCGCATGCGTCGTGCACAGGGGGTACCGCGTGCCGGTCTCCAGAGCCCCCTCGGTATCGACCAGCCACGCCTCACGTCGTTCGTACGCATAGGACAGGCTGGACGTGGGGGTGGATGAGCAGCGAACGCAAGTCATGGCCGCGCGACGTTAGGAGAAGGCAGGACCCGGACCAAGGACTCCGAGCGGCTCACGCGATCCCCGCCGATCGAATCGCCGTACGGAACCGGTTGCGATTGGGGACGCCGGTCTCGAAGAAGAGCGAACGTCCCTCGTCGTCCAGAACCGCGACGAGCGGAACCGCCTCGACGTGGTAGCGGTCGAACAGGTGCGGCTCCAGTTCCCAGGTGACTTCCCGAACCGACGTTCCGGCCTCGTCGACAACGCGCATTGCCTCTGAACACGTTGTGCAGTCGGTCGACGTGAAAACGATCACGCCTGGCCGCTCTCCTATGCCATCGAGATCGACGGGCGGGTGCGGCGGCTTCTGCCACCGGGCGGCAAGTCGTGCAAACGCGACAACGACGAGTACGAGTACCAGCACCACGACAACGGAGACGAAAGAGGTCATCCGATGCCTACGCCGCCGATGAACGCGACTCCTTGCGGGCCGGAGATCGTGACGGCGACCGAAACAGGCACGTTCGCTTCGACCAGCATCCCCGAGCTGCCGGTCTCCGACAACGGCGCTATCGGCACCTCGGCGTAGGTCCCGGCCGGGATGAGTATCTCCTCCGACGCACCGGACGAGACACCGAGCGGACTGAGTGTGACGGTCGCATCATCGCCGGACGGGTTGAGTATCCAGATGGACGTGTCGGCTCCCGGCACGACTCCGAGTCCGGGAACCAGCCAGCGTTCGAGTGGATCCGGGTTGCCGGACATCGCAGCAAGCCCGTCGTACGTGACGGGTTCGTCAGCTTCCTCACCTTCGGCCGTCTCCTCGGCCGCGACGGTGGTCTCCGTCGTGGCCTCGTCCGCTCCCGCCGACCCGTCTGTGGCTCCCCCATCGGTTGTCTCGTCGGTGTCTACTTCCGTGTTCTCAACGTCGTCTTCGGGGAGCACCGCTCCCGTCGATGGCAGCACTCCTTCCGGGGCCGCCTGGATCACGGCCACGATTGGGGCGTTCGAACGCACGCGGACGGCGAACGGGGGCTCGGCGAGGTCGGCGAGGTTGAGACGAATCGGTTGGAGTGGGGACACGATCAACTCGTCGGCGTCGAGGATCGGCCCATCCGGTGTGTACAGGTCGATCGCGACGGTCGCGCCGACACTCCCCGTGTTCGAGAGCACCAGGTTCGGTACCAGACCGGGAACGCTCGTCACCGGGAAGTCCCAATTCGTTGCCTGCCCGGTTCCCGGCCATGACGCTTCATCGGTTCCGTTGTTCAGGACGAGGCTGGGAATGACGATGCCGGTCTCCGAGGTCACGACGAAACTCACGTTGTCGTTGAACGCGACCACCCGCGTCAGGTCTTCGGTCACCCATGAACGCCCGGCGATGTCGAGGCTTTCAAAGCCTGCGAGCGTCGAACTACCGAACTCATTGATGGTCTCGACCCGGACCTTGGCATTCTCGGCGAACGGGTTGAACAGTTGCAGTTCGAGCGTGAAGCCCTGTTCCTGCGCAGTGATCCCCCCGACGAGGTGCCACACTTTCGGCACCGAGACCACGCACCGGTCTCCGGTGAGGATCTCGTCCGACCACGTAGCGGTCGTTGCGACCGCCGGCCCATCATCGAACTCGACAACACCGGGCGATGTGCCGCGCCGGACGATGTCTCCTGCGTCGATGCTGCGTGCTCCCGGGCCTCGCAGGCGTGCCTCCTCCACCGTTGGTTCCTCGGTCGGGTTCGAGTCCGGAATCGTGATCGACGCATCGACGTCGACCATCGACGCCAGGCCGAACGCCGAGTCCCTGAGCGCGCCCGCGGCGACCCAGGGGCAGTACCACGCACTGGGGTCTCCGGTCGCGGTGCCCACCTCAGGCGGCAAGGTTCCGAACTCCGGTGGTCGGACGTCGACCGGTCCGGTCTGGGCGAACGCAAGCGCTCCGAGCACGCCAACCACGATGACGATGACGGCCCGCCTCATCCGAATCTCCTCCCGGCCCAGGCGAATCCACCGAGAGCGATGAGCCACACCAGTGCGACGACAGCCTGCGTTCGGCGCGACCCGATGGGGTCGAACCGGACGTTCGGCTCGACCGTTTGGATGGCGTTCGCCCAGTCGGCCTGCTGCCATTCCCCTGGACCCCACCGGGAGTTGGCGTTCTCGCGAATCAGGAGATCCCGGTTCGTCCCCGAAGCGACGGCATAGCCGGTGCCGACCCGACCCCACGGCGTCCCATCAGCCGTGACGGCGCGAACCGGGGATTCCGCCTCGTTCTCGAATGTCGTGTTGTCGAGACCGCCGCCGAGCGGCACCAGGTCCAACTGACCGATGAAGGCCGCACGCCATGCGTCGGCAAACGGATCAGCGTCGTTGCCGTCGAGCACCACAATCCACCGGATGGCGAACGGCGCAAGGACCTCGCCCGCCCGCTTCGTCTCGCCCGCTTCGATCTGCTGCAGCGCATCGGCCAGTGCGTCGTCGCCGGGCCGAGCGTCGGGAAGGTAGGTCTCCCACGACTGCGGCATCGGCGCGGAGACGAGGCGGTACGCGGCGCCATCGACCATGCGATTCTCCCCCGGCAGGCCCCCGGGTGCACCAACCACCAGGATTCGAGACATCGACGGGTCACCCGGTCGCGCCGCCGAGAATGTGAACGCATCGCGATACTCGTCACCCGGGAAACCGGCGCGTCCTCCGAGAAGCGTCACAGCGGCAACGGCAACCAAACACACGGACCCGGCGACCGAGACACCGGCGACGAGACGGCGCCAACCGCCGATCTCCGCCGTCCGGGTAATCGCCTCGAACGACGGTCCGACGACAAGAGCAAGCCCGAGCGCCACCAATGCGAGCCCGGCACCCTCGACTTCTCGCCCGAGATCCCAGCCTGAGGTCCTGGCGATGAACGCCCCGGAGACAGCGGCGATCCCTCCCCAACCGGCGACGAGGGCGAGACGCTGTGGTGCCGACAGCAGCGTGGCCAACAGCGCGATCGCGGCAATGATGGACGTGGCGGTCGGAATCGCCCAAAAGGCGGCACCGCCGGTGAGGAAGCGGCCGAGGTCGGCCGCCGCGACCCACGGGAAGAGGAGCGGGATGGCCAGGATCGCTGCGATCGTCGACGTGCCAAACGCCCGCCACGCCGCGCGGTCGGTCATGTTGAGCAGCGCCCACACGAACAACGCGGCGGGTGGGATCAGCAGCGCAAGCGGTGCAAGGGCTGCAACGATGCCCGCGAGTGCGGCGACCCCTGCGACCCGTGCGGCGCGGGCAAGCCAGGAATCCTGAACCGGCGCCAGAGAGAACCGCAGCACCCACGGGATGAGCCCGAGAGCGAACACCATCCCGACCCCCGTTTGCTGGGCGAGTGCCTGCGCGCCCGTGCCGGCGACGTACACAACACCAGCCAGCGTCCCTGCAACCGCGGCGATTCCCCACGTCCGTAGCAAGCGAACGGTACCCCAGATCCCGAGGAGCCACGATCCGGCGGTGAAGACGAACTCGGCAACGCGGCGATTGTCGAGCAGGACCGTCTGGATCGCGCCGGCGAGGCCGATGAGGGGACGAAGCGGCTCGACGGATCCCAGACCCGCCGGATTCCAACCGCCGGCGTAGGCGGATATCGCATCGGATCCCGATTCGACGAACGGCAGGCTGAAGCCGACCGCGGGGAGGCCGGCGGTCCAGATGCCGCGCGTCGCCGCGAGGACGAAGAGGAAGGCAACAGCACCGACGACGAACGATGGCCTGCGGAGTTCGTTGCCGATGGCTTCGACCGAGAGTCGGTCCTCGCCGGGGAGGCGCGCGCGAATCCGATCTGAAAGCTGAGCGATAACGGACCTGAGCGAAACGGAGCCGCTGATCTGATACCGGAAGAGTTCGGCGTCGCCGACCACGCGGCCGCGCCGCGCCGCGCTCCTGGCGCTCAGGGTGCTCGGGAGCTTGACGAGATACCAGCCCCACGCCTTCAGCCAGTCGAAGAAGCGCCAGTGGCCCAGGAAGAGCGAGAGGATCGACTGGGCGAATCCCGAGAGGAACGCCATGGGGAGCGACCACAACAACGTGGTTGGTCCGTAGACCTTGGTCATGGCGCGGAATCGGCCGCCGCGCTCGCGCCAGCCGTCGAGCTTCCCCGAATCGTCGCGGGCGAGCACCTCCGACGACGGAACCGCGATGATGCGGGCCCCCCGGAGACGGGCGCGCTGGCAGAAGTCCACGGCGGCGGCGTACGCTGCCATCGAGCGGTCCGGGCCGCCAAGTCCTCGAGCGAGGTCGAGGCGAAGCAAGACGGATTGGCCGCTGACCGCCGCCACATCCCGCACGACGTCGTACTGTCCCTGGTCGAGTTCCTCCCCGTCGAATCCCGTGTATGGCGAGTCGAAGACATCGGTCGCGAAGCCGACCGAGAGCAGTCGCTCCTGGTTGTCGATATCGAGCACCTTCGACCCCGCAACCGAGGCGTCGAGACGCATCGCCTGATGGACGAGGGAGCCGAGTGCGTCGGGCCGTGGCTGCACCCCCTCCTGGACGATCCAGATGTGGCTCACATCGTCGGAGGAATCGACGACGCCGCCGATATTCGCGATCCAGCCCACGTCGTGCTCGACGGCGATGCGGCGCGCGTCGCTCTCTCCTCCAACCACGATCAGCCGTCGCGGTCCGTACACTTGCCGTTGAACCGCTTCGATGGTGGTTGAGAGATCTGTGCCGCTACGCGCGAGGATCGCGGCCGCGACCGATGTGGGGGGTGCGCCCTCCGGAGATGACATGAACGACGCCATTCAAGGCTTGAACTCGGCATATTCCAATCCTTTCGCCGTTCTGCTCGCCGGAGGGGTGGGAGGAGCACGGGCCGCACGGTCACTCCGCCGCACGTTCACCGCCGCTCAGATGACGGTGATCGGCAATGTCGGCGACGACGACCACATGTACGGCGTCCCGGTCTCCGCCGACCTCGACACGCTGGTATACACCCTCGCCGGAATCGAAGGGCCCGAGGGCTGGGGGATTCGTGACGACACATTCTGGGTAATGGATCATCTCGGATCGCTCGGCGTTGACACGTCGTTCAGGCTCGGCGACCGGGACCTGGCGACCTGCCTGCGCCGGGCCCAGGTACTGCGATTCGGGGGGACGCTCTCCGACGCCACAGCGTCGATCTCGGCTTCCCTCGGCGTTGACACACCGATCCTCCCGGCCTCTGACGACCCGATCCGAACCCGGATACAAGCCTCCGACGGCACCTGGCTCGCGTTCCAGGAGTACTTCGTCCAGCGCCGCAACCGCGACGTTGTCACGGCGATCGAATACGCAGGAGCGGCGACGGCCGCGGCAGCGCCGGGTGTAGTCGAGGCGATCAGCGCCGCGAGCCTTGTCATCATTGCGCCGTCGAACCCGCCGCTCTCGATTCACTCGATCCTCGCTGTCGACGATGTCTCCAGGGCCGTGGCCCGCCACCCGCGTGTGGTGGCGATCAGTCCGCTCTTCGGAGGCAAGGCACTGAAAGGCCCCGCAGATCGCGTCTTGGCGTCGCTCGGATACCCCCCCGGCAATGCCGGAGTCGCCGCCGCGTACGATGGGTTCATCACCGACCTGATCATCGACGAGGGTGATGCTGCCGACGCCGACGATCTCGGGGGCTCGGTCTCCATCCACATCACCGATACTCGACTGGCCGAACGCGGCGCCGCCGCACGGTTCGCACAGTGGTTCGAGGGAGCGTTCGCATGAGCATCGAGATCCACCCCGTCCACGGCATCCCGGAGGTCGAACCCGGGGACGATCTCGCCATGTTGATCATCGCCGGACTGGCATCGTCCGGGGTCTCGCTGCTCGACCGAGACGTCGTCGTGGTCACGCACAAGGTGGTATCGAAGGCAGAGGGTCGGATCGAACCAGTCGCGGACGACCGTGCCTATCGGGAGTTGGCGGAGCGCGAGGCCCGGTCGATCCTCCGGCGACGCGGTGATCTCATGATCGCGCAGACCGCGCACGGATTCATCTGTGCCAACGCGGGTGTCGACCGGTCCAACGTCGCAGACGGTTACGCCATCCTCCTCCCGATCGACTCCGATCGCTCGGCACACCGCTTGCGGATGCAACTCCAGCAGGCGACCGGCGCCGAGATCGCCGTGATCGTCACCGACACCTTCGGAAGGCCGTGGCGGCGGGGACTGGTCGATGTGGCGATCGGCGTCTCGGGCCTGCCGGCCACGATCGACCTCCGGGGCCAGCCCGACGCTCACGGCCGAACGATGAACGTGACCGAGATCGCGATCGTCGACGAGATCGCCGCAGCAGCAGATCTCGCCATGGGCAAGGCCGATGCCATTCCGGTTGCCGTCGTCCGCGGTCTCGATCTCACCGGCGAAGGCCGAGCCACCGACCTCGTCCGCCCCCCGGAAGAGGACATGTTCCGTTGAGTCACCGCTCACCAGTCACGAGACACCGGTCAGGCGGCGGAGGAGCCCGGCGACCAACGTGTACGTGCGGGCCGGCGATCGGCGTCTGGCGTCTGGCGACTTCCCATGCCTGAACTCCCAGAGATCGAGGCATATCTCGCTGCCCTTCGGCCGCGAATCGTCGGAGAGCGGTTGCGCCGGATCCGGATCCAGAGCTTCTCGGTGCTCAAGACCTATGACCCGCCGATCGGCGATATCGTCGAGGTGCCCGTCATCGGGGTCGACCGCCTCGGGAAGCGGATCGTGATCCATCTGGACGGGGGCCTGTCGCTCGTCGTACACCTGATGGTCGCCGGTCGATTGCAGTGGCTCTCACCCAACGCGACCATCCCGCGACGGTCGGGACTGGCGGCATTCGACTTCGCCAACGGGACCCTCCTCCTGACCGAGGCCGGTTCGAAGCGCAGGGCATCGATCCACCTCGTCGACGCAGAGGGCCTGGCCGGGCTCGATCCGGGAGGAGCCGAGATCGCCGACCTCACCGTGGCCGAATTCGGCGAGCGGCTGACCCGGGAACGTCATGCGCTCAAGCGGACGCTCACCGATCCCCGCCTGTTCGCGGGCGTCGGCGGAGCGTTCGCCGACGAGATCCTCTGGGCGGCCCGACTCTCCCCAACGCAGATGAGCACCAACCTCGATTCCGGCGAGGTCGCTCGACTTCATGCCGCTGCCGTCGAGACGCTGGACCGGTGGACCGTCCTCCGTGTCGCAGAGGTCGGCGACGGGTTCCCGACGAAGGTCACCGCCTCGCACCCCGAGATGGCCGTGCATGGGAGATACGGCGAACCCTGCCCGGAGTGCGGGGCACCGGTGCAGCGAATCGTTCACATCGGCCGGGAGACCAACTACTGCGCTGGCTGCCAGACGGATGGTCGGATCCTCGCCGACCGCGCGCTCTCCCGTCTCCTCAAGGACGACCGCCCGAAGCATCTCGACGACCTGCGCTAGGGGTTGTTCCGGAACCACTCGATCGTCTGGACAAGGCCGTCGTCCAGGCCCGTCCACGGCTGCCACCCGAGTGCCTCACGCGCCGCAGACGCGTCAAGGCACGACCGCCGCTGCTCCCCCGCCCGCGCTGCAGCATGATTGGGTCGGGCCGGCGAACCGACGATTCGTGCCATCCGTTCGTAGAGGCCGACCACGGTGGTCTCGATACCGGTGCCGATGTTGAAGTAGCGATTGCCGCCCATCAACGCCGCACGCCAGAGCGCATCCGTCACGTCCTCGACGAACACGTAATCGCGGGTCTGCAGGCCGTCTCCGTAGATTGTCGGCGTCCGCCCTCCGAGGAGGTCGCTGCTGAAGATTGCGACCACGCCGGCCTCGCCTGCCGGATCTTGCCCAGGGCCATAGACGTTTGCGAATCCGAGCGAGACGTAGTCGAGTCCCGATGAGCGCTGGAAGTAGTCGAAGTAGTCGTCGACGACCTTCTTCGAGACGCCGTACGGGGAATCAGGCCTCCGCTCGACCGATTCGGGCGTCGGGATGATGGACGTGTCCCCGAAGGTCGCTCCACCTGATGACGAGAAGACGATCCGATCGACACCAGCATCGCGGGCCGCTGCGAGGACGTTGATCGTGCCGAGGACGTTGACGGCCGCATCGCCGATCGGATCCGCGACCGATGACCGCACGTCGATCTGGGCCGCGAGATGGAATGCCACCTGAGGGGCAAAGGCGATGAAGACATCCCGCAACTCGGGCGACCTGATGTCGATCTGGTGGAAGTGGACGCGACCCCGTGCCCGGACGTCCGCGAGACGCGACAGCATGCCGCTCGACAGGTTGTCAACCACCAATACCTCGGCGCCTTCGTCGATGAGCCGACTCACAAGGTTGGAGCCGATGAATCCCGCCCCGCCGGTGACGACCGCTTTGCCGATGCTCATGTGCCTCCCGGATCGATCGGAATTGTAGCGGGGTCGTGCAGACGCACTTCTCCGCTTGTGACGCTCACCAGCCCGGATGGAGTCTCGACCACGAGATCGCCGGCATCGGATACCGAAATGGCGGTACCCGATCCGGATGCGTACGAGACCGATCGGCCGATCGTCACGCACGCCCGCCGATACTCCTCTGCGCCCCACCCGGCGGGAGACCCGCTCATCCGCTCGAGGAACCGGTCCACCCAGGCCCGGGCGAGTTCGAGTGGAGGGCCGACCGTCGACGTGTCGGCGTGGAGGGCGGCTGCCCCCGGGATCGGTTCCTTCCAGCACAAGTTGACACCGCAGCCCACAACAACGCGGACGTCGCCCGCTTCGACGAGGAGACCTCCAACCTTCCCGGCGGCGACGACCAGATCGTTCGGCCACCGAAGCCCAACCGCGATGCCAACTACGTCCGCAATCGCAGCCCTCACCGCGAGTCCGGCAACGAGAGGAATACGACTCCAATCGGTGACCGGCCATGCCGGCTCGAACGCGAGCGACGAGAACAGCGCCAGGTCCGGTTGGATCCATTCGCGTCCGAGGCGACCGCGGCCGGCCGGTTGATGCCGGGCAACGACAAGAACCGGCTTGTCGCTGTCGGCGCGCTTCCGCGCTTCGTCCTGGGTTGATTCTGCCGAGTCGAGCTCGACAATCGCGTATGGTGTAGCCAACCGTCCACCTCGATGGTCAAACCTGAGCCTACCGGGAGGGTTGTGAGCACCGAAGATCGCATCAAGAAGTTGCGCCGCCTGCGCGAGGCTGCCCGCGCGCCCGCTAACCAGCGGGCGATCGACCGTCAGCACGACCTCGGAAAGCTCACGGCGCGCGAGCGAATCGAGCTCCTCCTCGACAAGGATTCGTTCCAGGAACTCGACATGCTGGTACGACACCATGCGGCCGGTTTCGGAGTCGAAGACCAGCGCCCGCCCGGCGATGCCGTCATCACCGGATACGGAACCGTCGATGGACGCACCGTGTTCGTGTTCGCCGAGGACTTCACGGCGTTCGGTGGCAGCCTCGGAGCGGCCGTCGCCGACAAGATCTGCAAGGTCATGGACCTCGCGCTGAGCAACGGCGCCCCTCTGATCGGGATCAAAGACTCGGGCGGAGCGAGAATTCAGGAAGGGGTTGCCGCCCTCCACGGCTACGGCCGCATCTTCGAGCGCAACGTCCGTGCATCGGGCGTGATTCCCCAGATCTCCGTCATCATGGGGCCGTGCGCCGGCGGTGCGGTCTACTCGCCTGCGATCACCGACTTCGTCTACCAGGTCGAAGAAACCTCACACATGTTCATCACGGGCCCCGAGGTCATCAAGACAGTGACCGGCGAGGACGTGACGATGGAAGAACTCGGTGGTGCCCATGCCCACGCAACGCGGTCGGGCGTGACCCACTTCGTGGTTCCCGACGATCGCTCGGCAATGGAGGAGGTCCGCTTCCTCCTGTCGTTCCTACCGCAGAACAACATGGAGGTCGCACCGTTCTTCACGCCGCTCGATCGCGCCGAGCGCATGGACGAACTCCTCACGACGATCATCCCCGATTCACCCAACCAGCCATACGACATGGTCAACGTCGTCGAGGCGATCGTCGACGACGGCGAGTTCTACCAGGTCCACGAGCACTTCGCCCCGAACATGATCGTGGGCTTCGCCCGGCTCGACGGGTACACGATCGGGGTGGTCGGGAACCAGCCTGCGGCGCTGGCCGGAACGCTCGATATCGACGCCTCGTCCAAGGGTGCCCGCTTTGTCCGCTTCTGCGACGCCTTCAACATCCCGCTCGTGACGCTCGTCGATGTTCCCGGATTCCTGCCGGGCGTCGGCCAGGAGCACAACGGCATCATCCGCCACGGCGCGAAGCTGCTGTACGCCTTCTCTGAGGCAACCGTGCCCCGCGTGACGGTTATCACCCGCAAGGCATACGGCGGCGCGTTCCTCGTCATGAACGCCCGGTCGATCCGGGCGGATGTCGTGTTCGCATGGCCAACCGCCGAGATCGCGGTGATGGGCGCGCAAGGTGCCGTGAACATCATTCATCGCAAGGAGCTGCAGACAGCGGATGATCCGGAAGCCGAACGGCTGCGTCTGATCGATGAGTACGAGGATCGCTTCAACAATCCGTACGTCGCCGCCGAACGGGGCTATATCGACGACGTGATCGAGGCACGCGAAACCCGGCCTCGGTTGATTCGTGCGCTGGCGATGCTGCGAAACAAGAGAGAGGCCATGCCTCCGAGGAAACACGGCAACATCCCGCTGTAGCCACACCAGCCTGAGTCGACGATCGCTACGCCGGAACCGTTCGAATGACTTCGCTTCAGGGCCGGCAGGTCCAGTGCTCCCACGCCGACTGCCCGGACTCCAGGGAGTAGTCGACGAGCCAGGCGGCCGCGGCGACGTTCGCCTTCGGATCGAGTGCCGACGATCCCGCGAACCCCGCCGCCTCGGAAGCGTTCGCCCAGGTTCGGCTGATGAACTGGAACAGGCCGGTGGCGCTACTCCTCGGGTTGCGGGCCGACGGATCACCCTCCGACTCGCACGCAATGATCGCAAGTGCCTGATCGACCAACTCCGGTGCGAAGTACTCTTCGACCAGCGGGCGCCATCGCTCCACGGCATCCTCCTCTGTTCTCTCGGTCGGGCTCTCTGTGCCCTCGGTCGGGCTCTCTGTGCCCTCGGTCAGGCTCTCTGTGCCCTCGGTCGGGACTTGCGAGGGCATTGACCACACGCCGCTCCGCCTCGCCAATGAGATCGCTGGCCTCAGCCGATCGCTCACTGAGGTACGTCGCCTTGGCAAGCGCCTGAGCGGCGTCCGGATCGACGGTTGCGGCCGCTCGGAGGATCACGTCAATGAGGAGACCCACCTCCGGGACCACGAGAACCCCCGTCCGCTCTCCTGCATCTGCGACGGCGAGGAGCATTTCGCTGAACGCCGCGAGCTGGCGGATGGCTTCGTTGTAATCGAGATCGGCTTCGTCGGCAAGGACGTTCACGACGCCACCGACACGGGCGAGATCTGCCGCTGCAGCGGTCCGGTCCGCGACCGCGGACATCGTGTCCACGTGGGCAAGCTCCTCGGACACCGGCGGGCCTGCCTCGGCGCGGACGGAGATCGCCGGCACGGCGACCAGGCCGAGCGCGACAAACCAGACGATAAGGGAACGGGGATACCGCATGGGGAAACCCATGAGAACGGTCAGGCTATGCGCGGCCCTCCGGTATCGGCGTCATTCGTAACCTGAGCGGCGAACCTCGGGTCGGATCGGAGACGACCAGCCGTTCTCAAATCGACGTTCCTAGGATGATCGCTGTGAAATCCGTTCTGATCGCGAACCGAGGCGAGATCGCCGTGCGCGTCATCCGCGCGGCCAGGGACCTCGGCCTGCACACGATCGCCGTCTACTCGGAACTCGATCGCAACGCCCTGCATGTCAACCTCGCAGACGAAGCCTGGAACATCGGCCCTGCTCCCTCCGCTGAGTCCTACCTCAACATCCCGCGCATCCTCGGTGTCGCCAAGGAGTCGGGCGCCGAGGCGATTCATCCCGGCTACGGCTTCCTTGCGGAGAACGCCCTGTTCGCCCGGGCCGTCATCGACGCGGGGCTGATCTGGGTCGGTCCTTCTCCCGACGCAATCGTCACCATGGGCGACAAGATCGCCTCCCGCGTTGCGGCGGACCGCGCCGGAGTCGCATCCGTCCCCGGCACGATCCAGCCGCTCACCGGCGTCGACGAGGTTCGCGAGTTTGCCGACACCCACGGCTTCCCGATCGCAATCAAAGCAGCGCACGGCGGTGGAGGCAAGGGCCTCAAGGTGGTGTACGAAGGGGGCGATCTGAAGGCGGCCTTCGAGAGCGCACGACGCGAGGCCGAGGCGTGGTTCTCCAACCCCGAGGTCTACGTCGAACGGTACCTGGACACCCCTCGGCACATCGAAGCCCAGATCATCTTCGACCAGCACGGAAACGGCGTGTTCCTTGGCGAACGCGACTGCTCACTCCAGCGACGCCATCAGAAGCTCGTGGAGGAGACCCCGGCGCCGGGGTTCACCGAAGCCCAGCGCACGAAGCTCGGAGACGCGGCGCTCGCCGTCGCCAGGGCCACCGGGTATGTCAACGCGGGAACGGTCGAGTTCTTGATGGATACGAGCGGCGATCTCTTCTTCCTCGAGATGAACACACGGATTCAGGTGGAGCACACGATCACGGAAGAGAACACCGGCATCGATCTCGTTGCCGAGCAACTCCGCGTCGCAGCCGGCGAACACCTCTCGTTCGATTCGGTTGATCGGCGGGGCCACGTCATCGAGTTTCGCATCAACGCCGAGAACCCGGCCGCTGGATTCCTGCCGACACCGGGCAAGCTCTCGACCTATCGCGAGCCGGCCGGTCCGTGGGTACGGGTGGACAGCGGCGTCTGCCAGGGCGCGCGGATATCGCAGTACTACGACAACCTCATCGCGAAGCTCATCGTGCGAGGTCGCGACCGCGACGAGGCGATCCGCCGCTCGATCAGGGCCCTGAAGGAGTTCAAGATCGAAGGTGTCGAGACCACGATCCCGGCCCACCTCAGAATTCTCGAGGGCGCCGATTTCGCGGCTGGGAACATCCACACGCGGCTTGTCGAGGACTCGATGGACTTCAGCGATCTCGCAAGCCCCGCGTCGCCCGCGATCCCGGAAGATGAAGAACTCCAGGAGCGGGAGATCACCGTCGAGGTCGGCGGGCGTCGGTTCGAAGTGAAGTACTGGTCGCAGGTCATCGCGTCGACGGGGTCCGGCCAGCGACCGGCACCACGCAGGAAGGCGCCGAAGCTCAGCAAGCAGCAGGCTTCGGGGGTCGAAGAGGGTGTGGTCATCTCCCCCATGCAGGGCACGATCGTCAAAGTCCACCATCCGGCGGGCGCGGCCGTCCGCGCCGACGAGCCGGTGGCCGTGCTCGAAGCAATGAAGATGGAGAACGAGATCAGGGCACCGATCGACGGGGAGATCGTCGACCTGCGGGTGCAGCCGGGTGACACCGTGAGTCTCGGCGCCGTTTTGATGATCATCAGGTAGCGGGACTCGGCCGCGGCCTCGCCGGAGCTCAGCCCGCGTGCCGGTATCGGCCGAAGACCGCGCCGAGCGTTGCCGACACCTCACCGAGGGTCGCCCCGAGGCGGAGCGCTTCGCGCATCGGATAGAGCAGGTTGCCATCCCGGGCGGCGAGGCGCTCGAGCAGCTCCAGCGCGGCCTCAACCGCCGGTCCGTCGCGACGGCTTCGAAGGCCGCGCAGTCGCTCGACCTGCTCGGCTTCGATTCTCGGATCGACACGCAGCACGTTGCCGCTGTGGGTGCCGGAAACCTCGAAGCGATTCACTCCGACGATCACGGTGGTTCCCGCCTCGACCGCCCGAGCGTGCTCGTACGCCGCTTCCTCGATCTCTCGCTGCTGGAACCCTGCCTCGATCGATGCAGCAGCACCGCCGAGTTGGTCGATTCTCGTGATCAGGTCGACGGCCTCGGATTCGAGCCGGTCCGTGAGCGACTCCACGAAGTAGGAACCGGCCAGCGGATCGATCACACCGGGGACACCGGATTCGTAGCCGAGAATCTGCTGGGTCCGCAGGGCGATCACCACCGCATCCTCGGTCGGCAGCCCGAGCGCCTCGTCGTAGGAGTTGGTGTGCAGGGACTGAGTGCCACCGAGCACGGCAGCGAGCGCCTGGTACGCCGTTCGAACGATGTTGTTCTGGGGCTGCTGCGCCGTCAAGGTCGAACCGGCCGTCTGCGTGTGGAACCGCATCCGCCATGATTCCGGGGACGCCGCGCCGATGCGATCTCGCATCAGCCTCGCCCAGAGGCGTCGCGCGGCACGGAACTTGGCTGCTTCCTCGAACAGGTCGTTGTGCGAGTTCCAGAAGAACGAGAGCCGCGGTGCGAACGAATCAACGTCGAGGCCGGCGCCCACGGCCGCCTCGACGTACGCGAGGCCGTTGGCGATGGTGAACGCGATCTCCTGGGCGGCGGTCGATCCCGCCTCGCGGATGTGGTATCCGCTGATCGAGATGGTGTTCCACTTCGGCAGTTCGGCTTCGCAGTAGGCGAAGACATCGGTGATCAGACGCATCGACGGCGCCACGGGGTAGATGTACGTCCCGCGAGCGATGTACTCCTTCAGGATGTCGTTCTGCACCGTGCCGCGGACCCGGTCCAGCGGAACACCCTGCTCCTCGGCAACGAGTTGGTAGAGCAACAGCAGCACCGGGGCCGTGGCGTTGATGGTCATCGACGTCGTGACCTCGCCAAGGGGAATCCGATCGAATAGGAGGCGCATGTCCTCGATCGAATCGATCGCGACCCCGACCTTCCCGACCTCGCCTGCGGCCATCTCGTCATCCGAGTCGAGCCCCATCTGTGTGGGAAGGTCGAAGGCAACCGAGAGCCCCGTCTGCCCCGCATCGAGCAGCGTCCTGAATCGCTCATTGGTGGTTGCGGCATCCCCGAATCCCGCGTACTGGCGCATCGTCCAGAGGCGACCTGCATACATCGACGAGTACGGGCCGCGGGTGTACGGATAGGCCCCGGCGTCGCCGAGGGCCACATCCGGGTCCCAGGCACTCAGATCGCCCGGTCCATAGCTGATGGGGGTTGAATCACTCATCGTGGAGGAGGTCCCGGGTCTATCGGGGGTCGGTTCCTATGCTTTTCCGTGCGGGCTCGATGCTACTTGCGGGAACGCACGGCGAACGGGATACGTCTCTTACATCATGGAACCGAACATTCACGAGGTCCATCGCCTCGATCGGACGCGACGGCGCTTCCCGGCGCTGATCATGCTCGCCGTCGTCACCGTGATCGGCGCCGGGTGGGTCGGCCTATTCGGTTTCCTAGGATCGAACGCCGCGCTCGGCACGGTCGAAGACATTGAAGAGCGCTACTTCTGTGATGTCACCGCCATGGACCTCTCGTTCCCCGACGTCTCACGTCTTTCACGGGTGACCACGGCCGACCGCATCGAGCTCGGGAAGCTCTCGGAACGCAACAGCCAACCGATCACGCTCGATGAGGTACCGGACCTCGTCATCGGCGCATTGCTGTCGGCCGAGGACGATTCCTTCTACGAACATGAGGGGGTCGACTTCAAGGCCATCGTCGGCTCGGCGCTCCGGGGCGCCGAAACCGGTGCGTCGACGATCACCCAGCAGGTCGTCAAGCAGACCTATCTGACCAGCGACCGGACCCTCGAACGCAAGATCTGTGAGGCGCAGGTGGCCGCGGAGCTCGAGGAGCGGTATTCGAAGGACCAGATCCTCGAGTTCTACGCAAACTCGGTGTACTTCGGATCGAACGCCTATGGCGTCCAGGCCGCCGCCCAGGAGTACTTCAACAAGGACCTCGACGAGCTCACGTTGGCCCAAGCCGCCACGCTGGTCACACCGATCAGGAACCCAACGGTCTACCACCCGCGCCACAACCCGCAGAACTCGTTCGCGGTCCGCAATCGCACCATCGATCTCATGGTCGCGAACGGATACGCCACCGCCGCGGAGGGCGAAGCGGCAAAGGCGACATCGCTCGGCGTCGTACCCCACTCGACACGCGAAGAACTCGACCCGCAGGTGATGCTGGCGGTCCGCCGCGAACTGCTCGACAACGACGGCTACGGGCTCGGGAGCTCGTATGCGGAGCGGAAGCAGGCCCTGTTCGGTTGCCCCGCCGCCGACAGCGGCTGCGCGGGCGGAGGCGGCCTCCACATCGAGATCACCGTGGACTACGACCTCCAGACCGAGGCGAACCGCATCCTTCGTGCCTGGTTCCGCCCCGAGTACGAGGGGCCGACCGGGGCGATCGCAACGATCGACAACAGCACCGGAGCAATTCGAGTGATTGCCTCCGGAGTCGACTTCGGAGACGACCTCGACGCCGGCGAGCGTCCGTACGATCTGGCATCCTCCGGCGCGCGCAATGCCGGATCCGCGTTCAAGCCATTCACCCTGGCTGCGGCCCTCGAGGGCGGCGACCTGGACGGACGGCCGGTGACGCTCGCATCACTCTGGGACCGGTCGAGCCCCGCGGTGATCCAGTGTGACAAGCCGTGTTCGGCCGACGGGAACACGTGGACGGTCGAGAACTCAGGGGGCAACGCCGCCCATGAACTCCAGGACCTCGAATCGGCGACGGTCAACTCCACCAACACCGTCTACGCCCGCTTGATCGACGCCATCGGTCCTGAGGCGGTCGTTGACACGGCACGTCGCCTCGGCATCACCTCGCAGTATCTCAAGGCCTACCCGTCGATCACCCTGGGCGCGGCTTCGGTGAGCCCGCTGGAGATGGCGGCGGCCTACTCGACGATCGCCAACTACGGGAACCGCGTGGAGCCGTATCTGATCGAACGAATCACCGATGCCTCGGGAACCGTGATCTACGAACACCAGGTTCGCAGCGAGTCGGTGCTCGCTCGCTCGATCGGCGCCGTCATCGTCAGCACGCTCGAGAAGGTCGTTAGCCAGGGCACCGGGACCCGCGCCGATATCGGTCGCCCGCAAGCCGGCAAGACCGGCACGGCCACCGACAATACCGACGTGTGGTTTGCCGGGTTCGTACCGCAACTCACCACGACGGTCTGGGTCGGCTACCCGGATCGTCCGGTCCCAATGGAGCGGTTCACCATCTGGAACGACCTCGAGGGCAAGGAGCAGTCGGTGCTGCGCGCATTCGGCGGAACAGTCGCGGCGCCCGTATGGCGGCAGTTCATGGAGTACGCGACGGACGGCCTCCCCGTCGAGGACTTCGCAGACGAACCGGTCGGTTCCGATGTCTACCGAGTCGTTCCGCGAACCGTGGTGCCCAACCTGGACGGTCTGACCGGCGAGGAGATCGCAGACGCCGTGTACGGCGCCGGGTTGCGCCTCGACCGCATCGAAATCCCCTCGTCGGAACCCGCCGGCCGGGTCATCGGAATCGTTCCCACCGATGGGACAGCGCTTCGCCAGGGCTCGACCGTGAACGTGCTGGTCTCCACTGGAGAACCGGCCCCGGCGCAGATCCCTGACCTCATCGGACTCCCGCTTGGTGACGTCACCGATGTGCTCAACGAGTTCCGCGAGACGAACAACGTTCAGGTCGGGTGGACCATCGAGTACGTGTCGATCGGCGACTCGGATCGATGGGGTCGCGTCGTCGCGACCGATCCCGCCCCCGGATCGATCGTGGCCGGCGGAACATCGATCAAGGTGGTCATCGGTCAACAGCCTGCCGGGTAGCTCAAGCCGGCTGGGTAGCCTCGCCGACGATGCAGGACACACCGCTCCGACGTCTCTGGCACTATGCGCGGCCGTACCGCGCGCGCATCGTGACCGCCTCCCTCTGGTCGTTTCTCAACAAGGCGATGGACATCGCTCCGCCGTTTCTCATCGGAATGGCGGTGGACGTGGTGGTCCGCCAGGAGGACTCCTTCCTCGCGTCGCTCGGCATCGAGGACCCTCGAGCGCAACTCGTGGTACTCGCAGCGATCACGTTCGTGGTGTGGGCTCTCGAGTCGATCTTCGAGTATCTCCAGGGCGTCGCCTGGCGCAACCTGGCACAGACGATTCAGCACGATCTTCGCATCGACACGTACGACCATGTTCAGGGCCTCGAGGTCGGATTCTTCGAGGATCGCCGCTCCGGTGACCTCATCGCCGTACTCAATGATGATGTGAACCAACTCGAACGGTTCCTCGACATCGGGGCGAACGAGGTGATCCAGCTACTCACCACCGTCGTTCTGATCGGGATCTCGTTCTTCGTCATTGCTCCGTCGGTCGCATGGCTGGCGTTCCTCCCCGTGCCGGCGATCATCTGGGGATCGTTCCGGTTCCAGCGCAGGATCGAGCCTCGCTACGCAGAGGTTCGGGAACAGGCGGCGGCGATCAACTCGCAGCTCGACAACAACATCAGCGGAATCGCAACGATCAAGGCGTTCACCGCGGAGAAGCGCGAGACCGCCCGGATCACGCTCGAGAGCGACCGATACCGCACGGCGAACGCCGCGGCCATCCGTCTCTCGTCGGCGTTCTCGCCACTCATCAGGATCGCGATCCTGGTTGGTTTCACGGCAACTCTGGTCCGGGGGGGGTTCCTGGTGCTCGACGGCGGTCTCAGCGTCGGGCTCTACTCGGTGATGGTGTTCCTCACGCAGCGCCTGTTGTGGCCGCTCACCCGCCTCGGGCAGACGTTCGATCTCTACCAGCGGGCCATGGCATCGTCGAGGCGCATCTTCGCGGTGCTCGACGCGCCGCAGCGACTCCACGACGGTCCGTCCAACCCTGGACCCGTCGAAGGAACGCTCGCTCTCACCGGTGTCGACTTCTCGTACACGGACGGCCACCCAGTGCTGCGGGATGTGACCCTCGAGATACCAGCCGGGCAGACCACCGCCTTCGTCGGGCCGACCGGGTCGGGCAAGACGACGCTGATCAAGCTCCTCCTGCGGTTCTACGACCCGGACGCCGGGTCGGTGACGCTCGACGGCGTCGATCTGCGGGAGCTGCAGCTAATCGGCCTCCGCCGCGCCATGGCGCTCGTCTCGCAGGACGTCTTCCTCTTCCATGGGACGGTTGCCGAGAACATCGCATACGGAATGCCGGACGCCACCGACGACGAAATCCGGCGGGCGGCCGAGACGGCGGAAGCGCAGGAATTCATCGAGTCGATGCCGGACGGCTACAGCACCATCATCGGCGAACGCGGCCAGAAGCTCTCGGGCGGACAGCGTCAACGGCTGTCGATCGCCCGAGCCCTCCTCACCGACTCGCCCGTTCTACTCCTCGATGAAGCGACCTCGGCGGTCGACAACGAGACGGAGGCCGCGATCCAGCGATCGCTGGCCCGGGTTGCCCACGACCGGACGGTCGTCGTGATCGCGCACCGCCTGTCAACGATCCGACACGCCGACCGCATCTACGTGGTGAACGAAGGCGCCATCGTGGAGTCCGGGACCCACCACGAACTTGTCGACCACCCGGGGATCTACCGCTCGCTGTGGACCGTGCAAACCGGGTCGGCCGTCGGCGACTGAGCCGAAGTTTTCGCGCTCCTATTTGTTACTCTTGACGCTTATCGGTGTTACTTGATATATACGGGGTATGTCACACCAGGCCACGGCGGCGCCCGGATCCGTTCCCCGAAACCGTGCTCGTCCTCCCACTCGTTCCGGGGATCTCGCGCCACACCCGGGCGCCGCCGTTCACGCCGTCGATAGCACCCGACCGACGGTCACCAAGCGCCGCACGGTCGAACCCGCCGTGTGGGACGGCCGTCCGGAGGGGTTCCCGATCCAGCACCCGTATGTGCGCAGATTCTGGACCGCGGTCATCGGTCCGGGAGCGGTCGCCGACCTGATGCGTCTCGCCGTCGCCGCACAACGCGGCCGCTCCCTCCCCCTCCCGATCAGCACCGGAGTCCTGGTGCGCGAAGGCCTCGTCGCCTGGAAACGAGGGCGCCTCCTCGCCGGAGCGTCGGTTCCCCCGGTGCCCACCCGACACCTCCGCAGGATGCCGCCTGCGCTGCGACGGGAACACCAGCAAGCCCTCACCGACTTGCGTATCGACGCCGGGACCTGAACACTGGTTCCGTGATCGAACATGCGGCGGAAGCACTATCAGGCTGCGGCCGGATCCTCGTCTTCACCGGCGCCGGCATCTCGACCGAGTCCGGTATCCCGGACTTCCGCGGGCCGCACGGGCTCTGGAAGCGATTCGACCCGGAGGACTACACCTACAGCCGCTACATGAACGATCCCGAGTTTCGTGCGAACACCTGGGGAGCGCGGTTCAACTCCCCGTACCTCGACGCCACCCCGAATGCCGCCCACCATGCCGTGACCCGTCTCTGGGAGACGGGCCGTCTGATCGGGTGTGTGACCCAGAACATCGACGGCCTGCACAGGGCGGCCGGCCTCGCCCATCAGGTGCTCGTCGAACTCCACGGGAACGCCCGCGGAATCCACTGCGTCTCGTGTGGCGATGAACCGGCTTTCGGCGAAGTCGAGGAGCGGTGGGAGTCGGGCGTCGTCGACCCGGAGTGTCTCCGCTGTGGGGGCATCCTCAAGACGAAGGTCGTGTACTTCGGTGAACAGCTCCCCTCCGATTCAACAACCCGTGCATGGGACATGGCGGAGAACGCCGACGCCGTCATCGTCGTTGGGTCGACGATGAGCGTCTACCCGGCGGCGTTCATCCCCATCGAGGTCGCTGATCGCGGAATGCCAATGGTGATCATCAATCAGGGACGTACGGACCACGATGGTCGAGCCACGGTCCTTGTCGACGGCCTCGCCGGGTCGGTCCTCCCAGAACTCATTGACCGCCTCGCCGCGAACTGACTCGCCGCTAGCCTCCACACCATGAAGCCGGCAGGCAGGGAGCGGCCCCCCGCACAGATCGAGATCGACACATTCGACGCCATCTTCGAC
The DNA here is from genome assembly GCA_963700375.1 of uncultured Actinomycetota bacterium. Lineage (GTDB taxonomy): Bacteria > Actinomycetota > Acidimicrobiia > Spongiisociales > UBA5794 > JAHEEL01. Next base: position 263,102 of record CAVOXF010000006.1, read on the forward strand.
CTGCGCGACGGAGAGCTTCTTATCGACCGGATCCCCGGGGCAGTCCAGGTCGATCCGTCCGAACTCGACCGCATCGAGCGGCTCGTACCGGACCGCAGTTCGGCCATCCTGGTCTACTGCGGGATCGGGGAGCAGTCGCGAAATGCCGCAAAGGCGCTGCAGCAGCTCGGCTATCCCAATGTGATCACGCTCGCGGGCGGCATCCGTCGGTGGCGGTCGGAAGGTCGCCAGGTCGTCTCAGTCGAGACGGCCGATACCGATCGGTACGACCGCCATGTGCGGCTCTCAGGGATCGGCGAGGAAGGGCAGCGGCGCATCCGGCAGGCACGCGTCGCCGTCGTCGGCGCCGGCGGTCTTGGCTCTCCGGTCGTGCAGTACCTCGCGTCTGCGGGAATCGGCAATCTCGGCATCATCGACGGGGACCGGGTTGAGGTCACCAACCTGCAGCGCCAGGTGCTCTTCGACTCGAACGACCTCGGCCTGATGAAGGCCCTCGCGGCCAAGGCGCGAGTTCGGGAACTGAACCCCGACGTCGCCGTGGCGCCGATCCCGAAGTGGCTCGACGCCGACAACGCCTCCGAACTCCTTGGAGGCTACGACCTCATCGTTGACGCGTCCGACAACTACGCGACGCGGCTCACGGTCAACGACACCGCGGCCCACCTCGGCGCGCCGTTCGTCCACGGAGCGGCGATACGTTGGGAAGGCATGGTGGCGGCATTCGATCCCCGGGTCGGGCCGTGCTACCGGTGTTTGTTCCCGAATCTCCCCGAACACGAGGAGACCTGCAGCGATGTCGGGGTGCTGGGCGCGATTACCGGCGTCGTCGGTTCGCTGATGGCCGTCGAGGCGATCAAGCACGTCGTGGGCTCGCCGGATCGGATGGTCGATCGACTCGTCACCTTCGACGCGCGGTCGGCTCGATTCACATCGCTCAAGATCGAACGATCGGATGCCTGCCCAATCCACCGCTAGTCGGCGAGCGGCAGGTGCAACGCCTGGACGTGCGGTGGATGTCCTGCGCTCGATGCGGCATTCTGCGCCGCATCGCTCGCTGCTGCTGTCGACCGGCCGGGGGTCGGCGTCCTGACGGTGTTCGAGGCCGGCGCCGCCGCCGAAGCGGCCTGGACGGGGGGCTCCGTGATCGCGGGAGCCGGGACTGCGGTGGTCGTTTCGGCCGGCTCCGGCACGGCAGTGGTCGTGGTAGTCGGCTCCGCCACGGTGGTGGGCTCAGGCAGGGTGGTCGTCGTCGTTGTCGTCTCGGGAGCTGCACCCTTCTTCATGAAGATCACGGTCACCCAGATCTGGCCGTCGGCCTCCTTGACACCGACGCCGACGTAGTTGAAGTCGCCGAGGATGTTGCGTCGGTGGCCCGACGAGTTCATGAAGGCCGTGTGGAGTCCGTCCACGGATGGCCCGACCCCAACATTTTCGGCCAGCGATTCCCACCCGGAGGCAACGCCTGCGAGGTTGCTCGAATGGAAGATCTCCCCGGCAGCCATCATTTCAGCGCTGTGCGCTCTCGCGTCCGGGACCAACTCGGAGCTCATACTGAGCGGTGGGAGACCGGCGGCGGAGCGTGAGGCATTGATCTTGGAGAGGAATGCGCCCTCCGTGCCGGCCTGCGCCGGGAGAGCCAGACCGACGGTCATCACCACCAGGGCGACCAGAACGATCGAGATCTTGCGGGCGGTGCGCATGGGTCCTCCCGAACACACAGAGCATTGCTGTTGCTGCTCTGTGTATCGGGCGGACCGGGAGCCGTCTTTATGATTTCGTCTTTATGGTTTCGTCGACATCTCCCTGGCGAGCTCGACCATCGTGCGAACTCCGAAGCCGGTTCCGCCGACCGAGACGTAACCCTCTGCCTTGTCCGAGCGGGCGGGACCGGCGACATCGAGGTGCACCCACGGCACATCGTCGACGAACTCGGACAGGAAAAGGGCGGCCGTGATCGCACCACCGAAGCGGTCGCCGATGTTCTTCAGATCGGCAATCGGCGACTTCAGCTGCGAGCGATACGAGCCCTCGAGCGGCAACGCCCACATCGATTCGCCGCTGAATCGCGCCGCTGCCTCGACGGCCGCCACGGGATCGTCTCCGTTGCCGAAGATGGCGCCGACGGCCGGCCCGAGCGCGATCTTGGCGGCGCCCGTCAGGGTCGCGATGTCGACGATGAGGTCCGGTTCGTGTTCGACGGCGATTCCGAGGCCATCGGCCAGTACCAGGCGCCCCTCGGCATCGGTGTTCAGGACCTCCACCGTCTTTCCCCGGTATGCGGTGAAGACGTCACCGGGTCGCTGCGCCGCTCCCCCGGTCATGTTCTCCGTCAGTGGAGCGACGCCGATCACGCGGATCGGGAGCTCCAGCTCCGCGATCGTCTGGAGGGCGCCATATACGGAAGCTGCGCCCGCCATGTCGGTCTTCATGGCCTCCATCATCGCCGCGGGTTTGATCGAGAGACCCCCGGAGTCGAACACGATCCCCTTCCCCACGAGCGCCAACGTGGCTTGAGCACCCTCCGGTTCATACCGCAGAATGACCATGCGAGGCGGGTTGGTGGCCCCGGCCCCGACGGCCAGCAGCCCTCCGTATCCGCGCTCAACCGCCTCGACCTCATCGACGATCTCTACCTGAATACGGTCGTTGAGGGTGAGTGCCCGCTCTGCAAGGACTTCGGGCGCCTTGTCGACGGCCGGCCGGTTCACCAGATCCCGGGTAAGGTAGACGCCGCGGGCCACAGCGGTCGCCCGGTCGATTGCGACGTCCGCCTCGGCGGGAGCGTCGAGGAGCTCCAGGCGTTCATTGGCCGGAGTCTTCGGCTCGCTCCGGTACTCGTCGAAACGGTAGGCACCGAGCAGGTAGCCGACCGTCACCGCCTCGATTGATCCATCGATGTCGACCTGGCCCAGGGTGGTGCACACGGTTGCATACGGTCCGGCGAAGCGTCCGACCGTGCCGGATGCCTGCCGCAGCACCTCGGCGTCTGCCTCGTCACCGAGACCGATGAACGCAACCTCGCCGTACGGCAGATCTCCGCCCGGAACAGCCACGAGCTGCCCGACGGAACCGGTGAACTCCCGTGCGGACAGGTAGCCGCCGAGCCACGCTCCGAGACGGTCCGCCGTCTCTTCCGCACCGGGCCCCCATGTCAGGTCGGCGAATACGGGGACAACCAGCAGGTCGGCTTCCCCCTTGAACAAAGGTCCGGACGGAACGACTTCGATCATGTTGGTTCTCCTCGGGTCGGGGTCCATTCACGCTCAACGGCGCGAGCCAGCATGTACAGGTAGTCGGCGAGGCGGTTCAGGTACGGCACCACCAGCGATTCACCGTGATCAGCGAGCAGGGCGACCGACGCCCGCTCAGCTCGTCGCACAACGGTACGGGCAACGTCGATCGAAGCGGCGACCGGGTCTCCGCCGGGCACGACGAATTCGGTTGGCATACCAAACTCGGCTTCGATCCGGTCGATGCGCGCTTCGAGTTGCTCGATCATGGCCGCCTCGACGCGGCTGACCCCGGGTTCGAGCTTCTCCCGATTGGCCGGGTCGGTCGCGAGTTCCGCTGCGACCACGAAGAGGTCGCGCTGCACGGCGAGGATGGCTGCTGCAGTCTCCTCGTCGGCTTGGGCTCTCGCCATGCCGAGCAGCGAGACAGCCTCGTCGACCGTCCCGTATGCCTCGGGTCCTGCGGAATTCTTGGCGACTCTTCCACCGTAGAAGAGCCCGGTGGTTCCATCGTCGCCGCGGCGGGTATAGATGCGCATCACCGAGAGGTTAGGAGTGGGCGTACGACTCAGAGACCCCCACCCACCAGGGAACGTCCGATCGTGACAACGCCGAAGGCAACGAGCACGGCGAGGTAAGAAAGCCCCGTCGCCGCCATCACGCCCGAGTATCGCGGTTCGCGGAGCGAACCCCACACACCAGCCATGAGCAACAGGCAGAACCCGGCCATCGCGACGTAGACCAAGCCGTAGACGCCGTCAGGTCCGTTGAAGACCAGCGCTCCGGAGAGCGCGACGACGGCAACCTCGAGGATGAGCCCGATGGCTGCGACGGCATCGAGCGTGTTCAACGACCACCGGGGCAGTGTCGGATCGACCAGGAACCAATGACCGAGAAGCATCTCGGTTGAAATGCCCCCGAGGAACAGTATCCCCGTGCCGAGCAGCGCAACGGCTACCCCTTCACCCTCCCAGACCGAGGCAGCGAACAGAACCGCAGCCGCCGCGAAGGCGGCGCCGGCAACCGGCCGCGTTCGCGCCGCAATCGTTCCGACGACAGCCGCGGCGACGGCGAGCCACGCGATCAGGCCGCCGCCCGCGAGGGCGCCCAGTCCGCCGATGACGGCAACGACGGCACCGGTGAGCCACAGGTATCCCGGTCCGACGACGCGCCACCACGCGACGAGAGCTCCTCCGGCCGCGATGCCGGCAACCCACGTGACGAGGATGAGGGCTGGGCTGAGGTCCACGGGGACCGATCAGGCTCCCAACCAGCCGACGACCCGATCCTCGACGGCCTGGGGCGTGAAACCCAGCTCCTGAGCGATCACCTCGGCGGGAGCCGACATCCCGAACGTATCGATGCCGATGCGCAAACCATCGGAACCGCTGAACCGGTCCCACCCGTACGTCAGGCCGGCCTCGATCGTCACCCGCGGCAGATCGAGACCGAGCACCGACGACCGATACTCATCGTCCTGCTCGAGGAAGGCCTCGACGCACGGCAGCGAGACCACCCTGACGGAGTAGCCGCGCTGCTCGAGGCGATCCGCCGCCTGCTCGGCGAGTGGCACCTCGGATCCGGTTGCGATCAGTACCACATCGGTGCCAGGCCGCCGCACGTATCCGCCACGGGCGACATCGGCTCGATCCGGAGCGTGGACGGGAACCGGCAGACCCTGGCGGGACAGGATCAGCGCCGTCGGATGATCGACGCTGTTGATCGCCTGCTCCCATGCCACCGAGACCTCGGTGGGATCCGCGGGGCGCATCACGCGAAGACCGGGGATCGCACGCAACGCCGCGAGGTGCTCGACGGGCTGGTGCGTCGGGCCGTCCTCTCCGAGGAACACCGAGTCGTGCGTCCAGAGCCAGATGGCCGGCGTGCCCATGAGGGCGCCGAGCCGGACGGCGGGACGCATGTAGTCGGAGAACGTCATGAAGGTCGCGCCGTAGCCCTGGGCGCCGCCGTGGAGCGTGATGCCGTTGGCGATGGACCCCATGGCATGCTCGCGGATGCCGAATCGAATGTTCCGGCCTGCGGCATCGGCGGCAGTGAAGTCTTGCGACGCCTCGATCCGGCTGTTGTTGGACGGCGTCAGGTCCGCCGATCCGCCGATGAGGCGAGGCGAAACGGCGGCGACCTCTTGGAGCACGGCACCAGAGATCACCCGCGTCGCAACCTTCGACCCTGGTTCATAGTGAGGCACACCGATCTGAACCGGTGCGGCGTCGAAATAGGCGGCGTACCGCGTGGCACGTGCCGGATCGTCGGCGAACGCGGCGTCCTTGCGGGCAGCCCAAGCAGCGTGCGCCGCGCGACCGCGGTCCATGGCCGATCGATAGAAGTCGTAGACCCCGCCCGGCACCTCGAACGGGGGCAGATCCCACCCGAGCGTGGTTCGAACCAGGGAGATCTCGTCGTCGCCGAGCGGCGAACCGTGAGATCCCGATGTGTCCTGCTTGTTCGGAGATCCGAAGCCGATGTGGGTGCGACAGAGAACAAGCGATGGTCGCGGATCGGCATTCGCCGCGGTGATCGCGGCTGCGATCGCCTCGCGGTCGTGCCCATCGACCGAGATGGTGTGCCAGCCGTATGCGTCGAAGCGCCCGGCCACGTCCTCGGTGAACGTCAGATCCGTGGTGCCGTCGATCGTGATGTGGTTGTCGTCGTACAAGTAGGTGATCTTGCCGAGACCGAGGTGACCGGCGAGTGAGGCGGCCTCCGCGGAGACGCCCTCCATCAGGTCGCCGTCCGAGACAAAGCCGTAGACGCGATGGTCGACGAGGTCGGCCCCGTGCACGCCCCTCAGGTGCGCCTCGGCGATGGCCATTCCGATGCCCGTGGCGAAGCCCTGGCCGAGTGGCCCGGTGGTCATCTCGATGCCCCGGTCGGGGTCGTGCTCCGGATGGCCGGGAGTCGGAGAACCGAGCTGCCGGAAGTTCTTGAGATCATCGATCGAGAGCGGGAATCCCGCGAGGTGGAGTAGTGAGTACAGGAGCATCGATCCATGCCCGTTCGAGAGAACGAATCGGTCCCGGTCGTCCCACGTCGGATCATCCGGGTCGACGGTGAGGAATCGGGACCAGAGAACGGCAGCAAGGTCCGCCATACCCATCGGCATCCCCGGGTGACCGGAGTTCGCACGTTGGACCCCGTCGATGGAGAGGATCCGGAGCGCGTCCGTGGCCTGCTGTTCAATAGTGCTCTGCATACAACCTCCTGTGGTGACGCCAGCGTAATCCCGGCGTGGAATCGCTCAGTCGACGAACCGCAGGGCTCTGGACGACCGGTTGAGCCGTTCGACGCCGTCATCGACAGCGATCACGATGTCCTCGATTCGCATCCCCCACCGATTCGGGATATAGATCCCGGGCTCGATCGAGAACGCCATGCCTGCCTGGATCAACTGATCATTCCCCTCGACGAGATAGGGCTGCTCGTGGGCATCCAGTCCAATGCCGTGTCCGATCCGATGAATGAAGAACTCGCCAAAGCCGGCAGCGTCGATCATCCTGCGAGCGACCGCGTCGACCGAGGCGGCGGTCACACCGGGGCGGACCGCCTCGACCGCCGCGCTCTGTGCGGAGCGCAAGACCTCGTAGGCCTCCCGGAAGTCGTCGGGCGGCGCACCAACGCAATACATCCGGGTTGTGTCCGACCCGTAGCCGCGAACCCTCCCGCCGAAATCGACCACGATTGCGTCACCATCGCTGATCACACGGTCGGATGGCTCGTGGTGGGGCGACGCACCGTTCGGTCCGGATGCGACGATTGCGAACGAGATCGAATCATGCCCGGCGGCCAGCGTCATCTCGGTGACGACTCGCGAGACCTCGCGTTCGGTCCTTCCCGAGAAACGAACGTCCACGAGTTCGTCGGCCACACGATCGACACCGTGGGCCGCCTCGCGGAGGGCCGCGATCTCGTCCGGTTCCTTGATCACCCGCAGCGCGGCCATCAGCGGCTCCGCGCTGACGAACGACGCATTCGGCAGGTGGCTCTGGAAGGCGATGAGGAACGACGCCCACATCTGGTCCCCCACCGCGATCGTTCCGTGCGCCGGGAGCATCGCCGCCATCCCGCCGATCGGATCGTCGGTCTCCGCCCACGGAATCACATCGACCGTGGTCTTCACACGCGGGGCTTCGAGCTCCGGAACGAAGAGCGCCGGATCGCCCTTGACCGGTAGGACCAACGCGGTGATCCGCTCGAGCGGCATCGCGTGGTACCCCGTCAGATAGGGCAGGTCCGATCCGACCGAAACGAGGAGAGCATCGATCCCTCGGACTTGCATCTGGTTTCTGGCCGCGTCGATTCGTTCCGCGGTCATCGTGCCGCCTCCAGCGATTCGTGGGCCCGGTACGACGACCGAACCAATGGACCCGCCTCAACATGTGAGAGACCGAGGCGCTCGCCTTCTTCGGCATACCGCTGGAACTCGTCGGGATGCACGTAGCGGCTGATCGGGCGGTGGCGTGCTGTTGGCCTGAGATACTGCCCGATCGTGACGATATCGACGCCGACGGCCCGCAGGTCCGCGAGCGCACCGAGCACTTCTTCCTCGGTCTCTCCCATGCCGACGATGAGCCCGGACTTGACGATGCCGGACGGATTCACTCGCTTTGACCGGGCGAGCAGCGCCAGCGACCTCGCGTAGTTTGCCGCCGTGCGGATCTCTCGCTGCAGTCGCAATACGGTCTCGGTGTTGTGATTCAGGACCGCAGGCTTGGCGGTCATCACCGTCTCGAGCGCCGCGACATCTCCCTTGAAGTCCGGGATCAGCACTTCGACCTCGCACTCCGGCAGGCGATCTCGGATCGCTTCGATCGCCTCGGCGAACACGCTCGCCCCACCATCCGCGAGATCGTCACGATTGACCGACGTCAACACCGCGTGGCGTAGTCCCATCTGTTCGACCGCATCGGCGGCTCTTCGTGCCTCGTCGGCGTCGACGGCCCCTGGGCGACCCGTTGTGACGTCGCAGAAGGCGCAGGCGCGGGTACAGGTGTCGCCGAGCAGCATCAGCGTGGACGTTCCGGACTCCCAGCACTCGTAGATGTTGGGACACTGTGCTTCTTCGCACACGGTGTTCAGTTCCATCCCGCGCATCAGCTTCTTGAGGTCGCGGAAGCCATCTGTGGAGAGGTCCGCCTTGACCTTCATCCAGGCCGGCTTCTCCGGCTCCCCGGGGAGCACACCCCTGATTGCGATGGGTGCTTCATTGCTGCGCGTGGAGGAGAAGACGCCCGCCGCCACCATGGCATCTACGTCGTACGGGTGGGATCGATCGCGACGAGAGAAGCTCCCGATCTGAATCTCCGGCGTTCCGCCGAATGCGTCGACAGCGTGCGGCACAAGCGCGTCGATGACGGCTTCCATCGGTACCGGGGACCCGACGATGTCGGTGAGGGAGGTGACGGGGCGGTCGGCAATCCCGCACGGCACGATGTGGTTGAAGTAGGTGAGGTCGGGGTTCACGTTGATGGCGAAGCCGTGCATCGCAACGCCAGAGGCGACCCGGACACCGATCGCCGCGACCTTGCCCTCGTCGGTCCACACCCCGGTGAAGCCGTCCTCCGCCCATGCTTTCACGCCGAGACCCGCCAGCGCGCCGATCAGCATCTTCTCGATCCGCCGGAGGTGCCCGACCGAATCCCACCCCCTCGAGAGGGTGGGCACGGCCACGATGGGATACCCGACGAGTTGCCCGGGACCGTGATACGTGATGTCTCCGCCGCGATCTGTGAATACGAGGCTCGCGTCGATCGAATCGAGGCGCGTCGCTTCGATCTTCAGATTGGAGCCGTCGCCGTTGCGCCCAACCGTGTACGTGTGCGGGTGCTCGAGCAACAAGAGATAATCGTCGTCGATCCGACCCGTCGACCGCGACTCCCAGACCGCTCGCTGAAGATCCAGCGCCTCGTCATACGCAACCCGGCCGAGCCACCGGACTCGGAACCGCGGATCGGATGAGGTCATCTGAGCTCCTGGTTCCAGTCCCATGTCTCGAGATTCGAACGGATCCGGTCGAGGAAGAGCACGGCGGTGGAGCCGTCGAATGCCCGATGATCCCACGTGAGTCCGAGATACCCGATGTGGCGCACGGCGATCATATCGGTCCCGTCCGGCAGGGTGACGACCGCTGGCCGCTTCGCAACCGTATCGGTCGAGAGGATCGCGACGTTCGGGAGGTTGATGATCGGCGCGCTCATGAACGAGCCGAACGGCCCGGGATTCGTGATGGTGAACGTGCTTCCCGAGATCTCGTCCGGGGTTACCTTGCCGTCACGCGTCTTCTGCGCCATCGTCCTGATGTTGCGGGCGAGACGCGTGAGCGTCTGACCGTCGGCGTCAGCGACGGTCGCTACCAGGAGACCTTCCTGAGATAGGTCGACCGCGATACCGAGGTGGACCGCCCGATGATCGATCCGAGTGCCCGCATCGAGGTCGAGGGAGCTGTTCACCACGGGGTAAGCCGCGAGTGCATCCATCGTCGCCCTGGCGATGAACGGAAGGTACGTCAGAGAGAAGCCTTCGTCCGCCTTGAACTTCTCGCGATGGGCGAGGCGGACTTGCTCGACGGGTTCGTAGTCGACCTCCACCGACGTCCACACGTGGGCGGCCGTCTGCTTCGCCCGGACCATGTGTTCGGCGATCGTGCGCCTGAGGCGCGGCAGTTCGGTTGTCTCGCCGTCGCCTCCCCCGGTGATCGTCACCTTGATCGGCGGTGCCGCAGCGGCCGTAGGGGCCGACTGTGGCACCGCTGCGGGCTGCGATTCGGGTGCCACAGCGGGCGCGGGCGCGGGAACGGGAGCGGGCGCGGGAGCGGGCGCGGGAGCGGGCGCGGGAGCGGCTTCGACGACGGTCTGAGGCGCTGGCGTCGCGGGAGCCGGCGCTACCGGTGCCGGCGGCGCGGCGATGAAGAGTTCGACGTCCTTGCGGGTGATCCGGCCGCCGTCGCCTGTGCCGACCACGAGATCGAGATCGACATTGTGCTCGGCAGCGAGACGCCGAACCACCGGCGAGAGCACGGCACGCCGCCCGGATCCGCGCGCAGGAGGCGGCGCAGGAGCCGGGTCCGGCGTCCCGGTCGGACCCATCGCGGGCGCAGGAGGCGGCGCAGGAGCCGGGTCCGGCGTCCCGGTCGGACCCATCGCGGGCGCAGGAGGCGGCGCAGGAGCCGGGTCCGGCGTCCCGGTCGGACCCATCGCCGGCGCAGCCGTGGCAGGAGCGTCATCCGAAGTCCCGGCTCCCCCACCGATCACCGCGATCGGCGTGCCGACGGCGACCGTCTCGCCGGCCTCGACCAGGATCTCGGTGATGACACCGGTCGCAGGCGACGGCATCTCCGTATCGACTTTGTCGGTCGAGATCTCTACGAGCACCTCGTCCTCGACGACGGAATCGCCGATCTGTTTGGCCCAACTCAGGATGGTTCCTTCAGTTACCGTCTCGCCGAGTTGCGGCATCGTCACGGTCACAGACATATGGATGTGCTCCTTCGTCTCCGGAGTCTCGTGGACATCATCAGTGGAGGGGTCGTCCGGTGGCCGCGAGCAGCGTCTCGCCGATGCCTTCGGAAATGGTCGGATGGGCGTGGATGAAGGCGGCCGCCTCGGCGGGAAGGGCTTCCCACCCGACCGCATACATCAATTCGTGGATGATCTCGCCTGCGATTGGGTCAACCACCGTGCCGCCAAGGATCGGCCCGTCCTTCTCTGCAACGATCTTGACCATGCCGCCGGTCTCACCGTGGATGATCGCCCGGCCGACGCCGCGCATGCCGTGGTCCGTGACGCTGACGTCGTAGCCCGCGGCGATCGCCTGTGCCTCGGTCATGCCAACCGATGCGGCCTCCGGGTGGGTGTAGACGATCATCGGGATGGCCCGGTAGTCCACCGGCGCACTCGCCCCCGTGGCGATGTGGGTAATGGCGGCGATCGCCTCGGCAAAGGCGACGTGAGCAAGCTGCGGTGTGCCGGCAACGATATCGCCGACGGCATAGACGTTTGGCGCGACCGTCTGCATGGTTTCGAGATTGACCGGGATGAACCCGCGGTCGGTTGTGATCCCTGCCGACTCGAGTCCGACCCCGTCGGTCACCGGTGCTCGACCGACGGCGACCAGTACCACGTCGACTTCGACCGATTCGTCGCCGGCGGGGACGGTTACGCCGAACGGAGACACGACCGGGGGTCCAACCTGCACGCCGGTCTTGACCTTGATGCCCTTCTTGCGGAAGCTCCTGCCGAGTGCCTTGGCGGCGTCGGGCTCCATCCCGGGGATGATCTGGTCGAGAGCCTCGAAGAGATGCACTTCGCTCCCGACATCGGCAAGCATCGAGGCGAACTCGGCGCCGATCGCACCCGCCCCAATGACCGCAACCCGCCGGGGTTGCTGCTGCCAATCGAGCGCCTGGTCGCTGGTAACGATCCTGACTCCGTCGATGTCGTAGCCGGGGACGGAACGAGGGACCGATCCGGTTGCGACGATCGTCGCCGGAGTGGGCAGCATGGTCTTCGATCCATCTGCGGCCGTCACCTCGACGCCGCCAGCAACAACACGCCCGACGCCGTTGTGAACCTCGACGCCACGGGTCTTGAGCAGGCCCGAGAGGCCGGTCACGAGGCCGTCGACGATCTGGTTCTTCCTGGCGAGGGCGGCGGGCCAGTCGAGGCTGGGTTCGGCCGCACGCACACCGAAGTCCTTCGCGTGCTCAACGGTCTGATACACCGAGGCGGTCTCGAGCCACGCCTTCGCGGGAATGCAACCTCGAATCAGACACGTGCCGCCGACGCGTTCTTTCTCGATGAGCGCGACCGAGAGTCCGAAGTTGTGCGCGTAGAGCGCCGAAGCGTAGCCGCCGGGACCCCCACCAATGATGACGACGTCGTGCACCGATTCCTCCAGTTGAACCCGCTTCGAGACTAGCCCGTCCGAGATTGTTGTCTCGACGTCGTTACGATCGTTCCACCGTGCAAACCCGCTACCTCATCCTCGCGTCGCTCATCGCGGGCATGGCGATTCTTGTCGCCGCCGCCGTGTGGTTCGCCCACGTGTAGGACGCGATTCCAGGTATCTAGGCCGAATCCGGCTCGAGGAGGCGAAGCGCGTTGTCGCGCAGGACGCGATCCCGCGTCGACGCCGCCACAGACCGTGGTGCCCACCCATCGAGCGCTGCGTCGAGTGAGGCGAAACACCAGTCGCTGCCGAACAGGCAACGGTCCGCGTCGAGGTCGTCGAAATCCTCCGCAAACGACCGAGCGCCGACACCGACGAGATTCAGCCACACGTTGGCCTTGTGCGCCGCGATGGCGACCGCATCATCCCGCCAGAGCCGTCCGAGGTGGGCGATGACGATCCTGAGATCCGGGAACGTTGCTGCCACTTCGTCGACAGCCCGCGGATCGCCATGGGAGAGTCGGAGACCCGAGCCACCTGGTGTGCCTGCGCCCAGCCGGGACGAACCGGTGTGGAACAGACAGACCAGGCCATGCTCGGAGGCGGTCTCGTAGATTGCAAATGCCGATCGGGATGCCGGATCGAATCCCTGTCCTACGGGATGAAAGGCGAGCCCCGCCAACCCCATCCGCGCGGCCGAGTGCACACCGGCCACAGCCCGGGCGCCGCGAGCAGGATCGATCGACCCGAACCCATAGAACACGTCGGGATGGGCACTCACCATGGCCGCGACGTCCTCGCTCGAGAACGGCCGCATGCGGGTGATGGTCTCGGTGTCCCATCCGAGCAGCACCGCCTTCCCGTTCCGGTTCCGGTACTCGGCCGCGACCTCGTCGGTCGTGAGCACCACCGGATCCAGACCCGTCCGGGCATTGATCTGCCCGACGTACGGCGCGAGTGGACCGGAGAGCAACGGCTCGACCGGGGGGTGGACGTGGAAATCGATGAAGTCGGTCAACGGGGGCCGAATCCACGATTCGCGGCTTCGGCGAGAGAGTCCGGGCCGAATGCCTGGAGGAGTCCGGCAGCGACGAGATCACGGTCGGCCATGCGCTCCTCGAGCGCGGCGGAATCGGCCGGGTCGTCACAGTCATAGACGAGCATGTCGTCACGAGTCCCGACGAAGCGATTGTGCTGGAAGCGGCGGAGTCGACCCATGCGCCGACGATAGTCCGCTCAGATCTCGGAGAGTTGCACGGTCGCGGCCGACACGCCGCTCCCGCCTGTCTTCACCCTGATCACACCCTCGAGCCCGTCACCGGTGAACTCGATCAGCCACTCGGCATCGGTGCCATCGGATGTTGTGATCTCGTAGCCCCGTGGCGGCAGGTTCTCCTCGAAGTAGTCGACGACGGCGGTGGTGTCCGCCGGGAAGGTGAGGATCATCTCGGTGAGTACCCGGTTGGCGTCGACGAGAGTGGCGCCGACCCGCGCCTGGTCCGGCACCGGGAACGAACTCGGGACCGTTTCAGGGATCGACCCCCTCCCGAACACGACCGCCGACGGGTCGGCGGTCGATGTGGTCGTGTCCGTGGACGAATCGTCGCACGAAGTCGCCATCAAGGCGATTCCCAGAAGCGCAACGGCGATGGCGATCGATCTGATCAGGCGCATTGACGGATTGTATGGGATGGCCCGACCTAGGACTCGGGATCGACCGGTCCCCCAACGGCGCCGATGGCTCGCAGGTAGTCGGCCTGGAGGTCGAGTACGGCGAAGATGACGTCGGGCTCGTACGCGTGGCCGTTGGCATACGACCGCTCCTGAACGAACTCGGCAGCATCGACGCCTCCGACGACCGCCGGACCATCCCGCTTCGACGGTTGCTGGAGGTACAGCATCTCCCATTCGAGGATGCGCCGGATGTCGGTCTGGTCGATCGACCGGGCCGTGGCCTCGGGGAGTCGCTCCCACACGTAGACCACGGCGTCGTCGACCCCGTAGACCGTGACGCCGTCGTCGACGCGCCTTCCATGTTCCTGGGCCAGCATCCCGACGGCGAACACCAGCAGCACCAAGACCAAGGCGATCACGAGCAGGAGCGGACCCATGTCGGCAGGCTACCGACAAACGGCCCCCGAAGAGGATCACCCCCTGGTACCTTCCACGCTCATGGACTATCAAACGATGCGGTTCTTCTTCGCCCTCCTCGCCCTCGCGGCGAACGCGGCGACGATTGGAATCATCGCCGTGGCGATCGCCGGTCGCATGGGATCCGGCGGAGCCGACCTCCGGGACCGGGTCTTCGAAGCCCTCCGGGGTCTCGAACTCTGGCTGGCGTTCGTGGTCGCAACGACTGCGACACTCGGGAGCCTGTACCTCTCCGAAATCGTTCACCTGATTCCCTGCACGTTCTGCTGGTACCAGCGGATCGCGATGTACCCCCTCGTGGTGCTGCTGGGGCTTGCGGCGTGGCGCACGGATCACGGGATCCGCATCTACGCGGCGACGCTCGCCTCGATCGGGGCGGTCATCGCCGCCTACCACCGCTTGATCCAGGTGTTCCCAAACCTCAGCGGATCATCCTGCTCCACCGGAGTTCCGTGCACGGCCGCCTACTTCACCGAATTCGGATTCGTGACCATCCCGTACATGGCGCTGAGCGGCTTCCTGCTCATCCTGGCGCTGCTCTGGATCGATCGCTCTAATAGCCCCACACCCCGGGCATCATTGTCCGACGCCCAACCGGCATCATCGTCCGACGCCTAAGAGGAGTCCACCCATGGCAGCGTCCACCAAGAATCAATCGTCGAGTTCTGGCAATCCGCAAGCGCTCAAGATCGTCGGCATCATCGCCACCGTCATCGTCGTGCTGTTGCTCGTAGCCGTCGTCGCAGGGGTCTTCGGCAACGAGGAACCCGGCAACGAGTACGGCGACCCCCAGGTCAGCGGCCAACTCACACCCATGCCGTTCGACGCGGCCGTTGACGACACCGCAGCCGGGGAGACGGCGCCGACGGTCATCGGACAAGATTTCGAAGGCAAGGAGGTTCGCATCGAGAACGATGGGCGGGCCAAAGCGATCGTTCTGCTTGCCCACTGGTGCTCCCATTGCCAGGTCGAAGTCCCGATGGTGCAGGGGTGGCTCGATTCGGGCGGGGGCGTCGACGGTGTCGACCTGTACTCGGTGGCGACCGCCATGAACTCGACGCAGGGCAACTACCCGCCGTCCGAGTGGCTCGAACGCGAGGGATGGACCGTGCCGGTCGTCCGCGACGATGCCGACAGCACGGTTCACGCGGCATACGGGTCGGGTGGGTTTCCGTTCTGGGTCTTCGTGAATAGCGACGGGACCGTCGCCCTCCGCGCTTCGGGAGAAACGTCGGTCGCTCAACTCGAGGAATGGATGTCGTCGCTCTCATAGGAGGTCGACTTCGGGGATCTGCGACGGATGGAGGCGCCGTGGAATTCGGATTGATGGTCGAGCCGCAGGTTGGGGGTTCGTACGCCCGCTTGCGTGAGCTCGCCCAATGGGCCGAGCGCATCGACCTTGACGCCTTCGCTCGCTCCGACCACTTCCTGAACCAGGAACGCTCAGCGCCGGCCACCGATGCCATGACCACCTACGGCGGCCTCGCGGAGACGACAAACAGGATCCAACTCGTCGTCCTCGTCACTCCGCTCACGTTCCGTCACCCCGCGGTGATAGCGAAGACCGCGACAACACTTGATGAGATGTCCGGAGGGCGGTTCGCCCTCGGCATCGGCACGGGGTGGATGCAGTCCGAGCACGATGCCTTCGGCCTTGACCTGCCGCCGCTCGGCGAGCGGTTCGATCGGCTTTTCGAGACGCTCTCGTACGTGCGGGCCGCCTTCGACTCTGTTCAGGGCTTCGCCGGCGAGTACTACCACCTCGATCCGATCGAGGTTCTCCCCCACCCGATCAAGGTCCCGATCGTCGTCGGTGGCGGCGGTCCAAAGAAGACGCCCACCTATGCCGGACGATTCGCCGACGAGTACAACCTATTCGTCACGGACAGCGAGACGCTCGGTCAACGCCTCGACGTCATGCAGAACGCTGCCATCGAAGCGGGTCGGAGCCCTGACGCCGTGCGGGTGAGCCTCGCCGGCCCGGCCGTCGTGGCTCCAGACGAGGATTCGTATCGAGCGATGCTCGAAACGCGCGGTGCTCGTCGCGACCAATCCGCGGATGAGTACGAGGCGTTCCTCCGCGAGCGCAACATCCCTCACGGCACGCCGGACGCTGCCCGGGCGTCGGTCAGGGCACTCGAAGACCTGGGCGTGAGCCGCTACTACATCCAGGAGTACCGGGACCTCGCCGACGTCGACACCGACTCACTCGAGACGGCATTCGGCATCCTCCGGTCGTGAATCGGTGAGTCCCCCCGCATTCGATCGCGAGGCGCTCATCGCGGAGCGGAACGCACGTGACGAGTTCCTCTCCGGTCACTACGCATCGCCGATCCCTGAAGAAGCCCGGTTGACGTTCGCAGGCGCCGCCTACTTCGAGCCAGATGAGCGGTTCGTGTTCATCGGGCGGTTCGTACCAGCGACCGGCACCGTGTCGATACCGTCATCGACCGGCACCGAAAGCAGATACCGGTCCGTTGGGAGCGTCCAAATCGCGGTCGAAGGCCTGCCATACAACCTCACAGTCCTCGATGATGGCGACGGCGGCGCATTCGTACCGTTCGGGGATGCGACCAACGGCCAGAGCACGTATGGGGGCGGCCGCTACGTCGCCGTCGAGGTCCACGCCGACGGGACCGCGACCGTCAACTTCAACCGGGCCGTGAACCCCTACTGCGCATACGACGAGGAGTACTCGTGCCCGCTGCCGCCGCCCGGAAACTCCATCGCGGCTGCGGTCGAAGCCGGTGAGCGATTGCTGCCCGAACGCTTGATGTGAACCGGGGAGATACGGGTCCGCAACTCCCTAATCTCGAACATATGCCAGAACTTCTCGTCATCGACAATCTCCATGCGTCCGTTGCCGGGGTTGAGATCCTCAAGGGCGTCGATCTCACCGTCAGAGCCGGAGAGACGCACGCAGTCATGGGTCCGAACGGCTCCGGCAAGTCGACCCTTGCCAACGTGATCCTCGGCAACCCGGTCTACACCGTGACGCAGGGAACCATCACGTACAAGGGCGAGGACATCACGGAGGCGACCCCCGACGTGCGCGGCCGCGCCGGCATGTTCCTCGGTTTCCAGTATCCCGAGGAGATCCCGGGCGTCTCGGTCGTCAACTTCCTTCGCACCGCCCTTTCGAGTCGGACCGGCGTGGACTACACCGTTCTCGAACTCAGGCTCAAGGTCGTCGATGCGATGCGGGAACTGGAGATGGATCCTGCATTCGCCGATCGCTATCTCAATGAAGGCTTCTCGGGTGGCGAGCGGAAGCGCAATGAGGTCCTCCAGATGGCCGTTCTCGAACCGGACCTCGCCGTTCTCGATGAGACCGACTCGGGCCTCGACATCGACGCCCTGAAGGTCGTTGCCGACGGCGTGAGTCGTCTCCGCAACGACGAACGCGGGTTCGTCATCATCACGCACTATCAGCGGATGCTGGACTACATCACGCCTGACGTCGTCCACGTGTTCCTCGACGGCCGAATCGTTGCGTCGGGAGGGCCCGATCTCGCCGACCGCATCGAGATCGACGGCTACGACAGCTATCGAAGCGAAGCCGCGACGCGTTGATCGACCTGAGCCACCTCCGAGCCGACTTTCCGATCCTGGATCGCGAGGTCAACGGGTGGCCTCTCGTCTATCTCGATTCGGCAGCGACGACGCAGAAGCCGGTTCAGGTCATCGATACCGTCGACGAGTACTACCGCACCATCAACGCCAACGTGCATCGGGGCGCCCATACGCTGTCGGCCGAGGCAACCAATGCCTACGAGGGAGCACGAGCGAAGGTCGCATCGTTCCTCAATGCGTCATCCCCGGATGAGATCGTCTTCTCCCGCGGGGCCACAACGGCGCTCAACCACATCGCGTACGGGTGGGGCCTCAACCACCTCAAGGAGGGCGATCGTGTCGTGCTCACGGTCATGGAGCACCACGCCAACGTCGTGCCGTGGCAGATCATCGCTCGCTATACCGGGATCGAACTCGTCTACCTGACGCTCGACGAGCAGTACGAAGTGGACCTCACCGGCCTTGAGGACCTGTTGGATGATCGGGTCAAGGTCGTCGCCTTCTCCGGCATGTCGAACGTGACCGGCACCCTCGGGCCGGTGAACGCGCTGGTCGAAGCGGCACGTTCGGTCGGCGCTCTGGTCGTCGTCGACGGCGCACAACTCGTCCCGCACGCCCCAACCGACGTTCAGGCGATCGACGCCGACTTCCTCGTCTTCTCCGGCCACAAGATGCTTGGTCCGACCGGCATTGGCGGCATGTGGGGCAAGCGAGAGCGACTCGAGGAGATGGAACCCACCGAAGGCGGCGGGGAGATGATCGCGGACGTCGGCCTGTACGAATCTCGGTGGGCGCCGATCCCCCAGAAGTTCGAAGCCGGAACGCCCCCGATCGCTCAGGCCATCGGCCTCGGCGCAGCCGTCGACTACCTCGAGGCCGTTGGGATGGACACGGTGCGGGACCACGAGCGCTCGCTCGTTGCGTACGCCCTGAAGCGACTCGACGAAGTCCCGGATCTCAAGGTCTACGGTCCGAGCGACCCTGCGAACCGGGGCGGAGCCGTCAGTTTCACCCTCGCCGATATCCACGCACACGACATCGCGACCATCCTCGACCAGTTCGGCATCGAGGTTCGCGCCGGCCACCATTGCGCGAAGCCGCTGACGCGTCACCTGCACGTGCCGGCGACCGCCCGGGCTTCGTTCTACCTCTACAACACCACCGACGAGGTCGACCGGCTCGCGGAGTGCCTGATGAAGGCTCGCACGGTGTTTGGCCTGTCCTCCTAAACAGTTCCCACGTCACGGTATCGTCTTGCCTGCATGTCATCCCTCGATGAGCTCTACCGCCAGGTCATCCTCGACCACTTTCGCAATCCGCGCCACCGGGGCTCGCTCTCCGGTCCGCACGTTCATGCTGAGGGGATGAATCCGTCGTGTGGAGACGAGTTCTCGATCGACATTCGGATTGAGAACGGTGTCGTCGCAGACGCCGCGATCATGGGCCAGGGCTGCTCCATCTCCCAGGCGTCCGGCTCGATGATGACGGAGGCCATCATCGGCAAGACGACCGACGAGGCTCGCGGACTTGCAGACACCTTCAAGTTGATGATGGGGATCACCGAGGGCGACGATCCCCTCGACCTGGAACATCCCGGCGCAGTACTGGGTGATCTCGAAGCCCTGCAGGGCGTACGGAAGTTTCCGGTCCGGATCAAGTGCGCCGACCTCCCATGGACGACACTGACCGACGCCCTCGATCAGTCCCAGGCCTAGCTCTGTTGCTGGAGATCGCTCGCGGGCCGCACCATCGGCCAATGACCGCTCCTCGAAATCCCCGAAACACACCACGTGTCGCCATCATCACTCGAGGGCGACGAAACGGGGATGTCCCCAGCTCATCCACCAAACGGTCGGATTAGAGTGTGAGACGACGCCCTCCTGGCTGTGTGTCGCCGGCGCTCAGAGGAAAGGGGGTATCCGATTTGCGAGCCGGCACACCACATCCTGCCGGATCTCGGGCGCTCCGTTCGAGAAAGGGGAACTATGTTCCACGATCCAATCCCGCGCCGATCAAGGATGGGGGTCGTCCTCGTCTTGGTCGCGATGCTGGCTGCCCTCCTCGTCGTTGCAGCCCCCGCAGCTCTCGCGGATCCACCGGACAACTACGCAACCGCAGACTTCCAACTCACGGTCCTCCACAACAACGACGGCGAATCACAGCTCGTCAACGCAGGAAGCGGGCTGGAGATGTACGGTGGTGCGGCACGGTTCAATGCGCTGGTCGACAACCAACGCGCACTGCCGACCAACCCAAACCCAATCATGCTCTCGTCGGGAGACAACTTCTTGGCGGGACCTGAGTTCAATCTCGGGCTCAAACACCACACCGATACCGGTGAGCCGATGTACGACACATCCGCCATGGCGCTCATCGGCTACGACGCCGTGAATATGGGCAATCACGACTTCGACTTCGGCCCGGATGTCTTGGCCGAGTTCATTAAGGGGTTCCTGACGCCGCCCACCGTTCCAGCACCGGCATACGCAGGTTCGTGGACCGCACCGCCGTACGTATCGGCCAACCTGGATTTCTCGGCCGAGCCGAATCTGGCCGCGCTCGTCGATCCGGCCGGACCGATCACAACTTCGGTCGTTCCAGCGACGCCAATCGCCAAGAGCACCGTTATCACCGTGGGCGGTCAGAGCGTCGGGATCATCGGCCTGGAAACGCCGAATCTGGCATCGATCTCGAGTCCGCGCGATGTCATCATCGACAGGGACACGGTCAAGGTCGTGAAGGATCAGGTCGCTGCGCTTTTGGCGCTCGCCTCCCCGCCCAACAAGATCATCCTCACCAGCCACCTCCAGTCGATCGAAAACGAGAAGGCACTGGTCGCCCAGGTGACCGGAATCGATGTTGTGATCGCGGGTGGCGGTGACGAGCTGCTGGCCAACACCGCGGATCCTCTCGTGCCCGGCGACGAAGGACTCGTCTACGGCACCTACCCCCAGTGGGTGCAGGACAAGGGCGGCGCTTACGTGCCGATTGTCACCACGTCCGGCGAGTACAAGTATCTGGGGCAACTCCAGGTCGGATTCGACTCACTCGGGAACGTAGTTGGGATTGGTCCTCAGAGCGGACCGCTCGTCGTTTCGACGGCGGCGGGCAACGACGCGGACATGCAGAAGTACGTCGTCGACCCGGTTGTCGCCGGTCTGGCCGCGCTCAAGGCCGAGAAGGTGGCGACCAGCAAGGTGGCACTCGACGGTCTGCGCGGCTCTGTCCGCTTCATGGAGACCAATGAGGGCAATCTCATCGCCGATTCGTACATCTGGCAGGCCACCGAACTCGCCGACGAGTTCGGTGTCGCGGTGCCCGATGTGGCGATCACCAACGGTGGAGGAATCCGCAACAACACGGTCATCGCTGCAGGCGATCTGACCGTGCTCGATACGTTCGACATGGTTCCGTTCCCGAACTTCCTCACGGTGGTCGAGAAGGTCCCGATTGTGCACTTCAAGGAGCTCCTTGAGAACGCAGTCTCGGACATCGACGGCTCGAGTGGGCGGTTCGCTCAGATTGCCGGCTTCACGATGACCTACAACCCGGAGGAGACGGCTCAGGTCGTCGACGACGCCGGCTATGTGCTGAAGCCGGGTCATCGGATCCAGTCTGTCGTCCTCGACGACGGGACTGTGCTTGTCGACGACGGCGCGGTTGTACCTGGAAAGCCAACGGTGAATATCGCGACGATCGACTTCCTCGTTCGCGGCGGGGATCAGTACCCGTTCCGTGGGCTGCCGTTCACCGTGCTCGGTGCGACGTATCAGCAGGCGCTCGAGAACTACCTGCGGGAGATCGGCACCGTGACCGCTGCGGACTACCCGGAAGGCGGTGAGGGCCGTATCGGCGTCACGTTGTTCGAATCGAACTTCGGACTCGTCGATACCTCGCGGGGTCTCTGGAAGCTCGGGGTCAACGCGTTCTATTACGGCATTCCCGGTGACTACCCGTTCGTGGGCGACTGGGACTGCGACGGCATTGATACGCCTGGCTTGTATCGGCAGTCGGACGGCTACGCCTACCTGAGGAACTCGAACACGCAAGGAATTGCGGACATCAAGTTCTTCTTCGGGGATCCCGGTGATGTTCCGATCGCCGGCGACTTCAACGGGGACGGATGCGACACCGTGTCGATCTATCGACCGTCGAACCAGACGTTCTATATCATCAACAAGCTCGGATCCAACGATGCCGGTCTCGGTGCTGCCGAGTTCAGCTTCATGTTCGGCGACCCGGGTGATGAGCCGTTCGTCGGAGATCTCAACGGCGACGGAATCGACGAAGTCGGCCTTCATCGTGACACCACCGGTTTGGTCTACTACCGGAACACGTTGACGACCGGCGTTGCCGACGCCTCGTTCATCTGGGGCAACCCCGCTGATGTGGTCTTCGCAGGAGACTGGAACGGCAACGGAACCGATTCCGTCGGTCTGCTCCGTCATTCGGACTCGACGTTCTACTTCCGGAACACGAACACCCAAGGCGTCGCGGACGGCAGCGTCCTCGTCGCCGGCGGGAGTTCCGACGCTCCGGTGGCGGGAATCTTCAGCAAGTAACAGTGACTCGCACGGCGATCTGCCGGTAGCGACGACAGGATCGGGGTCCGGCTCGCAGGAGCCGGACCCCGATCACGTGAACCCTGGAGCGTCGCCTCGTCCACACGTCCCGGCTCGGAATTCAAGCGTGAGGTGGCCGGCTGGTGGGTGGAATCACCGAGGTGGCCGGAACGACCCCGGCAGGATCTTTGCCGACCAGGAGGTCTGCTGCCGCCCGTCGCTCAGCATCCGGGGTCGTATCGGCGAGCACCAGGTCGACAGCCCGTTGCCGGGCAGCCTCGAGAACGGCACCCTGAACCAGCGCTCGCGTGCGGCGCCGCTCGCTTGCGGCGCCGAGGTGCGGAGAGAGCCACAGAGCAAGTGCGGCGACAGCCGCGAGCCATACGAGTGCCCAGAGCAATACGCCAGCCACGCCCCCGACGGCCACAAGCGTGACCGACGACGCGATCGTGACGGCACCTCCGAGGATGACCACGTTGAGCGCCGCCGTGCCGTCGCGGTCGGCCGCCCCGAACGCGATGCGAACCTCTTCGAACAACTCATGTCGCCAATGGTTGGACATCCACCAAGCGTACCCCGGCGGCCCAGAAATCGACCCGTTCAGATCGGCGGTAGTTGCCACGGACCGAGACCGGGATCCGCGAAGATCTCAGAGATGACTGCTCCTGAAGCTGGGGCCCCAGGTGCGGGATGGGAACGTTGCCTTGTAGGCGAAGGCAACTGTGCGGTCGGCCGGTAATCCGAATCGCGGGCGGTGGCGAAACGGCCTCAGCACTCCGCACAGAGGCCCGGGAGGGTGAGATGAAGGCAATTGTCCAGAGCGGTCACGGCGGACCCGAGGTCCTCGCACTGGTCGAGGTCGACCGGCCGACCATCAAGGACGACGAGGTGCTGGTTCGGGTCCGGGCGGCCTCGGTCGGCGCCTGGGACTGGCACGTCATGCGGGGCGAACCGCGCATCATGGGCATCACCGGCCAAATCAAGCCGATGCGCGGCATCCCCGGGTTGGACTTCGCCGGGGAGATCGAGGCAGTCGGGAAGAACGTGATCGACCTGCATCCTGGCGTCGAGGTGTACGAAGAGTCCGAGGGCGCCTTCGCCGAGTACGTGGGCGCCCCGGTCGGCAACGTCGCTCCGAAGCCGACCAACCTGTCGTTCGAGGATGCGGCTTCCGTTCCGGTCGCGGAATTCACCGCCTTGATGGGACTCCAGGACGTAGGGAAGATCCGGTCGGGGCAGAGGGTGCTGATCGTTGGGGCGGGAGGCGGCGTCGGATCGTTCGCGGTGCGAATCGCGGTATCCATGGGCGCACACGTGACCGGCGTGTGCAGCACCGGCGGTGTCGACGTGCTGCGGTCACTTGGAGCCGAGGCGGTGATCGACTACACCAAGGAAGACTTCTCGGACAACGGTGACCACTACGACGTGATCTTCGAACTCGCCGGAACGCACCCGTTGTCGGTGTTTCGAGCTTCGCTCACCCCCGGGGGTACCCTCGTGATGGGCAATGGGTCGGGCGGGCGGTGGTTCGGACCGATTGGGAAGACTGCCAAGGCGTTTGCCGTTTCTCCGTTCGTCAGGCAACGGTTCGTCCCGTTCGTGGGGAAGGCGACCAGAGAGCGACTCGTCGCACTGAAGGGTCTCATCGAAACCGGGAAGGTTGGTCCGGTCATCGACCGTACCTATCCCCTGAGCGGGGTCCCGGATGCGATCGCATACGTCGAGCAGGAACACAACCGGGGCAAGACCGTCATCACCGTTGCCTGAAATGACCGCATTCGAGGTGTCGCCCGCTCATGCCGAGATGTCGATCGTCCGATCGACGACGGAGGAGATCCAGTCATCGGTAACCGCCCCCCTCCGCATCATGATTCGAAACCAGATCTGTGAGGCCAATGCTTCGATCATGCCGTTTGGATCCGCTCGACCCGACACCTCGCCTCGCTCGATCGCCCGCTCGACGATCACCGCCGCTCTTGAGAAGCGCTCCGACCAGAAGACCTGGGCGAGGCTGCTCAGCGTCGGCGAGTCGGCCTCCACGAGGACCGCCGTCGCCACGGCCCTGCCGACAGGTTCCGAGATCATCGTGGCTATCAATCGGCCGAGAGCGAGCAGGTCGCCGGTGAGAGTTCCGGTATCTGGAATCGGGATCCCCTCGCTGCCCCGGTTGAGGAGCGCATCGAGCACTACCTGATCGGCGCCGCCCCATCGCCGATAGATCGTGGTCTTGTGGACGCCGGATCGCTCGGCGATCCGCTCGACGCTGAGCGAGCCCCACCCCGAGGCGCCAATCTCGCTCAGCGCCGCTTCCAGCACTGCCGCGCGAACTCGAGCCGATCGGCCGCCGGGTCGTTGTCGTGGTTCCATCTGGGCACAATAACGCAACTACATGTTGCATTACGAATCGATACCGCCTAGGCTAACGCCACACTTCGTCGCTTTAGGAGCAGCCATGCGTCAACTCACGAGCACCATCGAGATCAGCAGCAGCCCGGGGGTCGTGTGGGAGATCCTCATGGACTTCGCGGCGTACCCCGATTGGAATCCGTTCGTTCGAGAGATCGCGGGGATCCCTTCAGAAGGTGAGCGACTCACCGTCCGCCTCCAGAATCCCGGCGGCAAGGCGATGACGTTCACCCCGATCGTCACCGAGGCGGTCGCGGATCGGGCATTCTCGTGGCTTGGCAAGCTCGGATTCAAGGGGGTGTTCGACGGCCATCACCACTTCAAGATCGAGGCCATCGAAGACATCGGAGTCCGGTTCACGCAGAGCGAGGACTTCAGCGGAGCCCTCGTTCCTGTGGTGTGGGGCATGGTCACCAAGAAGACACAACCGGGCTTCGACGCGATGAACGCCGCACTCAAGGAGCGGGCGGAGCGCCGCTAGTCCGACCGCCGCTCCCGGGCGATCATCTCTCCCTGGAGCTGCTTCACCTTCCGCGTCAGCGACACGTGATAGACATGCGGGTTGACGAGTCGCCGGACCCCGGTGTCGAGGCGTTCGAGATCCAGCGTCCGACGCTCCCTCATTTCCGCGAGTGAGGGCGCGGGGCTGGTTCGAGTCCCGGCGGCGTAGACGGGGACCACGAGCTCTTCGACATCGCGGACGTGGTCGAGGCGTCGAGCGATGCCCTCACGGTGCGGGTGATACAGCTCGAGGCTCTCCCCGGATGACAGGTCCTC
The DNA here is from genome assembly GCA_963700375.1 of uncultured Actinomycetota bacterium. Classification (GTDB taxonomy): domain Bacteria; phylum Actinomycetota; class Acidimicrobiia; order Spongiisociales; family UBA5794; genus JAHEEL01. The sequence continues at coordinate 288,705 of CAVOXF010000006.1, forward strand.
GTCGCCGGCGGATACAACGTCAGCGGATGCGAGCCCCCGCTCGTCATAGACCCGCCACACTCGCTTGTCCCCCGGTATCGGCATCTTCTCGGGCGTGTCCGAGATCTTCATCGCCGGGACCCACCCCCCGGCGCCGTTGATCGCAACGAGCTTGTAGACGCCCCCGAGGGCCGAGTAGCCGTGCGAAGTGATCAGCCGCGTCCCGACGCCGTAGACCAGTCGGTGGAGTACGGCGGAGGAGTCAACGCCATAGCGCGGCGCCTCGTCGGAAATCTGCGCCCGGATCTGCCACATCGCTAATTCGTCGAGTTCGGACGACAGCACGATGCGGGTGTTCGGAAAGCCGGCGGCATCGAGCATGCTGGCCGCCCGCACCGCAAGGTGAGCAAGGTCCCCCGAGTCGAGGCGGATCCCGATCGGCTCGTGTCCATCGGCCCGGAGTTCGTCGAAGACCGCAATCGCATTCGGGATGCCGCTCTCGAGCGTATCGATCGTGTCGACGAGCAGGAGGCACTCGTCCGGGTACGTTGCCGCGTACGCCCGGAATGCCCCGATCTCACCCTCCCCCAGCGCCATGAACAGCTGCACCATCGAATGCCCGTGTGTGCCCTGGGGATCCACGCCCATGGCGGTTGACGCGCCGACGTTGCTCGAGGCGTCGGCACCTCCAATGAGCGCAGCCCGCGCCCCGGCATTCGCCCCGACGTCGGGGCCGCGTCGCATGCCGAATTCCAGCACCGGTCCCCCGGCGGCCGCCTCGGCAACCCGGGAGGCCTTGGTTGCGACGAGCGTTTGGTAGTTGAGGTGGTTGAGGAACGAGGTTTCGAGGATTTGGGCGACGGCGAGCGGGCCTTCAACGACCGAGATCGGTTCGTGGCCATGGACGACACGGCCCTCGGGGACCGAGCGGATCGACACGGACCCGAAACCCCCCGTCTCGGCAAGCCACGCAAGGAACCCATTGTCGAATCGCGGTTGCCCCGTTCGGTCCCGCTGCGCTCGCAGGTAGTCGAGGTCGGCCTCTCGGATGCGGGTCGAATCGATCCAGTCGAGCAGCCAGTCGAGACCGGCAAACACGGCGTATCCGGCCTGGTGGCGCCCGTAGTCCGGGTACCGCCGGAAGAAGTAGTCAAACTGGGCCGTGCGCTCATGCAAGCCGTACTTCCAGTACAGCTGCGCCATCGTGAGCTGGTACTGATCCGTAAAGAGAAACCCCTCAGTGAGATCGCGCCGTTCATTCGTCATTGATCACACCCTAGGAGACCGTAAGCCGAACAAAGGCCGGGTTCTCGCGCCGTTTGCCGGTTCTCGTTCCTACCCGCCTTCGGTCATCGGCCTCACGTCGAGCGCAGCATCGAGTTCATCTTCGGGCAGCACGTCCATTTCGAGGGCGACTTCGCGCACCCCGCGGCCCTCGGCGAACGCCTTCTTGATCAACGTGGCGACGGTGTCGTACCCGATGTGTGGCACCAGGGCGGTCGCCACGATCGCGTTCTGGTCGAGAAGGAACGCTGCCCGCTCCTCGTTGGCAACGATCCCGTCCACCGTCATGTCTTTGAGCACCCGGGCACCGGATGCCAGAAGTTCGATCGACTCCAGCATCGCATGGGTCATCACGGGCATCATCACATTGAGTTCGAAGTTGCCGTTGGCTCCGCCCCACGTGATGGTCACATCGTTTCCGAAGACTCGCGAGGCGATCATCATGACCGCTTCCGGGATCACCGGGTTGATCTTGCCCGGCATGATCGAAGACCCTGGCTGCAGCGACGGGAGCGTGATCTCGCCGATGCCGTTGCGAGGACCGGACGACAGCCAGCGGAGGTCGTTGACGATCTTGAACATCGACGTGGCTACGGTCTTGAGGACGCCCGAGGCGCTCACGTACGCGTCCTTTGCCGCCTGAGCTTCGAAGTGGTTCACCGCCTCCGTGAAGGCGTATCCGGACCGTCGACTCATGATGGCTATGGTTCCTGCGGCGAAACCCTCCGGCGCGTTGATTCCGGTGCCGACGGCCGTTCCACCCAGTGCCAACTCCGTGAGCTCCGGGAGCACGCCCTCGAGACGCTCGACGGCCTTGGCGATCTGCGCGGCGTATCCCGAGAACTCCTGGCCGAGCCGGATCGGCGTCGCGTCCTGGAGATGCGTGCGGCCCGACTTGAGCACGTTGTCGAACTCGACGGCCTTGGCGGCAAGACTCCCCTCGAGGTTGCGCAGCGCCGGAAGCAGATCCTCCTCAATGGCGGCAACGGCCGCGACGTGCATCGCCGTCGGGATCACATCGTTCGAAGACTGGCCGGCGTTGACGTGGTCGTTCGGGTGGACGAGCTTGGATCCGATCTCGCCTCCGAGGATCTCGGTTGCGCGATTGGACAACACCTCGTTGGCGTTCATGTTCGTCGACGTGCCCGAGCCGGTCTGGAAGATGTCGACCACGAACTGGTCGTCGAAGCGTCCTTCCATCAACTCGTCGGCCGCCGCCACGATCGCATCGACACGCTCTGCGTCGACGATTCCCATCGAAGCGTTCATCTCGGCGGCCGAGGCCTTGATCAGTCCGAGTGCCCAGATGAATCGCCGCCCGAACCGCAGATCCGAGATCGGGAAGTTGTCGACGGCTCGTTGCGTCGATGCACCGTAGTAGGCGTCGTCCGGAACGGAGACCTCTCCCATCGAGTCACGTTCGATTCGCATGCGCGCTCCTTCGTAGGGGGGTTCCCAACAAGGATACCTTCGCAGGGAGCACCCGCGAGCGGCTCGCTCGCGGCGAATCGGCTATCCGAGCGCTGCCGCTACGGCCTGGGGGAAGACCGTGCCGACATCGCCATCGATGCGCAGCCCCAGGAACGGCGAATCGTCGTGTTCGGTAGGGCCACGGTTGATCACGGCATAGAACGCGCCGGCACGCGCCGCTTCAAGCGGGATATCGGCCGCCGGCGTCACCAGCATCGTCGAACCGAGCGCCAGCGCAGCATCGGCGCGGTTCGCGGCCCGGCAGGCACGCGTGAGGTCGTCGGCGCGCAGTTCCTGACCGAACGAAATCGTCGCCGGCTTCAGATGGCCCCCGCACACGCACCGCGGAGGTTCGCCGGTCTCCGCGAATGAGTGGAACGGTTCCGCCGGATCCGTCCGATGACTACACGTTTGGCACTCGACGAGCCCATTCGTGCCGTGGATCTCGACCAGAACGTCTTCGGACGTCCCGGCGATCCGGTGCAGGCCGTCGACGTTCTGCGTGACGACGAGTTCGACACGGCCCGCGTGCTCGAGTGCAACCACCGCTGCATGAACATCATTCGGCCTTGCGTCCCGAAACGCCAAGCGATCCTCCGCCTTCTGCCTCCAGTATTCGATTCTGGCATCGCGGCTCGACATGAAGTCCTGGTAGAAGACGGGCCGCCGGGTGTTCCAGACACCCTTCGGTCCCCGGTAGTCGGGTATGCCGCTCGCCGTCGAGATGCCGGCGCCAGTGAATATCAGCAGTCGCTGAGCAACCGTCAGGATCGATGACAGGCGCGCAATACCCTCCGCCTGGTCGACTGCAACGCTCATTGCGGTCCCTTGAGGACATCGATGAAGACCGCGGCGAACGCGACGGCGCTGATCACGATCACCACCCGTCGGACCCAGATGAGGCCGGGCCACATCCCGTGGTCGTTGATGGCTTCAGACAGCGGCGCCTGTCCGTACAACAGCACCCGCAGCGCCATCTCGCCTCGGGTTCGCGATCCCCCGAACCGACCACCGCTTCCCTCGACCACCTCCGCGGGATCGTCGATGGCCGCGGCCCGGGCCTGGATTGGCCGCACAAGCCAGATCAACAGCCCGACAATGACGACGCCGACCAGCAGCACATACCAACTCCTGACGGCGAACAAGGCGATGATGCCCACGATCCACACCACCCAGAGTCGGGTGAGGTCGACCAGATAGGAGCGAGCGTCGGCTTCGTCGGAGAACCAGTTCACGGGACGAGTCTACGCGTCCGATCCGCCGCCCCAAACGCCGCGCCGCTCAACGGACTCTGATCACCGCACGGTGGCGTAGCCCTCGGTCTCGAGGCGTTCTGCGATTTCCGGCCCGCCCGACTCGACGATCCGACCATCGACCATGACGTGGACCCGGTCGGGGTTCATGTAGCGGAGGATGCGGCTGTAGTGCGTGATGACCAACACACCGAGGGACGGACCGCGCAGCGCCTCGACCATCGTGGCGACCTCGCGAACCGCGTCGATGTCGAGGCCCGAGTCGATCTCGTCGAGGATGGCCGCCGTCGGCGCCGACACGGCCAGTTGGTACATCTCGGAGCGCTTCTTCTCACCGCCGGAGAGTCCGGCGTTGATCGCGCGATCCATGAATCGATCCATGTCGAGAAGGCGGCCGGCGTCGACGGCACGTTCGGCGGCATCCAGGGGATTCCCCGAGACCTCGACCATCTCGGTAACCAGATCATTCAGCGACACTCCGGCAACCTCGGTCGGGTACTGAAAGGCCTCGAAGAGACCGGCCCGCGCACGCTCGAAGACCGGAAGACCCATCACTTCAACGCCGCCGACGAGCGCCGACCCTGCCGCTACGTAGTCGTCGTGGCCCATGAGCACGTGGGTGAGCGTCGACTTGCCGGACCCGTTCGGGCCCATGAGGGCGTGGACCTCGCCGAACGGAACGGTGAGGTTGATCCCCTTGAGGATCTGCAGGTCCCCGAGTCCGGCGGTCAGGTTCGTGATCTCCAGGGCATTCGACATCAGGACGTCCCTCCGATGGTCAGGTACACAACACCGTCTTCCACGTCGGCGGGAAACACGGGCACGGGCTTCGTCGCCGGGAGCGTTTGCGGCTCGCCGGTGACGAGGTTGAATGGTGATCCGTGTCGCGGGCACTCGACCTCACCGTCGAAGAGATCGCCTTCTGCGAGCGACGCCTCAGCGTGGCTGCAGCGGTCTCCGATGGCATGCACCGTGTCACCGGTCCTGAACAGGGCAATACGCTCGCCTTCGACTTCGACGAGCACACCGCGCCCGTCCGGAAGGTCGGCAAGCGGAGCGATCTCGGTTCGCATCAGACCCTCCCCTCGTCCTGGGCGGTCTCGAATTTCCGGTTGATCCACGCGCTCACCGCCGGCTTCAACTCGGGATGCGGGAGCTTGGCCAGCGCCTCCTCGAAGAAGCCGCGAACCTGGAGTCGGTCGGCGCGCTCGGGAGCCAACCCCCGACTCATCAGGTAGTAGCGCTGCTCGGCGTCCAGCGGACCAACCGTCGAGCCGTGGCCGCACCGCACATCGTTCGCGAGGATCTCGAGGTTGGGAACGGACTGGGCCGAGGCCCCGTCGGACAGGATCAGGTTGCGGTTCGTTTGGAACGCTTCGGTCTTCTGACCGCTCTCTTCGATCCGGATCATGCCGGTGAACACCGATCGGGCGTCGTCTTCGACGGCGCCCTTGAGGAACATGTCGGCCCTCGTATTGGTCCCGATGTGCCGCACGAAGTAGCGGTAGTCGAGGACCTGCTGATCCTCACCGAAGTAGGCCCCGACGACATTGGTCGACGAACCGCGGCCCTGGAGTTCGACATCGAGATGGAGCCGCGCGAGCTTCCCGCCGAGACCGATCTCACCGAACAGGAGCCGCGCATCCGCTCCCACCTCCGAGCGGAGGAAGCCGATCGAACGGGCGGCGTATCCGAGGTTCTGGACGAGGCTCAACGAGACGCGGGCACCGGCGCCCACCGCGGCCGAGAACTGGGGGATGACGAGGGCGTCCGAATCGGCATGGGAACGGAGGTGGACGATCACCGAGATGTCGGAGTGCTCCTCCGCGACGATGACGACGGAAGGGAATGACACCGTGCCGTTGGCACCCGGCTGGAGATCAATCGAGACGACCGAGGGAGCGACGGCGGACGGAGCGGCATGGATGAACACGCCTTCGCCTCCGAACGCACCGGCTGCGGCCGCGAACAGGTCCTGGTCTGCAGACAATCCGACTCGTTCGACGGCGTCTCGCACCACATCGGGTCGGTCCGAGACTGCACGGCGCAACGACATGGCCGTGAATTCGTCTGAGATGAGATCGACGCCGGAGAAGGTATCGCCGATCACCGAGAACGGGATCGGGGCGGAGAGTTGATCTAGAAGCGGATCGTCACCGAGTTCGACCGCGCCGCCGGTCGCCGGAGCGAAGTCGTTCAGGTCGAATCCGAGATCGACGTAGCGCCAGATCTCTTCGGTTTGAGTCGGCATTTCGCCACCGGCAAAGGATTCAAGGGCGCTCGACCGGATGGCGGACCGCCACGCCGGATCGAGTTCGCCTGCGGCCGTCGAAGCGGCCAGATCAAGGTTGGACAAGGGTGGTACCTCAGCTCGAGAGCGGTGGTGAGACTACCGAGGCCCGCCCCTCTATCTGGCCCCGTTATCCGGGGTTCGTGCCTACGGTTTCGTCATCGAGCTACCAGAGAACGGATGCCGCGGGTCAGGATCGCAGGCGTCCGCCGGAAGGAGCAACCCCCATGAGCATTGCGATTCGGCGTATCGCGCTCGGAGCAATCGCGGTCGCCGTGGCACTCACCGCGATCGTGCTGCCGTCCCCGCCAAGCCAGGCCGTCTCGGCGCCTCCCAGCAGCGATTTCGTGATCAAGGCCTTCCCACATGAGACGGCAACGGTTGCATTCTCCGACACGTGGGGCGCCGGCCGCTCCGGTGGTCGGAGCCACAAAGGAACCGACATCATGAGCCCCAAGGGCACCCGGGTCGTCGCCGTCGAAGACGGCATCGTTGAACACCTCGACTGGAATGACATGTCGGGCTGGAACATCACGATTCGCCATGCCTACGGCTGGACAAGCCACTACTTGCACCTCAACAACGACAGCAGTGGGACCGATGACGGACAGGGCGGTCCGGGTGCCGCGTTCGCCGAGGGCCTCGAGGTCGGGAGCTATGTCGAGGCCGGCGATGTCATCGGATTCGTCGGTGACTCCGGGAATGCCGAAAACGTGGGTTCCCACACCCACTTCGAACTCCACATCGAGGGGACGAAGGTCGATCCGTATCCGTACCTCGCTGCGGCGATGGAGCGAAAGCTGCGGGAGTCCGAGGTCCGCCGCACGATGCAGTAGGGCGTCAGGATTCCTTCCCCTTAGGAGAAGGAATCGGGGGACAGGGCTTGGGCTCGGGTGAAGACGGCGTCGAGCATGTCTTCGGTGAGGCGGCCGGTGAAGGTGTTCTGTTGGCTCACATGGAAGCTCGCAAGGACCACGGGCCCGCCGGGGATCTCCACCTCGAGGCCATGGGCGAACTTCGGGCGAGGCCGAGGGAGTGCGAGCGCGCGATCTCCGAGATACCGCCAGATCGACCGGTAGGCGAAGTCGCCGAGGGCAATCAACACCTCCGGTTCGAGGATGCCGAGTTCCCGGTCGAACCATGGTGCGCACGCATCACGCTCGTCTACCGTCGGTCGGTTGACGGGCGGTGCGCACCGGACCGGTGAGGTCACCCACGCCCCCGTGATGACGAGTCCGTCGTCGCGTCCGGTGGATTCGGGCTGGTTGGCGAGACCGGCTCGCCACATCGCGCGGTAGAGCCAATCACCGCTTCTGTCCCCTGTGAACATACGGCCCGTCCGGTTCGCGCCATGGGCCGCCGGAGCGAGTCCCACCACGACGACCCGCGCCTCGGGATCCCCGAAGCCCGGTACCGGACGGCCCCAGTACTCGTCGTCTGCGAACGACGCCCGCTTCTCGATCGCGACCTGCTCGCGCCACTCGACCAGGCGGGGGCAGAGGCGGCAGGCGGTGATTCCGTTCGCGAGCGCGGCGAGCTTCTCGGCCCTGGTCATTGGGGCGGCAGCAACCCTGGTGGATACGAGGCGCTGTTCGACCAGAGCATCCATCCGTTTGCCCGATCTTCCGCTCGGAGTTGGATGCCGCGGGCCACGAGTTCGGACACACCCCACGTCTGCAGCCACGGTCGGTAGTAGGCGAACCCCTCAAGGCGCGTGGTGCCGCTCACGAGTGCGGAATCAACGATGTCAGCCGCGTGCTCGTTGGGGTTGCTGTACCCCTTCCAGCCCGAGCCGTAGTTCGTCGAGTACAGCATCGGGCTGAGGACGTCGATCGTGCGCGAGAGGAGTCCCGGGCGCTGTCCGACACCTTCGTCGGTGCCAGACTCGAGCGTGATTCCGAGCACGTTCGCACCGACGGCGCAGCGGGGGCTGAGCACCGTGTAGGCGCGATTCAAGAACGCCAGGATCGAGCCGACCCGCACTTCTTCGGTGTACTCGTCGTCGAACGCCGCCGTTGAGACATCGCCGCCGAACGGGAATGACACGAAGTCGAACTGGATCTCGTCGAAGCCGGCCTCGCACGCTTCTTCCGCAAGCGCAACGGGATACTCGAACGACACGGGGTCGGTCGGGTCCATCCAGGAATCGCCGTTTCGGGTCGTCCAGAGATCGGCACTACCGGCCACCAGGACCGCATGATCGGGCTCGGTCCGCGCCATCGGCGTATCCTGGAAGGCAACGACCCGTGCAATCTTGTACAGGCCGTGTTCGTCCATGTCGGCCACGACGTCAGGGAGGATGTACTGGAGCGTCACCGCACCCGCCTCGTGGGCCTGCTCGACCGTTGTGTCGTGGAAGACCGTGCCGTACTCGTCCTTGATGTCCACAACGAACGCGTTCACACCGGACGAGTCGGCCAGCGAGAGCAGTTTGTTCCAGTGCTCCGAATCGCCGGCGGCGGCACCGACGCGAATTCCACGGACTTCGATGGGCTGCATCGTCGTGTCGATCTCGGTCTCGACACCGTCCCAGGCGATCACCGCATCCGCCCACGCCGGTCGCGAGAGCTCGAGATCGCCCGGTTCGGCACGCACGATCTCGAATAGACCGTCGTCGTTCGTGGTGTCCTGACCACTCCCGAGTTGGACATCGACGCCCGGAAGCGCGACGCCGCGGTGCGTCGAGACGCGGCCGCTGAGCACGACCGGCTCGAGGCGGAGTTCGACTCGGTCATCTCGCGGCGGTTCATCGACCTCGACGACTTGGCTCTCGAACCCCGCGGCAGAGACATCGATGATGGTCGGGCGCTGCGGCCAGGTGAATACTGATTCTCCCTCCTCGGTCACGGTCACGGTCGCTCCATCGATGTCGATCTCGGCGTCGATGGGACTGAGATCATCACCGGCGAGCACGGAGACGACGATCGTCGGGGGGCCGATCTCAGGGGGCCGCAATGAGGACGCGTCGAGCGGAGCCGGGCTGGTGCAGCCGGCCGCGACGAAGGACAGGATCCCCAGGACGGCTGAAGCGATGCGCGTGAATTGGTTCATGGTGGGGTGCAAGAACAGAAAGAGTAACGATCCGTTGCCCATGGTGCGGTTGCGTGATAGTTTCGAGTAGCTCTCATCGACTGAGAGGGGGGGGCAGAGGACATGGCGGAACGACGTGGCGACGCTTCAGCCGCGGATGCTGTTGGGCGCTATCTCGGTCAGGTCTCCGACCACGGTCTGCTTGAAGCCGAGGACGAAGTCCGCCTCGCGCGCTCCATCGAGGCGGGGAAGAAGGCCCAGCAACGACTCGAGTCCGGCGATCATGTCGATGCCACCGAACGCGCCACGCTGTATCGCACGATCCAGGCAGCAGACGAGGCGAAAGCCGTCTTCATCCGATCCAATCTGCGGCTCGTGGTCTCCATCGCCAAGCGCTACACGGGACGCGGCCTCGACCTGCTCGACCTCATCCAGGAGGGCAACCTCGGCCTGATCCGTGCCGTCGAGAAGTTCGACTGGCGCAAGGGCTTCAAGTTCTCGACCTACGCCACGTGGTGGATCCGCCAGTCGATCACCCGCGGGCTGGGGAACCAGGGCCGAACGATCCGACTCCCCGTCCATATGGTGGATGTGGTGCGCACGGTGCAGGAGACGGAACTCTCCCTGCAAGAGCAATACCGCCGGCCCCCGACCATTGCCGAAATCGCCGAGGTCAGCGGCCTCGACGAGGAGCGGATCCAGATCGCACGGTCGACGCCCGGCGACACGATCTCGCTCGACCGGCCCGTCGGCGAAGAAGGCGATGCCCAACTCGGAGACTTCGTGGAAGACGAGCGCACCCCCGACCCGTTCACGGTCGTGGCCGAAGTCGCCCGCTGCGAAGAGGTATCGAAGGCGCTCGGCGCCCTCGACGACCGCGAGTGCGCCGTGCTCGTGATGCGGTACGGGATCGGCGGGAACGCGCCACGGACCCTCTCCGACGTGGGCGCCGAACTCGGCATCACCCGCGAGCGGGTGCGTCAGATCGAGAATCGCGCCCTCGGCAAGCTCCGCCACCCCAGCGCCATCTACGACCTGCGCAGCCTGTTGTAGACGAATGGCCGTGTCCCCTCGACCGAAGGGCGGGGACGCGGAGGAGCACCAGCGACAACGCAGGGGGGCGTCCGGGAGCCGGCACCCCGACGATGAGGCCACCACCCTCCAGCCGCCGAGCTAGAACAGGCGCAGGATGTCCGAGTCGGTCCCCCGCAACAATTCGTAGTCCACTTCGGCCCAGGCGATCCCGCGGTCGGTTGCGAGCGTCCTCGCCTGCGGCTTGACGGCCTGGGCCACGAAGATGCCACGAACCGGAGCGAGGCGTTCGTCGCGGTTGAGGAACTCGAGATACCGCGTGAGTTGTTCCACCCCGTCGATCTCCCCCCTGCGCTTGACCTCGATGGCGACCGTCGCGCCCGACGCGTCGCGGCACAACAGGTCAACCGGGCCGATCGGCGTCGGGTACTCCCGCCGGATGAGGGCCAGGCCGTCCTCGATCGCCTCGGGCTGCTCGGCGAGTAGCCGCTGGAGTTCGAGTTCGACGCCGTCCTTCTGAAGTCCGGGATCCTCTCCCATCTCCACAACAGTGTCGAGGTGGATTTCGTGAAGGTCGATCGTGAGCTCCTCCTGCTTGCCGTTCGTGACGAACCAGCGCCCGTCCTCCTCGACGAGGCGATTCGGTGCGTTCATCCAATTCAGGGGCTTGTAGGCCCCGGCTTCGGCATGCACGAGGAGCGAGCCATCGGCCTTGATGAGAATCAACCGGGTCGCACGCGGCAGGTGGGCCGAGAGGCGGCCGGCGTAGTTCACGGTGCAGTCTGCAACGACGATGCGCATGGCCATTGAGGGTAGACCGGGAGGTGTGCGTGGCGGGAGCGGGGGTGGGGGTGGGGGCGGTAGTGTCACCACATGGACGAGATCCGCAGTGCCACTCGCGATGATGCGCCTCGAATCGCCTACCTTGCAGGCGACCTCGGCTATGCCATCGGATCGGGGTCGATCCGCGCCGCGATCGATCGGCTGCGACCCGAGGATGGCGCCGTGTTCGTTGCCTGCAGAGGAGATCACCTCACCGGCTGGATTCACGTCCGCCGAAGCGAGCTGCTCCAAAGTGAGCCGTTCTCAGAAGTGGGAGGGCTCGTCGTCGATCCGACGAGCCGCGGCGAAGGCATCGGCAAGGAACTGCTCAAGAGAGCCGAACAATGGGCCGCCGACAACCACCTCGCCGTTGTTCGGGTGCGAAGCAACGTTGTGCGGTCAAACGCCCACCTCTTCTACGAGGGACGCGACTACGGGGTCGAGAAGACGTCCTACACGTTCATCAAGCACCTGGAGGACCGGGGCTGATAGGGTCCCGGGGCCCTAGCCGACCGAACCCTCCATCTGCAGTTCGATCAGACGGTTCAGCTCGACGGCGTACTCCATCGGGAGTTCCTTGACGATCGGCTCGATGAAGCCGGCAACCACCATCGCGGTGGCTTCCTCTTCGGTAAGGCCGCGTGTCATGAGGTAGAACAACTGGTCCTCCCCCACCTTGGACACCGTCGCCTCGTGACCGATATCGACGTTCGACTCCTCGATCTCCATGTACGGGTACGTGTCCGAGCGTGAGTCCTCGTCGAGGATCAGCGCATCGCACCGGACGAAAGACCTGGCGCCCACGGCTCCCGGCTCAACACGGACGAGTCCGCGATAGCCGGCACGTCCCCCCTGGTTGGAAATCGACTTCGAGGTGATCAGCGACGTGGTGTTCGGCGCGACGTGCACGATCTTGGCCCCGGCATCGAGATGCTGGTTGGCTCCGGCGAACACGACAGAGAGCACTTCACCGTGCGCGCCCTCGCCCATGAGCCACACCGCCGGATACTTGGCCGTGAATTTGGAACCGAGGTTGCCGTCGATCCACTCCATGGTCGCGTTCTTGTAAGCCACAGCACGCTTGGTGACGAGGTTGAACACGTTGTTCGACCAGTTCTGGATGGTCGAATAGCGGCATCGGCCACCTTCCTTGACGACGATCTCAACGACCGCGGAGTGGAGCGAGTCGGACGAGTAGACCGGGGCGGAACATCCTTCGACGTAGTGCACGTATGCGCCTTCGTCGACGATGATCAGCGTCCGCTCGAACTGCCCCATGTTTTCGGCATTGATGCGGAAGTAGGCCTGGAGCGGCTCCTCGAGGTGCACGCCCGGCGGCACATAGATGAACGACCCGCCGGACCAGACCGCGGAGTTGAGCGCCGCGAACTTGTTGTCGTTCGGCGGAATGATGGTGCCGAAGTACTCGCGGACGATGTCCGGGTACTCCCGAACGGCAGTGTCCATGTCGGTGAAGAGAACGCCCATCCCGGCAAGGTCATCACGGTTGCGGTGATAGACGACCTCGGATTCGTACTGGGCGGTGACGCCGGCAAGGTACTTCCGCTCGGCTTCGGGGATGCCAAGCTTCTCGTAGGTCTCCTTGATGGAATCCGGGACCATGTCCCAGTCCTTCGCCTGGCCCTCCATCGGCTTGATGTAGTAGTAGATGTTGTCGAAATCGATCTCATCGAGGGCCCCGCCCCCGACCCAATCCGGCATCGGCTTGCGCAGGAATCGCTGGTAGGCCTTCAGACGGAACTCGAGCATCCACTCAGGTTCCTTCTTCATCCGAGACATGTCGCGAATGATCTGCTCGTTGAGACCCTTCTCGGGCTTGTAGACGTAGTCCTCCTCGTCCGACCAACCGAGCTGGTAGGCCCCGAGATCGATGTCAACCGTGGTCATGATGCTGCGCTCCCCGGATTTGCACTATCGAGATAGTGGCATTGTACGTCGTCCCAGGACCGAACGGACCGGGTATCGAACGGGCGGACCCGCCGGGGCTGGAACGAGTGGGAGTGGGGAAGACCGAATCAGTCCCGGCGGGCCGTCCTCCGCATCGATAACGCTCAGAGGCACCGTTTCGTTCCCTCCCCCGGGGAAGGCTAGAAGATCTCTTCGCACCACGGAGCGACGTCGCCGCGAAACATCCGTCCCAACAACTCGACCGAATCCGTCGGACCCTGGATCCGACCGGCCCGCGCCATGGCGACGGCGTTGTGACCGCCGAGATAGAGGCTGGCGAGATCGGTGGTGCCGAGACTGACATCGGTCGGTCCGCCACCGATCCTGCGGCAGGTGCCGTTGCCCTCGCTCACCCCGAGCTCGAACGTACCCCCCAGGTCCGGAAGAAACGGATCGTCGACGGCGAACGTGATCCTGCCGTCGGCGGCGTAGGTGCGGGCCTCGAGGGCCTGCACCACATCGAGAATGCGGAGATACAGCGCGTCCCACCGTTTCCGCTTGATCCGGCGGTGATCCGGAACCTTCCAGGCCAGCGGATCATCGACCGGCAGATTCCAGTAGGCGATCTCGACGAAGAGGTCAATCGACGTGAGGAATCGCCACAGTCCCGTATGGGCGGTCGGCGACGCAGCGATGATCTCGCGGACACTCACCTTGCCCTCAGGGAACCCCGACTCCGAATCGAGCTTCTGGCGATAGAAGGCATATCCGTCGGGACGACCATCTGTCTCATGCAGCACGAGGCGAAGCGACGAGAACCCCCGCCGGCGCCCTTCTGGATCAATGAACAGGTGCTTCCACCAGTGCACCGATCGCGACAGCATCCCGGGGCGGCGCAGGCGCTCGGCGTCATAGATTGCGGGGAAGATCTCCGCCGCCTCCTCCGCCGCTACGAGCCGAACCGATCCAGCCTCGCCTTGCACCGACACACGGGTCCGGTCGATCTCGATCTCGTCGAACTCGGTAGCGACACCGAATCCGAAACGTCCGTAGATCAGGCTCTCCGAAGCCCACAATCCGACCAGCGGCTCGCCCCGCCTGAGACCGTCCTCGAGGTGGTCGAGCATCATCGCGGTGAGTGCGCCTCGTCTGCGATGTGTCGCCGCAACGGTCACGACCGTTGTCCCTGCCATCGCGACCTGACCACCACCGGGCACGGTCACATCGAAGGGGATTCCGCCCAGCGTCCCGACGATCTGATCGCCGTCGAATACGGCGGCTGTCCGGTCGAGCGGAATGAGGTCCTCGAACCACTCGGGCGGGAACTCGTCGTCGTTGAGATCCTCACCGAAGCCGAGCATGATGGCGGTGCGGAACTGAACGATCTCGTCTTTTGTGATCGGGCGCGTCGTGATCTCCATCGCGAGAAGCCTACCGATCGTGCCGGAAGCAACCCGTTCCCCGATACGATGCCGACCCGTCACCACATCGAGAGGACATTCCATGAAGCCGGTACGCATTGCCGTTCACCTCCACCCCCAACACATCGACTACAACGGCATCCGCGATGCCGTGAGCCAGGCGGAGGACATGGGCGTCGACGTTCTCTACAACTGGGACCACTTCTACCCCCTCTACGGCGGTGACCCGGATCCCGTCGCAGGCAAGCATTTCGAGTGCTGGACGATGCTCGCGGCATGGGCCGAGCAGACCGAGCGCGTCGAGTTCGGGGCGCTCGTCACATGCAACTCGTATCGAAATCCCGAGTTGCTCGCCGACATGGCCAGAACGGTCGATCACATCTCGAAGGGTCGCCTGATCCTCGGTATCGGTTCCGGTTGGTTCGAGAAGGACTACGTCGAATACGGATACGACTTCGGGACGGCCAGGAGCCGCCTCGATGACCTCGACGCAGCGATGCCCAGGATCGTCAGCCGCCTCGAACGTCTCGATCCCCCGCCGATGCGCCACATCCCAATCCTCATCGGTGGTGGCGGTGAGAAGGTCACCTTGCGGATCGTCGCTGAGCATGCCGACATCTGGCACACCTTCGGCGGCACCGAGACCGTTGCCCACAAGTCGAGCGTCCTCGACGAATGGTGCGCACACGTCGACCGTGACCCCGGCACGATCGCACGATCGATCGGGATCAAGGTGGAGAACCTGGACCAGGCCGACGAGTTTGCCGCCCTCGGCGTGACCGAGTTCACCCTCGGCATTACCGGCCCGGACATGGACCTTGCCCCGGTCCAGCGCTGGCTGGAGTGGCGGGATTCGTACAACGGAGTTCGGTAGTCGCCGGTCGCCAGTCCCCGGTTGCCAGTCTTCGCCTCTCCCACGCAGTCGGGGAGGCGCGAGCATCCGGCCGGACGGCCGGAGCGCTGCGGAGGGGGGGGGGCTCGAGCCGTGAGGGCAGGGCCAGCCGCCCGACGGTCGGGCACGACGGGGCTACTCCCCCACGAACCGGCGCACTGACGGAGGTACATCGACGCCGTCCAAGTTCCGGGGGTCCGGTTCAGGGGTGCCCGGCGTGAGGGTCAGAGGGATGACACCCGCCCAGATCGGGAGGGCGTAGTCCTCGGGTTCGTCGCCGACGTCCTTCTCACTCACCTTGGCGGAGAACTCGTCGATCGGGACCGCAACGAGCAGGGTGCCCTTGTCCTCCGCCGGCGACGGATGGCGCGCCTCGGACCAACGGCCCGGCAGGACGGCTTCGGTGATCGCTTCGAACGCGACGGCCCGCTCGTCGGGGTCGTCGACCACGCGCGAGGGGCCCATGATCGTCACTGATCGATAGTGTATCGAGTGATGAAATACGGATCGCGCCGCCACGATGCCGTCGAGAATGGTGGCGGTGACCGTCACCTGTGCCCCGCTCTTCATCAACCGCATTAGTCGACTGGCCGGCGAGCCGTGGAAGTAGAGCGTTTCACCCACACGGACATGATTCATCGGGATCACAAACGGCGCATCGTCCTGGATGAACCCCACATGGCAGATCAGTGCCTCGTCCAGGATTGCGTTGACCGTGGCCCGGTCGTAGGCGGCCTTCTCCGGGACGCGCCTCACCCGTGTTCGTTCAGACCGTGGATCGCTCATGCGAGGATCCTAGGGACGCGACCGAGCACCGACCCAACGATCGGCGCTCCGCAGGAGACAACGGAGCAATCAGTTCTGATCTTCGACGATGTCCTTGGCCTTCTCGGCGCCCGTGTTGATCTGGTCGGTTGCCTTGCCGCCGGTTGCCTTGTCGGCCGCATCGGCTGCCTTGTCGATACCGCCCTTGACGGCTTCCTTGTTGCCACCGATAAGATCCTTGGCCTTCCCGACCATGTCTCCGATACCCATCGTCCCCTCCTTGGTGTCCGGACACGGGAATCGTACTGCACCACCGGCGCGTCGCGCTCCTGGGAGGGGGCTAAACGACGCCGCCGTGCTTCCCGAACGTAGGCTGGCGCCATGAACCATCCGTTGCTCGCAGCCCTTTACGACGCAGCGCTCGCTCCGACCGAGTGGATGGGTGTGCGTGACCAGCGGCGTCGGCTGATGGAGGGAATCACCGGTCGGGTTGTCGAACTCGCGGCAGGGACCGGCCTCAACGTCCCGCACTATCCCGAGACGGCGGACGAGATCCACGCCGTGGAACCCGATGAGCACATGCTCCAGAAGCTCCGGGTCAGAGCGGCGAAGTCGGAGGCCAGGCTCTTCCTCTACCGCGGAGACTCGCGGCATCTCCCGTTCGTCGACGGCGTGTTCGACGGCGCCATCATGACGTTCGCGCTCTGCACGATCCCCGACCCGGTTGCGGCCCTCGATGAGATCCACCGCGTGGTACGCAGCGGCGGCGTCCTCCGATTCCTCGAGCACGTGCGTTCGCCGAATCCCCGCGCCGCGTGGTGGCAAGATCGGGCGACACCGATCTGGTCGAAGTTCGCGGGTGGATGCCGATTGAACCAGTCGACCGTGGAGATCCTCGAGATGACCCGGTGGGACGTCGATGACGTGTGGCGATCCGGGGGCGGGTCGGTCGCCGCCGGTCAGGCCTTCAGGACCTGATCGGCCAGCTCGTCGCGGAACGCCTCGATCACGCGCATCGGCGTCGTCGCGTGGGGCGCGACGCGAATCCACCCGTTGCGTTCTGACATCATGAACCCGGCATCGCCGAGCGCGCCGACCATTGAGGTTGCATCGATTCCGGGGAACCGGAAGCAGACGATGCCCGCACGCTCCTCGTCCGACCGCCAGGGCGCAATCACCTCGGCGCCCAGTGACCGGACGATGTCGAGCGCCGCTCCGGAACGCTCGAGTACCGCGGACTCGATCTGATGGATTCCACCTGCCTCGACGACCTGCAGCGCCGCGGCGGCAGCGACGGCACCCGGAAGGTTCGGAGAACTTTCCAGGAACCGATCAGCGCTCTCGAGCGCCCGGTGGGGCGGCTGAACCTCAAAGGCGAAGTTGTCCTCGACGCCCCACCAACCGGTGAGGGTCGGGGCCAACCGATCGATCGTCCGCTCCGAGACGGCCATCACGCCGGCTGAAAAGCCGGCGCGAAGCCACTTCTGCCCGCCGGCAACGAACACGTCGGCACGGCCGAGGCCAGCCTCGACCGCACCAAGGCCCTGGATGCCGTCGACGAGCACAAGAGCGTCGCCCGCCGCTTCGACGATCGCGTCAACGTTCGACGCGATAGCCCGTCATGTAGTCGACGAGACTCACCGCGACGAGTCGGGTCCGGTCGTCGATCGCCGGCGCCAGCGCGTCGGCGGTCACACGTCCGTCCGGCACTTCGACGGCGCGGACCGTCGGTCCGCCGACGGCCTCGGCCCGAAGCCACGGGTATCGGTTCGCCGGGAACTCATGTGATGGGACCACGACGTTCCCGCCGGCTCCGATGAGGCCGAAGGCGATCTGCATCATGCCGGCACTGGTTGACGGAACCGATGTGGCCAGTCCATCCCGGACACCGAGGGCGGATGCGATCGCGGCACGGGCGTCTTCATAGGCAGGACCGACCAGCTGAGCTGTAGGGCGACTGCCGTCCGCCGCCTGATCGAGGAGGTCCGCCGCCGCCGCCCGAGCCGACTTCGCCGGCGGTCCGATCGACGCGAAGTTGAGGTAGCCGTCCTGCTCTTCGAACTCGCTCAGGTAATCACGGTTCACGACATTCCCCGTTCCCAGACCTCGACGAGGCGACGGTACTCATCGTTTGACTCGACCAATTCGGCGTGGGCCCCATCGGCAATGATCCGCCCGTCGCCCACCATGATCACCCGATCGGCGCGCTCGGCCGATCGGAGCCGATGGGCGATGACGATCGCCGTTCGACCCGCGAGCAGGACCCGCAGCGCCCCTTCGACCTCGAGTTCGGTCTCCGGATCGAGGTTCGAGGTTGCCTCATCGAGCACGATCACGGCAGGATCGTCGAGGAAGGCCCGCCCGAGCGCCACGAGCTGCCGCTCCCCCGCGGAGAAGCGGCCGCCGCGCTCACGCACCTGGGTGTCGAGCCCGTCGGGAAGCTCCCTCACCCATTCGTCGATGCCCATGGCCCGGAGCACGTTCCACACGTCCTGGTCGGTTGCGTCCGGCGCGCCATAGGTCAGGTTGTCTCGCACCGTTCCGTTGAAGAGGAAGCCATCCTGGGGTATCAACGCGATGGCATCGGTCCGCGAGTCGACGGTCAGGTCCGTGAGATCCGCACCATCGAGCGACACCGATCCCTTCTGGGGGTCGTAGTAGCGCAGGACGAGCTTGGCGATCGTGCGTCTTCCCTGCGCCGGTCTCGCCCACCACCGCGAGCCGCTGACCGGCCGGGATCTCGAGATCGATGTCGCGGATCACCGTGGTGTCGTCGTCGTATCCAAACGTCACCCCGCGCAGCACGATCTCTCCGGCCACCGGAGTGGCGAGGTCGTAGGCGCCCGGACGCTCGACCACCTCGGCCTTGACGTCGAGGAGCGCGAACAGCTTTCCGAGGGCGGCGATCGCCGCCTGCAACAGGTTGTAGACGTTCGCCAGGTTGACGATCGGTTGGAAGAACCAGTCGAGGTAGAGCAGGAAGACGACGAGCGTCCCGAACGTCATCGACCCGTCGATGACCCGGATGCCACCGATCACCAGCACCGCCGCGATCGCCACGACGCGCAGGAACCCGACGGTCGGGAAGTACCACGAGATTGCCTTCGCTGCGCTCATGTTCGCCCGGTAGTGGGCCTCGTTCACCCGCCCGAACGACGTGGCCTGAATCTGTTCCTGCGAGAACGCCTGGACGACCCGCACGCCTGCGATTCCCTCCTGGAGGCCGGCGAGAACGCGGCCGATTCGCTCTCGCACCTGCTCGTAGGCCTTCGCTGCCTGCCGCTGAAAGAGAACCGAGACGCCGACCAGGACCGCAATCACCACGAAGGTCGATGCTGCCATGGCCCAGTCGACCAGGACCATGGCGACGGCGACGCCGATCACCGTGAGGCCGTTCGACACCGCCATCACGGCACCGTCACCGGCGAACTCCTGAAGCGACTCGATGTCGGACGTCATGCGGCTGACGAGGACACCGCTCTTCGAGCGTGAGAAGAATGCCGTATCGGAGCGGACGAGGTGGCCAAACACGACACTCCGAAAGTTGAGAAGATACTGCTCGCCAACCCACGCGATGCCGTATCGGGAGATCATCACAAACACGTACTGAATGACCAGGAGAACGATGAAGACCAGTGCAGCGGTCGTCACCGCCTGCTTGTTGCCCTCGGCGATCCCCTGGTCGATGCCGGCACCGACGGTGAGCGGTCCCGCGAGGCGGGCAGCGGTCCCGAGTGCCGCGGCGGTGAACGCCCCGAGCGCCGGCAGCCACAGCGGCCGACCCAGGCGAGCCGCCCTGCGAAGCAGGCCGCCGCGGTCCGGAGCATCGTTCTCCCCCGCCTGCCGCATGTATCTCATCGGAAACCGCCCGGCGCGCGAGTGTCGTCGTGGGCGAGTACTTCGCCGTAGCGAGGAATCGTGGAGAGCAACTGCTCGTGCGTGCCGACGCCGGCGATCGTTCCGTCCTCGAGGAACACGACGAGTTCCGCGAGCGCAAGCGTCGAGTTCCGGTGGGCGATGATCAGCGTGGTCCGGCCCGCCATCACGTGGCGCAGCGCCTCCTGGATCTCGGATTCAACGACCGCATCGACCGAGGAGGTCGCGTCGTCGAGGATCAGAATGCGTGGATCCCGCAGCACACTCCGGGCGAGGGCCACTCGTTGGCGCTGACCGCCGGACAGCGTGTGGCCACGTTCACCCACAACGGTCCCGTAGCCGTCCGGCATCGCGCAGATGAAGTCGTGGGCCTGAGCGAGACGGGCGGCCGCTCGGACACTTCGCTCGTCCGCTTGGGGGTCGCCCACGAGGATGTTCTCCGCAATGGTCGCCGAGAACAGGAAGCTCTCCTGAAAGACGATCGCCACCTCGGATCGCAGGTCGTCGAGACGGAGATCCCGGACATCGATGCCGTCGATCGAGACCGACCCTTCGGCGACGTCGTAGAACCGCGGCACCAGGTTGGCGACCGTGGTCTTTCCCGACCCCGTCGCGCCGACGAGGGCGACGGCGGTCCCCCCTGGGATGACGAGGTTCATCCCCTCGAGGACGGCGTCCCCGCTCGAGTAGGCGAACGTGACACCATCGAAGCGGATCTCGCCCGGGCCGTCGGGAAGCGGGATCGGTCGGGCCGGGTCCTCGATGATCGGATCGGCGGAAAGCAGTTCATCGATCCGCGCCGCTGATGCTGCGGCACGCGGCAGGTTGGCGAAGAACCACCCGCTGATCATCAACGGCAACACGAGCACTGCCAGGTACTGCATGAAAGCGACGAACTCGCCCTCGGTGAGGGCACCGTCGATGACCCGGAACCCCCCAACCCACAGCACGGCGACGGTCCCCAACGCAGGGAGCAGTTCGAAGAGCGGGGCGTACCTCGATCGGTATTTTGCGATCTGAATCGTGTCCTCGTAGATCGCCACCGCCGCATTCTTCAGGCGCAATTCCTCGCGGCGTTCCTGCCCATAGGCCTTGACGACCTCCATCCCGGCAACGCTCTCCTCGACCACCTCGGCGAGGTCGGCCAGTTTCTGCTGCACGCTGAACGAGAGCCTGATGACGCGACGTGCGAGAGCGTTCGCGTTGAGGACGAGAGCTGGGAAGGTGAGCGAGGCCACGATGCCGAGGACGGGATCGATCAGGATGAGCACCACCATCACGGCGAAGAACATCGCAATGTTCGCCACGACGATTGGCAGCATCATGAGGACGAGGCGAATCTGGGAGAGATCCGACGAGGCCCGAGACATGAGTTGGCCGGTCGGCGTGATGTCGTGAAACGCGAACGCAAGCCGCTGGATGTGGGCGAACATGCGGCCGCGCAGATCGGCTTCCGCCCGGTAGGCGAGCCGGAAGCCGAAGTACCGGCGGAACCCCATGCCAACGGCTTGCACGAAGCCGACGCCGATGAGCAACGCTATGAGCGGCCACAGCTTGCCCCGATTCTTCGCGAGGATTGCGTCGTCGATGATCAGCGAGACGACCACCGGGAGGAACACCACCGCCACCATCCAGACGAGCGCCCCGGCGATCGCGATAGCGCCGTATCGCGGGTACGACCGCAGGGTCTTGAGCAGCAGGCCGAGCCCACTCCCAATATCGCCGTCGGGGCGGCCCGGGTTCATGAGTCGCTACCGCGAGCAACATCCACGATCGAAGGGACCAGGACCGGGACCGAGATGACGATCAGCCCGATGGCATACGACCACACGAGGACCACGCCGATCGCGCCGAGGGCGGCGAGTGTCGTGCTGCCGAACGTCGGGATCAGGGCCGCGGCGAGCCACGTCATCAGCGCCAACGTCGCGGTCGCGATCACCGCCGACGGGAGCGCCGAACGGATGCGTTCTGGCGTCCCCCACTCATAGATCGAAAAGAGGACGATCACGACCCAGGCCGAGAGCGCTCCGAGCGTGACCCACCCGGTCAAACCGGTCGACAGTCCGTGCCGCTCCATGGTCGCGGACAGCCAATCGCCGAAGATCACCACCACATAGCTCAGTATGAGCGCAGCTCCGGCACCGAGCGTGAACACGATTCCGAGGCCGCGCTTCACCCAATAGGGACGGGTTTCTGGCGTGGCTTCGATCAGCCGCAATGCCTTCTGGATAGCGTAGATCGCCCGTGACCCGGACCAGAGTGCAACGAGCAGCGAGATGACGAGCACCGCCGGTTCCATCCCGCCGACCGCTCGCTCGGCATCCTGGAGGATCGGGAGAACGAAGTCGACCACCTGCGGCGGGAGTTCGTTGACCAGGGTCTGCTCGATCTGATCCAAGCCGTCGGGGCCCCTCCCGAACATCGAGATCGCTCCGACCGCGGCGAATGCCATCGGCACGAGGGCGAAGATCGAGTTGTACGCGATGGCCGCGGCCATCAGGAACGGATCCGCCGTCATGATCCTCCGGTAGGCCGCGACAAGGGGTTCGAGACGAGGCGGGATCGACAGCAACTGGCGCATGGTCGGAGGATACGGGTCCCGGGTGCCGAGCAGAAAACCGACCTGTTCCTACACTCGTACCCTATGCGTCGATTGATCTTCACCGCCGTCGCCATGGCCATGGTCGCCAGCGCCTGCGTCGCGGGCGCCGACATCGTTCCCGCGGACCCCGACGAGACGACCACGACCACTGCCGCAGCCACGACGCTTCCGGGAACCGACACCACCGCACCGACCGACTCGACGGATCCGGCGGACTCATCGACGACGACACCAACGACGACTCCCGCCCGCCTCCCCGGTGTTGTGCCGCCAGACAGCGTCGGAAAGCCGTGGGGCGAGGTCGTTGGCCTGACGATGTTCCGCGGCAACCCGACCCGCACGTACTTCGGCTCGGGTCCCGTGCCCACGCGTGCCCCCGATACGGCGTGGAAGTTCCCCGACGACGCAATGTGCGGCCAGTCACCCGTCGGGCAGGAGAACAAGGTCTGGTGCGGCAGCGGATGGACGGGGCAACCCGTCGTATGGGAGCGGCCGGACGGGATCACCGAGGTGATCTTCGGCGCCTATGACAAGCAGATTCACTTCCTCAATGCCGACACCGGAGAGCGGACACGGCCGGACTTCGACATGGGCGACATCATCAAGGGATCGGTCACGCTCGATCCCGACGGCTATCCCCTCCTCTATACCGGCTCGCGCGACCCTCGTTTCCGGATCATCGCCCTCGACGGGGACGAGCCGTATGAGGTCTGGTCGCTCCACGCCAAGTCGGTGGACGGCATCTGGAACGACGACTGGGACTCGAACCCGGTGATCGTCGACGACATGATGTATGAGGGCGGAGAGAACTCGTGGTGGTTCGCAGTCAAGCTGAACCGGGGCTACGACGCCGACGGCAAGGTGACCATCGATCCCCAGGTTGTGTATCAGATCCCCGCATGGACCGACGAACTCACCGAGATCTTCGGACGCCAGCACTCGGTGGAGATGTCGACAGCCGTCTTCGAACAGCGCGCGTACTTCTCCACTTCGGCCGGCCGCGTCGTCGGCGTCGACCTCACCGACATCGAGGCCGGCAACGGAGAGATCTTCTTCGACTTCTGGAACGGGGACGACACCGATGCGACGATCAGCATCGACCGCGAGGGATTCCTCTATGTCGTCTCACACGCCGACACGGCAAAGACAAACAATACCGCGGCACGGCGCGTGCGAGAGGTCGGCGATCTCGCAAAGCTGGACCCGAACAACCCGGATGACCCGGTGGTGTGGTCCGTTTCCCTATCCGCGGCTCGCGGCCAGGATGCAGGCGCCTGGGCGACTCCGGCACTGTACGCGGAGGCCGGCCTGCTGTTCGTGGCAACCGACGCCGGTGACCTCCTCGCCATCGACACGGCCACCGGCGAAACCGTCTGGCAGGACTTCATCGGAGGCAACGCGTGGTCTTCTCCCGTCATCGCCGACGAGATGCTGGTGGTCGGGATCGACTGCCTGACCGGTTCCGCCGGATTCCGCGCCTATGACCTCGCGGACCCTCGGTCACCCGAGCGCATGTGGGACAAGCCGGTGGGCTCCGGTCAATGCATCGAGTCGACGCCGGCCATCTGGAACGGGAGGATCTACGTGGGCTCGCGGGACGGGTTCTTCTACGCACTCGCCGGCGAATGAACAATCGGGGCACCGTAGGCAACGGGCCCTTCAGGAAGACGTCGGCCGCCGTGCTGTTCACCGTGGGCACGATGGGATCGATTGCGACCGTCTTCGGGTTCTTCGGCGCGACATGGTGGGGCTGGGACCGCCTCGCCGATTGGCGCTTTCCGCTCATGGTCGTGCTCGGAACCACCGCGATCGTATACGGCCTCGTCTTTCGCAGAAGCCTCTCGGCCGTGTTTCTAGGCGCAGCGATCGTCAACGCCGTGCTTGTCGCGCCGATGTGGCTCTCGACCCAGGCCGGTGCCGCGTCCACGGATCGGATCCGCATCGTGAGCCTCGACACCAGCGGGTCGGGTGATCATCGCGAGGACATCGTCTCCTGGATCGACAGTGTCGAGGCGGACCTCGTCCTGCTCTATCGGGCGACCGGTGACTGGGCCGCCACGATCGCCTTCGAAAACGTCCCATACCGTGTTGTCCCCACGCCCGTCGGCGGCGACGCGCTCGGACAGGCCATCGTCCTCGTTCGAGGGGACGCGGTGGCGACCCCGAGGGCGCCGGTTCCGGGATCGGACGTCACCGTCCACATCGGCCTCGGAACAACGAAAGCGACCGTCGTCGGCGTCGCGGTGCAGAGTCCTGGTTCGGGCATCGAATCGGACTCGCGGCTCACACGATTCGCCGCGATCAACAAGGCCGCGTCGGGTATCGACGGAAGCACCGTCGTCACCGGCAACTTCGAGACTTCGCGGTGGTCCCACGCGTTCGAGGTCGTAGCGAACGGCATGATCAATTCGGAGAACGGCAACGGATACGCCGCTACGTGGCCGTCGTCGGATTGGCCCCTCATCGGCGACTACGCCGGACTTCCGGTTGACCATGCCGTATACCGGGGCGATGTCACTGTGTCTACGCGTCGTGTCGGACCCGACCTGGGACCGGCCCACCGCCCACTGCTGTTCGACCTCTCGCCCGCCGTCGGGTAGGGCTGAACCGCACGTCCCCCGGTAGCCTGCCGTGGATGCTCCACGACTACACAACCATCACCGCAGCGACCGTCACCGGCGTTACCGAGACCGCGATCGACGCATCAGAGTCCTTGATCGACGGCGTCATTGGCGTCACCGGTCCACGCACCTACGCCAACACGCTGGCGCCCCTCGACGCCGTCTCCGTGCTCGTCGCCGACGCGTCCGGGAACGGTTCGTTCATGGCGCGGGTCCACCCCGATGCCGAAGTGCGGATGGCCGGTGTCACAGCAGGCGAGCGCTCAACGAAGTGGGCGACCGATCTCGTCATGCGCTCGAACCTCGCCGCAGCGATACGCGAGTACGCAGCGACCGAAGACGCGGCCGGCCTCGAAGGGCTCGAAGCCCGCAATCTCGCCTTCTGGCTCAGGGACCTGAAACGGGCAGGGCACGATCTGAGCGAGACCGATCGGACCCGGTTGCGCGAACTCCGGCAGCGCCTCATCGAAGTTCAGGTTGCCTTCAACAGCAACCTCGACGAGTGGGACGACGGAATCGACATGACCCGGAACGACCTGACCGGCCTTCCGGACGCCTACATCGAGCGCCTGGCCCCGGGAGCAATCGAGGGCACGTTCCGCGTCTCGATGGCATACCCCGACTACATCCCATTCATCGAGCAAGCCGAGAACCGGGACCTGCGCCGTCAGATGCAGTTCAAGTTCTGGAACCGCGCCGCTGAGGAGAACACACCACTGTTGGCAGAAGCCGTCACAATCCGCAGGGAGATCGCCGCCCTGCTCGGATACGCCACATGGGCCGACTACGCCATGGAGGTCAAGATGGCGGACCCTGGCGCCGTCGATGAGCTGTACGAGTCGATCATCCCGGGGCTCACGGTGCGCGGAATGCAGGAACTTGTCGCCCTCCAGGATCTCGCGAGCGCTGACCTGGACGGCGGTTCGATCCTGTCGTGGGACTGGATGTACTACCACACGAAGCAGCGGAAGCAAGACTACGGCATCGATCAGAACAAGGTCGCCGAGTACTTCCCGCTCGAGACTGTCATCGACGGAATGTTCGATATCACGGGCGACGTCTTCGGTCTCGACTACCGCGAAGTCGCTGAGACGCGCGCTTGGCACGAGGATGTGAAGCTGTTCGAGATTCGGGACCGGTTCGGCGATGAACCGATCGCCTACTTCTACGCCGACCTCTTCCCCCGGGACGGGAAATACGGTCACGCTGCCTGCTTCTCGATCACGGGCGGGATGCGCGAAGAAGGGGGCGGATACCGGGCGCCGGTCGCCGCGATCGTCGCCAACTTCACGAGGCCCGGTCCCGAATCGCCGTCGCTCCTCAAGCACGACGAGGCGCTGACGCTGTTCCACGAATTCGGACACGTGCTGCACTTCTGCCTGACCACCGTCGACCACCCCCGGTTCGCCGGGTACGACACCGAATGGGACTTCGTTGAAGCCCCGTCACAGATCATGGAGCATTGGATGTGGCAGCCCGAGGTGCTCCAGCGCTTCGCGCGCCACTACGAGACCGGCGACGTCATCCCGGTCGACGTCGTTGAGCGCCTCATCGCGGGTCGGGACCAGAACATCGGTCTTTCAACGCTCCGCCAGGCGTTCCTCGGCACGTTCGATCTCGCAATCCATACATGCGACGGCGACCTGGACCTCGACCAGGCCACGAGGGATGCGTTCGCCCTGACCTTGATCCCCTATCACGAGGACACGAACTTCGCGGCGTCGTTCGGACACCTGATGGGTGGGTACGACGCCGGCTACTACGGCTATCAGTGGGCAAAGGTCTACGGAGACGACATGTTCTCGGTGTTTGCCGCGGCTGGCGTACTCAACCCCGAGGTCGGCGCCAGATACCGCGCAGAGGTCCTCGCGAGGGGCTACTCACGCGACGCCATCGAACACCTCCGCGCCTTCCTCGGGCGCGAGCCGTCGTCGGACTCGTACCTCGAGAATCTTGGCCTGAGTTGATGAGGCGATGGACGCTCGCTGTCGTTGTCGCTCTCCTAGTTGTCGCGTGTACGCCGGACGCCGACGAGACGACCACCACAACGAGCGCACCCGAGCCGATCGAAGAGTCGACCACTACCAGCACGGTGGCAGCCCGACCACCACTGAACGACGACAATCTGTACCTGGTGCTGCTGTGGCACCAGCACCAGCCCCTCTATCCGAAGGACGAAGAGGGTCACGTCACACGACCCTGGGTTCGGCTCCACGCCGCCAAGGACTACTGGGACATGGCAGCCCTCGTCGAGCGATATCCGAACCTGCGGATCTCGTTCAACCTGACGCCGGTCCTCCTTCTCCAACTCGAGGAGATCCTCGAAGGCGCACGCGACACCTATTGGGTTCATACGGAGGTTCCGGCCGCAGAACTCACCGATGAACAGCAGGCCTTCCTCCTCGCCCGCTTCTTCGACGTGAATCCACGGATCATCTCCCGTTTCCCCCGCTACCAGGAGTTGGCCGACCGGCGGGCCGAGGGCGGAGACTTCTCGACCCAGGAATACCTCGACCTCCAGGTGTTGTTCAACCTGGCATGGACCGACCCCGATCTGCTCGAGGATCCCGTGCTGAGCGCTCTCGTGGCGCAGGGCCGCGACTTCGTCGACGCCGACAAGGCCCCGGTCCTGGCGACCCACCTCGACGCCGTGGCGGCAACGCTCGACGTCCACGAGAAGCTGTGGGCCGAAGGCCAGATCGAGGTCACAACGACACCCCTCGCCCATCCCATCCTCCCCTTGATCTCCGACACGAACCTCGCCCTCGAGGGGGACCCGACCGCGATCATGCCCACCGAGCGCTTCCAGGAACCGATCGACGCCCGGGCGCAGGTGACGCGTGGCCTCGAGGTCGCCGAACGCCTGCTCGGCCGACGACCCACCGGGATGTGGCCGGGAGAGGGTGCCGTCGCTCAGGACGTGACATCGATCTGGGCCGGTGAGGGCATCACGTGGATCGCCACCGGAGAACACGTGCTCGGCCAGACGCTCGGGACGGGTTCGTTCGAGCGGGACTCGAACGGCACCGTGATCGACGCCGACGCCCTCTATCGCATGTATGCGGCACAGCACGACCGGAACCCGGAACTGCCGATCTTCTTTCGGGATGTGACGATCTCCGACCTCATCGGGTTCGAGTACTCGGGCATGTCGGGCGCGGCTGCCGCCGACGATTTCATGACGCGTCTCGGCCGCGCCAATGACCGCCTCGAAGAACTCGGCGTGGAGGGCCCGAAAGTCGTGACCATCGTCGTCGACGGCGAGAACGCCTGGGAGCACTACGAGAACGACGGCAAGGACTTCCTCAACGCCCTCTACGAGAACCTCAGCGAGTCCGAACTCGTGCGCACGGTCACGCCGAGTGAGCTGCTCTCGGCGTTCGACGACGCCGTCGAACCACTGCCGGATGTCTTTCCCGCCTCCTGGTTCCAGCCAAACTACGCCACCTGGATCGGCGAGAGGGAAGAGGCAGCTGCGTGGGACGCACTCTGGGCGACACGTCGTGCGTACGACCAGGCCGAGTCGTCGGGCTCAGCGACCGACGCACAGTTGGCGCTCGCATATGAAACGTTGCTGTTCGCCGAGGGCTCTGACTGGTTCTGGTGGTACGGATCTGATCAGGACTCGGGGGATGACGGCTACTTCGACCGCGCGTATCGCGAACTCCTCGGCGGGGTGTACGACGCCCTCGGCCTCGACCGGCCCGCGTTCGTTCAGACCCCGATCGTTGCTGCTCCGGTGGTTCCGCCCGACCGGTCGTCCGACGCGACGGGACTGGCCGAGATCGACGCCGAGGTCGACACGCCGGACTGGGAGTCGGCCGGCCTCTACACGCTCGACGGCGCCCCCTTCGCCGAGTACCGCTGGTTGTACGGCAAGGACCGACTTCAGGTTCGCGTCGACTACGCCTCCGAGGTGCTCGGCGACGACGCGGCGGGATTCGATCTCTACCTCGGCCTCCCCGGCGTCGCCACGGGCCGGGGCATGACCATCGGCGCCAATCCGCTCGGATTCGATGCGACGCATCTCGTCTCGTGGCGTGGCGGAGAGCCGACCGCCGCACGCGGACCGGTACCCCTGCCTCCGATCGGCACGGGCGACGGCCTCGTCGACGCCGGCATGCTCCCCGAACCCGGCAGTCTCACTGCTGGATTCGACGGGACCCGCATCGAGTTCTCGATCCCGCTCGAGACCCTTGGTCCGGTGGATGCCGGCGACGCCGTGGCGTTCCGACTCGTCGACCGCGCCGGTGGACCCGAATCGACACTTGCACCGGCCGCCGGGCCTGGCGTCATGGCCGTACCCGACATCTCCGACGTTGCCCTCGCGTTCGAAGCTGTTGATCCGGAAGGCGACGACCACGGGCCGGGCACGTACACCTACCCGACCGATCCGGTGTTCGTCCCCGGGTCCTACGACCTGACCGGCTTCAGCGTCGGCGAAGCAGGCGACGACCTCGTGTTCACCTTCGACGTCTTCGCACCGGTGTTGAACTCGTGGGACAGCCCGAACGGGCTCTCGATCCAGACGTTCGATGTCTATGTCGATACCGATCCCACGACGACCAACGGAGCCAGACGCTTCCTCCCCGGACGCAACGCGTCGTGGGAACCAGGTTCGGGTTGGGACCGTGCGCTCACCGTCGAGGGGTGGTACCCGGCGCTGTACGTCGCCGAGGCGGACGGAACAACCACCGAGACCGAACCAACGTTCAAGGTCCTCGTCTTCTCGGACAAGGGCCGGGTCTCGGTTCGTATCCCGCGGGAGCTCATCGGAGACGGCGACCCATCCAAGTGGTCGTACGCGGTCGCTCTGATGAGCCAGGAAGGCTATCCATCGAGCGGTGTTCGTCGGATCCGCGACGTCGAGAGCACCGGAAGCCAGTACCGGATCGGGGGAGGGGACGGCTCGCTCAACGGGACCCGGATTCTCGACCTCCTGGCGCCGGAACCGGGGCTTCAGGAGGCGATGCTCGCCGAGTATGAGGCCGTGACGACGGGATCAGTCGACGACCTCGGCGACGACGACTTCGCGCAGGTCGCACCGCTGAGGGCACCATGAAGGACCTCGCACCCGTGGCAGTCGCCGACCTCGATGAACTCGCCCGGGAGCTTCGATTTCCCGCCGACATCGACGTCACGGTTCACGCCACGCGCACCGGCATAAAGCGGCTGCGCGGCTTCGTACGACTCGCCAGGCAATCGATCGGAACCGATGCCTATCGCGTCGAGGACGGCGACCTGCGGAGTGCAGCCCGAATCATCGCTCCGGCCCGCGACGCTCGGGTGCTCATCGAGACCGCTCTCGCGGAGCATGGTTCACCGGCCGTCATCGGCGCACTCGAGCGGGCGCACGCCGAGGCGATGGCCGTCCTCGAGTCGGGTGGCCGCCGGGACGCGGTCGACCTGCTCGAGGCGACCGCGATCCGGTGGAGGACGCTCGACTGGCATGGGCCCTCGACCCGGTCGGTCAAGATCGGACTCAAGACGACCTACCTGCGGGGACGCACCGACCTGACATCGGTGGGTTCTGATGCAACCGACGCTGCATTCCATGGCTGGAGGCGTCGCGTCAAATACGTCAGGTACCAACTCGAGGCCGTCGGCGCACCGGACACGATCGTGGCTCCATTCGCGGAGTTGGGTGACGATCTCGGTATCGAGCACGACCACACGGTTCTGATCGGCGTCTGTGGTGCGAACATCGCCGGCGCCGGCTTCGGGGACCTGGCGCAGCGTTCAATCCGGCGTAGGGAAGAGTTGCGCGCCGGAGCCGTGAGCATCGGTTCCCTGCTCTTCGCCAAGCAACCCGACGCCTTCGTCGCGGACCTCGAGAAGATCGTCGATCTCGGATAGCCGGGAGGGGGTCACCCGTCCGCGAGAACCCGGGCCGCGGCACGATCGGGTTTTCCGTTCGCGAGCAGTGGAAGGTCCTCGACAGCAACCCACCGTCTCGGAACCTCGTGTCTCGCCACGAGCCGGCGAATCGCCGCCTCGATCACCGGGAGGTCGGCCGGCGACGCTTCAATGACAGCAGCCACGATCTGGCCCCACTCGTCGTCCGCGACCCCCACCGCCACCGCACGTCCGGCGATCGGGAGCGACTCGATGGCTGCCTCAACTCTCGCCGGGTGCACGTTCTCGCCGCCCGTGATAATGACGGCATCCTTCCGACCGGTGACCACGAGTCGCCCGTGGCCGTCGAGATAGCCGAGGTCGCCCGTCCGATGGGGACCGACTCTTGGTCGCTCCCCGAGGTATCCGGGTGAGACCATCGCACCGTCGACGAGGATCTCTCCGTCATCAATCGAAAGCTCCACGCCATCCAACGGCGGTCCTGCGGTGCCGAGCGCCGCCGTGGCCGTCCCCGGTTCCACAGTGGCCGCCTGGGACGCGGTCTCGGTCATTCCGTAGGTCTGAAGGACCGGGAGTCCGGCAACCAGGGCCCGCTGGACGAGGCCGACGCCGGCGGGGGCACCGCCGAGCAGGACCGCTCTGAGCCCCTCATACGGTCCGGCATCGACCTCGAGGATGCGATGGAGCATGGTCGGGACCAGGCTCGCGATCGTGACTGGATCGCTCTTCAGGGCGGTGATCGCAGCAGCCGTTTCGAACCTCGGGAGCAACTCGACCGACCCCCCGGCCGCGACGCTGCGCCACACCACCGACAGTCCCCCGATGTGGAAGAGCGGGAGGGACAGCAGCCAACGATCGGCCTCGCTGTTCGCGAGGCGTCGGTGCGAGGTCTCGATAGCCGCTGCAATGTTCAACTTCGTGAGGATCACTCCGCGCGGTCGACCGGAGCTGCCGGAGGTCGGCACGACCGCGTAGGCGTCGTCGTCGACGGAAGCCGCTCCATCGATCCTCTGAGGGCCGAACGGAACGGCGACCGCGCCGGCCATGTGGACGGCAACGAGTTCGACGATCGTGTCCGGATGTGAAGCGCCTTCGACCGGGACCAGTACGCCGGGGCCGGCTCCCCCCGAGACGAGCTGTCGGGCGCGGCGTTCGGCGCGACGAGCCAACTCTCCGTAGGAGAGCGTCGCATCGGTGAAGACGACCGCCGGGGCCTCGGGATCGGCCCCGGCATGGATCCTCACCCACTCGTGCGGCAGGGTGACGGGCATGGCGATCACTACAGTATCGGTTCGTGATATCTCAGATCTTCGATCCAGCTGCCTGGGACCCCGTCGACGGGTTCGACTTCACCGACATCACCTATCACCGCGCGCGCCAAGTCGGCGCCGTGCGGGTTGCTTTCAACCGTCCGGAGGTCCGCAACGCGTTCCGTCCCCACACGGTCGACGAGCTGTACGCCGCACTCGACGATGCCAGGATGATGTCCGACGTCGGCGCGGTGCTGCTCACCGGCAACGGACCGTCTCCGAAAGACGGTGGCTGGGCGTTCTGCTCAGGAGGCGACCAGCGCATCCGAGGCGTCGACGGCTACCAATACGAGGGAACCGGCGAGATCGACCAGGCCAAGCTCGGCCGTCTTCACATCCTCGAGGTGCAACGTCTGATCCGCTTCATGCCCAAGATCGTGATCGCCGTCGTACCCGGATGGGCCGTCGGTGGCGGCCACAGCCTCCACGTTGTCTGCGACCTCACGCTCGCATCCCGCGAGCACGCTGTCTTCAAGCAGACCGACGCCGATGTTGCCTCGTTCGACGGCGGCTACGGCTCAGCTCTCCTGGCCCGCCAGGTCGGCCAGAAGCGGGCACGGGAGATCTTCTTCCTCGGACGCTCCTATTCGGCGGACGAGGCATACGACATGGGCATGGTCAACGCCGTTGTTGACCATGCCGACCTCGAGACCGTCGCCCTCGACTGGGCCAAGGAGATCGTCTCGAAGAGTCCCACGGCGCAACGGATGCTGAAGTATGCGTTCAACCTGCAGGACGACGGGATGGTTGGCCAGCAACTGTTCGCCGGCGAGGCCACTCGCCTCGCATACGGCACCGACGAGGCGCGGGAAGGCCGCGACGCGTTCCTCGAGAAGCGCGATCAGGACTACCACGAGTTCCCGTGGCATTTCTAGGCAGGTCGCCGGTCGCCGGTCGCCGGTCGCCGGTCCCGAGACCGGGATTCCACCGATGAACCGGTGGGTGTTGGCAGCGCGGCCGGCTACGTTGCCGGCCGGGGTCGCGGCTGTGGTCGTCGGGAGCGCGCTGGCCGGTGCGGACGGGGTCTTCGCATGGGATCTGTTCGTTGTCACGCTCTTCGCTGCGGTCGCCATCCAGATCGGGGTGAACTTCGCCAATGACCTGGCCGACGCTCAGAAGGGCGCCGACACCGAGGCGAGAATCGGCCCGACGCGAGCCGTCGCATCCGGACTGATGACATCTGGCCAGATGAAGCGGGGCATCGCTGTGATGTTCGGGCTTGCAACGCTTGCCGGCTGGTACCTCATCTGGCGTGCCGGCTGGGTCATCCTCGTGATCGGCGTGGTCTCAATCATCGCCGCGCTCGGCTACACGAACGGTCCCGTTCCATACGGCTACTACGGACTCGGCGAGGTATTCGTATTCGTATTCTTCGGGGTCGTAGCGACGGTCGGCACCCGCTATGTCTACGACCGTTCGGCCCCGGCCGACGCCTGGTGGAGCGCCGTCGCCATGGGCGTCCTTGCCGCCGCCATTCTCGTCGCAAACAACGTTCGCGACATCGACACCGACCGTGACGCCGGAAAGCGAACGCTCGCGGTCATCCTCGGCCGGACCTCGGCACGGTGGTTGTACGCCGCGATGGTGATGGGGGCGTATGCGGTGATCGCCGTGGCGGTTGCGGCCAGTTCGCTTCCAGCGTGGGCACTGCTCACCTTCGCCTCGGCACCGCTCGCCGTTTCGCCCGTTCGGACGATCTTCACGCAGACGGAGGGACCACCACTCATCAGCGTCCTCAAGGCCACGGCTCGCCTGCAGCTTGTATTCGCCGGTTTGCTGGCGATCGGCGTACTCGTGGCCTAGACGTCTGCGCCGGTGACACCGAGATCGAAACTCCCGATATCGAGTTCCTCAATCGGCGTGACGTCCCCCGCAGGCGGTTTCTCGATGGTGACGGGACCGTTGATGTCGTACATGTCGAAGGTGAGCTTCATGGTCTCGAACTGGCCGTCGATCGATTCGGCCCCCGAGCCGTCGATCTCGAGGTTCATTCGAACGAGGTAGCCCTCCTCGGTGATCCACAGTTCGATCGGCAGATCGCCGATCACCGGCAGACCTGATTGGGCGAACTCGGCGACCTCGTCCGGTGACCGTTCCT
The DNA here is from genome assembly GCA_963700375.1 of uncultured Actinomycetota bacterium. GTDB lineage: Bacteria > Actinomycetota > Acidimicrobiia > Spongiisociales > UBA5794 > JAHEEL01. The sequence continues at coordinate 323,214 of CAVOXF010000006.1, forward strand.
CCATGAGCTTTGTCGCATCGACGAGGACTCGATAGTGCGTCGCCCTTAGGCCGTTGACGGACTCGTCTCCGAGATTCTCGACGGTGGCGGCTGCGCCTTCGTAGCTCGCCAGCACATCGTGTGGGTCGGTCGGCGCCGACTCAAAGCCCGCCTCGAAGTCGGCGCCATCGTCCGCCGGCATCGAGATCCAAGCGGTCTCGCTACCGAGCATCAGGCCGAAGAAGCCGCCTCGCGCATAGGCGCGATCGCCAACCTGTCGGAACTCCATCTCACCGAGCAATCCATGTGCGAAAACAGCGAATGGGTCGTCGGGGTCCGCCGGCATCGCTTCTGCCATGGACGAAGTGTCCATCAGCATCGAGCTGTCACCCGTAGCGGCGTTGAAGGCCGTTGAGAACACCATCGTGACCTCCGACGGGCTACCTTCCTGCTCGGGGAGACCGGACATTTCGATCGTGCCCTCGACTCTGCCAGACGTGATGTCCGCATCGGTCTTGATCGAAGCGAACAGGGCATCGGCTTCGGAAGCTTCTGTGGCGACGGCCACCGTCGTCGTCGTGGTGTCGGTCGACGCTGCCGTGGTCGTGCCGGTCGCGAAGCTCGTCGTTGATTCAGGAAGCGTCGTCGAACCGGCCTCGGCAAGCGACGGCGACGACGTGAACTCGTCTGCGATGGAGTCACCGTCGGCGCACGCTGAAACGGCGAGGGCGAATGCGACCATGACGATGATGGCGGTCTTCTTCACGCGACAACTCCTTGCTGATGAATCCACCTCTCTTCTTCGGCAGATCAAGCCGTCCCGTTGAGTCGTCCGGCGATTCGACGATCTAGTGAGACACGAGCGCGCCGATAGCAGCTGCACCGGATGGAGCATCATCGACCGTGACGAGAAGATCAGGTTGGTCTGCTCGTTCGATGCGGATCGCAGGTCCGCTTCGGATGATGATCGCGCGCACGCCCGAGCGCACCCGGTAGCCCCAGCCGCCGTATGACATGGGCTTCAGGGCCACCGCCGATGCAGCAGAGATCTCACCAGCCGCGATTCGGCGCGTCGGCCAACCGAAAGGGCCAATGCTCACGGTTACGCCGGTCTCGTCTGCGTCAACCGTCACCGAAGAGAAGGCGACGCCGACCAGGGCGATGGCGATGAAGAGGACAAGCCAGACGGGGTCGAAGAAGAGCAACCCGAAGACCGGGAGGGTGCCGATCAGCAGTACCCATCCGTTGGACGCCGACCCCGACCAGGGAACGTTCGAAGGCGACACCGGGGCGAGTGGCTCATCGGCCTCGACCCCGGTTGATCCGCCGGCCAGGAACCACCCGGCCGCTGCCGCGAGGAGTGCCGCCACGATTACGGCGACGATGGAGACGATCGACATCGACGCGGCCTGACCCCACGACGCCGCATCCAGATTTGCGACGACAATCTGGGCGTTCACCGCGGCAAGAAGGCCCATGATGAAGTAGGTCAGGCTGGTGAGCGGCGCCGCCGGCATCGAGCGCCGTGCGCCGGCGGTGAGCACCACCCACGTGAGCAGCATCCCGGCGGCGAGGAGCGCCACGTACACCGACAGGGACATATCACCGTTCGGTGATCCCGAGAATCCCCAGTGCACGGCAATCGGATCGGGGTAGCGCGAGAAGAACACGACCAGCGGGAGGAACACGCCGAACATGACGAGCGCCGGCAGCGCAATGACGGCGATCCACCAGCGTGCCGATCCTCGATGCATCGCAGCAGTATGGCAGCCGCACCTGCACCCCCGGCGGTAACCTCGATTGCGTGGATCCAACAACAGCACTCACCATCCGCCTCGCTGGAGCGTTCGCCGATCTCGGACTCCGTCATGCCGTCATCTCCCCAGGATCCCGCAGCACACCGCTTGCGCTTGCGTTCGCGACCGAACAGCGCATTACGTGCCATGTGATTCACGACGAGCGCTCGGCCGGGTTCTTCGGCCTCGGCATCGCCAAACAGAGCGGTATTCCCGCCGCCGTGATCTGCACGTCTGGCACTGCCGCCGCCAACTATCTGCCTGCGGTCGTCGAGGCGAGCTTGGCACGGGTGCCGCTCCTCGTCCTGACGGCAGACCGTCCTCCCGAACTCCGCTCGAACGGGGCGCCGCAGACCATCGATCAGATCAACCTGTACGGCGCTGCGGTGAGGCTCTTCCACGACGTCGGTGTACCCGACGACTTCACGGCCGCCGCCGCCGCATCGCTCGCCCTGCGAGCCTGGGCGACCGCCTTCGACGCCCCCCACGGACCGGTTCACCTCAACCTGGCGCTGCGTGAGCCCCTCGCGACGCCGAACAAGAGCGCGCCGGAAACCGGCCTTCGATTCCACCGCGGAGAGGTCCAGCTCCCTCCGGAGGACCTCGCCGAGTTGGCCGAACGGCTGTCCGGTCGTCGGAGTCTCATCATTGCAGGCGGGCACCAGAGGCCCGGCTTCGCCGCTGCGGCCGCCATGCTGTCCGGCGAAGCACGGATCCCCGTTCTGGCCGACGTCCAGTCCCGCTTCCCATCGCCGTCGACCATCGTCCACGGTGACCTGCTCGCGGGATCCGGCTTCTGTGCCGCCAATCCCCCGGACGTCATCGTACGTGTTGGCTCGGTGCCGACCTCACGATCCCTGTGGTCCTGGATGGGCGAATCGGGAGCAGACCAGATCATGATCGACGACGCAGGGTGGCGTGACCCCCTCGCCGCGATCACGGACGCCTACCGGGCCGACCCCGCCATCACGTTCGCCGATCTCGCCGGGCGCCTCGCCCCGACGCCGGACGGCTGGCTCCCAACCTGGGTCGATGCCGATCGCAGGGTGGCAGACCGGATTGCCGCCATGTTGGCGGACGAGCCGTTCCCCAACGAACCCGCGATCGCACGGTCGCTCTGGGAAGCGGCTCCGAGCGGGGCAACGGTCTACACGGCGTCGTCGATGCCGATCCGGGATCTCGACACCTTCTCCGGCCGCCCGCGAGGAGACGTCGCGGTGCTATCGAATCGCGGGGCCAACGGCATCGACGGCCTATTGTCGTCGGCTGCCGGAGCCGCCGCGTCCGACGACCGCCGTGTTGTGGTCTTGGCCGGCGACCTCTCGGCGCTTCACGACGCCACCGCGCTCGGCGAGATCGCCCGGTTCGCCTTGCGCGTCACGATCGTGGTCACCAACAACGACGGCGGCGGCATCTTCCACTTTCTCCCCCAGGCCGGCCGACTCCCTCCCGATCGATTCGAGACGCTCTTCGGCACGCCCCACGGCCACTCCCTCGCAGCGATCGCGCATGCGTTCGGCATGCCGAGCCGGACCGTCGACACCGACGCCGACCTCCGCTCTGCCGTTGCCGCCGACGACGGCCCGCTCCTGATCGAGATCAAGACCGACCGGACCGAGAACACCCACGTCCATCACCGCCTCCGAGCCGCCGCAGCGGTGGCGCTGCCCTGACACCCGAATAGACCTCATCGTCCCGTGCAGGCGCCCAGAGGCTCACCTGCGTCGTCGCTGGCGCTCCTCGGCGTCCCCCAAGCCTTCGGGCGGGGGGACAGCGCACCCCTACGTCGCGGCCAGGAGTTCCAGCATCGGACGGAGCTTCAGGCGGGTCTCGAGGAGTTCGGCCTCGGGGTCAGAGTCCTCAACGATCCCGGCTCCGGCGAAGAGATGGGCACGGGTGCCCTCGATCAGCCCGCATCGAAGGCTGATCGCGAACTCGCCCTGTCCGTCGCCGCCGACCCATCCGACACCACCGGAGTACCAACCCCGGTCGTACGACTCGGCCTGCTCGATGAACGCCCTGGCCGCCTCTCGGGATGTCCCGCCGACGGCCGGCGTGGGGTGGAGCGCCTCAGCCAGATCGAGGACATGCGCCCCAGGGCGGGCGGTCCCGGAAATCTCGGTGGACAGGTGCTGAACCGTCGCCATCCGTTTGAGCGACGGATCCTCCGGCACCACCAGACCGTCGGTGAACGGCCCGAGACGCTCGGCGACGTCGTCGACCACGTAGCGATGCTCGATCCGGTCCTTCTCCGAGTGCATGAGTTCGTCGGCGAGCTGATGATCCTCGGCCTCACCCTCGCCCCGGCGTGCCGAGCCGGCGAGCGGATTCGACGTCACAACTCCCCCATCGAGTCGCACCAGCAGCTCGGGGCTGGCACCGACGAACGTCGCACCGTTCACCCTCCAGCCGAAGCTGAAGCACTGTCGGTAGGACCGTTGCAGATGGCTGACGAGATCGAATCCGTCGGGGGCCGTGTCGGAGCGCACCACCACAGAACGCGTGAGTACGACCTTTCTGAGCTCGTCCCGGTGAATCGCCTCGACCGCTTCCGCAACGGCCGCGGTCCACTCCGACACCGGAGGACACGACTCGAGGGTGTGGTCACCGAGGTTGGGGTACCGAGGCTGGGGCGGCATCCGCAACGCACGGAGCTGCCCGACGAACCGGTCTTCGTCGACATCGGGAGGGAGGGCAATCAGCAGCAGGCACTCGTCTCCGCGACGGAGTGCGGTTGCGAGCGGGAGCACCGCGTCTGCCCCTCCGAATGATCCCCACGGCTGAGTGCGCGGCCCCTCGGGAGCGAAGGCGAACCCAGCGAAGACACGGAAGGGCTCTGGAAGCTCCCACGATTCCACGACCGAGCGTATCGATGCGAACCGCTCTGGACCCGAGGCGGAGGCCTTCTCCGCCATGCCGAGGCCGCCGGCCGCGGATCCGTCCGGCGACGAGAAGTAGAACACCCCCTCGAAGGTGTCGGAACCTGCCCGCACGAACGACAGGGGGTCGGGTTCGAACGGAAACACACCGAAACGCATGCCGTTTGGAGCGGTCGTGAGCGCGGATCGAAGATCGAGGACTCGGTCGGGGATCATCAAGAGGGAATGCTACCGGCACCGTGGTTTTGCCCGGCTCCGCGATCGATCACTCGGTGCCGTCGTCGAGACGCCACACCAACTTGCTCTCGACGTGCAGAACCCCGTCCAACCGGGATGCAAGTTCGACCAGCAGCCGCGCCTCGTTCCGTGTGCCGATCTCTCCCACGAACGTCACGACGCCGTTCGTGACGGTGACGTTGAGTTCGTCCGGATCGATGAACAGCACGCGCCGGATCAGGTCCTCGCGGATCTCGTCTTCGATAACGTCATCCGGCCTCGTGAACACCGAGACGATGTCGGCGCGGGAGATGATCCCGAGCAGACGCGAGTCTTCATCGACGACCGGGAGTCGTTTGATGTCCTGGAACGTCATCATCTTCGCCGCGTCGTAGACCTCGGTCTCGGGCCCGGTCGTGACGACACCCGGCGACATCACCTCACCGACGGTCTCGCCGAGGTCGGCGACGCCGTTGTGGCGCTCCACCTCGAGCCGCAGGAAGTCGGCTTCGGTGATGATGCCGATCAAGACACCGTCCGCGGTGGTGACCGGCAGGCCACTCACGCGGTTCCGAAACATCAGACGCGCTGCGTCACGGATGCCCGTCTCTGTCGAGACGGTTATCACATCGGTCGTCATGAGGTCTACGACCTGCAACGTTGGTTCCTCTCTTCGGCGTCGAGCGCCATTGTTGCACCTCGGCTACAGGGCTGTCGGGAAATCGCTCCGACTCGGGCTCGGTTGCTCCGACAATGGCTTCGCCTTGATTCGGGCATCGACCACGCGCACGCCGGCTCCCGGCGCGCCGACCTTCACCGGGTTCAGATCCATCTCGACGACCTCCGGCAGGTCCTCGATCAGGGCGGAGACCCGGAGCAGCGCCACCTTGACGGCGTCGACATCGCCGGGCTCGGCGCCGCGGTACCCCTCGAGCAGCCGGGCCGACTTCACCGACTGAATCATGTCGTCGGCGTCGAGATCGGTGAGCGGGCTGATACGGAACGCGACGTCACCGATGAGCTCAACGAAGATGCCGCCAAGACCGAACACCACCAGTGGTCCGAAGTTCGGATCCTCCACCATCCCGATCAACACCTCATGGCCACCGGGAACGAACTCCTGGATCAGCACACCCTCCGGGTCGGGCACGACGCCGGTCACCTGGCGGTACGCGGCCCGAACCGGCCCCTCTCCCTCCACATCGAGGACGACGCCGCCGACATCAGACTTGTGCAGCGCCGAAGGAGAGAGGACCTTGAGGACCACGGGAGCACCGATCGACTCCCAGCGCTCGACCGCCTCGTCTTCGGTCAGCACCACGCCGGACACCGGAATGCGAAGGCCGTAGGACTCGAGAATGACATGAACGGTGTCGGGATCGAGCCAGCCGCCGTCCTCATCGAACTCGCCCAGCGCCGTATCGAGGGCGCCACGCGCCCGCTCCGGGTCGATGTCCTCGAAAGCGGGGATCTCTCCCTCCGGCCGCCGCAGCCACTCCCCGTAGCGTACCGCGTCGTAGAGGGCCCGGGCCGCCCGCTCGGGGAAGGCGAACTCCGGCACCGTCGACTTGACCTTTGGTGCGTCATCCGAGATCTTGCCCGATTGCATGAACACGGCAAGGAACGTCTTGTCGCCTTCGTGCGCCTCACCGACCGCGCGAATGGTGTTCTGGATCTCGACCACGTCGATCGCGGATGCCGGAATGTGGATGGCGATCACCGCATCGAGTTCGTCGGCATCGAGCATTGCCTCGAGGACTTCGCCGTACTGCTTCGCTCCTGCCGCAGCAATCATGTCGACCGGATTCCGGATGGCGGCCTCCGGTGACAGCTTCGACCTCAGTTCGGCCTGCAACTCGGCGGAGAGCACCGGCACTTCGAGACCGCGGGATACAAGAGCGTCGACAGCCAGAATCGCAGGACCGCCCGCGTTGGTGACGACTCCAACGCGCCGGCCTTTCGGTATCGGCTCGTTGGACAGCAGGTTCGTCACGTCGAACAGTTCCTCGAGCGTGTCGACGCGGATCACCCCGGTCTGGTGGAAGAGCGCGTCGACGGCGACGTCGAGGCTCGCCAGCGAACCGGTGTGGCTGCTCGCGGCCCGCGCCCCCGATTCCGTCCTGCCCGACTTCACGGCGATGATCGGCTTCTTCCGTGCGATCCGCCGAGCGAGCCGGGCGAAGCGCCGCGGATTCCCGAACGACTCCATGTAGAGCAGGATCACATCGGTCGCGGGATCGTCCTCCCAATACAGCAGCAGATCGTCGCCGGAGACATCCGCGAGATTGCCGACCGAAACGAACGTGGAAATCCCGATGTTGTGCCGTGACACCGAGTCGAGGATCGCCAGTGCAAGCGCTCCCGACTGCGAGGAGAACGCCACGTTGCCCCGTGCCGGCATGAGCGGTCCGAATTGGCCGTCGAGACTGACCGCGGGATCGGTGTTGAGCAGGCCCATACAGTTCGGCCCGACCATCCGAATCCCTGCCGATCGCACCATGGCGAGCAGTTCGGCTTCGAGTTCGGCGCCTGCACCACCGATCTCCGAAAACCCGGCCGATATGACGACGAGGGCCTTGACGCCCTTCTCGATGCACTGCTCGACCGTCGCAAGGACGAACCGGGCCGGCACAACGATGAAGGCGAGATCCACGTTGCCCGGAACGTCGAGGATCGAGGGATACGCCGCAACCGAGCGCACGACCGGGGACTTCGGATTGACTGGATAGACCGGGCCGCTGAAGTTCCCTGCGACGAGGTTGCTGAAGAGGCGCCCTCCGATCGTCTCCGGGTCGCGGCTCGCGCCGATCACGGCCACCGACTGGGGCGCCATGAGCGGCATCATCGACTTGGCCGCTGCCCGCTTTTCCCACTCGTCTCGAACCGCGTTCGTCTCGTCGGTCTCCTCCGTCGGGAAGGTGATGGTGAACATCCCCTCCTCGTCGTGCCGTTCGACGCCGTACCCCGAGGCGCGGAAGACCCGCATCATCACGTGGTTGTCGGCAAGCAGATACGAGCGGAATTGACTGATCCCGCACGTCCGTGCGTATTCGGTGAGCCGATACAGAAGGAGGGTCCCGAGGCCCTTCTGCTGGTGCTCGTCGCAGACGGCGAACGCTGCCTCGGCAGTCGCGGAGTCGTCGGGCACGATGTTGTAGCGGCCTACCGCAATCAAACGGCCGTCGCGAACCGCCACGAACGCCATGTGATCGTGGTAGTCGAGTCGGGTGAATCGGTCGAGTTCCTCCGGTTCCAGATCGCGTTTGACCCGGAAGAAGCGGTTGTAGGTGCTCTGTCGCGACAGGCCGCGGACCATCTGCTGGAGGGCGTCGCGATCGCCGGGAGCGATCGGGCGGATGCGGATGGTCTCCCCATCGCTCATCACGGCGTCCTCTACCCACGCCGTGGGGTAGCCGGGCGGCGGATCAACGATCGCGATCGGCGCTTCGATTCGGTCGGTCACGGACGGCCTTTCGGTCGGAGAAGCAATCTGGATTCTCGCAGGCCCACGATATCGTCGATACTCGGGGCGATGACCACGAACATCTCGGTCCTCGGCCTGGCGCTCGCCTCTTCCCTCGTCCTCGTCGCGGTCGCGCTCTCGATGGGGCAGCGGCTCGGTCTGGAACGACAGATCCTGTGGGCATCGCTCCGGGCGCTCGTACAGCTGCTGATCGTCGGCGTTGTCCTGGCATTCCTCCTCCAGCCGGGGAGGTCGCTGTGGTGGTCGGTCGCCTGGGTCGTCCTGATGCTCCCATTCGCAGCGGACGTCGTTGCGCGGCGCGCTCCGGAAGTGCCTCGCGTCCGCATGCTCTCACTCTTTTCGTTCGGAGTGACCTCGCTCGTCATCCTCGGGTTGCTGTTCGGCCTGGGGATCATCCCGCTCGAACCGCGAACGCTCGTCCCCCTCGCCGGCATGATGATCGGCAACTCGATGACCGCCACGGTGCTCGTCGCAACCCGAGTCGTCGCGGAATTCAAGGAGAAGCGTTCGCTCATCGAGGTTCGACTCGCCCTTGGATTCTCCGCGAGCGATGCATTCCGGCCCTATCTGAGGTCGGCGCTCAAGACGGCGCTGGTCCCGCAGATCGAGACGACGAAGGCCGTCGGCATCGTGTTCCTCCCGGGCGCAATGACGGGACTCATCCTGGCGGGTGTCGATCCCATCGAGGCTGTCCGGGTACAGGTTGTCGTGATGTATCTGGTACTCGGATCCGTTGCGGTCGCCACGAGCGCGGTGGCGCTCGGCCTGAGCCGGACACTGTTCACACCCGACCAGAGGGCGGTCCATTTGCCAGAGGGGCGATAGGCTGTCCGGGTGAGACGCACCGCGATCGCCATCGCACTCCTGCTCGCCGCCTGTTCGAGCGGGACGGCGGATTCCGACACCGACAACGGCCCGATTCTCGAGTCGACGCCGCTCTCATCGACCGCGACATCCGCGCCTTCACCCGCCGAATCGGGCGAAGAGACCACGACGTCGACGACCGTCGTCACCGGAGATGCCCGGTTCGTCATCGGCGACGTCGCCTTCGGCGAGACCGGCTCGATCGAGGTCGGGAATCTCGGCCCCGACGCGGGCGACCTCACCGACCACTGGCTGGCCGTCCACCCCTACTACCTCGAACTCCCGTCGATGATTCTTGCGCCCGGAACGTCGGTTGTGGTCAGTGTGGATGAGGCGGCCGATCCCGAGTTCGTGGTCGCCGCGGCCGGACTGCTCCCCCCGCTTCGAGCATCGTCTGGAGAGGTCGGGTTGTACCGATCGGGCGACTTCGGGAATCCGGACGCGATGGTCGACTATGTGGCGTGGGGCTCAACCGACCAGGTTCGTTTCACCACCGCAGTCGCCGCCGGCCTCTGGCCCGAGGATCAGGTCGTCACCGTCGACGAAACCACGACGAAGCTTGCGATCACAGACCGCTCGGAACCCGGACCACAAGGTTGGACACCGGTCGGCGGCTGATCAGGCGAGGGCGACGAGATCGAGCAGCGATTCGTCGAAGAACGAATGTTCCCCGTCCGGCATCAGGATGACCCGGTCGGGTTCCAGAGCTGCGACGAAGTCGGTGTCGTGACTCACGAGCACGAGCGTGCCCTCATACTGCTGCAGCGCGTCGAGCAACGCCTGCTTCGCCTGTGGGTCCAGGTTGTTCGTCGGTTCGTCGAGGAGCAGAACGTTGTGCCCGGCCACCACGAGTCGGGCAAGAGCCAGCTTCGTCTTCTCGCCACCCGACAGCGTGCCGGCGTCCTGGTCCACCTTGTCGGCAAGGAGGAAGTGCCCGAGCGCGGTTCTGAGGTCGCGGTCAGGCAGGCGGCTCGTCGCCCGTATCAGATCGAAGACGGTCATACCGGGCGTGATGTCCTCATGCTCCTGGGCGTAGTACCCCAGTTCGGCACGGTATCCGGCCTCAACGATCCCGAGGTCCGCGTCTTCCTCGCCGGCGAGGATCTTCAGCAGCGTCGTCTTTCCCGCACCGTTGAGCCCCATGATGATCAGCCGCTCGCCCCGGTCGACTTCCACGTCGACATCGACGAACACGACGTTGTGGCCGAACGCTTTTGCCAACCCATTCGCTCGGAGGGGTATGCGGCCGGAGGCGACCGGCTGGGGGAACCGAAGCGCAACACCCCGCCGTTCCCGCTCGACCGCGACGAGGTCGCCCTGCAGACGCTCGACTCTGGTCTCCCACGTCCTCGCTCGGCGAGCCATCTTCTCCGACGATCCCTTGAAGCGTCTGATTCCCTCTTCCAGGCGGGCGATCTTCTCCTCTTGGTGGCGCCGTTCGCGAAGACGCTGCTTCTTCCGCCGCTCCCGCTCTTCGAGGTAGTAGCTGTAGTTGCCCCGGAACGGTTCGATCCGCCCGCCCTCCACGGCGAGCACCGAGGTGATCGACTCATCGAGGAGCGGAAGATCGTGCGAGACGATCAGCAGCCCGCCTTGGTAGTCCGCGAGGAACGCGATCAGCCACGCTTTCGCGTCGAGGTCGAGGTGGTTCGTCGGTTCATCGAGTAGGAGCGTGGTCGTTTCCGCGAACAAGATGCGGGCGAGTTCGACGCGCCGCCGCTGCCCTCCCGACATGGTCGCCACGGATTGTCCGAGCTCGGCTGCACCAATGCCGACGGCTGAAGCGAAACGTTTGGCCTCGGCCTTCGCGATATATCCGCCCTTGGCTGTGAACTCGTCGTCGAGACGGCTGAACCGACGGATCAGGCGGTCTCTCTCCAAGCCATGCACGTCTTCCATCTCGAGGCGCGTGATCTCCATTTTGCGCTCGATCGCGCCGATGTCGCGGGCCATCAGCACTCGCTCGAGGGCGGTCACGCCCGCGTCGTCGAGATCGGCGAGGGCTGCTTCCTGAGAGAGATACCCGACGGTCCCGCTCCGCACGATCGAACCCTCCGCCGGTTCAGTCAACGCGGCCAGCGTCCGGAGCAAGGTGGTCTTGCCTGCGCCGTTGGGGCCGACGAAACCGATCTTGTCACCGGCCTGGACCGAGAACGACACGTCGGAGAGGAGGCGTCGGGCGCCGGCATCGATCGCGAGGTCACGGACAAGGATCATGCGACAACGCTAGGGACGTATCGGGCACAGTTCCCTTGGTCTCAGGTCAGACGGGAGGCGGCCTCGGGAACATCGACGAATCGCGCAATGAACTTGGGGATCTCCGAGCCGGCGATCGGCCGCGAGACCAGGAAGCCCTGGACCCTCGTACACCCCAGTTCGGCGAGGAATCGGAGCTGTTCTTCGTCGTCGACGCCCTCGGCGATCACATCGAGGCGGAGGTTGCGGGCAAGGCCGATGATGGCCGAGGAGACGGCGATGCCGTCCCGGTTCGTGAGACCGTCCGCGATGAACGAGCGATCGATCTTCAGCGTGTCGATCGGGAGTTTGGTCAGGTAGCCCAGCGACGAGTAGCCGGTGCCGAAGTCGTCGACGCTCACGGTCACCCCGATCTCGCGCAGTCGCTCGAGCGCACGCCTCGTCTCTTCGAGGTCGCTGAGCAGGGTTCCCTCCGTGAGTTCGACGTCGAGGAATCGCGGATTGAGACGTGCAGCCGCAAGGGAAGCCACGACGGTCTCGACGAGATTGCCCGCCCGGAACTGCCGGGATGAGAGGTTCACCGACATCCTCATTGGGGGAAGTCCGCCGTCGAGCCAGGCCCGCATCTGCAGGCACGCTTCATCGAGCACCCACTGGCCGAGGGGGACGATCAGGTCGGTCTCCTCAGCGAGACCGATGAACTCGATCGGTTCGATTCGCCCGAATTCGGGATGGTTCCAGCGGATCAGTGCTTCGACGCCGAGGACGGTGTGGTCGGCGGTGTCCACCTTGGGCTGGTACTCGAGGAACAGGCCCTCGTCGGTATCGATCGCCTTGCGAAGGCCCTCGAGTAGCAGGTGCCGTTGGCTGGTCCGCGCCCGTAGCTCGCTGGTGTAGAACTCGTAGGTGTTGCGGCCCGCATTCTTCGCGCTGTACATCGCGATGTCGGCGCCCTTCAGGAGCTCCTCAGCGGTGTCGCCGTCGAGTGGGAACGCCGCGATTCCCATCGATGTCGTGATCACAATGTCTTCGCCGCCCACTCGGTAGGGATCGGCGACGGTTCTGAGAATCTTCGTCGCAACGCGTCCGGCGTCCTCAACGCGTTGTCCCCCTTCGAGGATCACCGTGAATTCGTCTCCGCCGAGGCGGGCGACGGTGTCGGACTCGCGCACGCACGAGACAAGCCGCTCGGCAACCTGGCGCAACAATGCGTCTCCTACGGCGTGACCGAGCCGGTCGTTCACATCCTTGAATCCGTCGAGATCGAGGAACATGAGGGCAACCACCGATCCGTCGCGCCTGGCACGGGACACGGCGCCTTCGAGGCGGTCCGAGAAGAGGGTTCGGTTGATGAGTCCGGTCAGGGCGTCGTATCGCGCCAGGTAGCTGAGTCGCTGTTGGTCGAGTTCCCTCTCGAATCGGTGAGCCTCGGTGTTCTCCGTCCACGACTGCTTCAGGTTTCGCACGGCCGGTCGGAACAAGAAGAGACCTTCGAGGACGAGCAGCACCAGCGTTGCTGCGAGCAGGAAGTACTCGGTCTGTTCGAGTGCCACCACCTGTTCGCTCGAGAGTCGGAGGTACGACGAAACTACGCGCTGCATGAGCAGGCTGTACGCATCCGCCGATTCCCGAACGGACTCCACAATGACGGCGGGAGCCCGCCCGCGTTCGTCGATCGCGATCTGTGCCTGCTCAGTTGCCGTGAGCAGCTTCTCGAGTTCGACCGCGGCCTCGTCGAGGAGTCCGGCAACCTCGGTGCCCTGCATCTCCGGGATGCCGAGCTCCTCGTCCCCATTGACGAATGCCTCCTGAATCAGGACGAGTTCATCGACGGCCGCTGTCATTTCGGTGCGGAGGGGTTCTGAGACGCCATCGACGACCTGGCCGGAAAGATCGGCGACGCGGGCAGCGAGATACCCCTGTCGGAGCCCGAACTCGAGGACGGTCGCGTCCTGCTCCTGGGCACTCAGTGCACGGGAGGTGGTGAACGTGGAAAGTACGGCGAGGACGGCGATCAGGAGGAGCGCGAGCACATAGCGACCGATAGGCCGCTCCGGCAACCGAGTTGGTTCCTCGGCATCCGTTTTCGATCCCCTGCGCAGCAGCGCACGGAGTCCGAAGATTCCCATGTTCTCCGATCTGTTGGTCTACCTATCGGCAGGAATCGGCGCAGGTTGAACACTGAGGTCTACGATGGATTCCAATCGAGATGGAGGAGACATGACCTTCTGGGAACTGTTCGTCATATTGCTGGTCTTCGTCCCGTTGATCATGCTGTGGGTCTTCACGCTCGCCGACCTCTTCCAGCGTCAGGACCTCTCAGGTGCGGCAAAGGCTCTCTGGGCGATTGCCATCGTTCTCCTCCCCCTGATCGCGATGGTCGTCTACTTCATCATGCGCGACACCGACGGCACGGTCCCGGGGACGGCACCGCCCGCTCCGAATCCGCAGCCTCGCGCCGTGCCGGTTGTGGCGGCGCCGAGTGTTCCGGTCGGTGCAGCCGATGCTGCCGATCAGTTGGACCGTCTCGCCGACCTCCGCGATCGGGGCGTGCTGACCGATGATGAGTTTCAGCGGGAGAAGGACAAGCTTCTCGGCTACCCGCCGGCATGAGTGCCAAAGCCAATCTTGCGCTGGTCGTTCTGGTCGTCGCTCCGCTGCTTGTCGTCTGGATCGTGGCGCTCTTTCACATCGTTTTGCAGCGCCCGGACCTCTCGGTTCTCTGGAAGGGGATCTGGTTGGCGGTCGTGATCCTGGCCGGGTATGTCGGCCTGCTCCTCTATATGGCGTTCCGACCTGCACGGTCCCCGACCCAGTTCGGAGCCCACGATGCGGCCGCCACCCGGACTGCTCTACGACGCCTCGGTGAACTCGTGGAGCGGCACGACGCCGGTTCAATCGGCGACGAGGAGTTCGCACGCGGGAAGGCAGAGGTGTTCGGTCTCAAGGCGAGGGCGAACTGACCGGTGCCCGAGGAGGGACTCGAACCCCCACGCCCCCGAAGGGACAGCGGTGTTTAAGACCGCCGCGTCTACCAGTTTCGCCACTCGGGCCGGGCGCGATCGTAGCCGAACGTTGTCGCCGCCCCAGATGCATGGCGCTGGAGTTTGGGTAGCATCTGACCGCCATACGACAACATGGAGGCTCACGCAGTGAAGGTGTTCCCGCCGGAAAAGATCCGCAACGTGGCGCTCGTTGGACACTCCGGTGCCGGCAAGACCACTCTCGCCGAGGCACTCCTCTTCCGAGCGGGGACGATCCCACGTCTCGGCTCCGTCGAAGATGGCACCACCGTTACCGACTTCGATCCGGAAGAGCACGCCCGAGGCATGTCGCTCTCCCTCGCGCTCGCTCCGTTCGTGTGGAAGGGCTTCAAGATCAATCTGATCGACGCGCCCGGGTATGCCGACTTCGTCGGAGACGTGCACTCGGCCCTACGGGTCGCCGACCTCGCCATCTTCGTCGTCTCTGCGGTTGAAGGTGTCGAGGTGCAGACGGAGTACGCCTGGGGCATTGCCGAGGACCTCGGCGTGCCGCGCATGATCTTCATCAACAAGCTCGACAAGGAGCGGGCCTCGTTCGACCGGACACTCGACCAGCTCCGGGATCGCTTCGGAGCCGGTATCGCGCCGATCGAACTACCGATCGGCGACCAAGCCGAGTTCCACGGCGTCGCCGATTTGTTCCGGGACAAGGCCTACATCTACGACTCCGGCCATGCCGAAGAGGTCGAGATCCCCGAGTCGATGTCCGGCCGCGAGCACGAAGTTCACGACAACCTCGTCGAGGGCATCGTCGTCGCTGACGACGAGATGCTCGAACGGTATCTCGACGGCGACATGCCGTCGGTCGCCGAACTCGAACACACCATGGCACGCGGCATCGCCGAGGCGACGGTGTTCCCCGTCGTATGTGGTTCGGCCACCGGACCGATCGCGGTCGACCGCCTCGCCGATTTCATCACCGAACTCGGCCCGGCCCCATCCGACCGCCCGCCCATGACCGTCACGGCGGGCGACCAGACCGTCGAAGTCTTCTCCGACCCTGCCGGCGACCCGCTTGCCTTCGTCTTCAAGACCATCGCCGATCCGTATGTCGGACAGATCTCCTTGATGCGGATCCGGTCGGGCCAGCTCGTCCCGGATATCACGCTGTCGAACAGCCGATCCGGTTCCGACGAGAAGCTCACGAAGATCGCCACGATGATCGGCAAGGAGACGGAACTTGTTGAATCCGCCCCCGCCGGAGACATCGTTGCCGTAGCGAAGCTCAGCGAAACGTCGACCGGCGACACGCTGGCCCCACGAAACAAGCCGGTCACCCTGCCGCCCGTCATCCGGCCGGAGCCCGTCCTCGCGACAGCCGTCACGGCGAGGACGCAGGCCGACGAAGACAAACTCGCCAACGCCCTGCGGCGCATCCTCGCCGAGGATCCGGCCCTGCGCCTCACGCGGAACAGCGAGACCAAGCAGACGCTGCTCTGGGGCATGGGCGAGACGCACCTGACGATCACGCTCGAACGCCTCGAGCGAAAGTTCGGTGTGGCCGTCGAGACCGAGAAGCCCAAGGTGCCCTATCGCGAGACGATCTCGCGTACCGCAGACGCCGAGGGGAAGTACAAGAAGCAGACCGGTGGCCACGGTCAGTACGGCGTCTGCTTCCTCCGCGTCTCGCCGCTCCCCCGCGGCGAGGGGTTCGAGTTCGTCGACGAGATCAAGGGCGGATCGATCCCCCGGCAGTTCATCCCGGCCGTCGAGAAGGGCATCTCCGAGACCATGGCGGAGGCAGGTGTTCGCGGCTTCCCCGTCGTCGACGTCCAGGTCGCGGTCTACGACGGCAAGTACCACTCGGTCGACTCGTCGGAGATGAGCTTCAAGATGGCCGGCCGTCTCGGCTTCAAGGCAGCGATGGAGAAGGCAGGTCCGGTACTCCTCGAGCCGATCTCCCGGGTACGCGTCACCGTCCCTGCGGACTACCAGGGTGACGTCATGGGCGACCTGTCTTCTCGCAGAGGGCAACTCCAGGGCACCGAGGCCGCACCCGGCGGGATGCAGCTCATCACCGCCCTCGTCCCGACCTCCGAGATCATGAACTACGCCATCGACCTGCGCTCGCTCACCCAGGGATGGGGTCGGTTCACGACCGAGCACGATCACTATCAGGAGATGCCCTCCAACATGGCCGACCAAGTCGTCGCCGCCATGCAGGAGGACTGAGGCCAGTCGTCAGTCACCAGCCTTCGCCAATCCCACACAGTGCGGCAGGCGAGAGCATCCGGCCGGGCGGCCGGAGCGGGTTCTGGGAGCCTGGGTGGTGAAGGTGTCGGCTGGCGCGTGCCCTGATTGGCAGCGACCGTCAACGTCGACCTGTCGACCGACTTCACACCGACGGGAGGCGAAAGCGCTCCGGCGACTACCGAGGCCCAACCCACCCGGGGTTGGGCTGCCAGGATTCATCGATGAGCGCGACGCACTCGACGGAACAGTCGAGCGGCTCGATCCGCTCGGCTGTCCATGCCCCGATGGGATTGTCGTTGCCGGCGGCCGTGTCGGCGTACTGGGCATGGAGGCACTTGACGCCGGTGCGCGTTCCACCGACACCGCCCGTTGGCCGGTGTCCTTCGTATCCCGCCGGGATCAGCGCATCACGCTGCCCACGGTACCGCGCCATCGCTGCCTCGTAGGCCGCGAACAATTCCGGATTCTCCGACAGCATGAGCTCGGTAGTCCGCACCCCGCCTCCGGACTCGATACGCCCGATCCGCCTGGTCGCGAGCGGACATGTCAGCCAGTAGAGGGTAGGGAACGGTGTGCCGTCGTCGAGCAGGGGCGGTACGGTGATCACGACCGGCAGGCCAAGGTGACACCGCGCGGCAACATCGACTACCGAACGAGGCGGCCGCCCGATCTGTGCCGCGACGGCGCCACGGTCATCCATCCGAATTGACGTCGCTCCCGGTGGCGAAGTCCCACACCCGTCGCCACCACGGGCGCTCATCGGATCGCACCACCGGATCGGGTGGCGATTCGGCCACCACCGGCGGATCCGGCGTCACGACGACGTAGGCCACCTCGCCGGGCCGCACGAGACCGAACTGGTCGCGCGCGATCCGTTCGATCTCCGCGTCGGTCCCGAGCATCTCGATGTCCTCGGCCAGCCCCCGATTCTCGCTCGTCAAGGCTTCCAACTGCTCCTGGGAGCGCTCGATCTGACGCTGCTGGGAGATGAGCTGCCGGAACGGCAGAATCCCCGACACCGTGAGGGCGAGCGCCCCGAGCAGCACCACCGCAAGGACCCAGCCCCAACGCTGTTTCCTGGGCGGTGCCTTGTGTTCGCGGCGCTCGAGCGTCTTGGTCATCAACCCACCTTGAAGGGCGCCCATCCTGCGTAGCGGGCGTCATCGCCGAGGTCTGCTTCGATGCGAAGGAGCTCGTTGTACTTCGCCGTACGCTCACCACGAGCAGGAGCGCCGGTCTTGATCTGCCCGGCATTGGTCGCGACCGCGAGGTGGGCGATATACGCATCCTCGGTGTCGCCGGAGCGATGGCTCACCATGCGTCCGTACCGGTTCACCGCTGCCAGGTTCATCGTGTGAAGCGTCTCGGAGAGGGAGCCGATCTGGTTGACCTTGACGAGAACGGCATTGGCAACCTTCATGTCGATTGCCTTGATGAGGAATTCCTCATTGGTAACCAGAAGATCGTCGCCGACGAGCTGCGTCCGATGGCCGAGGCGTTCGGTCAAGAGCTTCCATCCGGCCCAGTCGCTCTCATCGAGACCATCCTCGATCGATACGATCGGGTAACGGTCGACGAGTCTGACGAGGTGATCGATGAGCTCCTCGGAGGTGAGTTCCGCTCCGGACAGCGTGTAGCGGTCGCCTTCGTAGAGTTCGCTGGCCGCCACGTCGAGGGCAATGGCGATCTCCTCGCCCGGCCGGTAGCCGGCAAGCTCGATCGCCTCGATGATGATGTCGAGCACGGCGTTGTCGTTCGGGAGGTCAGGGGCGAACCCGCCCTCGTCGCCGACGTTGGTCGGAAGACCGCGGTTGGACAGCACCCGCTTGAGGGCGTGATAGGTCTCGACACCGGCCCGCAGCGCCTCGCGGTATGACGGAAGGCCGCCGGGAACGAGCATGAACTCCTGGACGTCGACCGAGTTGGCGGCGTGGGCGCCACCATTGAGCACGTTGAAGCACGGCGTCGGAAGCACGCGGCCGGCGGTCCCGCCGAGATAGCGGTACAGCGGCAGATCAACCGCCTCGGCGGCCGCACGAGAGACGGCGAGCGACACTGCGAGGATTGCGTTGGCGCCGAGGTTGGCCTTGTTGGGCGTGCCATCGAGGTCGATCATGACCCGGTCGATGTACTCCTGGCGAGTCGCGTCAACACCGTAGAGAGCGGGTGCAATCTTGTCGTTCACGTTGGCGACAGCCGTCAGCACGCCCTTGCCACCGTAGCGTTCTCCGCCGTCCCGAAGCTCGACGGCTTCGGCTGCGCCGGTTGATGCGCCGGACGGGACGATGGCCCAGCCGGATGCGCCTCCTGAGAGGGTGACTTCAGCTTCCACCGTGGGGTTTCCGCGAGAGTCGAGGACTTCGCGTCCGGTGATGGTCTCGATGAGGGTCATCTGTTGTTCCTTTCGGGGGTGAGCGTAAACGACGATCCGGTTTGGTTCGTGGATACTACGGTCTTCGAAATCTCCCACAGACGATCGAGTTCGGAGAGATCGCAGTCACGCAGGCGGAGGTTTTCCCCTTCGGCGAGCTGCTCGACGACGCGAAACCGCTCGATGAACGTGTCGTTTGCCCGAGCGAGGGCGATCTCCGGGTCGACGTCGAGATGGCGCGCGAGATTGACGGCGGCGAACAGCAGGTCACCCAGTTCCGCAGTAGCGCGCTCCCGGTCCGTCCTCACCGCTCGAAGCTCCTCCAGTTCTTCTGCCACCTTCGCGAAGACGGGCTCGTCATTCGGCCAATCGAATCCGACCGCCGCGACCCGACGCTGGATCTTGTCGGCTCGCGCGATACCGGGCAAGGCGGTGGGAATGTCGTCCATCAGCGATTCTCGATTCTTCTCCGCGTTCTTCAGTTCCTCCCAGTTGGCCAGCACCTCTCCGACCTCGGTAGCCACGACGTCACCGAACACGTGCGGATGGCGGTGAACGATCTTGCGCCGCACACGCTCCGCCACCTCGTCGACGTCGAATGCCCCGGCTTCAGCCGCCAGGGTGGCGTGGAACACGATCTGCAGGAGAAGGTCGCCGAGTTCCTCTTCGAGGACCGCATAGGCTCCAAGGTCGACGTCGCCGTTCGGCGCATCGACCGAGAGCGCTCCGATGGCATCGACCGTCTCGTACGTCTCCTCCAGGAGGTGACTCACGAGCGTGTGGTGGGTCTGCTTGCCGTCCCACGGGCACTCGGCCCGCAACACCCGGTTCGTGGCAATCAAGCCAAGCCAGCCGACGTCGGCTGCGGGCACGAACAGCGTCGTTCGCGGGCCGGTGGCGGCTCGCGGCAGCTCGGCGACGGTTGATTCGATGCTCGTCCCGTCCTCGTCACCGATACGATCGAGCATGACGACCCGGGCCGAGTCCGGCAGCGTCCGACCGAGTGCCAGGGCAACCTCCCCGGCGACAAACGGTGAGTCGATCTGCGTGATGAACGACGGAAGGTGCAGGGGCAACGGATCAGGAAGGTTGCGGGCGTCGAGGACCTGCAGTCCGTCAGCGATCGGATCGACGCCGACGGCCGCACACGCCGTGTCGATGAACGACTCACCAGGGATCATGACCCAGGGAATGCCTTCGGCTTCGGCAGCAGCCACCAGCCGGGTAACCGCCCGTTCGCCGACAACGGCGCTGCCCGGGACGCCGTACACGACGGGTCCGCTCCTGGCCGCGGCGAGCACGCGTTCGACAATGGCGTCGTACACCTCGTCAAAACCCTCGCCAGTCTCATAGAGATCGTCGCAGGCGACGATGGGACGACGTTGCGCGAGTTGCGAGACCGCCGGGTGTACTTCCGTGCGGACGATCACCGACACCGCCGGATCGAGGAGAACGTCGAGATCACCCGACCGGAGGCGGTCGAGCCCGGAAGGACCGAGCCCAAGGACCGTGAGGTGACCCGTCATCCAGACGGAGGCGGCAGGATGCCGAACGACTCGCCGGCCCAGGTCCCGACCTGGGACGCCACGACGACGTCGGCCGTGCGGATCGCCTCGTTGACCCAGGGGATCCAGAGGTCGCTCACCGCAGAAATTCCCAGATACTCCATCGGATCGGCGATCAGCGCCTCAACCGAGTCGGGGCCGGTCCGCTCATCGACGATGATGATGTGCCAGCCGAACTCCGAAGGAACGGGCTCGGAGATCTCACCGATCGGGAGAATCGCCGACGCGTGTGAGAACTCTTGCACGTAGTTCGCCGCCGGGGTTGGACACGGGAGTTGCCCGCCAATGCTTCCCGTGTCGAGCGAGACCTCGGTGACGACCGTGGCGAATTCCTCGCCGGCGTCGAGGCGGGCCTTCACCGCTTCGGCTTCCTCTGGTGAGGCGACGAGGATGTGCCGAGCGCAGACCTCGACGACCATCTCGGGCCGGTTCTCGTAGATGTCGGTGAGAAATGCAACATCGGAGGCGAGTTCTGCGGCCACCGCTTCACGGATCACCAGTTGTTCTGCGACGGCGGCAGCCGTGGCCTCGGTGCGGTCGGGATCGGCAGCAACGCTGGCGAAGATCTGCGCTTCCTCCGGGTTCGGGTTCTGGAGCTTCTCATTGATCACGTTGGGATCGTCGAGATTGGTGAGGCCGAAGTCTTCCTCTGCGGCGTTCTTCTGCGCCTCGACATAGATCATGTTGGTGAGATCGACCCGGAACGCCTCGGCGTTGTAGCCGCTGCCCTCCGCGTAACTGTATCTGAGAGCGGTCACCTCGGCCTGGTCGATGGTGGACTCATCGACCGTCGCAACAACCGTCGTGTCGGAGCACGCCACGGCAAGCACAGCGGCCGCAGTGGCGAGGAGCAGGATCTTCTTGGAAACGCGCATGTGTATCACCGCCTCGGGTACCGGCAGTCTACGGCGACCGCGGAACCATCATTGCAGGAGGTAGGCAGCGCGCTCGGCGAGAACGAGTCCGCCGGCGATTCCTGACGCGCTGCCGAGCTTCGGGGCGACAACGTAGCCACAGGCGCCGCGGTCGAGCGCGGGAGAGTCGACGTATCCGCCGAGAGCATCGAGCATCGTCCGTCTCGTCGCCTCGAGCAGACCGGGGAGTTGCGAGACCCCGCCGCCGAGGATGATCCGTTCGGGCGAGAGGGTGAGGACGAGGTCCGCCAGCGCATAACCGAGCGGGTACGCCGCCATCTCCACCGCGCGGGCGGTCTCCGGTCCCAAGTCCTGCGCAGGAGCACCCCACCGATCGGCGATCGCCGGTCCGGACGCGAGACCCTCGAGACAGTCTCCGTGGAACGGGCACCGGCCCGCGTATGTGTCGTCCGGATGCCGCGGCACGCGAAGGTGCCCGATCTCGGGGTGGACGAGGCCGTGCAGCGGCTCTCCCTTGTTCACCACTCCCCCGCCGATTCCGGTCCCAACGGTGATGTAGACGATGTGGTCGAGACCGGCCCCCGCTCCCCACCGGCCTTCGCCGAGCGCCGCTCCGTTCACGTCGGTATCGAATCCGATGGGAATGTTGAAGGCAGACCGAAGAGGACCGACAATGTCGACACCCATCCAATCCGGCTTCGGTGTGGGCCCGACCCGGCCGTAGTCCGGCGACTCCTTGTCGAGCACCAGCGGCCCAAACATCGCGATCCCGATCGCGTCGAGCGGTCCGCGGCCGGTGAAGAAGTCGATGGCGTGGCCGATTGTCTCGTCGGGGGTGGTTGTCGGGAATCGGACCTCTGCCCGGAGATTGTCGGGTGTGCTGCCAACGGCACAAACGAACTTCGTCCCGCCTCCCTCAATACTTCCGTACAGCGCCATCCGGCGAGGTTAGACGAGTGGTCGCGGCGCGCACCCGGGATCGGATTCAGAGCACGCGACAGAAACGGGCGGGCGCGTCGAGGGAGTACTCATGCAATTCACTCCTGCCCTCTATCAGCACGTGACGATTCTGGCGTCCCGGGTTTCGCATCCTGCGCGGGTAGGTCGGTGTCGGTGGCGGATCCGATCAGGCGCCGGCGCAGCGGCGGAGAGTCCGGGTCGATACGGAATCCAGTCTGATGAATCGCGACGTGATGATGGAACCAGCACAACGTCGCCAAGCCCTCCGGATCATGACCCCCACCATCGGCATACCGCCGCATGTGATGCGGCTGAAGCCGATACCGCGACGCGCACCCGGCCACGACACATCCGCCATGGCGATGCGCCACAAACCGACGCACCGCTGTGGGGATCGCACGAGACACCGCCGATGTCACCACCGGATGGCCACCCGACAGGCCAACGATCTGCACCGACCCGGTACACAACAACTCGTCGAGCACGGAAGGACCAACCCGCGGCCCATACTCCACACACGCCCCGACCTCCCCACCGGACCCGTTCGCCGCATCGAGATCCACCAGCACCGACACCGACGAACCAAACGCCGCCTCACCGTCGCTCGTGCGGGCGAGGGAGTCCATCGCCATCGCCACCAACCCATCGGCCTAACGCGGGCCCCGCGAACAAGACTCACCGCCCGGCAACAGCTGCAATTCGTCGGCACGCGAACACAACGCCCGCTCCACGACCCGACCGTCAACGGCCGGGAGTTGACCCGACCGGCGCCACGACAACTCATCGAGCGTCGGCTGAATCGACACACACCGATCCATCAACACCTGCCGCTCGTCACAACGTGACATCCGCCTGCGGGCGGCGGCCAGCCGGTCAACCCCCACAAGATCCAGACCCGAACACGTCTCAACGGTCGAATGATCCGCACCCGCATCAACCAGACACAGCATCGCCAGCGCCCGATCGAACGTCACCTGTCCATCGTCCAACAACCCCTGAGTCCACCGATTCCTCACCAGCTGCCGCGCAGCAAACACCCATGAGCCGCCGTCCGACGCGATACGTCAAACCGTCCCGACACATACTCCGCCGTCGACCGGCACCCCGCACCCGCTGCCACATTCATCTTGTCCAACTCGTTGGCGATCACCGCCTGCCGATTCCGCACCACAGCGATCTGCGCCTCATGCGCACGAAAATCGGCATCCATCTCATCCAGCGACCATGTGGACCACAACATGCAGACAACGCACCAAACGGGCATGACACAGAACGGGTCCCGGCACCCGAAAGCCGAGAGAAGTCGGAGACCGGTCGATATTGCCTGACCACCTGGGGCGTCGCCTTGCCGAGTCGGTGCAAAGTCCATCTGAAACCGCAGCCGATGTTGAGGGGTGCCTAGTTCACGGCCGCAGCGAGCCGCACGAGTACCGCCTCGGGGTCATACACCGGCTGCAAACCTCCGTCGACGACCACCATTGCCGTACCGGGATCGATCGGATCAGTCCGTGCCCACGATGGCTCAACGAATCCGAACTCGACCTCGAAGCCGGATGGAAGCTGAACTCGCCGCTCGGTGAGCGCGCCCCACTCCGCACGCCGAACAACCGGGACCGCCTGTCCAAGAGCGGTCTCGATCCAACCGTCCTGGGCGGTGTAGGCGGCCTTTTGTGGTGTGAGCACAACGAAGTCCACGTCTGAGCCGTCGCGTGGATAGCCTCTTGCCCACGACCCGACGACACCGACGGCAACAATGTCCGGCTGAGACTCGGCCCACGCCGTCACGCCTGCAACCACGGATTCGTACTCGGCGACGCGGGCGTCAGCGACCATCGCTCCATTATCGACCGATACTCGCGGCGACGCATGGCCGCCTGCTTGCTGATGAGGGGTGGTGCGGCATTGGTGGCCTATTGGTGAACGCTGACTCCGACTCGCCCGCCTCGGTGGCAGAGTTGCCATCAGAGCCACATGCGGCGAGGACCAAGGACGCGGTTGTGAAGCCTGGAATCCCCTTCATCGAGAACCCCCTCATCCCGCCTATCCGTCAGGCTATCGCCTGTCGGGTCTTGCGCCCGGTGTCATCCCGCCCTCTCGGGCTGGGAGGGATGATGTGGATGGTGTTCCACGCCCAGGACGGGTGCCGCGGGGCGTCGCCTACTCGCCGACGATTCCGTCGATCGACTCTCGGATGAGGTCGGCGTGGCCGTTGTGCACGGGCGTACTCCTCGATCATGTGCAGCAAGGATCCACCTCAGGCTGGGCGCCTCGCCGTTGGACCGGGTGCGCTTGGCCAACGTGTCGAGTCCACCGTTGGCGAGCGGCTGATCCGGGCGTCGATGAGGACACGCGACCGATCGCACGGCGCTCTCCCACAACGCGAACAGCTCTTCCGGCGAGTCCTCAGCGGCCGAGCGCCAATCGCAGATCCGGATCAGCCGACCAGTCGACAGTGTCCCACGGTGGCGCCTTCTCCTGCCCATCGAGCCGCTCCGAGGGCAACCAGGTGTCCTCGACGAACGCCATGTGCTTGAGCAGCCCACCAAGTGTCACAGAGGAAGCGGCGACAGTCGCCGCAAGCCCGGCAGCATCCAGCCCAGCGCACTTCCACCGGAGCGTCGCCCGCTGGTAGTCCAGGAACCCAAGGATGGTGGCCGCCTCGTCCCCGGCGATGGGCGGCTCCCTACGTCCGTGTTCGTCAGTGTCAGACATGAGTGGACTCTACGCCGGACGTGCGGATCAGGTACCCCGCTACTCGGCCACTCAGCTACTCGACAGGCCACATCGTCCCGAGGAACTCGAGCAGCGCCCTCGCCACATCCTTCCTCGGGGCGGGGATGAACAGTGTCGATCCCCGAAGGACCGCACCCCGGGCGATGCGGTCCAGACGGACCTCCTGTGACGGCCGCAGGTCGACCTTCGACATGCGAACCTCGTTGCGGACCTGGACGATCTCGTCAAGTCCGACACGGATGGCATCGACGCGAAGCCTGGCCACGGTGATGAGTTCTTCCGCTTCCGGGGGCAGGAGCCCATAGCGGTCCTCCCACTCCACGACCACATCGTCCACCTCATCATCGGTCGTAGCGGCAGCCAGCCGGCGGTAGCCCTCGAGACGGCCGTCGGCGTCGGACACGTACTCGTCGGGGAGTCGCGCCTCGATCGGAAGGTCGATCCGGATGTCGTGCTCGACCTTCTGCTCGATCGGCTCTCCCTTCAACTCCTGAACCGCCTCGGCGACCAGTTCGGTGTAGAGGTCGAACCCGACCGCCGCGATGTGTCCGGACTGCGTCTCGGACAGGATGCTGCCTGCTCCGCGGATCTCCAGATCTCGCATCGCGAGTTCGAACCCGGATCCAAGGTCGGAGAACTCACCGATGGCCTCGAGCCGCCGGAACGCACTCTCCCCGATCCGCTCCTCCGGGGGGTGGAACAGGTAGGCATAAGCCCGTTGGCTCGACCGCCCGACCCTTCCCCGCAATTGGTAGAGCTGGGCCAACCCGAGCCGGTCGGCCCGTTCGACGATGAGCGTGTTCACCTGTGGCAGATCCAGACCGGACTCGATGATCGTGGTGGCGACCAGCACGTCGTAGTCGCCGTTCCAGAAGTCGTACATGACCTGTTCGAGTTGCCCTTCGTTCATCTGCCCGTGAGCAATGGCGTACCGGGCGTCCGGGACGAGATCTCGCAGACGCGTCACGGCGTGGTCAATCGACTGGACGCGGTTGTGGACGTAGAAGACCTGGCCCTCGCGCAGGATCTCCCGACGAATCGCCGCTGAGACCGCCTGGTCGTCGTACGGACCGACATAGGTGAGGATCGGGTGCCGGTCCTCGGGGGCGGTCCGAATATGGCTGACTTCACGAATCCCGGTCAGCGCCATCTCGAGGGTTCTCGGGATCGGCGTGGCGGTGAGCGTGAGCGCATCGACGGATGACCGGATCGCCTTGATTCGATCCTTGGCTGCAACACCGAACCGCTGTTCCTCATCGATCACCAGCAGTCCGAGGTCACGGAAGTCGACGTCGGCCGACAGCAGCCGGTGGGTACCAACGACGATGTCGACAGAACCATCGGCAATCCCGGCAATTACCTTGCGCTGCTGGGCCGAAGTGAGGAAGCGGCTCAGCATCTCGACCCTGACTGGGAACGGGGCGAACCGCTCTTCCATCGTCGCGAAGTGCTGCTGGGCGAGGAGCGTCGTCGGAACCAGGAGGGCTGCTTGTTTGCCATCCTGCACTGCCTTGAACATGGCGCGGAGCGCCACCTCGGTCTTCCCGTACCCGACATCGCCGAAGATCAGACGATCCATCGGGGCTTCGGCCTCCATGTCGGTCTTGACGTCGGCGATCGCCGTCAGCTGGTCCGGCGTCTCTTCGTACGGGAATGCCGCCTCGAACTCCTGCTGCCACGGCGTGTCCGGTTCGAAACCGTGACCTGCCGTCCCCGCCCTCAGGCGATGCAGGTTCACCACGGCTTCGGCAACGACCGCAACCGCCTTCCTGACCTTGGTGCGGGTCTGGGACCAGTCTGCGCCCCCCATGCGAGAAAGGCGTGGCTTCTCACCTCCGGTGTACCGGCGTACGGCCGCGAGCTGATCGGTCGGGACATAGATCCTGTCACCGGCCGCGTACTCGACGAGCAAGTAGTCGCGAGCCGCCCCTGCCATGTCGCGATGTACCAGACCCTCGAACCGGCCAACGCCGTGATGATGGTGAACGACGTAGTCGCCGGGGTTCAGATCCCGGTACGCCTCGTCATGGCGCTCGCCTCTTCCCTTGCGTACCGTCCGGTGCGAGCGGCGGCGTCCTGCCACCTCCCGCTCACCGACGACCGCCACACCAAGCGCGGGGAAGACGAACCCGTTGTGGATGCCGGTTGGGAGCACCGCCGACCCGACGGTCTCCAGCGTGTCGACGACCGGGAGGCCGGCACCGGACTCAGCGAGAAGACCCGCAACCCGCTTCGCTGCGCTCATTCCGTCCATGGCAACGATCACATCCACGTCGCGCACGCGTCCATCCGGTGATCGTCGTCGCCACGGATTCGGGATCGCCTGCGATGGCACCGAACCCACGCATCTCGAAGCCGACGTCGCCCGGCGACGCCGCCATCGGCGGCGCCTCGAGGACATCGATCCCCTCAGCGGGTTCGAGCGGTAGGTAGAGCGGCGGGTGTGCTCCGGCGTCTGGGCCGTCCTTGCCCCACGTCCCGGACAGGACGCCGGCAAGATCGGCTTCCTCGCCGATCAGTTCGCGGCATCGATCCTTCGCCCGTTCGGGGTCGAACAGCACCACGATCGCGGCGGTCTCGTCGAGCATCGTCTTCGGCGGCGACAGCCACGGCAGCCAGGACTCGATCCCGGGGAACCGGATGCCCTCGGCAATCCGCTCCCACGTTGATGAACCCCACGGCGCGTCGACGATCAGGTCGGCGGCGCGGCGGCGCATGCCATCCGAGATCAGAACCTCACCTGCCGGGAACACATCGATCTCGTCGAGGGAACCCTCCGACCGCTGGGTCGAGATCACGAACGGCCGCATCTCTTCGATCGTATCGCCCCAGAAGTCGATTCGAACCGGGAGCGACGCCTGGATTGGGAAGACGTCGATGATGCCGCCTCGAACCGCGAACTCACCCCTCCCCTCGACCCGCTCCGTGCGGCGGTACCCGACGTGGGCAATTCGGGCGACGAGGTCGTCGAACGGCACGTCGGTCCCCGTTGTCAGGCGAATGGGGTCGACGGGGGTCGAGCTGAGTCGTTGTGTCGCAGCCCGGACGGATGCGACGACGATAGCCGGTTCCCGGCTCGCGAGGGCATGACGGGCCACAATGCGATCGGCCATCGTCGAGATGCTCGGAGACACGTGCTCGAACGGCAGCGTCTCCCACGCCGGGAGATGGAATCCGTCGCAGGTGAAGAGCGCCAGATCCTCGGCAAGGTCCTCCGCCTCCCGTTCGCCCGGGACCACGGCGAGGATGCTGCGTCCGGTGCGTTCGGCGATTCCGGCGAGCACGACAGCCCGCAGCGCGGATGCCACGACGTAGCGTCCGGGGATCGGCGGAAGCTGGTCACGCCCGAAGCGTTCGAGTACGGAGGTAAGCGGAGCGACCACGAAGAGAGAGCGTACCGATCGGACCGGCCAACGCGTCAGCGCTCGATGAATCCCTCGCTCGCGAGCCACTCAACGGTTCGGCTCAGGGTCTCCCCGATCGGGGTGTAGACCATGCCGAGGTCCTCGATTGACCGGGTCACGTCGAAACGGTGACCGTGGAGCAGCGTTCGGAGCATCTCCACACAGATCGGGCGCTCCCGACCGAAAAGTCCAGCGACGGCAACCAGTGGGTACGCAGCAGCGGCCGCCCATCGGGGAAGCATCACAGGGTCGATGGGACGACCGATGACCTCGCCGAGTGTCGCAACAGCATCGCGAACGGTGATGCTCGCCCCGCTAACGAGGTACCTCGCCCCGTCTGCCCCGTGTTCGGCGGCCAGGAGGTGGGCCGAGGCACAGTCGTCTACGTCGACGATCGAGAGCGTGGTGTCGATCGCGACCACCCGCTTCGCGTTCAGCGCGAGCCGGAGAAGGAACGTCGACCCCCCGGACCGCCCAGGCCCCTGGACCGACGAAGGGTTGACGGCGACTGCCTCGATTCCGGTGCGTGCGGACTCCTCGAAGAACACCTGTTCCCCGAGGTACTTCGATCGGGCGTAATGGGACAGAAAGCCCGGACCGTGCGGCGTCGACTCCGATGCGACCGTTCCCTCGGATTCGCCGATCGTGGCGGCCGATGACGTCAACACGATCCTGCGGACTCCTGCCTCGGATGCCGCGTCAACCACCGTTCGAACACCGTCGACGTTGGTTCGGTACATTGGCCCCGGGTCCGAAGGGCACATAGCGTTGACGCCTGCGACGTGGAAGACGATGTGGCAATCGGACATCCCTTCGAGCAAGGACGTCCGGTCTTCGACATCGCCGCGAACCGGGACCGCTCCCTTCGCTGCGAGTGCCCTCGCCGACTCAGCGGACCGGGCGAGCGCCCGCACGTTCGCTCCAGACTGCAGCAGTTGATCGAGAACGGCGCCTCCGACAAACCCGGACCCGCCGGTGACGAAGACCCCTGTGTGAGAGATCCCCGAGGCTGATGCCGCGAAGGTGACCTTCGCCGACCCCACCGACTAGTCCTTCGTGCGCGAGGTGGTGAACACCGAGCGGAACCGGGAGAAGTAATCGCCGGCGGATACGACCGTCACGATGACGGCCGCCGCCATGAACCACTCGTCGAGCCGCCACGGCCCGATGACGATGTCCAACCTGAGAATCGCGAGTGCGATAGCCGTGAACTGGAGAGCCGCCTTCGACTTGCCCCACATGCTCGGCGGCACCGTGGACGAATCCAGCGCGGCCACGCTACGCAGCCCCATGATTGCGACTTCCCTGGCAATGATGATGAATGCCACCCAGGTCGACACCGTCCCAACCTCGACCAAGGCGATGAGCGCGCCGGTGACCAGGATCTTGTCCGCCACCGTGTCGAGGAAGGCCCCGAGCGTGCTGGTGAGCTGCCACCGGCGAGCAAGGTAGCCGTCGGCGAAGTCCGTGAGCGCTGCGATCACGAATACGACGGTCGCTGCGATCCGCGTCCCCTGACTATCGGTGCCCGTGAGGATGAGCGCCATGGCGACCGGCGTGAGGATCAGCCGGGCGATCGCGAGGAGGTTCGGAATCGACATCACGGTCAGATGGTAAGCGTTCTGCGCGGTCGGCTACTCGACCCAACCCATCGAACGCTCGACGGCCTTGCCCCAGTCCCTGCACCGAAGATCCCGCTCCCCCGGGTCCATCGAGGGCGTGAACGTCCGATCCTCAGCCCAGTGTGCCGCGATTTCGTCGAGGCTCTCCCAGAATCCGACGGCGAGACCGGCCGCGTATGCTGCTCCGAGCACCGTTGTCTCGCTGATCTTGGGTCGAACGACGTCGACGTCGAGCACGTCGGCCTGGAACTGCATGAGGATGTCGTTGACGACCATGCCGCCGTCGACCTTCAGTTCGGTAAGTTCGATGCCGGCGTCCGCCTCCATGGCCTCGAAGACATCCCTGCTCTGGAACGCGGTCGCCTCGAGGACGGCGCGGGCAAGGTGGCCCCGGTTGGCGTAGCGGGTGAGGCCGGTGACCACGCCACGGGCATCGTCTCGCCACCACGGAGCGAACAACCCGGAGAAGGCTGGGACGAAGTAGACGCCGCCGTTGTCGTCAACCTCGGCGGCGAGCTCGCTGATCTGTTCGGCCGAGTCGATCATCCGAAGGTTGTCGCGCAACCATTGCACCCCGGCCCCTGCGATGGCGACAGACCCTTCGAGTGCGTATCGCGCCGGTGAGCCCGCGAGTTCGTATGCGACGGTGGTGAGCAGGCCGTTGTCCGACCGGACGATCTGTTCGCCGGTATTGAGCAGAAGGAAACATCCGGTGCCGTAGGTGTTCTTTGCCATGCCCGGTTCGAAACAGGCTTGGCCGAAGAGGGCAGCCTGTTGGTCACCGAGGATCCCAGCAAATGGGACGCCATCGAGCGGTTCCCGGCACTCGGCAACGAATCCGGAAGACGGGACGATACGAGGAAGCACCGAGCGGGGTACTCCGATGGCTTCAAGCAATCCATCGTCCCACGCCAACGTCTCGAGGTCCATGAACATCGTTCGGCTGGCATTGGTGACGTCCGTGACGTGCTCCCCGGTCAGATTCCACGCGACCCACGAGTCCATGGTCCCGAAGGCCACTTCGCCGGTCTCGGCTCGCACCCGCACGTCCTCGTCGTTCTCAAGGAGCCAGCGGACCTTCGGGCCTGCAAAGTAGGTGGCGAGCGGCAGACCGGTCTGAGCGCGGAATCGGTCGGCCCCCTCGTCTCCGCCGAGACGCCGACACAGTTCGGCGGTTCGCACATCTTGCCAAACGATGGCGTTCCCGAGCGGCTCGCCGGTCTCCCGGGACCACAGCAGCGTGGTCTCGCGCTGGTTCGTGAGTCCGACGGCGACAAGGTCGTCCGGGCGTGCGCCGAGTTGGTCGAAGGCCTCTCGGATCACCAGGTCGACATTGCGGCGGATCTCCTGCGGATCGTGCTCGACCCACCCGGGCTGCGGATAGATCTGCTCGTGTTCGCGCTGGGCCATTGCAACGATCTGACCATGGTGGTCGACCAGCGCACATCGAGAAGAGGTCGTCCCCTGATCTATTGCCGCTACGTACGAAGTCATCGGCGCACCTTTCAGTTGTTCAGCGCTCCCGCCGTCTCGCGGGCCGCGGCGCCGCCGGCAGCGGCGAACACCTCGACCACGCGAACGCTTCGGATGACCGCGTCGTCGACCGAAGCCCGTTCGACCTTAGCGAATCGATCGAGCACGTAGTCCGCAGGATCAACCCGATCGGGAGGTCGACCAACACCGATCTTCAGGCGCCAGAATTCGTTGGTGCCAAGCGAGGCGGCGATCGAGCGAATCCCATTGTGGCCACCGGTTCCGCCGCCGAACTGCACTTTCAGCTTGGCAAACGGAAGATCGATGTCGTCGTGCACGATCAGGAGGCGGTCGCCGTCCACGTGCTCGTATCGAACCAGCGGGGCGATTGCCTGGCCGCATTCGTTCATGAACGTGCGTGGCAGGGCGAAGACGATCCGGGTCTGATCGATTCGCGTCTCCGCAACGTCCGACCGGATTCCGAGCCGCGCCTTCTTGAACGTGAGATTCGGATCCGCCGCGACCACAACCTCGGCGCCAACGTTGTGGCGCGTGCCGTCGTAGCGGGAACCTGGATTCCGCAGTCCGACGATGAGCTTGGTGTCCACGAAGCGGAACTAGCCCTCGTCGGACCCGTCCTCGCCGGACACAGCGCCTCCGCCCTCTTCGCCCTCTTCGCCCGCTTCGCCCTCGACGAGATCCTCGGGGGCCTCTTCTTCTGCGACGGACGGGAGGAGCACGGTCACAAGCGGACGGTCAGCCTCGGTGATGTAGGTGACGCCTTCGAGGACCGGGAGGTCTTCGACCTTGAGCGTGTCCCCGATGCCGAGCTCGCTGATGTCGACCTCGATCGACGTCGGAATGGCGGTCGGCAACGCGGAGAGCATCACGGCATTCTCGATCATCTCGATGAAGCCGCCCTCTTCCTTCACACCGCGCGGCGTACCGGTGAACTCGAGCCCAACCTCGGCATCGATTGCGACGTCGAGCGAGACCTTGATGAAGTCCAGATGCATGATGTCACCACGCACGGGGTCTCGCTGCACCTCGCGAGCAACGGCGAGAATCTCGTTCCCGCCATCGATCTGAACGTTGATGAGGGCGTTGAGGCCGGCGTCGGTGTGCAGAGCGCCGTGCAATTCGCGGCGATCGACGGCGATCTCCTCGGTCTCGATCCCAACGCCGTACACGACGGCCGGAATCTGCCCCTCACGGCGCATCCGACGCGCCGGACGGCTTCCCGATACGGTGCGCTTGAGAGCGCGCAAGGTCTCCTGTTGCATGGCTGGGCTCCTCGAAGAATGCTGCCGAAGTCCCGCAAGTGTAGGGCGAGGAAGCGCACAAAGCACTTTGCGCAGCGTCTTCGGCCTCGCCGGCTACCCGCTCACAAACGACAGGCGGATCGTGCGCGCCGCGTTGTCTTCGTTCGGGTCGACGAGAACGATCGACTGCCAGGTTCCGAGGGCAGGGCGGCCGTCGGTCACCGGGACCGTGATCGACGGAGCCACGAAGCCGGGCATCACGTGATCGGCGCCGTGGCCGGGAGATCCGTGCCGGTGTCGGTACCGGCGGTCATCGCGTGGCAGGATCTCGTCGAGGGCGGCCAAGAGGTCGATATCGCTTCCCGCGCCCGTCTCGATGATCGCAATCCCGGCCGTTGCATGGGGAACGAAGACGTTCAGCAATCCATCTCCTCGCCCGGTGACGAACCGCACAACGTCGGCGGTGAGGTCGAAGATCCCTCGTTGGTGCCCGGTCTCGATCGTGAAGACGTGCGTATCCATGGGCCGTCGCCTGACCGGTCGACTAGATGTTCTCCCCTTCGAAGATGTCGCTCACCGAAGCATCGGAGAAGATCGCGTTGATCGCACCGGCAAGGATTGGCCCAACCGAGAGCACCGTGATCTTGTCGAGGTTCTTGGCCTCTTCAGGCAGCGGCAGCGAGTTCGTGATGATGAGCTCATCGATCGGTGCCGCCGCAATGCGATCGACCGCCGGCGGCGACAAGACCCCGTGCGTCGAGACAACTCGAACCGAAAGGGCACCGCGTTGTTTCAAGAGTTCTGCGGCGCCGACCACGGTGCCTGCCGTGTCGATCATGTCATCGACGATGATGGCGTTGCGGTCCTTCACATCGCCGACGACCCAGAGCGTCGAGGTTTCGTTCCGGACATCAGCGGCCCGGCGTTTGTGGACGAATGCCACACGGGCTCCAAGATGGGCGGCGTATCGGGAAGCCAGCTTGACCCGGCCGGAGTCCGGGGAGACCATTGTCGTTCGACCCTCGGTGGTCTTGCGGAGGTAAGCCGAAAACAGGTGGAGCGCGGTCAGATGGTCGAAGGGCTTGTCGACGAATCCCTGGATCTGGCCGGTATGGAGATCGAGGCTGACGATCCGGTCTGCTCCGGCGGCGACGAAGAGATCACCCATCAACCTGGCCGAGATCGGCTCGCGGGGCCGTCCCTTCTTGTCCTGCCTGGCGTAGCCGTAGAACGGCACAACTGCCGTGATCCGCTTCGCCGACGCCCGCTTGAGAGCGTCGATCATGATCAACTGCTCCATGATGTTGAAGTTGAGCGGCTGGGTGTGGCTCTGGATCACGAAAGCGTCGGCACCCCGAACGCTCTCGGTGTAGTGGATGTAGATCTCGCCGTTGGCGAACACGGAACGCTCAACTCCACCGAGTTCCACGCCCAGAATCCGCGCCACTTCTTCGGCCAGGGGTTCATTGGCGGAACCCGAGAACACCATCAACCGTTTCTGGCTCCGAAGCTCCATTACTCCCCGTCCTGAGACGCCCGATGCTTCCTTCGCTCAGCGTAGCCAGGGATCTCCTCTTGGAGCGAACGCTCGACGGCGAGCGCCCCTGCCGAGACATCATGACTGATCACCGAACCGGCACCGGTGTAGGCGTCATCGCCCACCGTGACCGGGGCAACCAGGATCGTATCAGAGCCGATCTTGACTCGATCTCCGATCCGCGTTCGATTCTTCTCGAAACCGTTGTAGTTGGCGGTGATCGTCGCGGCCCCAATGTTCGAGTCCTCGCCGATCGTCGTGTCCCCGATGTAGCTGAGGTGCGGGATCTTCGACCGGGGCCCGACCTGTGAGTTCTTGACTTCGACGAACGACCCGGCCTTCGTATCGACGCCAAGCTCGGTGCCTGGTCGCAGATACGTGAACGGACCGACCGCTGCCAACGGGCCGACCTTCGCACCCTCAATGACGGCGAACCGCACCACGGCCGCGGCGGCGATGCGGGCGTCGGTCGCGTGGACGCTCGGCCCCACCTCGGCTCCGTTCTCAACCGATGTGGCGCCCTGGAGGTAGACATCCGGGTAGATCGTCGCGCCTGCGGCGACCTCCACATCCACATCGATGTACACACGCTCGGGATCGAGCATTGCGACCCCGGACTCCATCAACTGCCCGTTGATCCGGCCCCGCAGGACCTTGGAGGCGACTGCGAGTTCGGCGTGCGAATTCACGCCGAGGCACTCGGCCTCCTCTGCGGCGACACTCGAAACCTTCCGAGCGTCGGCGGCGAGGATCCCGATCACGTCGGTCAGGTAGTACTCACCTTGATCGTTGTCGCTCCCGAGGCGACTGAGGGCGTCGCCGAGAACGGCAGCGTCGAAGGCGTAGACGGAGACGTTCACTTCCGAGATCGCCCGCTGTCGCGCGTTTGCGTCCCGTTCTTCAACGACGCCGATGATCTCGTCGTTCTGCCGTTCCACCCGTCCGTACCCGGTTGGGTCGGCGAAGAACGCGGTGAGCATGGTGGCCGCGGCCCCTTCCCGGCGGTGCGTCTCGAGGACCGACTCGTACGTCGCAGTCCGCAAGAGCGGCATATCACCGAGGATGACCAGGACGGTGTCGATCCCGGACCCGCACGCCGCGAAACCGACGCGGGCTGCGTCGCCCGTCCCGAGCTGTGGTTCCTGGACAACTCCTACGGCGTGCGCGGGCAGCGCGGCAACGACGTCGTCGGCGCCGTAGCCGACGACCACGACCGTCTCGTCAGCGGCGAGGGGTTCGGCAGCCGAAAGTGCCCACCCGACAAGGCTGCGGCCGCAGGCGCGGTGCAGCACCTTCGGCAGATCTGACTTCATCCTCGTGCCCTTCCCTGCGGCGAGCACGATCACGGCAAGACTCATGGAACCTCCATGGAGATGGCTGGGGGGACAGGACTCGAACCCGTACTGGATGGACCAAAACCACCTGTGCTGCCAGTTACACCACCCCCCAACGGGGTGGGTCAAGAGGTTAGACGGGGTGAGCGTGTTGCGAGCTGCGAGCAGGGCGAACCTGGACGCCGCACCTCATCGGCGTGGTTCGGTCTCCCAACGCCGCCCTGCGTCGTCGCTTCGCTCCTGGGCGTCACTCCGTCCTTCGGCCGAGGCGACGATTTCCCAACCTCGGTTGATCGGCGTCACGGCCCTCGCGGCGGTGGCGCCGGCCGGGACGGTGGCGAGGGCGTCTTCGGCTTCTTCCCGGGTCGGGAAGTAGGAGAATAGGGCGGCACCACTGCCGGTCATCGCGACGGGGAGGCCCCAGCGGTGCGACAGTTCGGCCCGCCACTCGTCGATCTCCGGAGCAATGGCGACCGCCGCCGGATAGAGGTCGTTGACCAGCGGGGCATGGTCACGCAGAGCGGGCGGCAGGTCGGCGCCGGCAATCCCCGGGCCATCGGGCCCGCCAAGGACATCCCATGACCGGAAGACCGCACCCGTGCGGAGGACGATCGGCGGAACGACAACGGCGAGCGCGAATCCGACCGCGTCCGGCAGCGGGGCCACGAATTCGCCTCTCCCCGTGACGATTGCCGTACCCCCCACGACCGCGAACGGGACATCGGACCCGAGATCAGCGGCCAGTGTCCGGATGTCGTCGAAAGGGACTGAGAATCGCCGGGCCGCGAGGTTGAGGGCTGCTGCCGCGTCGGCGCTCCCCCCTCCGAGCCCGGCAGGCGACGGGATCTGCTTCGTCACGACCACGCGCGTCGGCGCTGGGTGCTTTCCGAGGCGACGTGCCTCCGTAACGGCTCGCCAAGCGAGGTTTGTCGTGTCCGCCGGCGCACCGCCGCCCGGCACTGCGATCGAGTCATCAGCGGCGTCCTCGACCATGATCTCGTCGTACCAATCGACGGTCTGGAACAAGCCGCGGAGGGGATGGAATCCATCCGCGTCGAGGGACCGGACGCGGAGGCTCAGGTTGACCTTTGCGTACGCCTTGGCTCTCATCGACCGGCCTCCTCGGCGATCAGCAGGAACGCGTCGGGATCGAGGTCCTCCGCTCGAGAGGTCGGGTCGATGCCGCAGCGCTCGAGAGTGCCCGATGGATCCGATATCACGCGGGCAAGGCTCCTCCGCAGCATCTTTCTACGCTGTCCGAATGCCGCGGTCGCGACCTCAACTGCGCGCTCTGCGGCTGCCGGAGCCGGATGGCGTGCCAATGCAACAACGGCAGATGAAACGGAAGGAGCCGGGTAGAAGACGGTGGGCGCCACGGCGAAGGCGATCGAGCCGCTGGCGTGGAGCGCGGTGACGATCGAAGGGATGCCGTAGATCCGTGATCCAGGATCGGCGAGGAGCCGCTCGGCGACCTCGCGCTGAACAAGCATTACGAACCGGTCGATGTTCGGTGCGAAGCGGAGGGCATCGAGGACGATCCCCGTGCCCACGTTGTACGGCAGGTTCGAGACGAACGACCACGTCCCGGGACCAAGGTCCCGGCCGAGGTCTACATCGCCGGCATCGGTGTGGCGAATCTCGACGTTCTCGAGGGCACCAACCGTATGGCGGAGCACACGCACGAGGCCCGAGTCGATCTCGTAGACGACAACATGGGCGCCGGTGGCCGCGAGGCCGACCGTCAGAGCCCCGGTCCCGCCTCCGATCTCGACCACGTTCGAGCCGGGATCGAGGTTCGCCAACCGAACGATACGTTGGATCACGTTCGGGTCGGCGAGGAAGTTCTGCCCGTAGGCCTGGTTCGGGCGAATACCGTACTCGTCGAGGAGGCTGCGCACCCCCGCCCTCCCCTGCGGCATGGAATCAGGCACGCGGCGAGCCGAAGACGCGGGCTGCGTTCTCGATCGTGAGGCGAGCGACTTCGTCTTCGGGCATGCCCCAGAGATCGGCGAGCGTCGCCCCGTTGAATCGTGTCCACTCCGGGCGGTTCGGCTCTCCGCGGTGGGGCTCCGGGGCAAGGTACGGGGTGTCGGTCTCGACGAGCGTGCGCTCCGGTGGGGCCTCTGACGCGCCGAGGCGCACCGTGTTCCCGGTCGTGTAGGTGACGGGACCGGCGAATGAGAACGTTGCTCCGAGATCACGGAAGCGCTTGGTCCATCGCGGACCACCGGTCCAACAATGGAGGACGGCCTTCTCGCCGAGGTCCGCCTCGCCAAGGATCTCATAGATGTCGGCGAACGAATCCCGCGTATGCACGATCACGGGCTTGTCGAGGTCGGAAGCGAGCTGGACTTGGTCGCGGAACGCCGTCTTCTGGGCCTCCTTCGGCGAAAGATTGCGGTAGTAGTCGAGCCCAACCTCACCGATCGCGGTTGCTTCGAGCGCAAGCGCGGTAATTCGCAGCCGTTCCGCGTCCCACCGATCGGCGTCGTGGGGGTGGAGGCCGGCCGCCCACAGGACCCGGTCGGGGCGGCTCATGGCGATCTGCCGCGCCTGAAGGCTGGTTTCGAGATCGACGCCGGGTATGAGCATCCACTCGATGCCCTCGGCAACCGCACGATCCACGGCCGCAACTGGATCGTCGAGCATGAATGCATGACAGTGACTGTCGACCCAGGCAACCATCAATCCCTCACTCGTCTTCGTCGAAGGGCTCCATCTTGGTGTAGAGCGGTCCCAACTCACCGAGTCGTGTCCCTGCCGGTACCGACGGCCGTACCCACGTCGGGCCGTACTCACCGAGTTCGACGGAAAGCGCCTCGAGCAGTTGCACCGAGGTGAACGGCAGGTACGGGTACAAGGCTACCGCGATCCCTGCAACGGCTTCGATGGCAACGGAGAGGGTCGTCCCGGTCCGGACGAGGTCGGTCTTCGCCGTCTTCCACGGCTCACGGTCGTTGAGATAGACGTTCACGGTCTGCGCACCGGCCATCGCTCGCTGGAGACCGCTCCGGAGTCGCACTTCGGAGATCTGACCGCCGACCTCGGCGAGCGTCGCGTCGACGGAGGCGAGCAACGCCTCGTCCTCGGCGTCGAGATCCACCGTTTCCTGGATCACACCGTCGAAGTAGCGTCCGGTCATGGCCACCACGCGGTTGACGAGGTTGCCCCAGGTCGCGACCAGTTCGTCGTTCACACGACGAATCATGCCCTCGTCGGAGATGTCGGTGTCGTTGGTCTCGGGGAAGCTGATGGCGACGGCATAGCGAAGCGCGTCCGGCTCGAAGTGATCGATGTACCACGAGATCGAACGCCCGACGCCACGGCTCGCAGACCCCTTCTCTCCCCGGAAGGTGATGAATTGATTGGCCGGCACATCGGTCGGAAGGTTCAACCCACCGTATCCGAGCAGCAACGCCGGCCAGTACACGGCATGGAACGGGATGTTGTCCTTGCCGATGAAGTAGTAGCTCTCGGCGTCCGGGTTTTCCCACCAGTCTCGCCACGCTTCCGGCTCGCCGCGAAGCCGAGCCCACTCCTTGGTCGCCGAGAGGTACCCCATGACGGCTTCCCACCACACGTAGATCGACTTGCCGTCGCCGAGGTCGTCCACCGGCAGCGGGACCCCCCACTCGAGGTCCCGGGTGAACGCCCGATCGTGCAGTCCGTCGTCGACCATCCCGATCGCGAAGTTGATGACATGGGGCCGCCATCCCTCCCGGGTGCGAAGCCATTCGAGGAGCGGTTCCTGGAATTCCGAGAGCTTCCAGTAGAAGTGCTCGGTCTCGTGGAGCACCGGCACGGTCGTTGACAACTTGGATCGGGGATCGATGAGGTCGATCGGGTCGAGCGTCCGGCCGCAATCGTCGCACTGGTCGCCTCGAGCATCACCGTATCCGCAGTGGGGACAGGTTCCTTCGACATACCGATCGGGTAGGAAACGGCCGACCTCCTCATCGAAGAACTGCTCGGTGGTCTTGCGATAGAGGTAGCCGTTCTCGAGCAACCTCATGAAGAAGTCTTGAGCGACCTCGCGGTGAGTGTCGGTCCCCGTTGTGGTGTACAGGTCGTAGGTGAAGCCGAGGTCTTTCCAGTTCTGGGCGATCTCGCTGTGGTAGCGGTCGACGATCTCGGCGGGACTGACGCCCTCGTCATCCGCCCGTACGGTGATCGGTGTGCCGTGAACATCGCTGCCGGAGACCATGAGGACATGGTTGCCGATGGCCCGCTGGTAGCGAGCGAACACGTCGGGAGGGAGGTAGGCGCCACCGAGGTGGCCGAGGTGGCGTGAACCACTGGCGTACGGCCATGCAACGGCAACGAGAACGTTCTTCGGTGGTTGGGTGTCAATCACGGTGGTGCGATGGTAGCGGTGTGGCCCGATCTGGGGCGCGGAGCGAACGCCCAATCCGGCACGGTCCACCGGTACAATCGCCTCAGGAAGACTGATCGGCTCCGACCGTTGATGGAGGTTCACCGTTGGATACCGTGATGGTTCGCAAAATCGACGACCTCGGACGCATCGTGGTGCCGGCGGAGACGCGACGTCTCTTCAACATCCATGAAGGGGACGAACTCGAGATCGGTGTTGAGAACGACGCGATCGTGATTCGCAAACTCGAGGCGACCTGCGTGTTCTGCGGTTCGGCCGAGAACATCGTGGCGTTCAAGGGTCGCGGCGTGTGTTCGGAATGCCGCCGCTCCCTGACCGCCGACTAGCGGCCCTGGATTCGAGCGCCGCTTCGTAGAGCGCACGGCGTGACACTCCAGTCTCGGCTGCGACGTCGCGTGCCGCATTCGAGAGTCGCTCCCCCGCCGACATGCGGTCTTCCAGCAGCATCAGGGCGGCCGCGAGGTCCGGAGGTTCTTCCGCCTTCCCCTCCACCACCAGGGTGAACTCGCCACGCGGCTCGACGTCAGAGGTCCAATGATGGACGGCCTCTTCGAGCGTCCCGGTCCAGATCTCCTCGTGGAGTTTCGTGATCTCTCTGGCAACCACGACGATCCTGCCGGGGCCCGCTCGCGCTGCCAGAGCGCTGAGATCCTTCACCACGCGGCTCGGGGCTGAGAAGAGGACAACCGGTCGCTCATCAGCCGCGACCACGGCGATGCGCCGCTCCCGATCCTCCCCGCCGCGCGGTAGGAAGCCCTCGAAGACGAACCGGTCGCCGCCGAGGCCGGCGACCGCGATAGCCGCGGTGACGGCACTCGGACCGGGAACGACGGAGACAACAGCGCCAACAGATCGCGCGGCGCGTACCGCGGCGACGCCGGGGTCCGATACGGCCGGCATCCCGGCATCGGTGACGAGGGCGATCGTCCTTCCCTCTTCGAGCAACGACCGGATCTCGATCGAACGCTCCTGCTCATTGCCGACGAAGAACGATCTCATCTCAGCTTCGACGCCCAGTCGTTCGAGGAGCTTGCCGGTTCGACGCGTGTCCTCGGCGAACACAACCGAAGCGTCCGCGAGCGTCTGTTTGAGGCGCGGCGAAGCGTCGTCGAGGTTCCCGATCGGGGTGGCGCAGACAACAAGGCGGCCGGTCATTCGTCTGGAGATGGTAGGACGATGAGCGATGCCCCGGTGTCCGGTCCGCGTTCGACGATGGGCAACTCGAGGATCCAGTCGCCGCGCGATGTGACGCGACGGCCGGGCATGAGGATGTCCTGGTGGACCACCGATCCGTCGCGGTCCAAGTGAACGATGCGGAGAGGACCCACCCGGCCTCTCGAATACACCGAACCGGCACGCAGCAGCAGACCGCCCCCTGGATTGGCGCGGATCCCGACCAGTCGACCGGTGAACGACGTCGCAACGACGACAGGCGGCGATCGCCAGGATCCCGCCGCCACAGTCACCAACCGCCCGGACCGGTACACGCCATGCCCTGGTACGCTGCCGCCCACTATGGCAAAGGCAAAGCGACGCAAGCTCCGCGCTCGCCGCAGCAAGGCGAACCACGGCCGCAAGCCGAACGCCGGCCGCGGCTGACCACAACCAGCCGTCCTCCGCTTCGATCCCCCGAACCGGCCCCGGTGCCTTTCGCGCGTCATGATTGACACCGTAGGGAGTCCCTCAACGCCGGGATAGAGGGTCGCCAGTCGTTAGTCGCCCGGACGATGAGGTCTGGAGCGACGGTGTCCGCTCAGATCCCCAGTTGCCGTCTGATCTCTTCGCCGGCTGCTTTGTCGGTGGAGGCGATCCAGTAGATGCCGTCGTCGATCCGGTCGAGGAACGAGTAGACATCGCCCTGGCGGTACAAGAGACCTCCTGCCGACTCCTCCGCCGGTCCGGCATCCATGTCGTCGCGGATGTGCGCAATGAGCGCGTTGGCGA
Organism: uncultured Actinomycetota bacterium; assembly: GCA_963700375.1. Classification (GTDB taxonomy): domain Bacteria; phylum Actinomycetota; class Acidimicrobiia; order Spongiisociales; family UBA5794; genus JAHEEL01. Next base: position 365,338 of record CAVOXF010000006.1, read on the forward strand.
GTTCTTCGGCGTCCCGCTCGGAATCCCCGACGTATGACATCACCATCGCAAGGTCATCGCCCCGGGTGAACACCCGATAGACGTCGTTCCCCCACCCCGCCGCCGCCTGCGTGATCTCTCCCGGAGAGCCCGCACCGTCGAGAACGAGACGAAGACCCCACTCTCCGAACGTCGCCTCGTCGTAGAGATCCCAACCGTCCAACTCGACGGTGAGCGGAGCGAGGTCGCGAGGAAGTTCGTTGCGGGTATAGCGCGCCGGGTCAAGGATCTGCTCAGTGGTCTGTGGAGGGCTCTGGTACGCCTCATCGACCGCGGCAAGTCCCCCGGTTGAGGAGAGAGCGTCCACGAACACGAGGCCCTGGTCGTAGGGGAAGGTGAGATCTGCCTGGATCCAGCCCGGGACCGAATCGAGGACCGACGAATCGTACGACAGCGCTTCGGTTGCCGCTTGGACCGCCTCGGCCGGACTCATCCCCTCCATGTAGACGAACTGCGACCGAGTGGCATCACCCTCGATGAGCGCCTGGAACGCCGAAAGATCGTCACCGTTGCCACCGTCGATGAGCAGCTCGAAGCCGTCGTTGAAATCGAAGTGCTGGTCGGTGAGGGCGTGCACGAGCTCATGGAGGACCGTGATCTGCTGAAGTGGAGTGAAGCCATCCGGGGCGGCGGGCACGACCATCTCCTCGGCATCGCCGTCATAGAAGCCTGCGACTTGTTCGGTGTAGAGATCGATCAGCAGCTTGTAGAGGTCGGTTCCGGGTTCGAGCATTCCGAGCATGGAGAAGAAGTCACTGTCGACGGCGAGTTCCTCTTGATCCAGATCGTCCGCCACCACGTCCGACACGCGCTGTGAGAACTCGGCAGCGTCCAGGATGACGACCGTCGGCGTTGCGATGAACGGCAAACCTCGCACCTGTTCGGCCTCGACCATCAAGGCTGCCAACTCCGACCGCATCTCTTCGACGACGGCGGGATCGATCGACTCCGAAGCCGTTCCCGGCACGGAAATGGTGGTCTGCGGGATCGACGTCGCCGTGGTGGTCGTGGAGTCGTCTGCGGCTTCGATCGTGGTCGTAGGTTCGCCGGCGGTGGTCGATATCGGGTCCGCATCGGGGCTGCAGGCGGACGCGATCAGGCTGAGGACGACGACGAGTCCCAGCAGCAGTCGGGAGCTGTATATGCGGTGCACGGCCGAGAGGCTACCGCTCCCTCCGCCAAACGCGGGGCTCAGCCCTCCTTGATCTTGTCGCCCTTGCCGATTACGACGAGTCCGGTTTCGGTGACGGTGAATCGTTCGCGGTCGGCAGCCTCGTCGACACCGATCTGGAATCCCTCCGGGATCACTACGTTCTTGTCGATGATCGCCCGGCGAACGACCGCGCCGCGGCCGATGACGACGCCGTGAAGGATCAGCGAATCCTCGACCGTCGCGTACGAATGCAGCCGCACGTCCGAGGAGATGATCGACCGGCGCGCCGTGCCGCCGGAGATCACGACGCCGGCACCGACGATCGACTCATACGCCGCGCCACGCCGATCGTCGAGGTCGAATACGAGCTTGGCGGGAGGAAGCGGCGGGCGGTGCGTCAGGATCGGCCACTTCTTGTTGTAGTACGAGAAGATCGGATCGACCCTGATCGTGTCCATGTTCGCCTGGAAGTACGCATCGAGCGTCCCCACGTCACGCCAGTAGCCATGCTCTCTCTCGGTCTGGCCGGGCACGATGTTCTCGTTGAAGTCGTAGACACAGGCGGTGCCCTGCTCCACGAACGCCGGGATGATGTTCCCGCCCATGTCGTGTTTCGACTCGTCGTTCTCGGCGTCGCCTTTGATGACTCTCCGAAGGGCCTTGGTCTCGAATACGTAGTTGCCCATCGACGCGAAAGCCCATTCCGGCTCACCGGGGATCGGCTTGGGATGCTCAGGCTTCTCGATGAACGAGACGATCTTGCCGTGCTCGTCAGCCTCGATGATCCCGAAATCGGAGGCCTGATCGATCGGGACCCGAATCCCGGCGACCGTCGCAGAAGCACCGGACTCCACGTGTTGATTGACCATTTGACGCGGGTCCATCCGGTAGATGTGATCGGCGCCGAACACGATTACATGATCCGGTTGCTCGTCGGTGAGGATGTTGAAGTTCTGGTAGATGGCATCCGCCGAACCGGAGAACCAGTGGGGGCCGCGTCGCATCTGCGCGGGAACGGGCGTCACATAGTTGCCGAGCATGTTGCTCATCGACCAACCGAGTGCAAGGTGCCGGTCGAGGCTGTGGCTCTTGTACTGAGTCAGAACGGCGATCTTCCGGTAGCCGCCGTTGACGAGATTGGAGAGGACGAAGTCGATCAGCCGGTAGATCCCGCCGAATGGAACTGCGGGTTTCGATCGATCCCGTGTGAGCGGCCAGAGCCGTTTTCCCTCACCACCTGCGAGGACGAGCGCGATGACCTTTGGTTCCATGAAGGACAAGTTAGTCGTCTCGGGGCGCGCCTTGGTGCCCGGTGAAGAGGCGACCGCCGGAGTACAGCGAAACGAGTCGCGCGACCACCACGACGAGGTAGACCTGACCGACGACGGCTTCCCCCGCCGCCGCGGCCCTACCGACGACACCGACCGGGTAGAAATCCCCGTAACCGAGCGACGTAATCGTCACGAAGCTGAAGTAGGTGAACACGGTTGTCGGCTCGGTGGCACCGAAGAAGCGCCCCGATCCGGACAGGAACGTGTCGATGAACAGGAAGAGGTCCGTTGCAGCGATGCCCAGCAAGATGAAGACGCTGAGGGCACCCAGAATCGTCTCGTAGGTCACCCTGCTGTGCTCCATCAGGCGCCGTAAAGCGATGACCGGCGCCGCCAGCACGAGCAGCAGCCACGCCAGGCCAGCGAAGCCGTACTGGGTGGGTGTGAGCACCATCGAGAGCACACCGGTCAGAACGCCGATCGCGCCGATGATCAGCACAACACGCCGTCCTCGTCGCCCGACACCTGCGGCGGTCACGGCCAGGAACAGCATCGCTGCGGTGAGCAGGGTGACCGTCACGGACAGAATCTCGGCCCATCCCTCCTGGTCGAGGTCAACGAGGAGGAGCAGTCCTGCGGTCGCCACCGTGACATAGAAGAGCAGGTCGAACCGGTCGTACAGCCTCGCCAGAGGGTCGTTCCTCGTCTTCATGTCGTGGAGGGTAGACGAACGGACTTCGATGCAAGGAACCGCAAACCCCGCTGACGCTCCGGGGGCCAACGCCGCGGTGGCAACGGCGGCTATGACGGGGGCGGTTGCAGATTGCGGGTCTCGGTCGGCACCTCGCCGGCAAACTCGACCTGAGGGAAGTAGCAGGCGACCGGATGGCCTTGGCCCCGATCCTCGAGTGCCGGGATGTCACCGGCGCACACGTCCTGCGCCTTCCAGCAGCGGGTGCGGAACCGACACCCCGACGGCGGATTTGCCGGACTCGGCACATCACCCTCGAGGACGATTCGCTTGCGGTCGGCGCGCCCTGCCGGATCCGGAACGGGCACAGCCGAGAGCAGCGCCTGTGTATACGGATGTGCCGTGTTGTCGTAGACCCCGTACTCATCGCCATGCTCGACGATCTTGCCGAGGTACATCACGGCAATCCGATCGCAGAGGTGACGCACCACCGAGAGGTCGTGGGCGATGAACAGATAGGCGATGCCAAATTCGTCCTGGATGTCCTCGAGCAGGTTCACGACCTGAGCCTGGACCGACACGTCAAGCGCCGAGACCGGCTCGTCGGCGATGATGATGCTGGGATCCACGGCAAGTGCCCGGGCGACTCCGACGCGCTGCCGCTGTCCGCCGGAGAACTGGTGCGGGTAGCGGTTGATGTGGTTCGGATTGAGGCCGACCACCTCGAGGAGTTCCTGCGTCCTCTTCCGCCGGTCCTTCTTCGGCGTGGTCCCGTGCACACCCCACGGCTCGGAAATGATGTTACCGACCGTCATGCGGGGGTTGAGCGAGGCGTACGGATCCTGGAAGATCACCGAGATCTCCTTGCGGAGGTCCCTGAGCTGCCGCTTGTTCATCGAGAAGATGTCCTGGCCCTGATAGTAGGCAGCGCCATCCGTTGGCTCTTCAAGACGCAGGATCGTGCGCGCCGTCGTCGTCTTGCCACAGCCCGACTCGCCGACCAGGCCGAGGGTCTCGCTGGGGTGGAGGTCAAACGACACGCCGTCAACAGCCTTGACGTCGCCGATCTTCTTCTTGAAGAGGATCCCCTGGGTGATCGGGAAGTACTTGACGAGACCTTCGACTCGAAGGATCGGATCCTTCGATGCAGCACCCTTCTTCGTCACGGTCCCATGCTCCACGAGAGCAGCGGCAGCCTCGTGCGGCGAGACGGGCCAATCTTGAGGCTCCGGCGCGTCATCAGCGGTCACGCTGCACCTCCTCCCAGTAGAAGCAAGAACTCTGGTGTCCGTCTCGGCCGATGCTCACCGGTTTGATCTCGTTCTGCGAACACCGCGGCTGGACGAACGGGCACCTCGGATGGAACGGACAACCGGACGGGATGTTCAGAAGATCCGGCGGAGCACCCTGAATCGGCAAGAGCCGTTCGGTATGCATGTCGGTGCGCGGGATCGAGTCCATGAGGCCGAGCGTGTACGGATGGGCCGGATGGTGATACACGTCGTTGATCTCGCCGTCTTCCATGATCTCACCGGCATACATCACGACGACCCGGTCACAGACTTCGGCCACCACACCGAGGTCGTGGGTGATGAGGATCAGGCCCATGCCGGTGTCCTGCTGGAGATCGGCCAGGAGTTCCATGATCTGCGCCTGGACGGTGACATCGAGCGCGGTCGTCGGCTCGTCCGCGATCAACACATCGGGATCGAGCGATAGCGCCATCGCAATCATCGCGCGTTGGCGCATGCCCCCGGAGAACTCGTGCGGGTAGGCGTTGACGCGCTGGCGAGCGTCGGGGATCCTGACCCGTTCCATCAGGTCGATGGCCTGCTCCTTCGCCTCCTTCTTGGAGAGGCCGCGGTGCTTGCGGAGCATCTCACCGATCTGCCACCCCACCGTGAAGACCGGATTCAGCGCCGTGAGCGCATCCTGGAAGATCATCGCGATCTTCTGTCCGCGCACCTGCTTGGCCATGACGTTTTCGGGCAGTTGCAGCAGATCGACACCCCGGAACTTGACGCTCCCCTGCGTCACGAAGCCCGGGGGCGTGTCGAGGATCCCCATCACGGCCTGGGCGCTCACGCTCTTGCCGCTGCCGGACTCGCCGAGAATGGCGAGCGTCTCGTGTTCGTCGAGCGCGTACGTCAGCCCGTTCACAGCCTTGACGATCCCGTCCTCGATCCGGAATTCGACATGGAGATTGTCGACCTCCAGCAAGTGGGCATTCGGGTCGAATGGCTCGTCGCCGAGTTTGTTGTTCGTCGGTTCGATCGTGGTTGCCATCACCGAAGCTTCGGGTCGAGGGCATCGCGGAGTGCGTCACCCATGAGAATGAACGAGAACACGGTGATGCTGAGGAAGGCACCGGGGAAGAGAAGTAGGTACGGCGACGTGAGGATGCGAGCCTGGGCGCCGCTGATCATCAACCCCCACGAGATCGCCGGAAGCTGCAGCCCGACGCCAAGGAATGACAGCGCCGCCTCCGCAGAGATGACCGCACCGACGGTGATCGTGGCATACACGATGACCGGTGCGAGCGAGTTCGGGAGGACGTGCTTCGTGATGATGTGGAGATTGCTCCCACCCATGGAGCGCGCGGCATCCACGTAGTCGGCGGATTTCGCGGCGATCACGGAGGACCGGACCAGGCGGAGCATGGTGGCCCATCCGAGGATGATGAGGACCAGGCTCACCTGAGCGACACCGCGTGTCGGGAACAGGCTCAAGATCACGATGCCGCCCAGGATGAACGGGATCACGAACATGATGTCCGTCAACCTGGCGATGATCGTGTCGGTCATGCCTCCGTAGTACCCGGCGGCCGACCCGCCGATGAGGGCAATGAGGGTCGCAAAGAAGGTGACGACCAGCCCGATCGTGATCGAGACCCTGGCTCCGTAGATGGTTCGTGCGTAGTAGTCGCATCCTTGAATGTCGGTACCGAACCAATGCTCGCTGCTCGGAGGGAGCAGCGACTCGGAGAGGCTGCAGGCCCGTGGGTCGATCCTGGTGAACAGGATCGGGAACAGCGCCATGACGACCATGATGATGATGAGGCCTGCCGATATCATGAAGATCGGCTTGCGGCGGAGTTGGCGCCAGGCGTCGCTCCAGAGGCTCGCGGTGCGGGCCTTCTCCTGATTCCCTTCTTCGATCCCAAGGACCGACTCGGTCGGGATTCTGGCTCCCATCGAGAACCGGGAACGGTCCTCCTTCTCGACCTGTGCCTCCAACGAGGCGGCGTCCTTCGAATGATCGCCGCCCTGCCGTGGGTAGCGCGGATTGTCAGTCATAGCGAATCCGGGGGTCGAGGATGCCGTAGAGGAGATCGGCAACCAGGTTGGCAAACATGTAGACGACGATCATGAAGGTGGCGATGCCGACCACCACCGTTCCCTCTTGCCGCTGGACACCCTCATAGACCGCACGACCGATGCCCGGAAGATTGAAGATGGTTTCCGTGATGATGGCACCGCCCATGAGGGCGCCGAGGTCGATAGCGAGGAAGGTCACGACCGGGATCATCGAGTTCCGGAGGGCGTGGATCCCCACCACCCGGCGACGGGACAATCCCTTCGAAGTCGCCGTCCGCACGTAGTCGGCCCGCAGGTTCTCGACGAGGCTCGTCCGCTGGAGCCGGGCAATGTAGGCGAGCGAAAGCGAGCCGAGGACCATCGCCGGCAGGAGGTAGCTGAACCAGCCGTCCCTGACACCCGACACCGGGAACCATCCGAGCTTCACGCCAAACACAATCTGGGCGAGGAATGCCAATACGAAGATCGGGATCGCGATGACGACCAGCGTCGAAACCAAGACGAGGTTGTCGAAGAATTTCCCCTTCCTCACCCCGGCAAGGATCCCGGCGCCGATGCCGATCACCACCTCGAACGCGAAGGCGAGCAACGCGAGGCGAATCGTGACGGGAAGCCGTTGCTTCAGGAGTTCCGTCACCGGCCGATCGCGAAAGTCGACCCCGAAGTCACCCTGAGCCACATTGGTGATGTAGATCGTGTACTGCTTCCACAGCGGCTCGTCGAGGTGGTATCGCTCGTTGAGCGTGTCCAGAACCGTCTGGGGCATCACCTTCTCCCCGGCGAGCGCCCGGATCGGATCACCGGGGATCGCGAACACCAGGGCAAAGATCAAGAATGTGGCACCAAAGAACACGGGGATGAACTGAAGCATCCTACGTGCAATGTATCGGCCCACGTGTCCTCCCGTTGTCGTCGGGCACTCTAGTTGATCTGGCACGCACTGTTCGCCAACCGTCCGAGACACAGTTGTGGGGCGGTCGATTGACCGCCCCACAACGTTTCAGGCTTCTTCCCTGGGACTAACCCTCAAAGTCGGGGTTCATTCAGGGTTCATCTCGGCATAGCCGACGATGTTGGAATAGAAGCTGTTGTTCTGCTGACCGTTTGCACCATCAGCGCCGAAGCTCCAGGTGCGAACATAATCGGCTGCCGTGATCGGCGTCCCGTCGTGGAAGGTCCACCCGGGGTTCAGAGCAATCGTCCAGGTCTTGCCACCGTCCTCAGACGTTACCGCCTGCCGCGTGGACCAGGTACTGCTCGTTCGTCTTCGCATTGAAGTTGACGAGCGGTGCGTAGATCGCCCGCAGGACCGAGATGCCCTCGGACTCGTTGGAGTTCGTGGGGAACAGGTGCTCCGGTTCACTGACGTCCTGTGTGACGTTCCCGTCGATCGACTCGATCAGGGTGTAGCCGAGATCGTTGTAGGCGTCGATCCACACTTCGCTCACGTCCTCCGACCATACGTACTGGGTCTTGCCGAAGTAGACCGGCATGACCTGCGCGTCCTCACAAAGCATGTCCTCTGCCGCCCAGTAGTCGGCGAGGCCGTCTTCGAGGAGACCGCTGGCTGCGACCTTCTGAACGCCTGCTGCCAGGGCTGCATCGAAGTCGGGGTTGTTGTAGAACGTGTTGTTCGAACCGACCGGAGGAGCGTTGTACGAGGCGTACAGCGGCTCGAGGAAGTTGTACGGAGACGGATAGTCCTGGCCCCACCCGAGGCGGAACGGACCGGTCGCTTCCTGGTTGTCCAACTTCGGAAGGTACTCGGAGAACTCGAGGGTCTCGAACGTGACGGTGCTCGTGTCGATGCCGAGGTACTCACCCCACATGTTCACGACCGCCTCGATCCAATCCTCGTGACCGGCACCGCTGTTGAACCAGACGGTGATCGGACCCGGGTCGCCTGCGGCGTCCCAGAGTTCCTTCGCCATCACCGGATCGAAGTTCCAGCTCGGGCAGACATCCGCACGGCCCTGCAGGTTCGGAGGAACCACTGAGTGCGCGGCGTCACGGCCACCGAGGAAGATCTTCTCCGCGATCGCCTCGCGGTCGACGGCCATCGAGAGCGCCTGACGGTGCTCCTTGGTGAACTGCGGCAGGTACGTCGGGAACCCGAGATACGCGAAGCTCGTCGTGTAGACGTCGTTGTTGCGATCCGGGAAGTCCGTCTGATAGGTCGACAGGTTCTCGGTCGGGACGCTCGCCATCACGTCGAGGTTGCCGGCCAGCGCCTCGTTGTACGCGGTGGCTATCTCAGCGATGATCTCGAAGTCGAACGTGTCGATCTTCGCGGGATCCGGACCCTGGTAGTCCGCGTACTTCTCCAGCGAGATGCGCACGTCGTGCTCCCACGGAGCGGCCATCTTGAACGGACCGCTACCTACCGGCATCTCCTCGAAGGCGGCGGGATCTTCGAATGCCTGCGGGGGCATCGCGAAGTACGCCGCGTACGCCAGACGGAGTGGGAACTCCGGGTCTGCCGCTTCGAGCTCCACCGTGAAGGTGTTGTCATCGACGACGGCCATACCTGCCAGCTGGCCCTCCATGGGCTCCGGCGGCGTGGTGTCGTCGGTGGGTGCTGTTGTCGTTGTGTCCGCGGCGGCCGGAGCCGTCGTGGTTGTCTCTGCGGCGGCCGGAGCCGTCGTGGTTGTCGAATCTGACGTATCGTCCGAATCCCCGCACGCTGCTGCTACAAGAGCAAGAACAGCGAGCAGGAGAACAAAGCGCCATAGCGATTTCTGTGATCGCATGCCTTTCGCCTCCTGGTTGGTGTCGAGCTATCTCGACAATCGCGTGCCCGAGCATCGGACCGATCGGTCAACTTGAGAGTGGATCGGCCGCTCCGTGCCCGTTGCACACGACACAATCTACACCGGTTGGCACGTCGAACGCTCCGATCTGCCCAGTTTCCCCGGTCCGCCGACGACCGCACCGCTGCCGCGCACAGCCTCCGCGGGCGGACGACCATCCGGCCTCGCCGGCAAAGAACCGGCACGCGCGGGTATTGGCCGACCGCTGAAAGGCATTGAGGCCGCGACGATCGGCCGGTCGGCCGACACCGCCTACCGCTCCAGGAGAGACTCGACCTCGCCGACGGTCGGAGTCGATCGCGCCCCGGGTCTGGTGATCGTGAGTGCTGCGACCGCGTTGCCCCACCGGAGCGACTCCCCAACCGTTGAGCCACGAAGACGCGCTGCGATGAATCCGGCGTTGAACGCATCCCCCGCTCCGACACTGTCCACCATCGAGACCTCGAAGCCGGGAGCGACGACCACTTCGTCCGACGAACCGGCAACTGCTCCCTCCGGCCCGAGACGAGCGACCACGATTCGATCCTCACCAGCGAGTTCGACGGCGGCCGCGACGGGATCAGCGATTCCGGTGAGGGCTCCGACCTCGTCCGACGCGGCTCCGAGAACCACGTCCGAACATTCGACGGCCGCCTCGACGATCGCGCGGAATCCGTCGTCCCACCCCCAGTTCTCGAGCCGGAGGTTGAGATCGAACGACACCGGGATCCCGGAAGAGTTCGCGACCGCCATAGCGTCGAGCAGCGCTTCGCGCGCCGGGGAGACCCGGAGGCAGATCCCGGACACGTGGAGCCACTCGACTCCGGAGACAGCGTTGACGGCATCGGTCGGAGCAAGGACGCTGTGGGCTCCGCCGATAGGTGGCCACACGTATATGAGTCGGTCGCCGTCCGATTGCACAACGGCGATCACCGCGACGGTCGGAGCGTCGGTCGCGACCGACACGGTCGCCGTGTCGACTCCCGCCATTTCGAGGTCCGATACCGCGAACCGTCCAAATGAGTCGTCGCCGACGCTGCCGGCGAATCCCGTTGCGACACCGAGGCGAGCGAGCGCAGCTGCCGTGTTCGCGGCGGACCCGCCTCCGAACATACGCGGTTCTGGATTGGCGTGGGTTTCGAGTCGGTGCTCCGACGGGAGGCGGATCTCAATATCGACGTTGGCGTCACCGATCACGAGGACACTCATGTGAGAGCCTCGCTGTGAGCCGCTTCCCGGAAGCGGGCAACCAGGTCCAGGTCCTTGCTGAACCCGCCGGCCCCCGATGGCCGATTGGTGCGAGTCAATGAATCAACGCCCCACGGTCGGACCGCGGCGATCGCTGCCGCCACGTTTTCGGGGTCGAGTCCGCCGGCGAGGATCACCGGCACGCCCACGGCTTCGACGATGGCGGCGCTCACATCCCAGTCGTGGACAACGCCCGCTGCGCCGATGCCGGGGATATCGGGTGCGACCGAGTCGAGGATCAGATAGTCGACCACCTGTTCGTACGACCGGGCGACGTCGACCGCCTCCGGTCCCGTCACCGCGATCGCCTGCATCACGGCGATGTCCGGCAGCGCGAGTCGCAGGTCGGCGACTGCATCAGGGCCAACCGCGCCGGACGCCCCACAGAGATGCAGGACATCGGGCTTCACCGTGCGGACCATGTGCTCGATCGCTCGCAGGTCGACCTCCACGCTGAGTGCCACCGATGTCGCAATCCCCCCGAGCGATGCGCAGATGTCCTTCGCGAGGTCCAGAGCGATCTCGCCGGGCAGCCCGGTGGCGGCGGGGGTCACGCCCACGTGGTCGACACCGAGGCCGGCAACCGCCAGAGCCTCATCGACCGACTGCATCGTGTAGACCTGAACCCTCACGGACCCTCCATGTCTGCCCGGACGGTAGTGGAGTGTCCGAAAATGGATGTGCCGAACGATCGGTGGAGGTTCGCGGTCGGTCGCCGGCCACCAGTCGTCAGTCGCGCGCCGCCGGGTTGGAATACGCGGTAGGCCTCATCTTGGTGGTTCAAGCTCCCGGAGGCCCTCCTGTCAACCGGCCTCCTCTTGGTGGTACAAGCTCCCAGGCGCCCCCCTGCGGATTCGCGGAGCGAATCCGCGTCCCCCACCCTCCGGGCGGGGGGACAGGGGACCGCCTAGGTACCGGGGTAGGGGGCGTCGCCAACTTCTCGTTGAAGCCGGGCCAGTTCGGCCGAGAGTTCGGCCCGGATCTTCTGGTATTCCGGGTCGTCGATCACGTTGTTGACCTCGAGCGGATCTGTGACCAGGTCGTACAACTCCCACTCAATCGGATCGACAGGACCGTGGGCGCCCAGCTGTCCGAGCGGATCGTTGTAGTAGCAGATGAGCTTGTGGGTATTCGTACGCACCCCGTAGTGCGCCGGGCAGTTGTGGGCCGAATCTCGATGCATCCAGTAGCGGTAGTACATCGACTCGGGCCAGTCGTCGGGCGTGTCGCCTTCGAGGATCGGAGCGAACGATCGGCCCTGGACGTGTTCGGGGATCTCGACCCCCATGAGGGCGAGCAGCGTTGGGCCGAAGTCGACGTTCACCACGATGTCGTCGCTGATCGAGCCAGGAGCAATCCGATTCGGGTACTGCATGAGGAGCGGCATGCGGAGCGACTCCTCGAACATGAGCCGCTTGTCGAACCATCCGTGATCGCCGAGGAAGAACCCCTGGTCGGATGTGTAGACAACGATGGTGTTGTCGATCAGTCCGCATTCATCGAGGTGGTCCAAGAGTCGTCCGACGCTCTCATCCACAGCGGCGATGACACCGAGGTATCGCCGCATGTACCGCTGGTAGCGCCACGCGATCTCCTCGTCCTCGGTCAGTCCCTCTGGCACCACCGCGTTGAGATCGGTGATGGGGTCGAGATCCATCATGTGCATCCGCATCGCCTTGATCACGTCGGAGCGACCGTTGAGATCATCCCGCAGCGTGTAGGGCTCGGGGATATCGACGTCGTCGTACATCGTGAAATGCCGGGCCGCCGGTTCCCACGTTCGGTGTGGCGCTTTGTGGTGGCAGAAGAGCGCGAACGGCCGGTCTGCGTGGTCGTCGATGAATTCGATCGAGTCGTCGGTGATGAGGTCGGTGACGTATCCGCCGCGCTCGACGATGCGACCGCCCTCTTCGATCATCACGGGATTGTGATAGTGCCCCTGACCGGGGAGCACCCGCCAGAAGTCGAAGCCGACGGGATCATGGTTCGGACCGTGCCCCAGGTGCCATTTACCGATGAGGCCCGTCGCGTACCCGGCGTCCTGGAGAGCCTGAGGGAATGTCCAGAGGCTGTTGTCGAGTGGTGTATCAAGCGTCGTGACGCTATTCACGTGGTTGTACGTGCCCGTGAGGATCGCCGCACGGCTGGGCGTACAAATGCCGTTCGTGCAGAACGCCGAGTCCATGCGGATCCCGTTGTCGGCGATGCGATCGAGGTTCGGCGTCTGATTGACGCGGCTTCCATATGCCGAGATTGCGTGCGCCGCATGGTCGTCGGTCAGGATGAACAACAGGTTCGGTCGGGCGTTCATGTTCATGCGGTCGCGATTCTCTTCACCATGGGTCCACGTTAGGTCGATGCGGAGCCTCGATGGCCTGGTCGGGATCCTGCTCACCATGCCAGTTCCGGGGATCGACGCCGACGGGCCGGCGTTGAGGGAACCCGGTTCGTTGCGCCGCTGCATGAACCGATAGTCAGCCCATGGACAGCTCGAGTCTCGAACTCAAGGGCGTAGGTCCTGCGACTGCGGAACTGCTCGCCGAGGCAGGAACGTGTCGGCCGAAAGGACGACACCGAGGAGACGAGATTCGAGGCCGGACAGGGCTCGAATCGAAGCCGACCGTTCACAGCCAAGTGCCCTGGTGGAGGTGAGGGGATTTGAACCCCTGACCCCTACGTTGCGAACGTAGTGCTCTGCCGAACTGAGCTACACCCCCGGACGGTCCGGGAGTGTATCAGGAGGTCGCCGTCATCGGTACCCGAGGTTGCGGCCAAAGGATCGACCAGCGGCCGGTCAGACACTGCCGAGTTGGGACCGCAGGCGCTCCTGGACGACAGCCGTTGTGAGGTCCGAACGGCTGCGCTCGATCAGCGACCGGGCCACATCGGTCGTTCGGCGGAGGCCGGCGGTCATCCCATCGGGGTAGTCGAGCGATGTCAGCAAGTCGAGAACCGTTTCCATCGCCACGAACATCGCTTCGGCATCGCCGATCTTCCCGGCGCGCAGGAAATCGAGCATTCGCCTCCGCTGCTCGCCGATGGCCTCTCCCAAACCCTTGAGATACGGAACCGAATGAACACCGATGTCGACCGGCAACGGAAGGGGTTGACCGGCCAGCAGAGCCGAGGTGAGCACTCCTTCTGCATACTCCTTGACCGCGTCGTAGAAGAATCCGGCGTGGTAGATGTCCTGGTGGGCGATCAACGACGCCTCGGCCTCCGCAATCAGCGCCCGGGCCTCGGCAAGCAGGACCTGCGCCTCCTCCCGCTCCCCTCGATGAAGCGCCCGGATGGCGTTGGCCGACGTGCGAATGATCAACCGGCAGTTCTTGAGCGCAAGCTCGCGTGCGGCGTTCTTCTGATCGAGGTCGGCGCGTACCGCCACTTCGATGGCGGTGAGGTCGGGTCGGGCGGCTTCCACCGTCTCAGCCGGCTATGACCCGGACCGTCGGCGGAGCCGATTCGAAATCGAGATCGGCTGCGGTAGTCGGTGCATCGAGAATCGATGTCTGGATCGGGACAACCGGAGCACGACGGACGGCGTTGGGCTGTTTCGCCGACAGCAGCATCGCCACGTAGACACCGACGGCGAGGTCGACGGCGATCGTGATCCCGAGCCAGAGCATGCTCGACTGCACAACGGCAATCACAAGGGTGGCGAGCGCTGTGGCCAACAGGACGATGAAGATGCGCTGCCGACGCCGCTCGGCATGGTGTTGGGCATACGCCGGACTCCCGACCTGCGCCGCCGTGATGCTCGCCAACTTCTCCTTCGAACGCGCGAACGCACGGGTCGTCGCCCGTGGGTTTTCACGTCGATGATCGAAGAAGGAGGGAAGCAAGAACGCTGCCCAACCGCCCGCGATCAGTATGAAAAAGATGATTTCCATCAGGTGCACTCCGCCGTTGCGCCGAGCGTAGGCTCGTGCCGCGCGGCCTCAAAGCACTGTTGCTGCCCGACCACTCACACATTGTGGTCCGAAGTACCACGTACTAGCAACTCAATTCCGTGCGAGAGCGCCGGCAGGACCACCGCAAGCGACTCCTGAACGCCCTTGACCGAACCTGGAAGATTGACGATGAGCGTGGCCCCGACCGTCCCTGCGACCCCTCTCGACAGCATGCCATGCGGGTTTTCCCCGAAGGTCGCGGAGCGCATCGCCTCGGCGAGGCCGGGTGCCTCGCGCTCGAGAACCGCCTTCGTCCCCTCGGGCGTCAGGTCGCGTGGTGTGAGCCCCGTGCCACCGGTCGTCAGGATCAGGTCGACGGTCCCGGCGATCTCCGACAGCGTGGTTGCGACCGACTCGACGCCGTCGGGAATCACCCGATACTCGAGCACCTCGAGGCCGATCGATTCGAGCAGAGCGATGGCCGCAGGTCCCGACCGGTCCTCCGCAGACCCTTGCGAAACGCGGTCGGAAACCGTCACGACCGCGGCGGTTCGCTCACTCACGGCGCCACTCCCCCGACCGCCCGCCGGACTTCTCGAGGAGGCGAACCGATCCAATCTGTGATCCCCGGTCGACACCCTTGATCATGTCGTAGAGCGCCACGGCTCCGACTGCGGCGCCGGTCATGGCCTCCATCTCAACACCCGTCTTGGCGGTCACGGTCGCGGTGACCGTGATCACGGCACCGTCGTGCGCCGGTTCGATCGCAACCG
Organism: uncultured Actinomycetota bacterium; assembly: GCA_963700375.1. Lineage (GTDB taxonomy): Bacteria > Actinomycetota > Acidimicrobiia > Spongiisociales > UBA5794 > JAHEEL01. The sequence goes on from CAVOXF010000006.1 coordinate 380,509, forward strand.
AGACCGACTCGATCGGCAACGGATGACACAAGGGAACGAGCGCTGAGGTCTGCTTCGCCCCTTGGATGGCTGCGATCCGCACGGTCGCAACCGCGTCGCCTTTCGGAAGGTCATCAGCAAACAATCTCTCCCTGGTCGACGCAGCCATCAACACGGTCGCTTCGGCCACGGCTCGGCGCGCGGTCGGCGTCTTCTCCCCGACATCGACCATCCGGACGTTCCCCGCCTCGTCTATGTGGGTGAGTTCATCGGTCACCGAGTGCCTCCTTGCGGGTCCGCATTTCCGGCCAGTGAATCATCTCGAGCTCCACGCTACCGCCGGGCTCGACGCGTCCGACACCTACCGGCACCACGGCGAGGGCATCGGCAAAGGCCAGCGCCGACAGGACGTTCGACGACTGGCCTCCGGACAGGCGGGCGTGCCACACCCCGTCGCTGTCACGTTCGGTGCTGACCCGGACGAACACATTCTTCTCCGGGTTCGTATCGATCCCCGGATCGAGAACGCCCGCTACCCGATCCCGGAAGACCCGCTCGGCCCCCATCATGGTGAGGAGCGCCGGCCGCATGAACTGCTCGAACGAGACGAACACGGAGACCGGGTTGCCGGGAAGTCCGAAAAAGGGAATGCCGTCGACGGTGCCAAACCCGAACGGCTTGCCCGGCTGTATCGCGATCTTCCAGAAGTCAACCGTGCCGCGTTCACGGAGAGTCAGCTTCACCACGTCGTATGCCCCCATCGACACGCCACCGCTCGTCACCACCACATCGGCGTCGTGGACCGCGTCGTCGAGCGCGGCTTCGAAAGACCCCGGCGTGTCGGTGACGATGCCGTAGTCCCGCACGTCCGCGCCGAGTTCGTGGAGGAGTCCATGCAGCAGGGTGCGGTTGGAATCGCGGATCGCACCCGGTTGCAGGATCTGGGTCGACGGCGGAACCAACTCGTCCCCGGTCGACATGACGGCGACGATAGGCCGGTGCCGAACGAAGGGACGGACGCCCATCGATGCCATGACCGAGGCGTGGGGCGCCCGCAGCCGCAGCCCGGCATTGAAGACCAGGGTTCCGGCCCGCACGCTTCCACCGGTCGGACGTATGTGGTCGCCGGCCGCCGCCGCCTCGAGGATCCGGACCCGGTCGTCGCCGACCGGCACGGTCGCCTCGACCGGCACGATGGCATCGGCCCCAACGGGGATCGGAGCACCGGTCATGACCCGTGCTGCCGTACCGGGGGTGACTTCGGCGGTTGGGATCGACCCCGCGGCAACGTCGTCGACGACGATGAGGTCAGCGGGCGGTTGGGAGACGTCGGCGGACAGGACAGCGAAGCCGTCCATCGCCGAGTTCTCAAAACCGGGAAGGTCTTCGGGAGCGATGACGGCGCCGGCGAGGACGGCGCCGGCGGCTTCCTCAAAGTCGACCTCGGCCGGCACGAGCAGCGGGACGGAATCCAGAACCTCGGCCTGCATCTCTGCGAGCGGACGCATCATCCCGATACCGTTCGCTCGGAGCCGGCCGCCAGGCGCTTGATGTTCGGCACGTGCCGGGCGATCACCAGCACCGTGATGGCACCGGCCCAGGCGAGCGCCCAGCCTCGATAGCCGGAGATCGCGAGACCGGGGACGTACAGCACCATGGCACCGAGCGAGGCGATCGACGCCACCTTGAAGACGAGCGTTACGACAAGCCACGCGACGGCAAGGATCAGGCCAAACAGCGGGGCGAGGTAGACGGCGGCGCCGATAGCGGTGGCAACCCCCTTCCCCCCTCGGAAGCGGTGCCAGATCGGTGCGATGTGGCCGAGCACGGCGGCAAATGCGCACGCAACGGCAAGCGTCTCCGGTGTGACCGGGCCGCTGACCGATCCGGCCCACATGGATCCGATCGCTGCCGCCGCCGCACCCTTGACGGCGTCGCCGAGCAGCACCAGGGCGGCCGGGCCCTTGCCGAGGGAGCGCAGAACGTTTGAGGTGCCGGGGTTCCCGCTGCCGACGGTGTAGATGTCGACGCCGAGGAGCTTCGGCACGATGACCCCGAAGTCGATCGAGCCGATGAGATATGCGATCGCGAGGGGTATCAGAACGTCCACCAGAGGAAGTTTATGCGGCCAATGGAGCGAAGCTGCTTCCGCATTGCGCTCCAACGCGCAACAATGGGACCGACCCCTTCTCGCGGACAACCGAACGCAGGCCCCCCACCATTCCCCCTGCTTGCGTAAGGCGACCGCGGGGAGGGGTCGTTGATCGAACACCTTCCATCGCCCGTGCTCGGTCGATACCTTCAACGGGTGTTCTGGCTGATACGCCCTCCCTACCTCCGATGGGTGGCCGCAGCAGCGGTCGTGCTCGCCGCTCTTCTGTGGGATCTCAAGGGCCGTGCCGAGTCTCCCTATCCGTTCGCCGCCAGTGAGATCGCCGCCGGGACACCGATCACGGATTCAATGGTCGAGTGGCGCAACCTGCCTGACGGAGCCATGGCACTCCCTGACCTCAGCCGCCCCGTTGCGGCGAGAGACCTTCCGGCCGGTGAGCCGATCGTGCCTTCCGCCGTGTCGGAGACGACCGTGATACCTGACGGGTGGTGGTCCGTTCCCGTGCCGCTGTCGGCGGTGGCCGTCGCCGGGACCCCCGTACGTCTCATCGACACCGCATCAGGGATCGAGTCGGACGGCATCGTGGTCGCGGCCGGCACCGACGACCTGATGTCAATCGACACATCGGGTATGGTCGCCGTCCCGCCGGAGACTGCCACCGCCGTCGCGATCGCGGCGAGAGAAGGATCCCTGGTCGTGCTCCTTGTGCCATGACAGTCTCCTAGTCTCACGGCCATGCTGAACGCCATCCTGTGGGGAGCGATCCAGGGCCTCACCGAATTCCTCCCGATCTCATCGAGCGGACACCTCGTGCTGATCCCGGCCCTGTTGGGGCGCGACGGGCCCGATCTCGCAACATCGGCGATGCTCCACCTCGGGACGCTGGTCGCCGTTCTCGTCTACTTCCGCACGGACCTCGCCCGCATGGCCCGGTTCGACCGTGCCGGCCGAAGAACGATCACCATCATCGCGATCGGGACGATCCCGGCCGTCATCCTCGGCCTCGCGTTCGAAAGCAAACTCGACGAACTCACCGAACGGCCGACGGTGGTGGCGGCGATGCTGATCCTCACCGGGGTCATCCTCATGGCGACGATGCTGCTCCGCCCTGGAGACAAGCCCATCGAAGAACTCAGCCCGACCGACTCCGCGATCATCGGCTTCGCTCAGTCGTTCGCCCTGATCCCGGGGATCTCTCGTTCCGGAATGACGATCTCTGGCGGCCTGGTGCGGGGGATGTCGAGAGTCGACGCAGCCCGGTTCGCGTTCCTCCTCGGCATTCCGGTGATCGCCGGTGCCGGCCTCCTCTCCGTGGCGAAGGCCATCTCCGACGGAGAGGGCATCACGGCGTCCACCCTGGCCGGCATGGCGGTCGCCGCGATCACGGGCTACTGGGCGATCGCGTTCCTTCTCCGCGTGATAGCCAAGGCGGGACTGGCCCCGTTCGGGATCTACTGCATCGCATTCGGGGTGGTGGCGCTGGTGCTTCTCTAGGTCGCCAGTTGCCAGTCGCCAGTCGCCGGAAGGACCAGATGCCGGTACATGATCGACTGAGGCGCCGCTCGAGCAGAACGACGCAGCAGACGGCGTATCGCTCCCGGTGACTGGAGACCGGGGACTGCCGACCGGGGACTGCCGACTCTCAACCCCCGTACGCGCTGCTCATTCTCAGTTGTTCAGCGATGTGCACGTTGACGAGGGCGGGGACACCACTCTCCTGGGCCCGTTCGAGCGCAGGCCGGAGCTGTGCGGCGTCCTGCACGAACTCGCCGTAGCCGCCGAGCCCTTCGACCACGAGGTCGTAGCGCCGGACTCCGAGATCTGAAGCGACGAGGCGGTCGGGATACAGCATCCGATGGATCGACTTGATGTTGTTCCATGCGCCGTCGTTCCCGACGACGCCGACCACCGGCATCCCGTGACGAACCAGCGAATCGAACTCCATCCCGTTGAACCCGAACGATCCGTCGCCGAACACGATGCCCACTCGTGTATCGGGTTCGACGGCCTTCGCCGCGAGGGCGAAAGGCGCTCCAATGCCGAGACAACCGAACGGGCCGGGGTCGAGGAGGCCACCGGGCCGACTCGTCCGAAGCCACTTGGCGGTGGTCGAAACGATGTCGCCACCATCGGCAGCGACGATGGTGTCGTCACCGAAGAAGTCGGCGACCTCACGCGCAAACCGTTCGGCATGCACCGGGCCACCACCGAGCGCCGCCAGTTCGTCTGCAACCGCCTGCTTCATCCGCTCGATGCCTGCGATCTGCTCGACCCAGGCGTCGCGTCCTGTGCCCTCGACGCGGTCCGCGAGCTGAGCGGCCACGGCGCCCGGATCGGCGACCACACCGATCGACGCGGCCCGGTTCCATCCGACCCGGGATGGCTCGGCGTCGACCTGGATCACGGCGGCGTTCGGAGCGACCTGCTTCCCGAATCCGGTCCGAAAGTCCCAGTCAACCCCGAGAGCCAGGACCACATCGGCCGAGCGGAGGGCATCTGATCGAGTTCGATTACCGAGGAGCGGATGATCCCAACGCAGCGACCCGCGAGCGAGGCTGTTGAGGTAGACGGGGGCCTGCATCGCGTCGACGAGTCCGTTGATGGCCCCGATCGGATCACTGAAACGACTCCAGCGGTAGCCGGTGCCGGCAAACACCACAGGCCGCTTGGCGCGATTGAGTCGATCGACGACTTCCGTGAGCGTGTCATCGTCGAAGGCGGCCGGCCGGTCCGACCGGTAGCCGGACGGCCATCCAATTGAGTCCTCCTCGACCATCCCGGCCTGAACATCCCAGGGGATGTCGAGGAACACCGGGCCACCGCGGCCCGCGAACGCATACCGGGCGGCGGTCGCGATGTACTCAGGTAGCCGGGCGGTCTCGTGCGCGGTGCCCGCCCACTTGGTGATCGAGTGGAACATCCTCGGGTGGTCCATCTCCTGTAGGCCGCCGCGCAAGTCCTCCGTTGTGAGGTGCCTCCCACCGATGAGCAGCACCGGACTGTTCGCGAACCAGGCGTTCGCTATCCCGGTGATCGTATCGGTGACGCCGGGGCCGGCTGTTGAGAGAACGACCCCGAGGCGGCCGGTCAGCCGTGCGTACGCGTCGGCCGCATGGGCTGCGGCCTGCTCGTGCCGCACGTCGACGACGCGGATCCCCTCGTCGACGCACCCGTCGATGATCGGAAGGATGTGACCACCGGTCAGGACGAATACGGCGTCGACGCCCTCCGCCCGCAGCGCCCTCGCGATCGCCCGTCCGCCGTGGATCTTCGCCATCGTGGTCTCCCAGGTCGAGTTCGGCCCATTCTGGTCGCTACGGTTGAGCCGCGGACGGAGACTCCGGACGATTAGTTCGTGGGAGCGGTTTACTTCCCGCTCCCCGTCCGCGAATGCGCGGACACCGGAGAGGACACGATGTTCAAGCGCAAGACCAAAGCCCGCAAGATCCACCGCCTCAACGAACTGCAGCCGATGGTTGCATCGGGGCGCCCGGTTCTGATCAACTTCTTCCAGGTCGGCTGCGCTCCGTGTCAGGTGATGGACGGAATCGTCAACGAACTCGCCCAGGAGTATGGGGAGACGGCGCACGTCGTGAAGGCCGACATCGGTCGCGTGCCCGGCGCCATCGAGACCTACAAGATCCGCTCGACCCCCACCACGGTCCTGATCGCCCGGCCTCCCGACAAGACATCGAAGAGGGCCCAGAGGAAGACCCAGGGCACCAAGAATCGAACAGCACGGCCGACGCAGCGCTGGCGCGCCTCGGGCCTCGTCAAGAAGGATCAACTCCGGCGCGTGCTCGAGTCCAATGGCGCCACCCGCCTCGAGGCATAGGCAGGCGGAACGACCGGCGACCGGACCCTACGCGTGGCCGGGTGCCTGCGGGATCGCGGCGAACGCCTGCTGCCGGGCCTCGATGATCTCGTACCCGATCTGCTCAATGCTGTCCATGAGCCAGAGATAGGCGGCCTTTCCCGGCCGGAAGTCGGCTTCGGCCATCCCCTGGATCCGCCCCTGCTCCTGCAACTGCTTGACTCGGCGATGGTTGTCGACGGGTTCGAGGGTGTAGACGCCGAGCGTCTTGCCACCGTTCTGGTTCAGGATCGAGAAGCACGGCACGTCTGAGGGGCCGTCGGCAATGTAGATCATGTGCCGCAGTGGAACCCTCCGTTCCTCTTCTCCGATTCTGGCGTTGACGTCGACCCCCGAGTTCCGGTTGATGCCCTTGTTGATCTCGAAGAGAGCTCGGGTCTTGGCGGTGTTGTCGATCGCGTAGCCGAGGCGGGTGACCGGAGCGGAAGCCGAAGCCACCGGAAGCTGATCGAGATAGCCGGCCGGCGCCGGAGTCTCGATGAGGGTATTGGCCCAGATGCCGTCGACGTGATCGGCGAAGACACTGCCTTCGATCATCGGCAGGATCCCGGTGGACACGATGTAGTGCTCAACGGTGATCCCCTGGGAGGCGAACTCCGGAATGTCAGCGACGCGCCGGCGGGTCTCTTTGAGGAAGTCCGGCATGCCGGGGGCGGGAAGGAGATCTGCGCCGAGTTCGAAGAGCCGTTCGTTCGTGAGGCCCTTGAAGATGCCCTCGCGAACGTAGGTGAGGAGATGGCCGAGATACGCGATGTCCCGCTGGATGCGAATCCCCTGTCGACCGTAGTACTCGACGAGACCGTCGACTTCGGCCCAGAAGACGGCCGGATCCACGTCGTACGCGTCGAAGATGGGGTCCTGCATGTTCCCCGGGATGAGCGTGCGGTCGAAATCCCAGACCAGGGCGATCACGGTCTGGGTGTAGAGGGGAACCGGCATGATGGAGAGGTTAGATGCTCCGCCGACGACGGTGCGATCCCATCAGGGCGTCTCGAAAGCCCCGAACACAACCGAGTCCTCGACCGTCCACCATCCCTGCAGCTTGCACGGGGTGCCGCGGAGCCCGTCATGGGCTTCGCCGAGGCGGTCGAGGGAGACGAGCACGATCGTGGAGAACCCCTTCGCGTTCAGCGCCCACGTGGCCGAGGCGATGGCAGCGGCATCGACGTCGGCGTCGAGGACGATCTCAATCGCTCGGTCGGCCGACCCGACGACGGCACGGACTGCTCCAAGATCGGAGGGAACCGAGAGAAGCTCGGCAAGCGGCACCTCGGTGGCGAGATCACAGCGTCTGGCGTACACGTCGAGTGTCGCCTCCATCACGCGATCAACATCCGTGATCGCCGATTCTCGTACTGCTACCGCCATAATCCCCTCCGTGTCTTACACCAGTGTAATTCGCCGGAACCCTTGAGGCAAAAGGAATCCAACGTCGACGGCACGGCGGTGCGTCGGGAGCAGGGCCGGCACTGAGTGCCGGCAACGGGGATCGAACCACACGCGCTCCCGTCTCGAGACCGCTTCACGGGCGTTGCGAGGCTATCGTCTCGACCCGTCAAGGAGCAGCAGATGCAACGCGAACTCGTCAGACACATCCTCGAACGAGAAGACTTCGGAGCCACCGTCACCGTGGCAGGATGGGTCAGGACCCGCCGCGACTCCAAAGGTGGGTTCTCGTTCATCGAGCTCACCGACGGTTCGACGATGACCGGGCTTCAGATCATCGCCGACAACGAACTCACAAACTACGTATCCGATGTCCTCAGCCTCACGATCGGCAGCTCGGCACGGATTACGGGGGTTCTCACCAAGTCGCCCGGCAAGGGTCAGCGGGTCGAGATCAAGGCCACCGAGGTCGAACCCTTCGGTCTCGCCGACCCCGAGACCTACCCGCTGCAGAAGAAGCGCATTTCGTTCGAGCACCTCCGCGAGATCGCTCACTTGCGCCCGCGCACGAACACCCTCGGTGCCGTCGCTCGGGTGCGCAGCGCCTTGTCGTACGCCACACACCGATTCTTCCAGGAACGGGACTTCCTCTATCTCCACACGCCGCTGATCACCGCGAGCGATGCTGAGGGCGTTGGCGAGATGTTCCGGGTCACAACGCTCGACCCGGCCGCTCCCCCGCGCACGGACGACGGAGCGGTCGACTACTCGCAAGACTTCTTTGGGAAGTCGGCGTTCCTGACCGTGAGCGGCCAGCTCAACGCCGAGGCCTACGCACTCGCCGTCGACCGCGTCTACACGTTCGGGCCGACATTTCGTGCAGAGAACTCGAACACCCGGCGCCATCTTGCCGAGTTCTGGATGATTGAACCCGAGATCGCATTCGCGGACATCAACGATGACAGCGACCTCGCCGAGGACTACGTGAAGTACCTCATCCGATACGTGCTCGACAACAACATGACCGACCTGGAGTTCTTCAACCAGTGGGTCGACGAGACGCTGCTCGGCACGCTGATGTCGGTCGCCGACAGCAGCTTCGAACGGATCACCTACACGGAAGCGGTCGACCTCTTGGCGAAGGCGGACGTGTCGTTCGAGTTCCCGGCCGACTGGGGCCAGGACTTGCAGTCCGAGCACGAGCGCTACCTGACCGAGCAGGTGTTCAGGAAGCCGGTGATCGTCACCGACTTCCCATTCGAGTTCAAAGCGTTCTACATGCGACGGAACGACGACGGAAAGACCGTCGCCGCCATGGACGTCCTCGTGCCGGGGATCGGTGAGATCGTCGGCGGGAGCCAACGGGAAGAGCGCCTCGACGTGCTCGTCGACAGCATGCGACTCAAGGGCATGAACGAGGATCACTACTGGTGGTACCTCGATCTGCGACGATTCGGCAGCGCCCCGCACGCAGGGTTCGGGCTGGGGCTCGAACGCGTGGTTCAGTTCACCACGGGCATGCAGAACATCCGCGACGTCATCCCGTTCCCGCGCACGCCCCGCAACGTCGAGTTCTAGTCCCCGCGGTCGGCGACGGGTTCACGGGGCGGACACGACGTAGTCGTCGGACTCGTCGTCCCAGAGGAGATCCACATACCCGCTGGCAGCTGCTGCCTTGACGAATTGGAGGAAGCCGGAGTATCCGAGTTTCTTCTCCGAGAAACTGCCGTCCCGTTTGCGCATTTCGTTCTTCAGGCCCGACAGAGCGACCGGTACGCCGCCCTTGCCGAGAGAAGCGACGGCGTCATTGAGCATACCGAAGCCCGCTTCCTCTCCCCTCCCGGACTTCGAGAACCGAACGGCCGGATCACCTTGGGAGTCCTCGTAGTCGAGTTCGACTACGCCCTGATCGGCGAGGTGGCGCATGAGTTCGCCGAATGCGCGGAACCCGTAGTCGGTCTCGGTGAACGTGGGGTCCTTGCGCAGCAGAGCCCGCTTGAGGCTCGAAGCCCGGACGTCGCCGTTCCCGGCCCGGATCAATCCGGCGAGCGTGGGGACGATCAAGGCGTCGGGCGACTCGGTGGTCGCCGCGATCGCCTTCTCCTCCTTGGGCCGTTCCTTCTTCGGCTTCCGATCGGGGATATCGACTCCGGCAAGGTTCTCGTAGAACAGAAACTCGTCACAGGCGGCAGGAAGCAGTTTCGACGTCGAACCCTTGAGTCCAACACCGACGACCCGCCGGTTCCGCTCGCGCAGCTTGTGGACGAGGGGCGTGAAGTCCGAGTCGCCGGTGCACAACACGAACATCGTGACGTAGTCGCGTTCGAAAGCGAGTTCGACCGCGTCGACCGCCATCTTGATGTCTGCGGCGTTCTTACGGACCGCGCCTTTCCGCTGTGGAATCTCGATCAATTCGATCTGGTTGTCGGTGAGCATCCGACGGTCCTTCTCGAAGTAGGTCCAGTCGGCATAGGCGCGGCGAACCACCACACGACCGCGCTCTGCGAGGGCGTCGGCGACAGGCTTGAAATCGAACTCGATCCCAAGGTCTTCTCGCGCGCCGATCGCGAGGTTCTCGTAGTCGATGAACAGGCCGATGCGTTCTTCTTCCATGCACGCAGCGTATCAGGCGGCGCGGTCCGGGGATCTCCACTCCTGGAGCGTGTGCGAGATCCACGCCTGGCAGCGGTCGAGAATCTCAACCGGGGACTCACCTGGGTGACGGAATACCGGCTCGCCGAAACGCACCCGCACCTTCGTTCCGTAAGGAATCGGGAACATGTTTCGCTGGAAGACCCTCCATGAGCCTTCGATGGCGGTCGGGATGATCGGAAGGCTCGGTGCAGCCTCCATGATCGCCGCGAGGCCACCGACTCGGAAGTCCCCCAGTTCGCCTGCTCGTGAGCGCGTCCCCTCGGGGAAGATGACGACCGACACATCTCGTCGCTCGGCCTCGGACGCCATCTCGGCGATCGCCTCCATTGCCTGGTCGCGGTGTTCACGGTCGATGACAGCGTTGCCGCCGTATCTCAGATTGAGCGACACGCTCGGGAGGCCTCTGGCGAGTTGCTTCTTCGCGACGTACTTCGGATAGTTGCGGGGCAGCAGACCGCCGAAGATCGGCACGTCGTACATCGACTGGTGGTTCGACACGAAGATGAAGCCGCCGTCCGGAGCGAACCGGTCTCTCCCCTCGGTCTCGACACGGATCCCGGAGATGCGGAACACAGCGACGAGCGTCTTCTGGAGGCCGGCCATCGCTTTCTCGAATGGGCGTTGTCCGAACGGCAGGGCACACAGGCCGATGAGGTGGAAGACCGCGAGTGTGAGGCCGAAGGCGGCGACGGTCGGGACCGTGAACAACCAATCTCGAAAACGCTTCAATTCAGGCTCGATTCTCTGCGCAGGAAGAGGATAAGTGCATCGTTGACCTGTTCGGGCTGCTCCTGTTGGGTCCAATGGCCGCTGCCGGTGATCGGGACCACCTCGAGGTTCGGCACCCATCGTCGCATGCCGTCGGCGAGGGTCGGCGGCAGGATCGGATCGCGATCAGCGGTGAGCATGAGGGTCGGCTGCGTGATCGGCGCGTTGGCGAGGCTCATGGTGGCCGCGGCATTGGCATCGATGTTGCGATACGGGCCGAGCGGACCGAAGACACCACCCCGGATGAAGGCCTCCCGATAGACGGCGAAGTCGGTGTCGGTCATGAATCCGGGGTCGGCAGCGATGCCCATGATAGACGGCGCGCAACCATGCATCCGGGTCGGAGTCGAAGGCTGCCTCCGTCACGCCGACCTCCTGGAAGCCGAGGACATAGCCGAAACGGTCGGCGAGGTGCTCCCGGATGACCGCCGTCGACGGAAAGCCGGCGCAGTAACCGCGGTACGGGACGTTGAGGCTGACGACCCTTTCGACCCGATCCGGGTGCAGGAGCGCGGTGCTCCAGACGACGATGCTGCCCCAGTCGTGCCCCACGAGCGTCGCTCGCTCGATATCGAGCACGTCGAGCAGGCGGACGGCGTCGGCGACCAGGCTGCGCAGACCGTACGCCTCCACGTCGTCGGGCTTGGAGGAGCCGCCATATCCGCGCTGGTCATAGGCAATCGCCCGGAAACCCGCTGCGGCGAGAGCCGGCACCTGGTGGCGCCACGAATAGGCGAGTTCGGGAAAACCGTGGATGAAGACGACGGCCTCACCGGCCCCCTCGTCGACGGTCGCGAGGTCCACGCCATTGAGGGCGTGCATGGTCTGATCCATACCCCGAGGCTAGCGCAGGCAATCAACGGGCTCCATGACGCTGCGAACCCAGGGTTCTCCGCTTTCTATTTGGCGCCGACCGCCCACAGAACGATCGGGGCCACCGCGGCCCTCCATTCCGCGGGCTGTCGGCGCCACATACGGGGTGGAGAACCCTGGGTTCGCAGATGAAGATGACCGCTTCGTGCCGAAGGGGGGACACGGCACGAAGCGGTCGACTTGGACGACCGGCGGTTGGGGCCGATCGGTCGTCCGCAGCCCATCGGACCTGACCGCGGGAGAAAGAAGGGGGATGCGGCCGCGTCCAATGAACAGTCTGAATTGTGAGGCCCTTCACAGGACGGACGGGCGGAAACATGCCTTCCGAGCTGCTGGGGTTGCCGATCCTCGAGAGATCGGCTCCAAGGACCTCATCGGAGGCTACCGACAGGCCCGGATAGCGGCACCAATGTGAGACAGAATCTCCGGGATTTCAGCCGGGCGATTGCCAGCGATCTTCCGGGATCTCCACGAGGACCGCTGAGCCCTTCGCCGTCACGACTCCGTCCACCGAGAGATCCGTTTCGACGATTGCTTTCCGTCCCGTGATCTCGACGAGCCGGCCGGTGAGGTGCATCGTTCCAAGCGGCGTCGGCAGCACATAGTCGATCTCGAGATGGGCCGTGACGAACCGCGGCGACGGATCGTCACCGACCCTCTTACCGTCGCGCTGCATCGCGAAGATCGCGGCCGAGCCGGTCGAATGGCAGTCGATGATCGAGGCTACGATCCCGCCGTACGCATACCCGGGAACGGCCGTGTGATGGGGCTCCGGCGTGAACTCGGTCACGGTACCGCCGTCATCGGAGCGAGTCTTGATCTGATGCCCGACCTCGTTGAGCCGACCACAGCCGTAGCAGTGGGATACGTCCTCTGGATACAGATCCTGGACCGCAATCCCGTCAGCCATCGCTGTGGCCTTCCGCCGACCCGCCACCCAGGTCGAGGATCGGGATGTCTCCCGAGGGCGTGAATCCGAACACGATTCCGTAGAACGCCAGCTCGGTTTCGAGGCTGTGGATGACATTGGCGGCCTGACGGAATCCATGCCCTTCGCCTTCGTATTCGATGTGCACGTGAGGAATGCCGCGGCTCGCGAGCGCCTCGGCGATCACGACCGCTTGACTCGGAGGAACGACCTTGTCCTCGAGCCCCTGGAACAACGCCACCGGAACGTCGATCTCGTCGACCGAGTGCAGCGGGGATCGCTTGCGCCACACCACGGGGTCGTTGCCGATCAGGCGCGTCTCGTAGCGTGACTCGAACTTGTGGCTGTCGCCCATCAGCATCTCGATGTCGGCGATGCCGTAGTAGGAAGCACCGGCGGCGAAGCAATCACGGAAGGCCAGCGCGGCGAGCGTTGTGTACCCACCAGCGCTCCCGCCGCTGATAGCGAGCCGTTCGCCGTCGACCTCGCCGATCGACGCCAAGTACTCCGCGGCTGCGACCGCATCATCGACGTCGACGACGCCCCACTCCCCTTCGAGCTTCTCGCGGTATTCCCGTCCGAAGCCCGTCGACCCGCGGTAGTTGACATCTACAACACCGAACCCGCGGGACGTCCAGAACATGGTCTCAAGGCTGAATACCGGTGAGACACTCGACGTCGGCCCGCCGTGGATGTGCACGAGCAACGGCGGACGCTTCCCCGCCGGCCCCTCGAAATCGGGATTCGCGGGCGGGTAGTAGACGGCGTGAGCGGTGTCGCCGCCCGTCGTGGGGAATGCGATGAGACGCGGATCGGACCCGTACGCGGCATCGACATGCGAGGGATTCGAGCGGACGACTGATGCCCTACCGGCGTCGGCATCGAACTCGACAAGCGCCGTCGGTCGGTGCGGGTGTGCGCCGATGAACCAGACTCGGTGATCGCCGTCGGTGATGAGGTGGTGCCCGTAGCTGGAATAGTCGAGATCGGTCCGCACCACCGTGCCGTCGCGGCCGATGATCCCGAGGCGTTGCGTCCCGTTCTCTGTGATGACCGCTGCGATCCGACCGTCGGAGAGGAATCCGTACCACGAGGATCCGAACACCCACGCTGGTCCGGCGAACTCGGCAGCCGTCGAGACGATCGGACTCGTTGTCCCGCCGTCGAAGCGATGAAGGTTCCACCATCCGGTTCGGTCCGAGGCGAAGACGAGGCTCCCGTCGGTGTCCCACTCGGGCTGAACGACCGACTCGTCGACTCCGCCGGCAACCACACTCCGGTCGGTCGGATCGGCTGCGTCCGCAACGACCAGGCGAGTCCCGTCCCACGGCATATTGGGGTGGTCCCATTCGACCCAGGCCAGTCGCGTTCCGTCAGGCGAGACCCCCGGCGATGCGTAGAAGTCGCTGCCGGTCGCGAGAACGCTGCACGTGCCATCGGCGCCGACGGCGACCAATTCGTTGACCGCTTCTCCCTCAGCCGGATGTGTCTCGCGGACGGCTATCAGCGTCCCGTCCTCCATGCGCACGACGTCCGCGAACCGTACCGAGAGCGGTCGCTCAGGTTCGGCCGTCAGCGGTGCCACTCCCCCACCGCCGTCCGAGCGGTACAGACGTTGATCCTCGAAGTCCGAGTAGACGAGGACTCCCCCGTCGGCCCGGTATGCACCGCCCCCGTATTCGTGGGCCGTCGTGCGGACGCTCACCGTGTCGGGCAGCACGTCGCCGACGTCGCCGGACGCGGCGCGGCGCACGAGCGCCGTGCGGCCACCTTCCGACGGGCGCATCTCGAGCCAGTACAAGGACCCCGCGTCGAACTGAATATCGGAGAACCGGACGATGCCGGCGACGGTATCCGCGGCCGCGACCGGCGACTCCCACGATCCGAAGGGTGCAATGGTGCTCATTGCCGGATGGTAGGCCTCAGCGGTACATCGCCTCGATCTGGTCGCTGAAGTGCTCGCGCACGACCTTCCGCTTCACCTTCATCGTCGGGGTGAGCTCCCCGTGCTCGATCGAGAGCGGCTCATCGAGGATGACGAACTTCTTCAACTGTCGTACGCGAGCGTTCGAGCCGTTCACCTCGTCGACAGCGGCTTGCACCGAAGCCTGGACTTCATCCTCGGTCATCCCCTCAGCGGCCTCGGGATCAACCGAGATCAAGGCGGTGAGGAACGGTCGCTGATCACCGATCACCACAACTGTTCCGATCAACGGGTTCGTCTGGAGGGCCGTTTCGATCAACGACGGCGTCACGTTCTCACCACCGGCGGTGATGATGATGTCCTTCTTGCGGTCGGTGATGAACAGGAACCCGTCGTCGTCGATTTCGCCGATATCGCCGGACTTGAGCCAACCGTCCTCGGTGAGCGCCTCGGCGGTTGCCTCGGGGTTGTTGAGGTAGCCGAGGAACAGATTGGGGCCACGGACGAGGATCTCGCCGTCCTCGCCGATCTTGAGCTCGACGCCGGGGAGCGCCGGCCCGACCGACCCGATGCGATTCCCGTCCGGCTCGTTGAACGAGCACACGCCGGTGCACTCCGACTGCCCATAGAGCTGCAAGAGCTGCATCCCGAGGCCGGAGAAGAACTCCGCAATCGTCGGCGACAGCGGCGCAGCAGACGAGAACATGTAGCGGCAGCGATCGAGGCCCATGGCCTCCTTCGCCTTGGAATAGACGAGCTTGTCGAACAGGCCGTACTGCGCGGCGACCAATCCACCGGGCTGGTCTCCGCGGTCCAACGCGTCAGTGTGTTGGCGCCCCACCGAGAGCGCGCGGTTCGCTATCGCCGCCTTGACGCCGCTGGCTTCACCTAGCTTCTCCGAAACCGCGGCGTAGAACTTCTCCCACACCCGCGGAACGGCGAAGAACGCCGTCGGGCGGACCTCTTTGAGGGTGTCGGCGAGCCGGAAGATGTCCGGTTCGAAGTAGATCTTGATGCCCATCACGGCGGGCGCGAGGATCGACACGATCTGTTCGGCGATGTGAGATAGGGGCAGATACGAGACGGCGGAGTCGGCTGGGCCGAGCTTGATGAATCCCTGAACGGACTCTGGGAGGAACACGAGCGCCTCGTGCGGCAGGACCACGGCCTTCGGCGGACCGGTCGTGCCCGAGGTGTAGATGAGCACGGCCCCATCACGGGGCCCGAGCGCCGCGAGGCGATCGTCAACGAGGCCCATTTCGACTTCACTACCCGCTCCAATGAACTCGTCCCACGTCATCACCCCATCCGCGTTGGAGGATGTGCCCGGCATGAGGACGATGTGGTTGAGGGTCGGGATGTCATCGCGAATCGCCAGGATCTTCTCGAGCTGCGCAGCGTTCTGGACGAGAACGACGGGTGACTGGGAGTGCCCGACAACGTAGGCGCACTCTTCGGGCGAGCTCGTCGGATAGATTCCGGCCGGCATCGCGCCGACGGCCATCGCAGCCACGTCGAAAATGACCCACTCCGGGGTATTCGTTCCCAGGATCGAGACCGCCGATCCCGACTCGACACCAAGGCCGATCAATGCACGCGCTGCGGCCTTGACGTGATCCGCATAGCTCGACCAGCTCGTCGAAACCCATTGGCCATCACTGCGAACCGCATATGCATCATCCGGGCCGCGCTCGGCCCCGGTCTTGAGAATCTTGTGGGGGATCGTCTCGTACGCCATGGCGACTCCTCTTCACACCGCGGACACGTGACGTCAATCTACGCTGTACCGCAGGTGCATGTCGCCGAAATGCCGGGTTTTCCTCCAGTCGAACCCGCCTCAGCGAGCCTGGCACACCATCCGGGCCGCCCGCGGGACGCCGTACCTATAGCTCGGTCCGGTTCCACATCCAGTAGGCGACGACGGTGAAGACGACACACGCGAGGCTCGTCGTCACGATGGCGCCGTACGACGGTACGGGGAGCCCCGAGATGATCGCACCGACAACGCTCGTCTCCTCCCCGTCGATCGGAACGACGAGGGACCACGGCAAGAGCGCCAGCAGACCGGGCAGGCTTCCCAACAACTGCTGGCCGAACGCGAACGCGAGAGGGATCGCGATGACCGGCCCTGCCGAGTCGAAGACGGTTCCGAGCATGAGCGTGAGTGCGAGATAGAAGAGGAGATTGAGCGCTGCAACCGCTGCTCCGGCAGCGAACCGTGGGATCGAGACCTCGATGCCCGCGAGAGCCAATTGGATGAGCAGGGCTGCCGATGGGATCGCGATCATCGTGGCAACCACGCCAACCGCATTCGGTACGAGTTTGGCCGTCAGGAAGGCCTGCCTGGAGACCGGTTTGGACAGGACCCAGGCCGCGGTGCCGCTGCGCTTCTCGCCGACGACCACCTCCTGCATGAGGATGGCGACGGCGATCGCAGCAAACATCGTCATCACGCCGTACAGGGTGAAGACATCAAGTCCGTCTGAAGCATCACTCCAAATGACCACGGCGAGGGATCCGTTGATCACCAGTGTCCAGAGCAAGGACTGCACCCACCAGTTGTTCGTCCGCCACCACGAGCCGAACGCTGCTCCCATCAGGTTGGACAGACCGCTGCGCCACCCACTCTGGCCGACCCGATCGAGGCCGGTCACACCCGTGTCAGACATCGCTGCGGTCCTGTTGCACGAGATCAACGAACACGTCTTCGAGACTGGCCCTGTTCCGCTTGAATTCCCTTACGACGAGCGAGTCGTCGGCAAGGAGGACTCGCTGGATTTGCGAGTCGGCGGCTTCGGTATCCGAGACCGCGATGGTCAGGTGAGCTGAGTCCCCGGTCTCATCGACGGTGACTTCATCTACCCATGACTGTGCGACGAGCGCCGATCTCGCCCGTTCGACGTCGCCCTGCACCTCCACCGAGTAGGAGGACTTGGTCTCCCTCTCGAGGATTGTGCCGATGGGGCCTTGAGCGACGATCTCTCCATGATTCAGGATGCACACGGTGTCGCTCACGCGTTGAACATCGTCGAGGATGTGGGTCGAGTAGAACACGGTCGACGTCGTGCGGAACTGCTCGAGTATCGAGAGTACATCCCGCCGACCGATCGGATCGAGCGCGGCTGCGGGTTCATCGAGGATGAGCAGCTCCGGTGCGTGAATCTGTGCCTGCGCGATCCCGAGACGCTGCATCTCCCCGCCCGAAAACGTCTTGACGGGTCGGTCGCTCTTGTCGTTCAGGCCGACGAGCTCCAACATCTCCGAGACACGGTCGTCGATTCGGCTCGCGGGGCCCGAGAAGAAGAAGCCGGCCGCGAAGCGCAGCGTCTCTCGGGCCGTCATGTGCTCGTAGAACCTCGGTTCCTGTGGTAGGTATCCGACCCGGGAGCGGATGGCGGGGCTTTCACGCTCGATGTCGAGACCGAAGATGGTTCCCGATCCTGCAGTCGGGCGAACCAGGCCGAGGAGCATCTTCATCGTGGTTGTCTTCCCCGCACCGTTCGGGCCGAGGAAGCCGAAGATTGAGTGGCGCGGCACCACGAGGTCCAGGTTCCTGACCACATCTACATCGTCGTAGGTCTTGGTCAGGTTCTCAGTGCGGACAATCGTCTCGTCGCGAATCATGCCGTCATCCCGTGCGTCCGATCGAGGTCGAGTCCAGAACCTAGCGGAAATGCCCGCGGCGGGACCGACAATATGGCCGACTTCGTGAGCAGAGTGAACGGTGCCATCAATTGCCGGCGGCGATCCGGTCACGGACTACCGCGTGGCGGCCCGCCTCGTTGCTCCCACGGCTTCGCCGAGCGGTCTCGCCTTGAGGGCGACCGCTCTTTCTTCCGCCTCGTCCAACAGCCGAGCCGCTTCGGGATCGGCTGCGTCGCGCTGGAGGAGAGCCTGTGCCAGCCGCCACTTGGCCTTGGCCGCGAGATAGGGCACATCGCTCCAGGCCTCGAGGGCGAGCCGCCAGAGGTCGGGGTCGTTCACCCCGTGTGCGCGTGCGAGGTCAGCAGTCGCCGTGGCCTCGGCAGCACGAGAGAACGGTGTCGAGACGCCGCCTGCTGCAAAACGACCGTGCCATTCATCGGCCGCCTGGATCCATTCTGACGTGGCAATGCCCGACTCGACGCAGTCAGCAACGGTCTCGATCGCAATCGTTGCGAGGTACATCACCTGTCCCCATGCCTCATTCCTGTCGAGCAGCCGGAGACCCTCCGCTGCGACGCCGTATGCAGCCGACAGGTCTCCATGCCATCTGAGGTCTGAGACGCGACTCGCCCAGTAGGGACCCTGGAGCTGTGCATCCATCTCCTCGATCGCCAGAGCTCCCATCCGATCGAGTTCGCGTTGCGTTGCCGCGTCATCACCACGCTCGGCCGCAAGTTCAAGGACACCGAGTGAGAGGTTGATATCGGCATGCTCCAGGTCCGCAGACTGGGGCATCGCCGCGAGGTGCTGCTGCGATTCATCCCAGCGACCCATTTCGAAGAGGAGACCTGAGGCATTCCCGTGCGGCATGACTTCCCACAAGTGCCAGCCCACCTCCCGGGCGCGCGCGATGCCCCGCTCGGTGAGTTCGAGAGCCTCCGCAAGCCGGCCGTTCTGACCCAACACCGACCCTTGGTTGACGAACACGATGAGCTGTTGCCGCAGCACCCCGAGCGTCTGCGAGCGCTCAGCCAGCAGTTTGAAGCAGTGGCTCGATTCGTCGATGTCCCCAAGACTGCCGGTCGCCGTCACCAGCGCGACGAGGGCTTGGAGTTCGGCCTTCTCGCTCCCCGTCTCCTTCGACAGCGCCAGCG
The DNA here is from genome assembly GCA_963700375.1 of uncultured Actinomycetota bacterium. Classification (GTDB taxonomy): domain Bacteria; phylum Actinomycetota; class Acidimicrobiia; order Spongiisociales; family UBA5794; genus JAHEEL01. The sequence continues at coordinate 399,808 of CAVOXF010000006.1, forward strand.
CCTCCCGAGCGGTTTCGATCGCCTCGGAGTACTGGGCATTCAGCATGAGTCCCGCGGCCGTGCGCGCGAGGATCTCCGCATGGGACCGATTCGGCGGTTCCTTGGGTACAAGGCGCAGGGCTTCGTCGGCCATCTCGCGCGATTGCACCTGCCGACCCTGGAGCCACACCTGCTGGCTCATCGCGTTGATCAACAGAGCTCGTGTTCGATCATCGAGATCCTTTCGGGCCAGCTCGGTAGAGATTCGGTCGGTCGCCGCCTCCGGGTATCCGCCGACGGCACCCTGCACTTCGACGAGTCGGCTCACGAGGTCGGCATGGTCCGCCCCTGCCGTGCGTTCCGGATCATCGAGGTCGTCCCAGAGGTCAAGGGCAAGTTCCATATAGCCAATCGCGTCTGAATCAGCGAACGCTGCCTCTGCGGCGTCGGCTGCGGCCATGGAGCACTCGAGCGCCTTGTCGGGCCGCTCGGCGTGGAGCCAGTGCTTCAACAGGCCGGCCGGTGGCGCGTTCCGCCGTTCGAGAGCCTCACCGACGGCCCGGTGCAGGCGAGTACGACGCCTGATTGCGAGTCCGTCGTACAGTGTCTGACGAACGAGCGCATGGGCGAATGCGAACTCATCGGCACCGTCACCTTCGACGACGACCCTGGCATTGACCGCCGCATCGACAACAGCATCAACCGAACGCTCATCGAGACCCGCGATTGACCCTGCCACATCGATCGAGAAGGTCGGTCCAATCACCGCCGCCACTTCGAGTGTGGATACCGCGTCTGCGCCGAGCCGATCGACCCGTGGGCCGATGACCTCGCACAACCCTTCCGCAATGCCGTAGTCATCGATGGCCGTGTCGGAGTTCCACTGACCGTTGGCATCGACGGCGCCCTCATCCTGAAGGTGGCTCGCGATCTCTTCAATGAAGAACGGGTTGCCCTGCGTGTCCTCTGCGATCGACTCGACGACGTCCGCCCCTGCCACGGCGCCGAAACGGGCAGACACCATCTCGTGAACCTCACCGTCGGTCAACCGCTGGAGAGGAATCCGGATGATGCGGTGCTCTTGGCGGAGGTCCGTGAGGAGGCTGGGAAGAGGGTGGCTCCGAACGAGATCCGTGTCGCGGTATGTACCGATCAGGAGTGCGGTGAGCTCATCCTTGCGGGCCAGGTGGGCCAGCACCGCGACGGTGTGTTCATCGGCCCAGTGAAGATCGTCGAGCACGACCACGGTCGGTGGCTCATCTTCTTCTGACGCAAGGAGAGCGGCAAACGCCTCGGCCATCAGGTACTGCGTAGTGTCGAGGTCGGTCTGGATCGGCACCGGCAGCCCCTTGGGCACCTCGATACCGGGCACCAACTGTGCGATGTTGCCCGCAGCCGGACCAACGCCCTGCAAGAGGCGCGGTCGCGCCCCAAGCACTGAGCGGGCGACCTCGAGGAATGGCTGATAGGGAGTCGCCGCGTCCGGAGTGCACCGACCGGCAACGACGACGGCTCCCCGATCGGCGGCTGTCCGACACCAGGCCGAGGTCAGCGCTGTCTTGCCCAACCCGGGCTCTCCGATGACAGCGGCGAACTGCACCGATTCGTTGGTTGCGGCATGGGCATCATCGAGTTGCTCGAGCGGCGCCTCGAGACCGATGAGGCTTGTCGGAATGGCACGACTGAGAAGAACAGGGAATGGAACAGCGGTGCGATCCTTCGTGCTTGCTTCCCGCGGTGTGTCGGATATCGACCAAAGCTCGATCGCATCGTCGACGCCCTTGACGTGCTGCGCGCCGATCGACGTGTATCCGAAGTGAGCTCTCCGACCAATCAGGGACCGGACCGTGTCGGCAATGAGGAATTACCCTGCATCAGCCGCGTCGCAGACCCTCGAGGCCACAGCCACCGGAAGACCGATGACATCGCCGTCTTCCTTGGCGACTTCGTCGGCGTTGATCCCGATCCGTACGCCGATCCGGCGAGCCTCTTCGGCCTGGCTGCTGTAGAGGGCGATCCCTTCCTGGATGCCCTGGGCCGCTACCACGGCATCCACCGACGAGTCAAAGACGGCGAGGGCACCGTCGCCGAGATTCTTGATGAGCCGACCACCAGTCGGCAGCAGGGCGTCGCCAATGATCCGGTCGTGTTCTGCGCCAATCGCGTCGGCGACATCATCTCCGAGTCGCTCCCGGAGGCGCGTTGAACCGACAAGATCCGTGAACAGAACCGTCGCCAATCCACTCGTCGCCATGAATCTGAACCTATCAGTGCCGCACCCGGTACCCCCCGGACAAGTCGAGGCGTTCCCCGTTCCTCGCCGATGCGGCCGATCTCACAGCGCACGCATCCTGCGAGGGTATCCTCCGGCGCCACGCCCTCGTAGCTCAGGGGATAGAGCACCGGTTTCCTAAACCGTTGTTGGGGGTCTTTCCCGCCAAGGAAGAACGGCTGGAAGCCTTGCTGTGCTTGCGTTTTCGCCTCTCATCCTCTCGCATCATTTCTCGCGTTTTCACTCCCGTTGCGGCCCAGGTGCGGCCCAAACGCGGCCCAGAGCTTCCGCACTCGAAACGAGCAGCGGCAAGTGTCCGTCGAGGAGTTTCAACGAGTATCGACACAGAACCGGCGCGGGGAACCCGAGCAGCAGCGTCGGCCATGGTTGGCCAGCGACTTGGAGGCAGGATTCCGGGCCAGCGTTGGAGCTCGGAGCCGAATCAGGCCAATCTCCTGACCAGATCTTCATGGCGAACCACAACGCCATCCCTCCACCTTCATCGCGAGGAGTCACGTTCACGGGTGTGGTGTATGGGGGGTTCCGTTCTGAGGGTGCTTCCTGTTGGGTGATCACCGCGTCAGGCGCACAGTTGTACGTGCCAAGTGACCGTGAGGAGAACGCGGTGTGTGGCGCTTCGACCGGGGTGACCGAGCTACCAGCCGGCAAACGGTTCGCCGCTATCGGCGGGATCTACCCGGCGAGCTGACCGACGCGTATGCCGGATTCATCCACTTCCACGATCACCACCGAGTCCACCGAGTACTCGGATGGGCCACCCCCACCAGCCTCATCCAGGACAACCTCCCCGTAGAGCACATCTAGGCGCTCTTGATCCTCGTACCGTTCATCACGCGCCGTGATCGGATCAGTTCGGCGACGGACCACGCTTGGAACGGGCATCCTGTTGCCTGGTGAGGCACGGTTCCTTCGGCCGTCTCCGATACGGACCCGAGGCCGTACTCGGTGAGGTGCAATTCGAGGCCATCGAGAAGCCCCCCAAGGTCGCCGCCGGCGCGGTCGACCGCGTCGGTGAACGGGCCGATCATCCACGGCCACACGGTCCCTTGGTGGTAGGCGGCGTCGCGTTCGGCGGGGCCTCCGCGGTGGCGGCCCTGATACGCCGGGTCACGAGGAGAGAGCGAACGCAAGCCTATGGACGTCAACAGGTCAGCGCGGCACGCAGCCACGATTCGGGCCGCTTGCGCAGGGTCGTCGATGGGTCCATACGGAAGCGAGACCGCGAGGAGTTGGTTCGGCCGGAGTTCCATCGAGACTGCGCCGGAGGGGTCGATCCGATCCGCGAGACCGAGCCCGTTGACGGGGAAGGTTCGTCTGAACGACGCCACGGCCCGCTGTCGCAGGGCCTCCCACTCGCCGGCGTCGAGTCCGACCCGGGTCAGCAGATCGACCGCTGTCCCAAGCCCGTTGATCCACAGCGCCTCTACCTCGACCGGATACCCGGCCCGCGATGTCACCGGTCGGCCGTCGATACGGGCGTCCATCCATGTCAGCGCCCAGCCGTCCGCACCGCCCCGCAACAGTCCGGTCTTCTCGTCGACGCCGATACCGAAACGAGTTCCAGCTCGGTGTGATGTCAGCACGCTCACGACGGTGTCGGCCAGGTCGGCGGCGAGATCGAGATCGCCGGTGACGGTGACGTGCCGTCCGAGGGCGTGGAGGAACCACAGGGTTCCGTCGATGGTGTTGTACTCCAGGGTTCCGACGTCGGCGGTATTGGCGAGCATGCCTTCCGATACGGTGTCGGCCGCCCGAGCGAGGACCGACCGGCCCTCTGCGGCCCGACCGGTGCACAGGAAGAGGCCCTCGTACGATGTGAACAGGTCGCGGGACCATTCCCCGAACCAGGGGTAGCCGGCGACGGCTCCGCGTCCGCCGGGTGTCTCGACGATGAATTGGTCAGCCGCCACGGCGAGGATGCGGTCGATGTCGTCCCGCGCACCGGCCTGCACGGCGAGTGCGGCGCTGCGCGTCCGCGCTGCGGCGATGATCGCCGCAGCGTCAGTCGGCGCGGCGCCGAGATCGGTCGTCGCCGTGACTCCCATCACGTCGCCGGCCTTGAGGTCCGCGTGGAAGGTACCGGCCGCCCAGAGGTCCTCGGTGGCGCCCAGTCCTCTGGCCGCCTCCTCACGATGGAATTCGCCGCGGTACCACGATCCGCCGGGCACATAGCCAGGTCCGTCCACGCGATAGCGATCCTCGAACACGAAGCCGGACGCCGTCGGCTCGATGTCCGGGTCGGCCGCGGCGAACCGGTCCCCGTGCTGGTCACGCCAAGTGCATAGGGGCGTTACCTCCAGTCGAGCCTCACCGGTAGTGACCCGGTGGACAATCGCGACGGTGGCCGTTCCGTGCGCCATGGCCACCTCGACTTCGATCTGGACCGACCCGAGGTCATAGCGCCAACGCGGTACCCCGTCGTCCAGGTCGAATCCAGCCAGGTACTCGTCTCCGCGAGGGTCGACGGAGTTGGCCCATTCGTGGGTGGCCAGACGGATCCGATGGTCGCCGATCACCACGACCGCGTCCAACGCGGCGAGGCCGAGCATCCGTGAGGCACCGGCCGGTGCCGTGGCCGCGATCAGCAGCCCGTGATACCTTCTCGTGCGCATTCCTGCCACGGTGCCTGCGGCGTAGCCCCCCAACCCGTCGGCCACCAGCCATTCGCGCGTGTCGCGGCTTCGTCGAGGGAGCCGCAGACGCCGCGACCGAACGCGATGCGGACTCCCGGCATCATCGGGTCCAATCACCTGCGTAGGGATCTGGGCGACAGATAAGGTCGGCTACCAACCCGGTCCAGCCGGTCTGGTGTGTGGCCCCGAGCCCGGCGCCGTCATCCCCGTGGAAGTACTCGTTGAACACGATGTTGTCCCTCCACCGCGGGTCGTTCTGCAGCTTGTCGACCCATCCGTGGCACGGCCGACGACCGTCGGGTCCGCGGAGGAACAACGAGATGAGCCGGCGCCGGAGGGCCTCTGCAGCCTCATCGAGCGTCGCCATCTGGCCGCTGCCGGTCGGGTATTCGAGGGTGACGTCCCTTCCGAGGGAGCGAGCGGAGTTCTGCAGGCCGCGGAGCACGAGAAAGTTGACGGGCATCCACACGGGCCCGCGCCAGTTGGAGTTGCCGCCAAACATCCCCGTCGTCGACTCGGCAGGCTCGTAGTCAACGGAGACGACCGACCCGCCGAGCTCAACCCGCACCGGGTGGTCCTGGTGGTATTTGGACAAAGCGCGCAACCCGTAGGGAGAGAGAAACTCGGCCTCGTCGAACACCCGGCCGAGGACCCGGACTCCGTCTCCCGGGGGAATGACCCCAAGGGCGATTCTGTCCCCGTCGGCGTCGGCAATCACCCGTCCGCGTGTCCCGGCGAGCGCCTCGACGTCGAGACGTCCGCGAGTCGAGGCGAAGCGCTTGTTCAGGGTTCCCAGCGATCCCAGGGCTTCGGGACCGAGCACGGCGGTCGCCATGAGTGGCAGTACGCCAACGATCGATCGAACCTTGATGGGCACCCCTGCGCCGTCGGCGGAGCGGAATACGTCGTAGTAGAAGCCATCCTCCGCATCCCACAGGCCCGACGCCCGCATGGCGTCGACGATCAGGACGTAGTGCGCTACGAACTTCACTTCGATGTCCGTCCATGCGTCGTCTTCCTCGGCAAGGACTCTGGCCATTTCCAGGAGGTTGAGCGCGTAGAACGCCATCCATGTGGTTCCGTCCACTTGCTCGAGGGTCCCCCCGGGGGGGAGGTTGGACCGGTCGATGGCACTGATGTTGTCCAATCCGAGGAAGCCGCCGGAGAAGACGTTGTTGCCGTCCGGGTCGACGCGGTTGACCCACCAGGTGAAGTTCAGCAGCAGCTTCGGCAGCAGGCGTGCAAGGAAGGTTCGATCGCGCCGACCGTCGATATCCCACACGTGCAGTGCGGCCCAGGCGTGCACCGGCGGGTTCACGTCACCGAACGCCCATTCGTACGCCGGCAGTGCCCCATTGGGGTGTTGGAACCATTCCCGGCACAGCGCCAGCAGCTGGTACTTGGCGAATGCAGGATCGAGATGTGCCAGGGCGATCGTATGGAAGGCCAGGTCCCAGGCGGCGAACCACGGGTATTCCCAGGGGTCGGGCATCGACAAGATGTCTCTGGCGTCCATGTGCGTCCACCCGGCATTTCGGCCACGTCGACGTTCCGGCGGCGGTTGCGGCTGGGTCGGGTCGCCGTCCAGCCAGCGTTTCAGGTCGTAGTAGTAGAACTGCTTTCCCCAGATCATGCCCGCGAATGCTTGACGCGCAACGAGGTGCTCGTCGTCGTTGGCCGTCACCGGGATGACCTCGTCGTAGAACTCGTCTGCCTCCGTGCGTCGCGCCGCGAGGACCTTGTCGAACGGCTTGCCGAACGCCGGTTTCGTGGACGGTGGACGCAGGCGGACGCGCACGACCTGGGTCTCTCCCGGCGCAACGGACAGCTGATACCAGGCGGCGCACTTGGTCCCCTTGCGATCGGGATTCACCGTCGGTGCGCCGTCCACGACGTGGTCGTTGATGCCGTCCTTCGCGTACGCGGGTGAATCCTCGGAACCGTACAACCGTTCCAGATTGGTGTCGTTGTCGCAGAACAGCAGATCCGGCGACGAACCATCCGGCGCGACATCGAGATCCCAAAAGAGATCGCCGAATACGGGATGCTCCACGGTGACACGGTCGGGCTTGGCTGTCTGCAACACCGGGCGGTCCGCCTCGGCTGCCCATGACCAGGTGTTGCGGAACCACACGTGAGGAAGCACATGCAGCGTTGCCTGGTCCGGGCCGGCGTTTGTGACGCTGATCTCCATGAGCACGTCGTGCGGATCGGCCTTGGCAAATGCCACGTCGACCACCCAGTACCGGTCGTCATCGAACACGCCGGTATCCATCAACTCGTATTCGGGCTGGCTCTGGTCACGCCGACCGTTCTCTGCCACCAGCTCGCCGTACGGAAACTCGGCCTGGGGGTAGTGGTAGCGCCACCGCAACCACGAGTGGCTGGGGAGCGCGTCGAGGTACCACCAGTATTCCTTGACGTCCTCGCCGTGGTTCCCTTGCGGACCGGTGAGGCCGAACATGCGTTCCTTGAGGATCGGGTCGCGACCATTCCACAGGGCGAGGGCCATGCAGAGGTTCTGGTGCACGTCGCTGATGCCGGCCATGCCGTCTTCGCCCCAGCGGAAGGCACGGGATCGGGCGTGATCGTGAGGGAAGAAGTCCCATGCCGTACCGTCGCGGCTGTAGTCCTCCCGCACGGTCCCCCAGGAACGCTCGGATAGGTAGGGCCCCCAGTGGTACCAGGGCGTCGACTCGGCCAAACCGTCCTCGGGATGGCCGAAGGACTCGACTCGCTTGCGTTCGGCACCGCTCATGGGGCGCTCCTTCTCTTGGTTGGTGGATCGATGACCCGACCGGTGATCGTCTGCCACCAGTCGGTGTCCGGGATGAATCGTGTGGCGGGTCGGCCCGTAGCGTGCGTATCGGTCCGGTATACGAGGCCGGCGGCGGGCTCAGTGCGACGCCGCGCATCGGTCCAGCCTTCGGTCCCGGTCGTGACGTAGAGCCGGTTCATCTCAACGCCTCCGAAGGCGCAGCTCGTGGTTTGTTGGGCCGGAACGGGCACGACGGCGCGCTGTGAACCATCCGGTGCATAGCGATTGACCCGTCCCCCTCCGTAGATGGCGATCCACAGGTCTCCGGCTGCGTCCACGGTCAATCCGTCTGGCGCCCCAAAATCGTCGGGCACGGTGATAAGAGCCGTTCCCCCGGAAATCGTGCCTCTGAAGGCGTCGAACTCGAAGGCGTAGACGATTCGAGGACCGCTATCCACCATGTACATGGTGCCGCCGTCGGGACTCCACCCTATGCCGTTGGGGATCGTCAGGCCGTCGAGTATCTGTTCCGTCTGACCGGTCGGGCCGAGGCGGTGGAGGGCGCCGCCTCCCGTGTGGTGATCATCCGCCATGGATCCGGCCCAGAAGCGGCCCTGAGGATCGCAGGCGCCATCGTTCATCCGTGCCCCGACTGGAGCCACCTCGACGATGGCCCGCAAGGGCCCGTCGGGAGCCAGATAGACGAAGCCTTGCCCGGCCGCGAGCAGCCAGCCGTCATCTCCCTCGATCGGCGCGATCGCACCTACCGTCCCGGGAACCTCGTACACACGGACAGGCGTCAGCCCGCCGTCATCATCAACCGTGTCCCGGTAGACCCGTCCAGCCAGGATGTCTACCCGCAGCAGCTCCTGGCGGCGGTCGTCCCATCGCGCACCTTCGCCGAGGACGGTCTGGTGAGCCGTGCAGGCCACGACCGTGGCTTCCCCTTCTATCTCGAACGAGTCGTCCCGGACTGTCATCGTCAGCCTCCGAAGTCGACGACAACCTTGATGTCATCTGGGCCGCGCACCAGTGCGTCTTCAATATTCCCGGGCGGCACGCGCCGCGAGATCAGCCGCCCGAGCCAAGCCGGGTCAGCCACCGCGAGCGCTTCGGCTGCCCGGTAGAAGTGCCGCCGGTTGGCGTTGACCGAGCCGACGATCACGTTGTTGCGAAGGACGAGAGCCGTCGCCACGTCGGCGGCCGGCAGTTCGGCCGATCGCCCACCGCTTCCCACGCCCGTCAGGCAGACGACGCCGCCCGCAGCGACGTGTGCGATCGAATCCACAATCACCTGGCCCACCCCGGTGCACTCGATGATGGCGTCGGGTTCAAACCCAACGTCGGCGACGGCCCCGGAGTGGAAAGTAGCGCCGAGATCGCGCACGAGTTCCGGCTTGACGCCTCCTGTGACGCGATCGAGAACGTGGACCTCGAGCCCGTGCTCGACACCGATGAGTGCAGCGAGCAGCCCGATCGGGCCTGCGCCGGTGACGAGTGCCCTCCGCGGATTCCAGAATGCACGCGCTCGCATGGCCGCGACTTGTTCCCAGGCCTTCACCACCACGGTCGTCGGCTCGAGGAGCACGCCGAGGGTTCCGAGGGCGGGGTCCACCTTCGTGAGAAAGCCCGGCTCGATCCGCCAGCGCTCGGACATGAACCCGTCGATCTCCTTGATGCCGCGTTCGGTGTAGCGCCCGTTTCGGCACATGTCCCATTCGCCGACTGCGCAGTTGGGGCAAGGTACGGGGTCGGGGCGCCGAACGATCCCGACGACGAGGTCGCCGCGCTCGACGCCGCTGTTGTGCCCTGGGTCCACGACCCGACCGAGCGACTCGTGGCCAAGTATCAGCCGATCCCGCCCAGGGGGCGCCCATCCGTAGTTGCCGGAAGCGATTTCCACGTCCGTGCCACAGATGCCGACGGCAACAGCCTCGACGAGGATCGATCCGTGGCTGTCGTCGGGTTCGGGTACCTCCTCGTAGCGCGCGGTCCCGGCCTGACCCGGCCGAACGGTTACGGCTCTCATCGGGCGGCTCTCTCGCCCATTGGTGAGGGATTCTGTTCGCCGGTCATGAGGATCGCGTGCGAGAGCATCCCGCCGGAGCGGGTCTTGGCATCGAAACCGTGCTGGACCAGGAGGCGCGTCGCCGTGTAGGCGCGCTGCCCGGAGCGACACAGGACATGGATCTCTCGATCCTTCGGAAGCTCATCGAGCCGGGAACGCAGCTCACCGAGGGGGATATTCGTTGCACCCGGCACGTGTTCGACGGCCAGCTCGATCTCCTCTCGGATGTCGAGGATGAACTCTGTCTCGTTCTGCCCCCAATGGCTGATCGGCATGTCGCCCCGAAGAACGTCCGCGCCGATCATGCCCGCGAAGTTCACCGCGTCCTTGGCGCTGCCGTACGGCGGCGAATAGCACAACTCCGCCTCTTCGAGGTCGTAGACCGTTGCGCCGAGCTGAATCGCCAAGGCAAGATCGCTGATGCGCTTGTCGACACCGTCGGGGCCTGCGGCCTGGGCACCGAGCAGCCGTCCATCCGAAGCGCGGAACAGGATCTTCATCGCGATCGGCGCCGCGCCCGGGTAGTAGCCGGCATGCGAATTCGGGTACAGGTAGACCTTCTCGAAATCGGTGTCACCCCGCCGGACGAGGGTCTTCTCGTTCACGCCGGTCCACGCGACCGCCGAACCGAAGAGGCCGATGATGGACGTTCCCTGGGTGCCGCGGAACCGAGAATCCCTTCCCGCGATCACATCGGCCGCGATTCGCCCCTGCCGGTTGGCAGGACCGGCGAGCGCCATGAGCGTCCACTCCCCGGTGAGAGCATCTCGCACCTCGACAACGTCCCCGACGGCGAAGATGTCGGGGTTGCTGGTCCGCATGTGCTCGTCGACGCGGATGCCGCCACGATCGCCGATCTCGACCCCCGCGGCGTTGGCAAGCGTCGTGTCGGGCCGCACACCGAGGGCGAGAATCACCAGCTCTGCTTCGTACAGCGCCCCTGACCGTGTCGACACACGAAGGGATCCGCTTGCGGACTGCTCGAATCCGGCAACGCCATCGCCGAGCACAACCTTCACGCCGTGAATCTTGAGGAAGTCCTCGACGAGCCGTCCATACTCCTGATCGAGCGGTGTCAGCAATTGGTCCGCCAACTCGAGGACGGTGACCTCGAAACCCCGCTGGGTGAGATTCTCAGCGGTCTCGAGACCGATGAAGCCACCTCCCACCACCACGGCCTTCTGTTTCGGCCGAACGGTCTGGAACCCCGAGTAGCGCTCCATCCCCGCGAGGAAGCTTGTTCCACCGTCGATCCATTCGCGGATCTCGCGGGCGTCAGGGACCGTGCGGACCTGGAAGATGCCCGGCAGGTCGATGCCGGGCAACGGCGGATGGATCGATGCCGCTCCAGGAGAAAGCACGAGCTTGTCGTAGCTCTCCGTCGAGACGCTGCCGGAGGCAACGTCTCTCAATGTGACGTTCTTGTCGGCTGCCGAGATGTCGATGACCTCACAGCCCGTGCGGCAGTCGATCCCGAACTGTGTGCGGAACAACTCTTCGTTCGCCACCAGCAAATCCGAATCCTGCTCGATCACGCCTCCAATGCGGTAGGGCAACCCGCAATTGGCATATGACACGTATGGGCCGCGTTCGAGGAGGAGGATGTCCGCCTGCTCGTCCAATCGGCGCAACCGCGCCGCACACGATGCACCGCCCGCCACGCCACCAACAATTATGATTCTCATGCAGTCAAGTATCGCACCAGGTGGCGCCAACTCGCTCGTCCGGGCGGCACGCGGATGCACGGCCGCCAGACTTGCCGTCCGTGGCCACGGTAGTTGCTCCAAGGATCCGCGTTGGCGTTCCGCGCGGACTCCGGGGCCGATCCGCCCGATGCACCCGATGCCGACTCCGCTCACCGTCGCGTGCCAGCTCGCGTGAAACCGTTGATGGTGCACGACCCAATCGGCGGCCGATCCCACACCTCGACCCGCTCCACCTCAGTGACCTACGCCACAACCACCTCCTCGATGAGACACCACAACTCTCACCGAGTGTGTTGCGTCCACCCCCAGAGACCACAGCCGACATGGGCGGGACGAGGCTGGATGGAAGCTCCGGTACGCATATGATCCGCGAGCGAATGGAGGAGGAGAATCGTGTCGGAGTTGGTTGTTGTTACAGGTGCCCTTGGAAATGTTGGTGGAGGAGTCGTTGCGTCGCTCGCTGAACGAGGCGTCCCAGTCCGTGTGGCTGACATCAATGAGGGTGCCCTCGCAGAACGGTTCCCAGAGTGTGATCGTGCCTTTCTGGACTACACCGAGCCGTCGACATTTGATACGGTCGTGGCGGACGCTCGTCGAGTGTTCCTGATCCGGCCTCCCGCAATCTCCCGGGTGTCGAACACGATCAACCCGTTCATCGATGCGGCCCAGGAACACGGTGTCGAACACGTCGTGTTCTCGTCGGTTGCCGGAGCAGAGTCGAATCGGATCGTGCCCCACCATCGCATCGAGAAACACTTGATGGAGTCATCGATGGCATGGACGATGCTCCGACCCGGATTCTTCGCCCAGAATCTCGCAACCGCATACCGGCAGGACATCACGACCAGCAACCAGATCTATGTCCCGGCAGGCAACGGGCTGGTTGCGTTCATCGACGCACAAGACATCGGAGAGGTCGCGGCCGTGTGTCTAGCCGAAGATGGGCACCAGATGCAGGGCTATCACCTCACGGGACCCGAGGCCGTCACCTTCTACCAGGTCGCTCGGCTGCTCACTGAACAGCTCGGTCGGTCCATCACCTATGTCCCGGCCCCCGTCATCGGCTACTTCCGACACCTCCGATATCGGGGTCTCGTCGTGCCGCACGCCGTCGTCCAGACGATCCTCCACACGGGTCTCCGACGGGGCGACGCTGAGGCGGTCAACCACACCGTTGACGACCTCCTGGGCCGACCTGCCCGATCCCTCAGCGAGTACGTTGCAGATCACCTCGAACTCTGGGAACCACCCCGCCCGTAGCCGGCTGGATGTGTCGTCTTGCGATGATCAGGGTGATGTTGCACGCCCCAGTCGGGCGGCAACGGTCCGGTCGTGAACCTCGCCCGCGGGTGCCGATATGGGCGCTCATCCACGGACGATCCGTCGGTCGGTCAGGATGGCGTGGATGTACCTCGGGCCGTTCAGGTCACGAATGTCGTCTGGTCCAGCGAACGGCATCCGATTGACAGCCTCGGCGATCTGTCGCCTCGAAAGATCTTGGTTGGCGGTGTCCAGAAAGATCGTGTCGCCGCTCACCGAGTAGGTGAAGGACCGGCCTTGCTGCTGATGAAACACCTCACCCGAACAACGGATGATCCGACTCCACAACACATCGATCGGGGCCATGGGCGCATCGTAGTCCCACACCGTCACGCCACTATGTCCGTCAATGTGGGCTTTCAATCGGACCGCCGTGACTCAACCTACGTAGGCTCGAATACTGTTTCCCCGGCAGAGAAAATCCGTCTCCTGGCGAGCCGCCCCGTCGGGTCCGTCCCCCGAGCATCGCCTGATCCGATTCGGTATCATTCTCGGCCAGCGCACCCAAGTGCCAACCGAGAAGCCCCGTCTTCTCCTGAAACCCTGGTCAGTGGGTGCGCTTGTCTGCGCCCCGATTCCCCGCCCGTATGTGAGGACACGAGCGACCGTGAGCGCAATGTCGAAGCGTTGGTTGGCGGTGGGAGGGAGGTGTGTCGGCCCTCCCTCCCACGATGGGCTTGCTTCTAGATGTTGGTGTTGGTGACGTCGCGTCCGTGCACGGTGAGTGCCCAGATCACGAAGATCGACACGGCGATGAACACGATCGCCCACACCGGATACCACGGCATCCATGCGAAGGCGATCAGCGACCACAACACGGCAACGATCACACCGACCGTGCGGGCCCACACCGCGCCGCTGAATAGGTAGAACCCCGCCAACAGAATCACGATGCCCAGGATCAGGTGGATCCAACCCCACGTCGACACATCGAACTGGAAGATGTACTCCTGCCCGACCACGAAGAACGTGTCGTTCGCTAGGGCGACGATGCCAGAGATGATCCACCAGACACCACCCATCACCATCATGATCCCGGCAAACGCCGTCCAACCAATCGCCCAACCACTCGGATAGTCATCCATCGTTTGTGCCTCCTTCTCGTTGGTACGCCCGCACGGGCATTGTCGTCACTGATTCGGCCCGTGTCGACTAGCTCGTTACATCGCCGTTGTCGTCGTCGGATGCCGGCGGTGCGACTGGCCGTGCTGCCTGTGGTGGCTGGACTGCTTGGGTGGTTGTCTTGGTCGAACGCCCTCGGGCGACGAGCCAGGTGATCACAGCGACGAGGATCACGCCGATGATCACCACCACCCAGATCATCGCATTCGACGATTCGTCTGAAGCGTCTGACGACTCGCTACCCGAAGTTGCCTGGGTCGTGTCCGGCGTCTGCGTTGTGTCCGGCGTCTGCGTTGTGTCCGGAGCCTGCGTTGTGTCCGGAGCCTGCGTTGTGTCCGGCGCCTGCGTTGTATTGGGTGCCTGCGTTGATTCGGGGGTTGGCAGTGAGATGTCGGGTGCCAGGGATGATTCGGGGGTTGGCAGTGAGTTGTCGGGTGACCCGCTGCACCCAGCCTCCAAGCCCGCGACTGAGAGCGCCAGCAGCGTGATGGCCAGGACTCTGATGAGTCGATTCATGGGTTCTGTCTCCTCGTTCGGTGTGTCTCTTCTGCCGAGTCGGATTCGTGTTCTGATGATCCCCGGCTAAGAGCTGAGCCTCCGACCCCCTGCTTGCGATTGGCGCGGGGTCCGGAGGCTTGCCGGACGGCGATGACGGGGGAGGATTCGATTCCTGCCCCCACCACAACCTGGTTCTAGATGTCGGAAACGGGCTGGTCTTCGCTCACCTGTGAGGCTTCTCTCTTGGATATGCCCGGCGTCCCGTAGATGGCCCACCACTTCTTGGCTGCGTCGATTCCGCCCACGCCGAACGCGATCGCCAAGCCGATTGACGCGGCGAACACGACAATTCTGACGACGTCCTCAGCGAAGTTGATGTCGAGGAGGTCCATCGCGAACAACAAACCGAAGACGATCACAGAGATCTGAATCAGCCATGTCAGCCACGGCACACGCTTGTCAACGGCGAACGGTCGCACCAGATCAGCCGTCCAACTCGCCACGGCCGCCGCGAGGATGACAATCACCGCTGCCAACAGCAGGAGCGGCAGCACGCCAACAGACACGTGCGAGAAGAACTTCGATAGGGATGAGGCGGAGATTCTGCGCCACAGCAAGCCACAATCCGACCATCAAGTAGGCGTAGATGATCGTTCCCGCGATCGACGCCGGAGTCTGCCCCGATGACTCCAACGCTTGGTGATACCGGACCGGGACCAAACACCATCGAACGTCGACGCGCCCAGCAGCTTCACAATGATCTGCCGCACCCACCGCAGTATCCACCAACCAACAACCAACACCAACAGCGAAACAGCGATAAGGATCACCCACTCAACGAGCGACTCCCCAAGCGAACGCGCTTCCTCCAGAAACTGATCCCGGAACGACATCGACTCTCCTTCTTGGTTGGCTGGTTCTCCGCGATCAGCTCGCCTCGCTGACCGTCGGGAGCGCAGTAGTTGGAACCCGGCCGTCGGAGCGAACACGCTGAGGCGGAGTACCCGCTAGCTCCCTTTCCGGAACGAGTTGGTGTGCTCCGAGTCGCCACGGCTTTCGAGATTCACAGCCAGGATGCGGTAGTTGTTGCTACCGACCGATCGCGGTCTCGACGCCCGCTGGCTTGCGTCCAAGCCCGTCCCGTTCGGCGCGGCGCCGGGCGGCGATCCAGGTGGCTCGTTCGACGATGTCGGTGCTTGAAGGTGGCGGCGCGGCGTTCTGGTCGATGGCGGCGGTCTGGACCGAGGTTCGGCCGAGGGATGTGATCAGCCGGTCGATCGGGTCTCTCCATTCTGGATGCGCGAGGTGTGTGCATTCTTCGTCGCCCGACGTGGGGTTGGCGAGGTAGAGGGTGTTGGCCTTGCGTCCTCGACTCAACGCGACGTAGGCCCATTCCCGGTCGGTGCTTGCGGTGATCACGGCGAAGGTGCGGCTCGTGGTGACGCCTTGGGCCTTGTGCCCGGTCAGGGCGTAGCCGTAGTCGACGTGGCCGCCGTCGAGGTACCAGGAGGGCAGGATCCGGGGTTCGGGGTCACGGTCGAGACGAACTGTCACACTGCCTACGTCTGGGTTGACGGTGGTGACGGTTCCGAGGTCGCCGTTGTGTACGTCGAGGCGGGCCTGGTTCCTGCGACAGAGGATCCGGTCACCCGCTTGGAAGGTGCGCTCCGCGGTTGTGAGGATTGGTCCGGTGAGGCGCCGGGACCCGGCGAGTCGCGTACGGGCCTGGTCGTTGAGGTCGACGACGGTCTGGTTGTCGGCGGCGATGAGCAGCCCCGCAGTCGGATCGCCAGAGGCGACTACGTGCCGGTACCAGTCGTCGACGGCACGGGTGATCGTATCTCCTCGGTCTTGTCCCACAACAAGCCGCTTGTGCTCCCGGTATGCGTCGATCGCTCTGTCGGTTGATCCGTCGCGGAGTTCGGTGAGGGCGGCCCGTTCCCAGGCGTGTTCCTGTCGAACGTTGTCGGCGAGTTCGATCGTGGGCAGGCGGCGGGCAAGGGCCCGGAAGAGGCCTCCAGCGTCGATCTCGGGGAGCTGGTGGTCGTCACCGATGAGGATCAGCTTCCCTGCTGCTTGTTCAACGAGGTCGCATACGGCAGCGAGGTGTCGGGTGCCCACCATTCCTGCTTCGTCGACCACGACCACGGTTCCTGTGGGAAGGCCGAGCTCCTCGCCGGACCGGTGGAGGAGTCGGGTCACGGTGGTGGAGGGGATCCCGGTGGCTTCTTCGAGTCCGGATGCGGTTCTGGCGGCGAGCGCCGCACCGACGATCGGGGTGCCGCTCAACATTGCGAGTTGGCTGATCACAGCCATGACGGCGGTCTTGCCGCTCCCCGCCGGGCCGATCCCGACATCCACGACGTTGCCCGACGTGGCGAAGCTGCGCACCATGTCGCGTTGCCCGTCGGTCAGGTCCGGATAGCATCGAAGGCTGGTATCGACGAGACGCCGGGGAACGACCCAACGTCCAGCATCGAGCCCGCGGGTGGCGTGTTCGATGACATGCCGTTCGGTGGCGAGCAGCTCCGTCGTCGTATACAGGCGGCTCGCAACACCGGGGAACACGGATCCGTCGCGGCGGCGCATCACCCGAACCGGCCCAGATCCCGCGGCCGCTTTGTCCGGCGCTTCGGGCTCGTCGAGCGCTTTCGGCTCTTCGAGTGCCTTGGTTCCCACGGGGGTGGGGTCCTCGAAGGCGTCGGACCGTGCGCCGTCTCGTTTGGGGAGCATCGGTACGACGTCACGAGTGGCGACGAACGCGGCCGCGAGGGCTTCGATCTCTCCCCGGGTCCCGCCGTCGGGGAGTGTCCCAGCAATCTCCTTGACGACCTCTGCTGTGGCGAACGTCGACGCCTGCGCCGTCAACCCCTCGGGTGAGGCAAGGGCCTTGAATAGCGTCTGCGGGTCGGGAGGTGTGACGCGCCGGTGGCGGCCGGTGAGCGAAGCGACACACCTCGGAGTGAGACCGACCTCTACGGCCCTGCTGCGCCATTCGGCTTCGAGATCCTCGAGCCGACGGTCTCCTTTGGGGTTCCGGGTGGCGAGCACAGCGGCCTGCCGCGCCGCCGCCGTGTCCGAGAGACCGTGCACCTGGCGCCATGCCTCCGCCTGACGGCGCCGCTTCGAGAACGCGTCGATCTGGTGACGGGTGAAACCTTCAATGTCGGCCATGCCGTTGGCCACGGGCTGCCACCCCACCCCCAACCGTCGAGTGAGTTCTCGTCTGAGGACGGCTTCGTGGAGGTAGCCGGCGGCGAGTTGATGGCGAAACAACAGGCGACCATCGACACTCCGCCACACCCCATCTTCGCCTTTCACCTTGTTCGCAACCACCACGTGGGTATGGAGCTGCGGGTCGTCGGCGCGGGACGTGAACTCGGTGAACGACGCCGCCACAAACCCCGACGTCTCAATCGGCCACGTCTCTACCCGAAACCTCGGCATCCCGCTGGCGTTGAGGACGGGTTCGCCGTTGTCGTCGAGGACCCGGGTCTTCGACGCGCCCCTTGTCGCCGACGCCACCGACTCCAAATACCCGAACGCCGACGACGTTGCCTCCTCAAACGCCTCCAACACCTCCCGGCGGGTGTCTTCGTCGCCGAGGGCCCACAACAGCGACACGGATTTGTCCGCCGAGAACGTCACATCCCACGCCGCCACCCCGTCCCTCCTGAGTCGACGACCCAACTGCACACCGGTGCTCGGGTGCAGACCGTCGAACAGGCGCACCAGACCCTCAGAAGACACCGAGCCTGCCAGACCCTGGTCGGTGGCGCCGCTCCCCCGCCACACACCCGTGGCTTGGCCGCCGCGCAGGTAGTAGTCCTCACGCGGCGAGATCTCGCCCAACTTCTGGAGGTAGTAGTCCTTCGCAGCCTTGGCCAAACTCAACACCAGCCACCCCCGCAGCGAGTCATCGGTAGGCCGGGAGCAACTGGTTGCAGATGCGTGTGGTGGAATGGGGGGTTCGATCCGAGATGCGTGACGCGACGATCCAGGTGGGCGAGCGTGTTGTGCTGCCCGCGGAATTGGCAGGACATGGGGTTGACCTCTCCGATTCGGCTCATGTCGCCAATCGTGAAGGAGGACCCTCTCACCAGAGTGTCAGTAACCCTGTCAAGAACCCTGTCAAGAAAGTGTTTCCTGATGAATTCGGATCCAATCGTCTCTACTGGAGGGATCGGCGATAGGTCGTTCCGGACAGATGCGTGACAGGGTTCCCGGGATATGCGCGACACCACATGCGACGCTCGGGACTCGGATGAGAGGGTCCTTGACACTCTGGTGAGAGGGTTCTTGACACTCTGGTGACAGGGTCGGGGAGCAAGATGCGGCGATGGAACTCCCCGATCGCCTCCTCACCGTGCAGGATCTCGCCGAGTATCTCGGTGTGCCGGCGACCACGCTCTACCAGTGGCGGTATCGCCGAGAAGGACCTCGCGGGTTTCGCGTGGGGAGGCACATCCGTTACCAATTGACGGACGTCACCGAGTGGATCGAATGCCAGATCGAGAGCACCCACCCATGAACAGCCGCTGGCACAGGGATCGACATGCAGAACCCGGCAAGGCGCGATCGGCCAAGGACCGGCCGACGCGCCGCGCGTCCCCTCACATCGTGGGCGTCGCGGCTGGCTACCCTCCAGGGTTCTGATGGGATGGATTCGCAAACGACCTGATCGACCTGCGCCGTGGCGTGCCGGATACCGCGGCCCGGATGGACGCGAACACTCGAAAACGTTCGGACGGAAAGTGGACGCCGAGAGATGGCTCCGCGACGAGTTGCAGAAACAGGACCGGGGTCTGTGGGTCGACCCGAGCGCAGGTGCCGTTCGATTCGAGGAGTATGCCGAGGAGTGGTTTCAGGGCCTTGTCCTGAAACCGAAGACAATCGCCGGTTATCGCTCACTGCTCGACTCGAGAATCCTACCGACGTTGGGCGCTGTCGAACTGCGACGGATTAGCCCGGACTTCCTCCGTGCGTGGGTTGCCGCGATGGCCGCGGACAGTCTGTCGGCGTCGCGGATGGGTCAGGCGAAACGTGTTGTGTCTGCGGTGCTGGCCCAGGCTGTCGACGACGGTCTCATCGGCCGGAATCCGACAGACACGGTGAAGGTACCAAAGACACGCGAACGGGATCAACGACATCTGACAGCCGAGCAGGTGACTGACCTGGCCGATGCGGTTGATCAACGAATGCGTGGTGGTGCACAGCTGGTCAAGCTCCTCGCCTACGGTGGCCTTCGTTGGGGCGAGGCTGTGGCGCTGCGGTCCAACAACGTGGATGTATTGCGGCGCCAAGTTCACGTGAGGGAGTCGGCCACTCTGGTCAACGGCACTCTCGTTTGGGGTCCCCCGAAATCGCATCGGTCCCGCACAATCGTGATGCCTGCGTTCCTGATTAACGAGATGGCCCCCACACTGTCCGGTAGTGATCTCGTGTTCACGTCATCCACCGGTCGGCCTCTCCGTTCACCAAATTTCTTGCGGAGAGTGTGGAAGCCCGCGGTGGCCGAACTCGGGCTTGGTGGTCTGGTGCCACATGACCTGCGACACACAGCCGCCAGTCTGGCGATTTCAGCTGGTGCGAGTGTCAAAGCAGTGCAGAGAATGCTCGGCCATTCCTCGGCGCAGATCACTCTCGATCGGTACACACATCTCTTCGAAGATGACCTCGAGAGCCTCGCAGAATCGATGGATGCTCATTACAGTGCGGCCCAGGTGCGGCCCAAACCCGATTTGGACGGTGTTTCTGACCTGCCCGGAAGGGCCAGAAAGGTAGATATACCAAGGGTTTCGTAACAATTCGCCCTCGTAGCTCAGGGGATAGAGCACCGGTTTCCTAAACCGGGTGTCGGAAGTTCGAATCTTCCCGAGGGCGCCGTCAACATCCCGAGGCCGCAGTGGTTTCAGCCATTCCGATGTTGTCTCGGCCGCTGCCTTCCCGCCACGCAAAGGCCTCGAACAAGTGGCCCCTCCGCTCCGACAAGCGCACCCGACAACCGACGAACTCGAAGTCTGCAGCAGCGACCTCCTTGGCGAGATCGAGACGGAACGGTACGACGGCGACGAAACGACGATCGCTGACTCGGCTGTCGCTCTGACTGCGGCAGCGATCGTCCTCTACCCTTTGAGCCACGGCCTCACTCGTTTCTGCCGATCGGCCCCGGCGCCTCTAGAGACTGTGAGGGAGCTCCCAAACCTTGACCGAGACGTCGCCGACCGGCACGGCTGTCATTCTTCGAAGCTCGAACACACGCGAATCGCAGAACGACCGTGCCCGCTGGGTTGGGACCTCAGTTCAGACAACGATCGAGCGACAACCGCCGTCTCGGGCAGCGCGGACTACCTCGCTGACGAGGGCAGTCCCAGCACCTCGACCGGCATGCGACGGAAGCACGATGATCCCCGCGAGTTCGACCGTGACCGGGCCGCTGGGCCTGGTCGCTGCGAATCCAATGATCCTTTCGCCGGTCAATACAAGGAGCCTCCGCCGATCAGGGCCGCCGATTCGCTGAACGAAGGCACCACGGGTGGTCAACTCGGGAATCGCCTCATCGGTGGCACCGGCGAATCCCGAAGCGCCCGGCCTGGACTGCCGCCATGCCAACTCGGAGCATTCGGCAAGCGCCTCTGCGTCTTCATCGGACGCTTCCCTGACAAGCAGGGAGTCGCGATCAGGTCGCCGCATCGACTCCGCCCTACGACCCCTTTCCTCTCCGGAACACGCTGCGGGGCTGATGAGGCACCTCCCGGGAATCGTTTCTAGAATGCAGGTACCGGCCTTGCGGACCGTCTGTACGATCCACGTTCGGGCGGGTCGGTCACTGCTCTCCGCACGACAGCAAGGAGTCGTGATATGAGTAGTGGATACTTCGTGGCTGGTCTCGTCGGGCTCGGGGTCGCCATCCAAGTTGCCATTGTCGGTCGAGCATCGAATACCGTCCACCCGCTCGCCGTTGCGCTCGCCCTCCAGATCGCCGGTGTCGCGGTCGCGGCGGTGTGGGCGACTACCAGCGGTGAATGGCCCGCCGTCGCAACGGTGGCTCACTTGTGGTGGTGGGTACCGCTTGGCGTTGGAGGCTGGGTTGTCGTTGCCGCCCTCGGGTTTGCCGCGAGTCGGGTCGGCGTCGCCGCCGTCCTTGCGGTCTCCGTTGGCGCTCAACTGGCGACCGGCCTCGCCATCGATACCGTCGCCGGAACGAACGCCCTGGGTTCGCGTTCCTTCGTCGGGGTCGCTCTCGTGCTGTCGGGGGTGCTCGTGATGACGACGGCACGCTAGGCCGGACCGATCGGAAGCGCGAGCGGATCAAGCCGGGAGGAACGTTGCGTACACTCCAATGCATGACAGGCCGGCAGGGCTGCGAACAACCCCAATTGATCGGCTGGCCGGTGCCATGAGCAATCTCACGGAAGCCACTCTCAGCGTCGCATCGGGACGACAGATTGCGTTCGCCGAGTGGGGGCCGAGAGACGCCCCGGTGGTGTTCTACTGCCACGGCTTTCCAGGCAACTACCGAGAGCTCGAACTGAGCCTCCCCGCCGTTGAACGCGACGGCGTACGCGCCCGAGTGATTGCCCTCAACCGCCCCGGCTACGGCAGGTCCGCTTTCCAGAAGAACCGCCGCATCCTGGACTGGCCACACGACGCCGCGACGGTCGCGGATCATCTAGGCATCGACCGCTTCGCCGTACTCGGAGCCTCCGGCGGAGCGCCGTATGCACTCGCATGCGCCTCTGCCCTCAGCGACCGAGTGACCCGAGTCGGGATCGTCGTCGGAGTCGCACCGATCGACGCACCGGGAATGCGGGACACGCCGACCATCACCGGCTGGTCGAAGCGCAACGTCATCAGAAGACTCCAGTTCGCAGCGACCGCAGCAGCAGTGAACTCTGGCCGAAATGACAGAATCACGAGCCGAGTCGTGGCGACACTGGGAGAACCCGACCGGAACGCCATGGAAGACCCCGAAGTGAGACGGTGGTTCCTCCGCATGGCGCGAGAGGCCTACACCCACAGTGGACGCGGCGGTGCATACGAAGCCGGTCTCTACCGGCAACCATGGGGCTTCGACCTCGGCCGAGTCACCGCCGAAACGTCGCTCTGGTACGGCGGAGCCGACACATGGGTACCCGCATCAGCGGGCCGCTGGCTCGCTGAGCAACTCCCCAATTCCCGCTACACAACATGGGCCGAACACGGCCACTTCTCGTGGGCCATCACAGGGCGAGCGGCCGAAATCATTGCCGGAATCACCGCACCACACGACGGGCCGACTCCAACCACCACAACCAACCCGACGACCTCCTGAATCAAGTGAGCTGACTCCACCGAACCTGAGCCAGACCGGGGTCTCAGAAATCCGGGTAGGTCAAAGGAGAACGGGCACGGTCGGGAGTTCGAATCTTCCCGAGGGCGCCCACCTCGGCGCGTCCGGATCACCCGGGCTTCTCCCAGCTCCGCATCGTCGACGGGTACCGATACTCCCCCACTTCGCCGTCGAACCGCGCGCCCTTCGACGGCTGAGCCGGACATACCCGCTTCCGAACTCCGGTCGTGGCAACATCAGGGGATGTCCGAATACGATGCTGTGGTCGTCGGTGCTGGTCCCAACGGGCTCTCGGCCGCCGTCGAACTGACGCTATCGGGCCGCCGAGTGCTGGTCCTCGAGGGATCCGACGTCATCGGCGGCGGCACCCGCACCGAAGCGTTGACGCTCCCGGGCTTCCTGCACGATGTGTGTTCTGCAATCCACCCGATGGGTGCGGCATCCCCATTCTTCCGCTCGAACGGTATCGGCGACTGGATTCATCCCGACCTGCCCGTGACTCATCCGCTCGATGGAGGTCGAGTTGCCGTCCTCCATCGGAGCCTCGATCGAACGGCCGATGCGCTGGGACCTGATGGCGAGCGGTACCGCCGATCAGTGGGCGCACTCGTCGATCATGCCAGCACCACCATGGCTCAGGTTCTTGGACCCCTGCCGACACTGCCGCCCCATCCGATCCACCTCGCGAGATTCGGCCTGCCCGGCCTGCTCCCCGCCTCCGTGATCGTCAGGTCACTCAAGACCGCAGCGGGTCGGGCGCTGTTCGCCGGCCTCGCTGCGCACGCCGTTGCGCCGTTCAGTGCTCCGATGACGGGAGCCGTTGCGCAGGTCTTCGCGATGACCGCTCATACCGACGGATGGCCGCTCGTGCGCGGCGGATCACAGCAGCTCGCGGAGCAGTTGGCTGCCGCCGTGGTCGCCGGTGGCGGATCCATCGAAGTCGGCCGGACAATTGCCTCGTTCGAGGAATTGCCCCCGACACCAATCGTCCTGCTCGACGTCATGCCGGATGCGGCCGAACGCATCGCCGGAGATCGGGTGAGTCCGTCTGCTCGGCGCAGGCTGGGCCGGTGGAGAAGTGGGCCGGGCGTGTTCAAGGTCGACTGGGCGCTCGACGGGCCTATTCCCTGGACGGATGACGCGAGCGGCCGTGCAGGGACGGTGCACGTTGGAGGCACCTACGAAGAAGTCGCTGCCGCAGAGCGCACCGTGCATTCGGGAGAACATCCCGAGCGCCCGTTCGTGTTCCTGGCGCAGCAGTCGCTGTTCGATCCGAGCCGCGCCCCGGACGGCGGACAGACGGCTTGGGGATACTGCCATGTCCCTGCGGGATCGACCCGGAACATGACAACGGCAATCGAAGCGCAGATCGAACGCTTCGCCCCAGGGTTTCGAGACCGGATCATCGCCCGCCACACGATGGGACCGGCGGCCTACGAGGACCACAACCCGAACTACGTCGGCGGCGACATCGCCGGCGGGGCCTTCTCCGTTCGCCGGATGGTGCAGTTCGAGGCAGCTCAGCCCATACCGACTCGGTGAAGGGTTGTACTTGTGCTCGTCCGCGACCCCGCCCGGCGGCGGCGTGCACGGGATGTGCGGGTACCACGCGGCCCGGGCGGCGATCGAGGATGCTCGCTGAGTCATGCATCTGCGGACGGGCGGACCGACCCTCCGTCGGTAGTGTTCCGTCATGGTTCTCCGTGTTGTGCTTGCAGAGGACAATCTCCTCATGCGCGAAGGAATTCGCTCGGTCCTCGCTTTGGACGACGACGTCGACCTCGTGGCCACCGCCGCGGACTACGACGGACTCCTGGCGGCCGTCGAAGAGCATCACCCGGATGTCGTCGTCACCGACATCCGCATGCCGCCGAACCAGACCGACGAAGGCATCCGGGCAGCGAACCAGTTGAGGGAGTCACACCCTGAACTGGCCGTCGTCGTCCTGAGTCAGTACGTGGAGCCGGAGTACGCCGTGCGTCTCTTCGACCGGGGGTCGGGCAGGCGGGCCTATCTGCTCAAGGAACGGGTCGGCGAACCAGAGGAACTGCACTCGGCGATCCGACGGGTGCACGAGGGCGGCTCGGTAGTCGATCCGAAGGTAGTGGAGACGCTGATCGAGGCGCGTGCCGCCGATCGCCCAACCGTGCTCGACCGACTCACCGACCGCGAACTCGAGGTGTTGTCTCACATGGCCCAGGGTGAGAGCAATGCAGCGATCGGCCACGCGTTGTTCATTTCTTCGCGATCCGTTGAGAAGCACATCAATGCGATCTTCACGAAGCTCGATCTCAGCCAGGAACCGGATAGCCATCGCAGAGTGCAGGCCGTGTTGGTGTATCTGGGAAGGGTCCAGCTGTAGGTGGTGGTGGTGGCCCTACCTCGCTATGACGGCAGGCACCGTGGCAGCAGCGTCTCGAATGGTGGATGATGGCAGCATGAACGCGGCGGCCCCCGTCAATGTGCGAGTACTGATCGTGGACGATCAGGTGCCGTTCCGGGAAGCGTCGCGCATGGTCGTCGAGATGACGGACGGCTTCGAGGTTGCCGGCGAGGCTGAGAACGGTCATCGGGCGCTCGAGCTCGTCACTGACCTCCGGCCCGACCTTGTACTGATGGACGTCCAGATGCCGGGCATGGACGGTATCGAGACGACCCGCAAGATCAGCGCCCTCCCCGATCCTCCCGCCGTGGTCGTAATGTCCACCCACGAGTCCGGCGACTATGTCGGGGTGGCTGTTGCTGCGGGTGCCATCGGATTCGTCCCAAAGTCGCAGTTCGGCTTCGATACTTTGGCCGAGATGTGGGAGCTTGCCCGAGATCGCTAGGCGGGCACGCCGTCCTTGACGGGAACCGATCCTGAGACCACGGTTCCGCTCCCGGGTTTGGATGTGACCGACCAACGTCCGCCGATGGTGTCGATGCGGTCACCGATCCCGCTGAGGCCCGCGCCGCGTCGAACCGTCGCCGTGTCGAAGCCTCGACCGTCGTCGCGTATCTCGAAGCACAGATCCCCGGCCTCTTCACTCAACGAAACGACCGCCCTCGATGCCTCGGCGTACTTCGCGGTGTTCTGCAGCGCCTCGAGGATGCTGAAGTACACCGCTGCTTCGATATCGCGTGGATACCGACCCACACCGTTCGCGTCCAGTTCGACCGGTAGCGCCGCCTTGTGCGTCTCCTGGCTGAGAGCCACGACGAGACCCTCCGCACCCAGCAACGGCGGGTAGATACCCGCGGCGAAGTCCCTCACAGCTTGGATGGCGTCTCCCGCCTGGGCCTCGATGTCGGCGAGCACCTCGGCGGTCCTCGTCGCCCCGGCCTGCTCGGCAAGCTTGCGGACGGGACCGAGCTTCACTTTCACAGCCACGAGCTGCTGCTGGGGGCCGCTGTCCAGATCGTGCTCGAGGGAACGCCTCGCCTCATCAGCAGCCGACACCACCCGATCACGCGACCGCTGAAGGTCCTTCACCTGCCGTCGCAACGCCGACGTCAACTGGCCGTTGCGCAACGTCAACCCCAATCCGCCGGCCAGATTCGCCAAGAGCTCACGTTCCGGTGGCGCGGTTGTCACCCCTCTGGCGTTGACGAGCGATATCCCTCCGAGCAACTCATCGTCGTGGAACACCGGCAGGGACAGGTCGGCATCGGGGTCCTCGAATCCATCATTGTCGCCGATGGTTCGAGACGCGGCGGATTGCGGCCACACCGATGCCGTCCGGAATCCTCCGGCGGAACGCACCCACAGGGCAGCCTCCGATGCCCCGGTTCCGTCGACGATCAACCGCGGAATGCGGTTGAGGACGTCCTCATCGGACTCCTCGGCGGCCCGATGTGAGAACCGGGCAAGAACCTCATACGGAGTTGCCCGCTTCCCGTACACCAGACGGTTCGCCCATGCCTCGACCCGACTACGCACCGGTTGGAACGCGATCGCAACCACGGCGGTCGCCGCCACCGACAGCCACAAACTCGACCCGTCACCCTGATCGAGCAGCGCTCCGATCCCGACGACGATCGCCACGTACACACCGCCGATGAACACCGCCAACACACCGAACGTCAACGACTTGCTGATTATGACGTCTATGTCGAACAGGTGGAACTTCAGCACGGCGATGGTGATCGACGCGGGTATGCCGGCGACTCCGGCGAGCAGGAAAACCAGGCTCACAGTCGAGCCCTCGGCCCACGAATTGGCCAGAAACGTCTCCACATACGCTACGGCGAAGAACATGAACGAAAACAGCACCCACTTGATCTGGGCTCGCTCGACATCGGCGGCGCGCCGATACCGTAGGGTCATCGCGGTCACCCCACCGATCGCCAACGCGAGCAGCCCCACAAACCATGGCATGAGCAACACCTCAGCGAAGTCACCTCCGATGAATCCGATGGGGTTCCGAAGCCTCCACGTCTGCGGGCCCGTCGCAGGCCCCATCGAACGTTCAAAGGCCGACAGAAATAGGAATACCACCGACATCACCGACATCAGGATCGGTGCCCACATCCACCTCGACGAGAGCAGCGTCCCTGTGGGGAACACGAGGAGCAGGAGGAACACGGGGAACAACCACAACAACCAGGCCCAATTGCCGAGCCACAAAACGGCCCACGTCCAGGGCGACATGACCGCGCCGAGGTCATCAACAAGGAATTCGATCAGCGCACCGTATACGAGTGCGGCACCGATGAGCATGAGGAGCCAACCGATGCGACCGTCCCCCTGGCGAGCGATAATGAGCCCTCCGAGCCAAGCGAACAAAGCAGCCACAACGAGCCACGCCAGCATTCCTGAAGTCGCGCCCAGGGTTTCCTTGCTCGTCACGGTCGCCGCAGCCATGGCGATACATGCGATGGTGACCCCCGCGACGACGGCACGCCACCACCAGACTCGAGGTGAAGACACCGGTATCTCGGTGCCCGCTCGTATTTCGATGACCGCGTCGCTCATGCGAACTCCAACGTTGTGATTGCGTTTGGCAGGTGACCGGTGACCACAGACGCATCCGCTTGTGCGTCAACAGCAAGGACACCACCGAGGGCATCGACACGGTCATTGACAGACACGAGGCCACCGATCGCCGCGTCGCCGCTGATCGAGAACTCGATGGCATCCTCATCGCCTGAAACGTGGATGTCGATACGGGTCGCACCTCCATCGACCGACTGGGTGACCGCGCCCATCACGCAGAAGTAGACGCTCTCCTCGACTGGTCTGGCATACCGCTCGAGCCCGGTGCAGATGATCTCGACCGGGATCGGGATCGTGCGCCTCGCTGCCCCGAGAGCGGCCTCGAGCCCTTCCGCCTCCAGCAACGGCGGATAGATGCCGTGAGCCACCGCACGCATGCCGTCGACCGCCTCCTGGGTCGTCTCGGCAAGTGTTGTGACGATCGCCGCCACGTTCTCGGCTCCCTCTCTCTCGGCCAGCGTTCGTGCGATCCCGAGCTTCACCTTGAGGGCGACGACCTGCTGTTGGGCACCGTCGTGGAGGTCGCGCTCCAGCCGGTGGCGCTCGGCATCGTGAGCGGCGACCAAACGCCTTCGTGACAACCGCAGTTGCTCGGCGCGGTCGGAGAGCTCGGTATTGAGGCGGATGTTGCGCAGGAGAACGCCGACGCCGGCCGCCACATCGTTGAGCAACTTGTCGTCGGCGTCAGTAGCCGGGTCTCCTTTGGCTTTGGTGATGGTCAATGCTCCGAGTACTTCTCCCTGGTGTCGTACGGGGACCACGAGATCACCGGGAAGTGCTGCGACCTCCCCATCGGTGGCCACGACAGGGACGAGACCTTCGAGCGCCTCAGCCGGCGCGGCGGACCGAGGAAGCATCACGTCGCCGACGGCGAGCCACAGCACAACCGTCGAAGCCCCGGTGCCCTCACCGATCAGATCGGTGAGTTGAGTGAGCGCATCTTCAGGGTCGCGCGTGCCCGCCAGCCGCGCCGTGGCGTTTGACAGCACCTCGTATGGGGTGGCCCTCCTTCCGTACACCAACACGTTTGCCCAGTGCTGGACGCGCCTCTGAAGTGGCTCGAAGGCGACGGCGACGATCGCAACTGCCGCGATCGACAACGCCAGGTTCGGCTCATCACTACTCCCCGCCAGAGAACCGACACCGACGACGACCACGGCATACACACCGGTGATGAAGGCCCCGAGGACGCCGTAGGTCACCGTCTTGGAGATGACGACGTCGATGTCGTAGAGCCGGTACTTCGTGATCGCGATGCCGTACGACACCACGAGCGCGGACTGGGCGACGAGGCCGCCGAGGGCATCGCCGACACGGGACCCGGGGAAGTTGCCGCCGACGATGAGTGCCGTGGCGTAGATCCCTCCGCCCAGTGCGATCCAGCGGATCTGACTGCGCTCGATGCCCAGGCTCCGGCGATAGCGAACGACGAGCGACGCGACCGAGACCACGGCGGCCATGGATGCGAGGAGGAAGCCCGCGTCGTTCAGGGAGCCGAGGATGCCGGGGACCGTGTTCTCCGCCGAGCTGATCGGCAGCGTGCTCCACGGGTTCTGGGCGATCACGGTGGAGGTGGCAGCGAGCGCGATCGCGAGGATGCTCCACCAACCCACCCACTTCCACCGGGGCGTCGGTGGGTGGCCGTTCGGGAACAGCAACAGGCCGAGGGTGAGCGGGAGCCAGAAGGCGGGCACCACAGGCCAGAACCGGAAGGACACGGCGAAGGAGGCGGCTGTCGGGAGATCGGCGGGGCTCAACTGCTCGAAACCGGCAAACGTGAGACCGGGCAGCGAGCGTTCGGTGATCAGCACGGCGACAGCGAGCCCGAAGGTGAAGAGTGCCGCAAAGACGGCGGCCCACGCGATGGCCCAGACCGAACCGTTGCGGCCCTGAGCGGGAATCATCAGCCAGGTGAGGAATCCGAGCATCATGGCAAGGGCTCCGAAGTTGAGGGCGAGGGATTCAATGAGGAAGTCCCATCCACCGACGACCGTGAGCACAACCATTCCCGCGGCACCGAGGACGACCGAGAAGACGGCAAAGAGCCGCCCGATCGCGACCCGGTTCGTATCAGTGATCACCGTATCCAACCGCTCATGCCGATCGCCTCGGGAACCGATAGGCCGATACCGGCGTCTCCCTGCCCTTGACGATTGTCGCGTCGAGTACGTCGGCACTCGGCGGCTCGACGAGCGCGTCCCAGGTCGGCTGGCTGAGGACCGTCTCGCCCGGTTCGGCCCACTGCTGAAGGCGCTGGGTGAGGTTCACGGTGTCGCCGACGAGGGAGTACTCGAGGCGGTCCTCGGAACCGAGGAGTGCGGCCGCGACCAGGCCGGTCGACAATCCGATCCCAAGCCCGAAGGTTTCCATCCCATCAGCGGCCCACCGCCGGTTCAACTCTTCCTGGGCGGTGTGCATGGCGACCGCACCCTGCACGGCGAGGGAAGCATGATCGGTTTGCGCCACCGGAGCCCCGAAGACCGCCATGACGGCATCGCCGACGAACTGCATCACGGTTCCGAAGTGTCCGAGGATGGCTCCGTTCATCGCTGAGCGATGCTGATTGAGCTGCCCGGCGAGAACCGACGGGTCGGCATGTTCGGCGATCGCTGTGTAGCCACGGATGTCGGACATGAGCACCGTGACCACGAGCTCCTCGGTCTCACCGGGGAGGCGCCCGCCGTCGATGATCTGGGCAGCGACACCCCCGGGCAAGAGCCTGCTCAGCGACTCGCCCTGTTCCTTGCGGTCGACGATCGCCTTCTGAAGCAGGCGGAGACGTTTGAGGCTGTCCGCGCTCCCCGACGTGAGGCCCTCGGCAAGCCGCATGAAAAGATCCTCGATGGCTGTGTTCGCCGCCGCAGGCGTGGTATCGAGGTGCCCGGCGATGGCGTTGATGGTGCGGCCCTCCGCTACCTGCTGAAGGAGGTCTTCCTCCGCCGGTGAGAGGACCGCGTCGCGGCGAACCGGTGTGGTGATCCCCTCGACGATCTTCGGATCGAGCACCGATCCGCCTGCCGCGACCTCGCGGACCGCACGAGCAAGCTGGTTTCCTTCGCCCACACGGTCTTTGAGGAGGTAGGCATATCCAGCTGCACCCTCGGAGAGCAATGCCACGGCATAGTCGGGATCGTCGAACTGCGACAGGATCACGATGCCGGTTCCCGGGTGGCGCTTGCGGACGAGCTGGGCAGCGTCGATGCCTTCGCGGGAGAAGTCGGGAGGCATGCGGATATCGGTAACGACCACTTGGGGGTTGGTGGCCCCGGCTCCAACGACCAGTCCTTCGAAATCAGCGGCTTCCCCGACCACGGTGATGTCATCCTCGAGGTCGAGCAGCGCTTTCACGCCCTCGCGCACGATGAGATTGTCGTCGGCAAGAAACACCGAGATCGTCATCAAGCCCTCCCTCAAGCGATCCTACGTGCTGCAAGTGTGCTGTGGCCGGTCGGGATCAGCCAGGGTGCAGGCAAGGTTCTCGGAGTAGGGCAAACCCCCCTTTGAAAGGGTTGACACCACGCTGGCCCCGGTACCGACCGTGTGACACCCTTTCTGCAGGCGACAAGGGAGATCACATGCGAATCGAATCAACCGTTACGTCAGTTTCGTGGATTCCGTCCGAGGCGATGAGCGGCCCACTCCGAGTTCCTGTCGATCTGGGCGTCGGGCACTATGACGATCCACTGCCGGACCACATCGACGACATTGAGGCGCTGCGCGGAGCCGACCGATTCCGATTTGCCAACGAGCTTGCTGCGTGGATCGACGTCGAGGACGGTCGGGTCGTCGATGCGGGATACTCCGGTGGTGGTCATATGGGGGCGACCACCGTCGCCCTGGGACTCGGCAGCATCACCATTCCCGCAGTGTCGTTCCCGGACATTCAGCGGGACCCGGCCATCACGGCAACCACCGCAACGTTCACTCAGACAACCGGGGGCCGAACCGGCGCACCGTTGCCCCGCCGCATCAGCCGCCCTCCCTTCCTGAAGATCACCGCCCCCACGGTCTGGACCACGCTCTCGCTCACCATTCGTGCCGACGGAAGCCATGAGTTCGAAGTAGTCGGCGCAAGCAAGATGCCGAGGCACTGGATCTATGACGACAACTTCGATCTCGCTGCCAAGAGCGGAATGATCGACTTCAAGGGCTGGACCCAGGAGAGCTTCGGCGACAACACCCCGTGGGGCGATACCGACTCACCGGCGATCGTGACGGCGGTCGAGACCGAACTGGAGCGGAGACTTTCCTTCCAGATCATGCGGGAAGGTAGGAAGCCTCGGTTCCGCAAACTGGCGGAAGGGGAACCACTGGTGACCCAAGGCGATCCTGGCACAGACCTCTTCCTGCTCCTTGATGGCGTGCTCACGGTGGAGGTGGACGGCGAGGCCGTTGCCGAATTGGGCCCCGGCTCGATTCTGGGAGAACGCGCCCTGATCGAGGGCGGCGCCCGGACGTCGACGCTCAGGGCAAGAACTCGGGCGAAGGTCGCCGTCGCCGCGGCTCAAGAGATTCAGCCGGCTGCCTTGCGCGAACTCGCAACCCACCACCGACGCGAAGAAGCAGAGAGGGTTTGAGCGGGGAGTGCGTGCGCACGAAAGAAGAGAGAGGGTTGACATGAACACCGATCACGAGATCCCAAAGCTCGACCACCAGCAATGGGAGGGCGCGTCGACTGCAACTCCGACTTTTGAGAATTCAGTATCTCGAGTCTGGTACCTCCGCTCGATCGACAACAACGGAGAGTCGATCCACGAGCAGCGCGTCGAGTACTTCCCGCGGTCACCGTTTCCTCCAACCCACTATCACCCGGATCAGGACGAACACTTCGAGATCGAACACGGCGAGATGTTGTTCGTCGTCGACGGCACCGAGCACGTGTTGGGTGTAGGAGACACGATCGAGATCCCGCGTGGGACGCGGCACAAGGCGAAGAACGCTTCCAAGACGGATTCTGCGGTTGTGTATTGGGTGACGCGTCCCGCGCTGCGAACGACCGCCTTCTTCACCACGGCGGGCCAGCTTGGCGACGATGCCGGGTTACTCGACTCTGCCCTCCTCGCCCACGAGTACCGGGACGTGTTCAAGGCCACCGGGGTCATCGGATTGTTCGTACCCGTGGTCGGCAGGATCGCTCGGCTGCTCGGCCGCAGGCTTCCCACTCCACCATCAGGCCGCACATGACCCACATGTGCGTATCGCGACAACTCCTCGCCCGCCACCATGCGGTGTCGCTCCGGGTCTTCTTCCGCGGTCGTTCCGAGATTTGGGTACCGAGGATCTCCGCCGCGTCATTGCCGGCCCGTACCAGGCAGACAACGGGGGCTCCGAGGCGATGCCACATCCCATGATCCCACCCCAGTGCGCTGCCCCTGTTGCGAACTGCGGATCCGACGACAGCGGGTATCCGCGGCGCGGGCGACGAGAAGCGATGGGCTGGGACGCTCAACGATAGGATCCCAGGAGTCGATTCAGGCAATGGCTCTCCCTGCTCTCCCCAGTTCACTACGGCCCCGGATCGGCTTCTTGAACCGGGTGTCGCTGGTTCGAATCCAGCCGAGGGCGCCGCTGAAACCCTCATGACTCGAGGGTCTTCAGACTCCACGCCGGCCGCAATCGGCCTGACCCCACCAGAGCGATGGCGCGTCCATCGCCTGCGACCTCGACCGCGAACGTTGTCCGCCAGCGTCGTCGAACAGCGCGATCAGCGCCTTCTGAGACTCGATACTCGTGGTCGTCCGGTCCACCGTCACCGTGATCGACGAATGGCCAAATGTCTTGCAGAACGACAAGATGGGCCACCCGAACTCAGACATCGACGACGCGGCGGCTCGCCTGTCCGCCGATGGCCCATCAACGCGGCGAGGGCCCTGCTCTCACGGGGCCTCCGATCTTTCACCAGACCAGGTGGACCACTATCCGGGGCTCGCGTCAGCAGCTGCTCGTGGAGGTCGTCCACTGGATCGAGGGAAGGCCTTCCATCGGTGGCCGAGCCGGTTGATGTCACGACCCGATCCTGCGACTTGACCCATGGAAGAGGGCCGGCGAACCGTTGCCGCGTCGTTGGAGAGGCCTTGCCGACCTCCCACAATGGTGCAGACCGCGTTCAGCCGTCTCCCGTCCGACAGGGCCGTGGATGCATACGACATGCCACGATCACGGCTCGGACGGGAATTCACTCCCATCGCGCGTGCATCCGCGAGGCAACGAGAAGCGAAGGGTCGGAACGTGAAACGTCGAGGACCCGAAGGCCAATACCGTCAGGGGCTTCTCCGCATTCTTCCCGGTCACGGACCCACCCCGGTTCGGTCTCCTGGACCGGGAAGGGAAGTTCCGAGCTTCCCGAGTGGGCGACGGTCTGCGGTGCGACAAGGCGTCGCCCTGGGGGCGGCGTGGGAGCGACCCTGTTTGCGGCAATGGCCGGCCCCGCGCGGATCGCCGTTGGCGTCGCGATCGGGGTAGCCCTCGGTGCAGCCTCCGAACAGATCCGCGAGGCAGGCTCGTCGACCGATTCCGCCGACTGACCCGCCAACGAACGGAGTCGATTCCGACGATCCTCGACCCTCCGTTCGATTGGACCGACTCGAGATCCGAGATCCGGTCGCCGGACAGGCCGCGACGACCCGGAACCGAGGGCGATGAGACCGATCTCGCTATCGCAACACCCGACCTTTGCGCAAGCCACGACGGCTGCGACGCAACGGCCCTAGTCTGCAGAACCGCATGGCTGTTGATCTGCGGGTTCTCCGCCCACCGCTCTGGTACAAAGATGCCGTCATCTACGAAGTGCACGTGCGCGCCTTCTCCGACTCCAATAACGACGGCATCGGCGACTTCCAGGGACTCACCTCCCGCCTCGACTATCTGAACCGCCTCGGGATCGACACAATCTGGCTTCTGCCCTTCTACCCGTCACCACTTCGCGATGACGGCTACGACATCGCCGAGTACTACGACGTCCACCCCAGCTACGGCACCCTCGACGACTTCAAGGAGTTCCTGGACGCGGCCCACGCTCGCAACATGCGGGTCATCACCGAACTCGTCATCAACCACACATCCGACCAGCACCCCTGGTTCCAGCGGGCCCGACGGGCCGAGGCCGGGAGTCCCGAGCGGGACTTCTACGTGTGGAGCGACACCCCGGACCGGTTCAACGAGGTCCGCGTCATCTTCCAGGACACGGAGACATCGAACTGGGCGTGGGATCCGGTCGCCGGGGCGTACTACTGGCACCGGTTCTTCTCCCACCAGCCGGACCTCAACTTCGACAACCCGCTTGTTCGCGAGGCCGTCACCGACATGTTGCGGTTCTGGCTCGATCTCGGCGTCGACGGCCTGCGCCTCGATGCCATCCCGTATCTCTTCGAACGCGAGGGCACGAACGGCGAGAACCTCCCGGAGACCCATGACGAACTGAAGCGCCTGCGGTCGTTCATGGACGAGAACTACGAGAACCGGATGCTGCTCGCCGAAGCGAACCAGTGGCCGGAGGATTCGGTGGCGTACTTCGGGGACAGCGACGAATGCCACATGGCATTCCACTTCCCCCTGATGCCTCGCCTCTATCTCGCCCTCCAGCGGGAGAACCGCTTGCCGATCATCGACATCCTCGAGCAGACACCGTCGATCCCGGAGGATGCGCAGTGGGCGATCTTCCTCCGCAATCACGACGAGCTCACGCTCGAGATGGTGTCCGAGGAGGAACGCGACCTGATGTGGAGGACGTACGCCCCCGATCGCAGGGCACGCCTCAACCTTGGGATCCGCCGGCGCCTCGCCCCGTTGCTTGAGAACGACCGGCGCCGGATCGAACTCCTGTACAGCCTGCTGCTGTCGCTCCCCGGCACTCCCGTCATCTACTACGGCGACGAGATCGGCATGGGAGACAACATCTTCCTCGCCGACCGCGATGGCGTGCGAACGCCGATGCAGTGGAGCAACGACCGCAACGCGGGGTTCTCGATCGCCAACCCTCAGTCCTTGTATCTGCCGGTGGTCGTCGATCCGCAGTTCCATTACGAGACCGTCAACGTCGAGGCGCAGCAGGCCAACCCCAACTCGCTGCTCTCGTGGGTCAGGAGCATGATCCGTCGCCGCCAGCGCCACCCCGTCTTCGGCCGCGGCGGCATCGAGTTCCTCGCCCCCGACAACGAACAGGTCCTCGCCTACCTCCGCGAAGGTGAGGACGAGACCATTCTCGTGGTCGGCAATCTGAGCCGGCACTCACAGTTCGTCGAACTGGACCTCGGCCGATTCGCCGGCGCGCACCCGATGGAGATGCTCGGCAGAACCGAGTTCCCGACGATCGGTGGGTCCCCGTACCCCCTCTCCCTCGGCCCCTACGGCTACTACTGGCTCTCGTTCGACCGCGACAAGAGCGATGTCTCCAACGAACGCGACGTCATCGAGATCGACGGCCCCCTCGAGACGGCGTTCGCCAGCAACGGCCCGCTCACGGTTCCGCTCGGTCGGTTCGTCGCTGCCCAACCGTGGTACCAGGGTCGTCCTCCCCGGCGGTCCCAGGTTTCGGTCATCGACCTCGTACCGATCACTCCCGGTGAGCAGATGGCGACGATGTGGATTGCGATCATCAGCATCGACGGCACCGTCGCGACAGGCGAGTGGTATGTGGTTCCGATCGCAATCTCATTCGAGGACGACCTCAGCCTTCCCGGCGACTCGGTGCTCACCCACATACGGAGAGACGGCGCCGATGGCGTCGTCTACGACGCCTTGGCCGACCCTCGATTCCGGACCATGCTTCTGGACGGGATCGTCGCCGGCGAGACCTTCCTCGGCCGCGCCGGGTCGTTGACGTGCACGCCGGGGTTCAGCACTTTCGAAGTAGAACCCGACACGCCCTTCGAGTCGACCGTGTCAACGAGCAGTCGCGGAGAGACCTACATCGACTTCGGGCGCGGCTTCGCCATCAAGCTATTCCGGAGAATCGAGCCAGGCGTGAATCCCGACCTCGAACTCCGGCGCTTCCTCACCGAACGAACGGCATTCGACAATGTTGCGGATACCTACGGAGCCCTGGAGTACCAACTCGGCGGTACGTACACGCTCGGCGTCCTCCAGGAATCGTTCACCGACGACTCCACCGCATGGAGCGTTCTGACCAACTCCGTCAGAACCTGGCTCGAAACAGTCGCCGACACGGAACCCCCGAACGAACCCGGCGGCGTGTTCGAGCAAGTGGATACACCGCCTGACGCAGCGCTCGCGTACGGCGAGGTGCTCGCCCCTGCACTCGACCTGGCCGCACGCCTCGGCTCCACAACGGCGCGCATGCATCAGGCGCTCGGATCGTTCAGCGAAGACCCCGACCTGAGCCCCGAGCCGTTCACGCAGCACTACCAGCAATCGCTCTATCAGTCGCTCCGCGCCGAATTCCGCCGCGGCCTTCGCGACGTCCGACGACTCCAGGGCCGCGTCAGCGGTCGGGTATCGACAGCAGTAGGCGAAGTTGTCGCTGACGAACGCGAGTGTCTCACGCAACTCGGTTCGATCCGCACGGATCCCATCAAGGGATCACGGATCCGTCTGCACGGTGACTTCCGCCTCGACGAGGTACACATCGTCGACGACAACTTCATCATCGAGGACTTCTCGGGGGATCACTCGCGACCGTTGAGTGAGCGACGGCTTCGCGGCTCGCCGCTACGTGACGTCGCCGAGATGATCCGGTCGTTCGACTACGTGGCACTTTCCGCTGCACTCGACGGCACGCCCAACCAGCGATCGTGGGCGGCCTGGTGGTCGAGGATCGTCGGTTCAGAGTTCGTGCGCAGCTACCTCGACGAGATGGAGGACTCCCCGCTGCTCCCCGACTCCGCACAGGCGATCGACAACCTCCTCAACGCGTTCGCCCTGTCCCGCGCACTCCGTGAACT
Organism: uncultured Actinomycetota bacterium; assembly: GCA_963700375.1. Classification (GTDB taxonomy): domain Bacteria; phylum Actinomycetota; class Acidimicrobiia; order Spongiisociales; family UBA5794; genus JAHEEL01. The sequence continues at coordinate 437,391 of CAVOXF010000006.1, forward strand.
GAATTGGGAATTGGCCACTCGCCCTGGCTGGGTTCGTGTGCCGCTTGCCGGGCTGAGGCGCATGCTGGGTCGGGCACCGTCGTTCATCGACTGAGAGACCGCAACTCCCCGAGGAGCAACTCCAGTGCCCCGGCGACTTCGAAGGGATCGGCCACCCGATAGCCAGCCGCGGTCGGGCCCGGTCCGACCTTGATACCGACGTCGTCCGGACCCAGCGTCACGAATACGCTCTCGTCCGTCACGTCATCTCCGAAGAACACCGCCGCGTCGGCCGCCCACTGCTCCCGCATGGCGTCTACCGCCGAACCCTTGTCGCCCTGACCGACCACGATCTCGACCACCATCTTGCCCTCGATGATGCGAGCGCCGAATCCTTCGCCGATCTTCCTCGCCGCGGCAGCGGCCTTGTCCGCCCTCTCGACCTTGCGGTAGTGGAACGCGGCGCCGAGCGGCTTCGGCTCAACAACGGCTCCGTCATACGAACGGGCCAGATCCGTGACGGCCGCGGCCACTGCCTGCGCTGTTGCCGCCGTGGCCAGATCGGCGGATCGTGCTCCATGGTTTCCGACGAGGGTGACCGTCGGCGGAGCACCCGAGAGCGTCTCGAGCACCTCCCGCGACCGACCCGAGATGACGGCGGCGTGGACGCCGGCACACTCCGAGATCGCGGCAAGGGCGTCGACCGCGGGGCTGTAGGGCACGGCCGTCGAGGGGTCGTCGACGATCGGGGACAGCACGCCGTCGTAGTCGGAAGCAACGAGCAGCACCGGCCGACGGGCAGCATCCCGCAGCGCCCCCTCGAGCCGGGCGTCGATCACCGAACCTCCAGCGTGGCGAGACACTCTGCGGCCCACTCGAACACGTCAGCCTTGCGGATCGTTGAACGGAGCCGTCGCATGCGTTGGCGCTGCTCACGCTCGGGCATCGTCGTGGCGTACGCGAGCGTTTGCGCCACGCTGTCGACGTCGTACGGGTTCACGATCAGCGCGGCCCGAAGCTGCTCGGCCGCCCCTGCGAATTCGCTGAGTATCAGAACGCCGTCGTTCTCGAACCGGCATGCCACGTACTCTTTGGCAACGAGGTTCATTCCGTCGCGAAGCGGCGTCACCAGCATCACGTCAGCGGCGACGTAGTAGGCGATGAGTTCCTCAAAGGGCACCGTGCGGTACAGGTAGGAGACGGGAGCCCATCCCGGCTCACCGTACTCGCCGTTGATCCGTCCGACGATCTGTTCGATCTCGGCGCGGAGTTGCTGGTAGGCCGGTACCTGCTCACGACTGGGCACCGCCACCTGGACGAACGCATAGCTGTGACGGTCTCGGGGCGAATTGTCGAGCAGGGCGGAGAATGCCTTTAGCCGCAGGTCGATGCCTTTGGTGTAGTCGAGTCGATCGAGGCCCAGGATGACATGTTCCGGGTCCCCGAGTTCGGAGCGGATCTCTGCGGCGCGTTGGCGCACCGATGGCGACTGCGCCATGCGCTCGAATTCGGCCGTGTCGATCGCGATCGGCGCCGGTTGGAGGTGCACCGGTCTTCCGTTCCACATCAGGTCGCGCCGTCCGATCGATTCGGCGCCCGCGATGCTCCTGGCGGCCCTGCCGAAGTTTGCGGCGCTCTGACGAGTTTGGAACGCAATGACATCCGAACCGAGCAGCCCCTCGATGATCTGGCGGCGCCACGGCAGGCGGGCAAACACCTCGATCGGCGGAAACGGGATATGGAGGTAGAAACCAATCGTCGCCCCCGGAACCATGGTCCGCAGCATCTCCGGTACGAGCTGCAGTTGATAGTCCTGGACCCAGGCGATGTCACCGTCGTTGAGGACTTCGGCGGTCGCCTCGGCATATCTTCGGTTGACGGCAACGTACGGGCGCCACGTATGCCGGTGGTATTCGGGAGCAACGATGGCATCGTGGTAGAGCGGCCAGAGCGTTCCGTTGCAGAAGCCGTAGTAGAAGCTCTCTACCTCGTCCTCGCTGAGAGCGACGGGACGTTGATCGATGCCGTCGTACTCGAACGGCTCCGGGTTGAAGTCCGGGATACCCGGCCACCCGACCCACGCTCCATCGGCATTCTGCAGGACGGGTCGCAGCGCGCGAACGAGCCCGCCGGGACTGATCGACCACTGATCACCATCCCAGGACACGGGAAGTCGGTTTGCGACAACGATGATGCGTTGAACGATGGACCCTTCGTGCGGTGCCACCGAGCCTACTCGCGAGTGTGGGTGCGCCGCGCCGACCCTATCGGCCACGCGTGGGCCCGGCCGCATGGCGGTTCAACGAACTCGAATCACCGCCCGCCACGCGACAAAGCCGTGACCGTCGCCAAACGTCACGGCTCTGTCCTTGTCCGCAATGGGAAAGGAGGCACTCCCCCCAAAGGGTACGGCCCCGACCCTACGCGCGGTTCTCCGGGAGTGTGCAAGTTCTTTCCAAGCCTGTGGACGGGCTGCGATCCACAGATGCGAAGGCTTCGATAGGATTCGACCGAACGACCGGAGGTTTGACCCATGGCTGATGAACAGATTCCAACCGAGCCATTTCAGGAGGAAGTGAACGCCCAGGTAGTGAACATCAGCCAGGGCGGCGCCGGCCACGTGGAAGCCGAGACCGTGTCGATCCGTCAGGGCGGCGCCCAGACGATTGCGTCTGGTTCGACCGACATCACGCAAGGCGGTGCGTTCTTCGTCGATTCGGATCACGCAACGGTGAATCAGTCCGGTGCCGGAATTGTCGTGGCCGAAGAAGCAGTCATCAACCACGGTGGAGCCGGCCTCGTGATCGCATCAAAGGTCACCACCACGGACTCGAGGATCGGGCTCCTCCTCGCCGGGTCGGTGGAGGGTCGTCCCAACATCGCAGTCGATGCCCGCGTCGCCGCCATCATCGGCGCCTCGGCCGTCCTGACCCTTTTCATCCTCCGCAGACTGTTCCGCTCGTAGCACGCAGACCTGTCACCCCGGCCGCAGGGCGGGGAGACGCGAACGAGCGCCGGCGACGACGCAGGGTGCCTTCGGGACTTGGATCGCGGCGATGAGGCCGCAAACGTGGGGCAGAGCGTCCCCTTGACCCTCACGCAACGTCATGGTCTATGTTGGCCCGATGGAGACCATCACCATTGGCGATGTCGCCCGGTTCGCAGGGATCACAGTTCGCACGCTGCACCACTACGACGACATCGGGCTGCTGACGCCGACCGAACGGCGGCCGAATGGATACCGCGGCTACTCGAACGATGACATCAGCCGACTCCAGCAAATCCTCGCCTACCGCGAACTCGATCTCGGACTCAACGAGATTGCCCGCATCCTCGACGAGCCTGCCGAGATGGTCGAAGCGCTCGAACAAGCTCGCCGGCAAATCGAGGGCCAACTCGCGAGGCTGACCCGCATCGCGGCCAGCCTCGATGCTGCACTGCAATCGGAGACGAAAGGAACACCCATGACACCTGAAGCGAAGCTCGAAGCCTTCGGCGACTTCGACCCCGAGGAGCTCGCCGACGAAGCTGAGGAACGATGGGGCGGAACCGAGGCCTACAAAGATTCGGCACGTCGCACAGTGGCGTATACCCCCGCCGACTGGAGACGCCAAGCGGCCGAGGCAGATGAGATCTACCAGGCGCTGCTGGCATTGATGGCCGACGGGATACCGGCCGACTCGCCCGAGGCGGCAGTGCTCGTCGACGCCCACAGGGTGTCCATCACGAAGTGGTTCTACGAGTGCACACCCGAGATCCACGCCGGCCTCGGAGCGATGTACGTTGCGGATGAGCGCTTCCGCTCCAACATCAACACCTCCGGGGACGGCCTCGCAGAGTACCTGTCGGCAGCCATCGACTCCCGGTACACCGCCTGACGCGCCAACCACGTGGACCGGCGCGACGCGCGGCTAGCGTTCCTGCGATGAGCACCCCACACGCATCGACTGAATGGTGGAAGACCGCCGTCATCTATCAGATCTACCCGCGCTCATTCCAGGACACGACGGGGAATGGGATCGGCGACCTCAGCGGAATCACCGAACGATTGGGCTACCTCTCGGACACGCTCGGCGTCGATGCCATCTGGATCTCGCCGTTCTACCCGTCACCGATGGCGGATTTCGGATATGACGTCTCGGACTACACCAACGTGAACCCGTTGTTTGGGACACTTGGGGACTTCGACCGCCTGCTCGCGGAGGCGCATCGCCGCAACCTCAAGGTGATCGTTGACTGGGTCCCGAACCACTCATCAGATCAGCATCCCTGGTTCATCGAGTCACGCTCGTCGAAGACGAACGCGAAACGAGACTGGTATGTGTGGCGCGATTCGAAGCCGGACGGCGGGGTGCCGAACAACTGGCAGTCGGAGTTCGGTGGTCCGGCGTGGACCTACGACGACCGGACCGGCCAGTGGTACCTCCACTCGTTCCTCCCTGAACAGCCCGATCTCAACTGGCGAAACCCCGGAGTCGTAGCCGCGATGTTCGACACGGTGCGGTTCTGGCTCGATCGCGGGGTTGACGGCTTCCGGATCGATGTCGCTCACTTCGTGATGAAGGATCCTGACTTCACCGACAATCCCCCGGCCCCCGACCCAACCGCCGCGTCCAATCTCAACCCGATGCGCCCGTCGGACGGCCGACACCACGTACACAGCAAGGCCCACCCCGACGCTCACGGCGTCTACCGCGGATTCCGAGCCATCCTGGATGAATACGACGGCGACCGCTTCTCCGTCGGGGAGATTCACATCTTCGACTGGGATGAATGGGCCTCGTACTACGGCGACGGCGACGAGCTCCACATGCCGTTCAACTTCTCGCTCGTGTGGGCCGGGTGGGACCCGAAGGCAATACGCGACCGCGTTGAGGCACTCGAGGATGCCGTGCCCCCGCACGGCTGGCCAAACTACGTGCTCGGCAACCACGACGAGCAGCGCCTCGCCACGCGATACGGACCCGAGAACGCCGCTGCGGCGGCGATGCTGCTCCTCACCCTCCGAGGGCAACCCACGCTGTACTACGGCGACGAACTCGCCATGCGTGAGACGCCTATTCCTGAGGACCAGCAACAGGACCCGTGGGGCATCCGGGTCCCGGGGATGGGTCGCGACGGCTGCCGGACTCCGATGCCGTGGACGCCGGGACCGGGCCATGGCTTCACCGACCCATCGGTCACACCGTGGCTTCCGTTTGGGGGTGACGCCGCGATCCGAAACGTGGAGGCCCAGCTCGCCGACGAAGGCTCGCCGCTCAACTTCGTGCGTCGCCTGCTCCGTCTCCGACGGGACCGGCCGTCCCTCCAGACCGGGACGATCGCGTTTGTCGACCAGGACGACCGGAACGTTCTCGCCTATGTCCGGGAGAAAGATGATGAGCAGACGCTGGTTGCCGTCAACTTCGCGGACGAACCCCGGTCCATCCCGGTGTCAGCGACAGCCCGACTGCTGATCTCAACTGGTGGTCCCGACGTGCACATCCGCGACGGTCGTGTCGAGGTGGCCCCACATCAGGCGGTCATGATCGATCCGGGCCCCGCGGGCTGACATCCGCCCCGCCGGGCGTGCTGCGTCGGCGCGGTCGTCAGGCGACCACGGGGATGAACGCGACAGGATCGGCCATAAGGCGCGGCCGTTCCACCACGGCTCGCACACCCTGGGCACGGAGCCCGGTCTCGATCAGATCGTCGATCGAGTCGCCGTAGACGACGGTCGCGATGCGCGAGGCGGTGAGTTGGCCGACCGCATCGCGGGCGGAGCGGTGGGCCAGGTCGACGAAAGCGAACACCACCGAGCCGAGCTCAATTGCTCCGGTGACGGCTCCGGGGTTCCTCACCGCCAGGCCCCGCAGCCCTGCAGCCAGGACGGCCGCGAGCAATTCATCCCGATCGGGGCGGTTCTCGGCCATCACGAGCACGGTCGGTCGCGACGGCACAGCTGGAAGAGCACCGGTGAAGGCCGCCGCCTTCGCAGCACCCCACAGGAGATGCGCCTCATGCGCCGACGGACCGAGGTCACTCGACGAACCTGGTGCGAGCCCGTATGGATCGTTCTCGGACATCAGAGTGCTCGTCGCCGTTGGCGGGGTCCCGCGCTCAGCGAGCGCCTCGTTCGGAATCGCCAGGACCTGCCGGACGATCTCGAGCGGGCTCCTGCGCTGCTCTTTGAACGGCGATGCGAGTTCATGACCGAGTTCGGAAGAAAGAACGGCCGTCGCTCCTTCGATCGACTCGACCGATGCTCGATCGAGTGGGTAGCCGTGGTCGGTGAACCGCGCCGTTAGGTACGCCGGAAGGGCGGCAACAAAGGAGGCATGGAGTCGTTGGGCTTCGGGGACCATACCGCTCAGGATATGCACCCGGGATGACGATGCACGTATAGCATCCATCCCACAACCCACGAGCCCGGGGGCAACACATGAAGAAACTCGTCCTGCTCGTCGCAGGCATCGCACTGCTGACGGTCGCATGTCGGGCCGAGATCAATGTCTTGGTCGATGTCCAAGAGGACAGAAGCGGAACCATCGCGTTCGAATTCGGACTCGACGAGGAGTTCCGTGAGCTCATCGAGTCTTCCGGTGGGACCGCCGATGACGTGTTCGGGGAATTCGGCCTCGGTATTGACGGCGGGACCGTGACCGAGCGCACCGAGGGCGACATGACCTACACCGGGGCCTCGCAGGACTTCGAGGACATCTCCGACGTGATGGCCGATCTCGTCGGCGACACTTCCGGTGAGGGCATGTTCACCGAGTTTTCCTTCGTCATGGATGACGAGACGGCCGCATTGTCCGCGACCGCGAGCGCGAGCACCGAAGACCTCGGGGGGGATATCCCGTTCGACCCGTCCGAGTTGACCGACGATGTTTTCTCCGCCAACTTCATTCTGAGCATGCCCGGTACGGTGGTCGAGCAAAACGCCGACGAAGTGCTGTCGGACGGTCGACTCCTGTGGTCGCTGCCGATCCTTGGCGGCACCAAGACGTTCATCGCCAAGTCTGAGTTCGGTGGCGGAAGCAGCCTCTGGTGGCTGTGGATCCTCCTCGGCGTCGTGGTGGTTGTCGGCGTCGCGGCGATCATCGCGGCCGTGATCCTTGGCAAGCGCCAGGAGAAGCAGGCCGTCACGGATGCAGCGAGTCAGTATCCGCAGACCATTCCGGCGGCCCCGGCCGCAACCGCAACCGCCACCGCCACCGACGAGGCCGTAGGCACGTGGATCCGTTGCCGTGGATGCCGCCACCGACGAGGCCGTAGAGACCGCAGCCGACGAGGCCGTAGAGACCGTTGCCGTTGATGCGGCCGGCGAGACGAGCGGCCCGGATGCGGATGCCCCGGCGGCCGACGACGTAGGCCCCGCCGATACGAGCACCTCTGGTGAGGACGACGAGGCCTGACGGTCAGGCGGTCGTCACGACGACGGCGATGAGACCGTAGGGACCTTCGACGACGCCGACTCCGGCGTGTGTGAACGCACCGCCGGGGTCGATTGCGACCGCGAGACCCTCGTTCGTCGCGGCGAGCACGATGCCTTCGTTCGCTTCCACGAACGTCACGTCGGACGCACTGAGATCGTCCTCGATCGAGACCTCAGAGACGAACGAACCCGATCGATAGGCGGTGTAGGCACGCGTCGCGGCGACGATGGCGACCGGGTCCGACCATTCGAGCAGCTGGAGTCCGTTCTCGATTCGCTCATTGTTGATCGCGTCGAAGAGGCTGCGCGCTGCATCCGATGAAGCATGTATGCCTGCGCCACCGTCGATGAGCGGGATGGTGACGTTCGTGACCGTTGGGTCGATCACCCAGGCGTCGACGGTGTCTCTGATCCATGCCATTGACTGAAGCGCCCGGTCCCCTGAGATCATGCTGAACGCCCGCTGTGGCGCCCCCACCGGCTCTGCCACATAGGCGGCAACCGCAGAGCGATCCGCTTCATCAGCGACAGCCGGCGGGAGTGGGGCAGCCGACATCAGTGTGAGCCCGATCACCACCAGAACGACGGTGTAGACGGCGCCGAGGGTTGCGCCCCCGAGTCGGTTGAGCGTCGACAGGCCGGGGAGAATCTTGATCGAGCGCTGGATCAACATCCCCGCGACCGAAGCTCCGACCCAGATGGCGATGAAGAGCAGGACCCCTCCGAAGAGTCGCGCGGATTCGGGCGACATCCCGAAGATCGCGGTGAGCATGCGTCCGGCGACCGGTGCGAGCCGGAACGCGATCACCGCGCCGATCATCAGCGTGCCTACGTCGATGGCCTCGCGAATCAGACCCTTCATCCAGCCGCGGATGACCAGGACGATCAGGATGGTTCCGACGAGGACATCGATCATGCGCGTGAGCGTGTTAGGCGGCGACGGCGCGACATACGCTATGTGCCATCTGTGGCGTTGCCCGGATCGGCACCCGGCGGCTCTGGGGCCGGAGGTGCTGGAGGCGCGGGTTCCGCGGATACCTTGATGACGTCCATCTCGCGCGTCCAGGACTTACGTTGCGGCGGTTCGATGAACATCGACTCTGCAGCGTCCCGCGGGCTCTGACCGAGTATCCGCGTCCTCCACCAGTACCCAACGATGATCTTCAGGGCAGCGGTGAGCGGCACGGCTATCACAATGCCCCAGAATCCGGCCACAGCACCGGCGAGTACCAAGACGATCAACGTGAGCGCCGGGGGCAGACGGACGGTTGCCCGAAGCACACTCGGACTGACGAAGTTGTTGTCGATCTGCTGCACCGCGATGGCAATGACGGCGGCCCAGAATGCCGTCGAGAGGTCGGCCGTGGTGAGAGCGACGACAACGCCGAGGATCCCCCCGACCCAAGGTCCGAGAAACGGGACGATGTTCAGCACACCGCCAATGAGCCCGATGAGGAGCCAGAACGGAAGGTCGATGAACCAGTAGCCGAGGCTCAGCATCAGGCCGACGACGATCGCCACGAAGAGCTGTCCCCGCAGGAATCCGCCGACAGCCGCGTTGAGGCGCCGTCCCACATAGGCGACCTCGGCCCGGTTGCTCTCCGGAACGAGATCGAGGACGCGCTGCTGGGCATTCGGGAGATCGATGAGCAGGTAGAACGCGACCACGGGCCCGAGAAGGAACACGAGGATGAATTCGAAGACGCCGCTGGTCAAAGTGCCGATCCGCCCGACCACGGCCGAAACGATTGTGTCCTGGTTGTTGGGATCGTTGAGATACCCGAGGATCTCCTCGTACGTCCAGATCTCCGCGTCGAGGCCGAATCGCGCGCCCGTGTTGACAACCTGATCGGCGAGACTGTCGTAGAGGTCGGGGAACTCGCCCGCAAACCCGCTGGCCTGATTAGCGATGCTGGGGATCACGAGAAGTCCGAGCGCAATGAGGACCGCGAGAATGATGAGGAATCCGATGGCGGCACCGATCAGCCGATGAACGCCGCGGTGCTGGAGGGCTGTGACGAGCGGGTTGAGGACGACGACGACGATCAGAGCGATGAACAACGGCGCAAAGATGATCCGCCCCTCGATGAGGATGTATGCCCCGAGAACAATCAGGATCAGTGCACCGATCGTCGACCACGAGACAACACCGATGTTGCGGATCAGGCTGTGGTACTCACCACGGATCGGCTTGTTGTCGGTCGATTCGCTCACTGCGTGGTTCCGGTCCGGCGTGCGATCTGATCGAGCCTTTCGTTGCGCATGCTGCGCAATCTGAGCACGGTCAACGGAGCGTACGCGAAAGCGTCGCCGTCATCGATGAGCCGGCGGACCGCTTGGTAGTAGCTGGTCGCGCTCATATCCAGGTATTCGCGGATGGCGCGGTCCTTTGGTCCAGGAAACAGCCACCACGAGCCCTCAAAGTCGAGGACCTTCCGGTCCCGCTCGGACACCATGCGCGAAGCGTATCCATGGGGTGTGACAGAACCGGGGATTTCGCGGTCTGTTTCGCTTCCATCCCGATCGTGGTATCAGGGAGCGCCGGCCCACGACGCCCGGGCTAGGGCATGTCTGTGCAGCGGTCGATCTGCTCGTGGACGTGTTCCATGAGGTCACCCTCGATTGCTCGAAGGGCACGTGCCGTCGCAAGGTCCCCGGCGATGTGCTGCCTACTCTCCGACTGTCCGATCTTCGCCTTCCCCTCACCCGCGAACGTGCCAGATGGGCAGTCCATGGTGGCAACTGCAACGGCACCTTCGGCCTCGATGTCCACATGCAGATTCACGACGTAGTCCACAAACCCTCCTCCGGTCTTCGGTTCACCCTCGATCGTCTCCCACATCGCATGGCTTCGCTAGGGCCCATCGTCGGTAGATGGAACGGGTGGCCGCATGGGCGTCGAGAAGGGCGCCTGGATGCCTGGGCCGCATCAGGTTGAGAAGAGTTGCGACACGACGCGGACTTCCGCAGAACCTCCTGGATTGGGAATGCCCGGAATCTCTTTGCCTGACGACGTTTCCGCGGGAAGCGTCTCGCGACTGGCCGACCGCGGAATCTCCCTGCACCTCCCTCTCGAGCCGGCAGCGTGGGCTGCTTCGTCCCGGTGCCTGGTATCGGGAGCGCGTGTGCCGCACAACCCCGTCTCCGACGGCCAAGGCTTACCGGCGCCACCGTGCGGCTGCGCCCCATGGGTAGAGTTCTGCGGACGTACCCGTGGACCTGCCACATGACTTCGGGGGATACAGCGTTGCTTCTCGAGTTCAAGGCCACCCAACTGGATCGAGTCGCGTTGCCGGAGCCGTGGCCTCACTACGTGCGGTCGACCGCGGCTGGGCTCACCATTGCGGGTGATCGGACCGTCTACCGAGAGATCTACCTCCGCTGCGATGCCAACGTCGGGGTCGTGGCCACGAGTCTCGGTGAAGTGCTCGACCACGCCCTGGCCATGGGGCGGACCGTCGCATTGAGCAAGTTCGGGATCTCGTCCCTCATGCACCACGCTCTGATACCGCTCCCGTATACCGAATACGAGGGCATCTACTTCCTCGCGATGGGGGACACGGCCGAGATCACCGATCACGGCGGGATTCTGCGAGCGGAATTCAAGAACGAATACCCATGGACCACAGTGCGGTCGCGAGGCGACAGCGAGCCAAGCGAGTCGAAACTGCTCAGCCTGCTCACCGAGTCCACCGCGAGACAACTTGCAGAATCCGGCAACGACGGATTCCTGATGCTGAGTTCCGGCAAGGATTCTCCAGCCGTAGCCCTCGCCTTGGCAGAAGGCGGATTTGGGCATGTCCGATGCATCACCTACCGCTCACACCCTGATGATCCCGAACCGCCAATCGCGGCGGGAATCTGTCGTCGTCTCGGTCTCGATCACGAGATCGTTTCGATGCCGAAGCGACGGGCGGACACGACCGAAGCCCTGCTTCGATTCTTCACCGCGTCCCCATCTCCCGGCGTAGACCTTTCTCAGATCCCGTACATCCTCACGACCGCGGCGGCCCTGCCCGCACAGGGTGCGGTCATCGACGGAGGGGGCAATGATCCGTACATGGGATTCCCGGTCGTCGGCAACGATCTCGCGAAATTGCGGTTCCGGGTGAGAGGACGGCGGCTCTCGAACCTGATTCGTCGGGTGGTGCCCGTGGATTCTCCCTTGAACTACCTCGCCGCGCAGCCGCGTGGAGGCGACGCTGCCCGGTCGAACGATGCGAATTCACGAGAGTCGGCAGCTCTATGCGGGGGTCGTCGACACCAGCCGATGGTGGTACGAGCAGAGCCGCGCGAGCCGTGGTGTCGACCTCATCGACATGTCCGGGGAGTTTCACGTACGCCATACCGGTCCAGGCGGGACGCTCCGGAAGCAGAAGCTCGCGGCCAATGCGATCGGATTGGACTCCGCCCTCCCTTGGTGCGGAGACGACATTGCGGACTACTACTTCAACCTCCCGGAATCGGAGCGGTTCGACCTCGCCACCGGCAAGAACAAGATCCTTCTGCGCAGGCTGCTGTTGCGCTATCTCGACTATGACGCGGATGCCATCGGCAAGCACTACTTCAGCTTCGACGGAGCGAGATTCATCCAACAGAACATGGATCTTGTTCGGGGCGAGCTTGACGCGTGTTCCCTCTGGGAGGACGGCGGCTTGCCCGTCATTCATGATTGGCTCGATCGAATCGACTCGCGGCCACTGCTCTATCACGCCCTCATCACGCTGTTCATGATTTCCGGCTGGCACAATCACAGTCGCTACCTCAACGGACCGGCGGTGAATCAGACCCGGTGATGGTGAGCGGCAGCGGTGGCTCGCCTCGACGTTCCGGCCGAAGGCCCTCGATGAGGCCGAGTGATCCGTCCGATTCCGGGACGCCCCGAACGGCTACGAGCCAGCGGCTCCCGTACGCAACTCGGTGGCCCGGGGCCCTGCGTAGTAGCCCCGAAGAAGCAGTCGGTACCAAACGAGATCCACGGTACTGCGAACGAGGATTCCAAACGGTCGAGCGAAAGCCTCGGTGGCACCGGCAGTGAGAGCGACACCCACGAGTATCGGGCTCGTGATGATCGAGACGCCGGCCATTGGTCGCGCCATCTTCGCTCCGAGCAACTCATTCACATCGAGATACGTTGACGCCGCCATCATGTTGGCGACAATCGTCGCGGCGACCAGTCCCGGCACAACATATGCAACGGGCACGAGATACCCCATCGGGTTCATGAGCCAGTCGACCGACGCAACCAGCAAGTAGGCGAGGCCGCCGCCGAGCATGAGTGCCAGGTAGATGCGGCGCAGGTGGGTGGCGGCCGGGCGGTCGTGCTGCTGGGCCGCACCGATCGTGCGGGGCGCCAACACTGCCGTGAGTCCGGTAGCAAGGACCAGCACGGGTTGTGCCACGACCCTTGCCGCCTCGGCATAGCCGAGCATTTCCGGGGTAGTGAGTGCTGCGATGATCGTGGCCGCAGCGAGTTGGGCAGCCGATGGGAGCAGTGCTCTCGCGAGCAGCCAGCGCCCCTCTCTCGCCAGTGCCCAGAACCCGGGGGGGTCATCGAGCGGCTTCAGGTGCCGAAGATTGCCAAGAGCGATCGCCACCGTGAGCGACAGCACGTTTGCAACGGCGAGTGCCCCGAACGGCATGACTGAGGTTGGCGCGTCTGCCACCAGCATGACCCCGAGGCCGCCAACCACGCCAACAAACTGAACGATCGACGTAGTGGCGGCTCGCCAGGACATGCCGGCGACGTGGAGCATCCTTCGCATGTAGTCCTGGAGCGGCGACAGGGCTGTTGCAGCGATTCCTGTGAGCATCAGTCCCACAATCACATCGGAGTCCGCCATCGATCTCGTGAGAAGGGCCGCGACGAGCATGGACGACGACCCGACCACCGACGTTCGCAGCCCCATCTTCAGCGTCCCGGGGGCGTATCGCATCCGGTCGCCCACGGCGAGCGACACGGCGTTGACTTCGGCGGGAATGAGGATCAGATTCCATGGCAGGACGACGCCGAGGCCGAACGCCGCGAAGAAGATGGCGTAGACACCGAGGTCGTCCGGGGCGAAGAGTATGACGGCGCTGAGACCCGCTCCGAAGGTTGCGAGGGACGCGAAAGCAGCATCGGCCACTCCTGCGGGTAGCAGACGACGCGCAGATCGACCGGCATCGGTAGGCGAGCCGTCGGTGCCTTCGTTTGCCACGTGCGTCGTGCGTCTCCGGAGTTTCGGTCGAGGACGATTCGGTCCCCTACGGCGGCTCGCGTGTATGCGGTATACGCAATCGTATCGGATCTTGCTCTTTGTCCGGGGACCGGGCGCCCCTGCTGTCACCTGTGTGCCATCCAGCCAGTCGAGAGAGCGGACGATTTCGTGTTGGCCGCGGGCCGACTCTTCGCAGGCCTCTATCCATCGTGGCGAGCTGCATCCCTCGGACCCAGCGGCACCCTCGGAACCGCTGCCACGCGCGGCCGACAGCTTTGCAGGACCCGCGGTGCGCCGTGCGGGCTCTGCGAAGAGTTGGTCCTAGACCGAGATGAGCGGGGCGAAGATGAAGACGAGCACGATGCCACGGCGCCGACGGAGACGGCTGCGGCGATACCCACGGGGAACGGTTCTCAGTCGATGTCGAGGAGTTGGCGGATTGTGTTGAGTTCGTCGAGGGTCAGTGGCTCCTCTGATGGGAGGCCGAGGTTCGAGAGTGTCGCTTGCCATTGGTCGCGGGCAGCGCCGTTGTCGCCGGTGGCTGGCCCGCAGTTTGTGTCTGACGGACGAGATGCGGACAGGTCGACGTCTCGAGGCCGGCCGAGACAGCATCGGAATGGCTGAAACCACTGCGGCATAAGGATTTCAGCAGCGCCCTCGGGAAGATTCGAACGTCCGACACCCGGTCTCGGAATCCGGCCGGACATGTTTCGCTGACCTGCGGGAACGCAGCAAAGGTTCCGCTGTATTGGTGTTTCCGTAGCGCATCGCCCCGCAGCGATTCGCCCTGTTTCGTGTCGTCTCGCGCACCAGACGCGGACCAAATGCAGACCACACCCGTCCACACGAAGGCGTGAAAAACGAAGAACCCTCAGGAGACTATTGCCTCCCAAGGGTTCCCGTCGGAGCCGGGTATCGGATTCGAACCGATGACCTTCTCTTTACAAGAGAGATGCTCTACCAACTGAGCTAACCCGGCGAAGGCGTCAGGATACCCAACCGCGGGCCCTGGAGACCTCGAACACGGCGAGAGCGGTTGCGACCGAGGCATTGAGGCTCTCGGCAGGGCCGGCGTGCGGGATTCGGACGATGGCATCGCACCGCTCGGCTGTGAGGCGGTGCAGGCCGGCCCCCTCGGACCCGACTACGATCGCAACCGGTTCCGCGAGGAGGTCGAACCCGAACAGCGATCGGTCGCCTGATCCGTCGAGGCCAACACGCCACACGCCGAGTTTCTCGAGGCGGCGCAGCGCTTCGGGGATCGACGAGACCTCGACCAGCGAAACCTCCTCGAGAGTCCCTGCCGCAGCCTTGAACGCTGCAGCGCCGATCGGGGCCGACCGCCGGGTGGGCACGACCACCGCTTTCAGCCCGGCAGCGACGGCGGACCGGACTGCCGCTCCGAGGTTGCGTTGGTCGTCAAGATGGTCGAATACGAGCAACGCCGGCGGATCGGTCGTGGCGACCGCGTCTTCGAGTGAGACCGTCGCCTTGGGTCGACACACCGCAACCACGCCCTGCGGCGCCGAGGTCAGCGCGCCATCGCGAACATCGGCGACAAACTCAACGCGAGCGCCTGCATCCACCGCTGCGTTGGCGAGCGCCTTGTACTCATCGCGGGCGAGACGGCGTTGCTCGATGCGCACGGTCGAGACGCGCCCGGCCTTGACGGCCGCGTCGACGGCGTGGAAGCCCTCGACCCTATCCCCGATGCCAGCGCGAGCCATCAGCTGTGTCCTCCACCACGATCCCGAGCTGTGCGAGTTCATCTCGAATGATGTCGGACATTGCCCAGTCGCGCTCGGCACGCGCACGGTCCCGGATTCCCAAGAGACCATCGATGCCGGCCGTGTCAGCACCGAACCGCTCGCAGAGCGCAGCGACTTCCTTATCGATCGGCGTGGTATCGCGAGACGGTTCCTCGAGGCCGAAGACCGTGACGAACTCGTCGTACGCGGCGATGAGCGAATCGGCATCCTCGCCGGCATCAAGACGCCGATTTCCTTCGCGCACGACGTCGAACAGGACGCCGAGGCCGCCGGCGACATCGAAGTCGTTCTCCATCGCTCCGCGGAACCGCTCGAGCGCTGGAGGATCAGGAGCGTCCTCGACCGGACCGGGCACCCGGCGGCGGAATCCCCAGAGCCGATCCAGCGCCGCCTCGGCGTCGACAAGGGCATCGAGCGAGAAGTCGAGCGGCTTTCGATAGTGCGTGCGTAGATAGACAAGACGGACCGCAGTCGGGCGATACTCGTCAAGCGCTTCGAGCAGATCGACAACATGACCGGTTGACTTCGACATCTTCTCGCCGTCGAGGTTCATCATTCCGTTGTGAAGCCAATACCGGGCGAACGGCGCGCCGGTCGCCATCTCCGACTGCGCGATCTCGTTCTCATGATGAGGGAAGATCAGATCGTGCCCACCGGCGTGGATGTCGAAACCCTCCCCCAGGTACTTGCGAGCCATGGCCGAGCATTCAATGTGCCAGCCCGGCCGACCGGCGCCCCAGGGTGCATCCCACGAAGGCTCCCCCGGTTTGGCTGCCTTCCAGAGCGCGAAGTCGAGCGGATCTCGTTTCCGATTGTCGGTGTCTACGCGGGCTCCGGACCGTAGATCATCGGGATCGTGGCGGGAGAGCTTGCCGTACTCCGGGTCCGACCGAACAGAGAAGTAGACATCGCCGTCGACGTCGTAGGCGTGGCCGGAATCGATCAGCCGGGTGATGATGTCGATCATCTCCGGAATGTGGTGGGTGGCCCACGGTTCGATCGTCGCCGTCTTCACGCCGAGCTTCCGGTGAGCCTCGTCGAATGCGGAATAGGCGCGATCGACGATCACGCCGGTCGCGACCCCCTCAGCCTTCGCAGCGTCGATGATCTTGTCGTCCACATCCGTGACGTTGCGGACGTAGGTCACGTCGTATCCGATCCACTCGAGGTAACGGCGGATCACGTCGAACACCACAGCGGAACGGCCATGGCCGAGGTGCGGCTGGGACTGGACGGTTGCACCGCAGACGTACATGCCGATCTTGCCGGCATCGCGGGGTTCCAACTCGACGAACTCGCGACCGAGCGTGTTGTAGATCCTCATCACGGGCGATGCTACCGCCGCGAGCGGACCCACCAATGCGGCAATCCACCGTTCCGCGGGCCTTCGGCGTCAAATACGATGCCGAGAACCCTGGGTTCGCAGCGCCTAGAGTCTGCGTATGCGTGACTTCCTGATCTACGGGCATCGCGGGGCTTCGGCTCATGTGCGGGCGAACACCGTCGAGGCGTTCGCCCTTGCCGTCGAACTCGGCGCCGACGGCGTCGAACTCGACGTCCGACCGAGCCGCGACGGCGCCATCGTGATTCATCACGAAGACCGAGCGGCTCCGGACGCCCCGCCGTTCGTTCAACTGGATCTCGTGGAGATCAAGGCGTCGACGCCGTGGGTACCGACGCTCGACGAGGCGTGGGACGTGCTCGGTCCCACAGCCCTTCTCAACATCGAGATCAAGAACGACCCTCGTGAATCGGACTATGACCCGACGCTCGGGCTCGCGGTCTCGATCGCTGACTGGGTTGCCGACCACGCCACGAGCGACCGACTCCTCGTCTCGTCGTTCGACGCCGCCATGCTCGCGGCGTTCAAGAAGCTCGCACCGACGGTCCCGACCGGTCAGCTCGCAGCTGCGGCTCTCGACCCGTTCGATGTGATCGAGCAGGCCCGCGAAGACGGCCATGTTTCGGTGAATCTCTCGTTGGCCCGGACGCTGCCTGATGCACCCCGGATCGTCGAGGCCGCAGACGACCTTGCGGTGCTCGTCTGGACGGTAAACGAACCGGCCCACGCCGTGGCGCTCGCCGCTGCAGGGGTCGGAGGCATCTTCACCGACGACCCCGGGCTCATGGCGGAGACGTTCAGCGGTAGATCGTGACGACCGCGGCGGCGGCGAGGCCCTCGTCTGCGCCGATCGACCCCATCGAGTCGGTAGTCGTGCCCTTGACCGAGACCGACGACCGGTCGATGCGGAGCGTCGCCGCCAATCGATCCCTCATCTCGTCGCGGTGTGGTCCGACCATGACCGATTGCGAGATCACCGTCACGTCAACGTTGTTGATGAGATGGGCGCGGTCCTCGATCCGGCGTGCGACCGCCGAGAGCATCTGCATGGAGTCCATGCCTTCCATCGCCGGGTCGGACGACGGATAGTGCTGTCCAAGGTCGCCGAGGGCGAACGCACCGAGCAGCGCATCGGCGATGGCGTGGGCGACCACATCCCCATCGCTCGTTGCCAAGACGCCGCGAGCGTTGTCGACCTCGACCCCGGCGAGCCGTATCGGTCCGGGGCCGCCGAAACGGTGTGCATCGAACCCAAACCCGACCTTCACACGTGAATCACTCATAGTCCCGAGATCGTAGCGCCTCCGCCACCGGGAGATCCTCTGGGTAGGTCAGTTTGATGTTGGCCGGATCTCCATCGACGAAGGCGATTGTTCCTCCGTTCGCCTCCACCATCGAGGCGTCATCAGTTGCGTCGAATGCTGCCACCGCGTGAGCGGCACGCAGAGCCCTGAGATCGAAACCCTGTGGAGTTTGAACGGCCACGAGTGAACTACGGTCGACCGTCTCGACTACCCGATCCCCCGAGACGCGCTTGATCGTGTCACGAACCGGAATCGCAGGAATCACGCCGTCGACATCGCCAACCAGCAGACGAGCGATGACCCGGCGAACGATGTCGGCGGAGGCGAGAGGCCGCGCAGCGTCGTGGACGAGGACGAAGCCGGCTGGCTCGGGGATCTGAGAGAGACCGGCTGCAACCGAGTCCTGGCGCCGGAGGCCGCCGGCCACTCCGCCTTCGACGTCCCCGACCACAATCACGGCGGCGACACCGCCATCGAGGAGGGCCTGCCGCGCGTGCTGCCACAGAGGCGCGCCGGCGAGTTCGAGCGTGTGCTTCTCGCGCCCGAAACGCGTTCCACGTCCGGCGGCGACCAGGACCCCCCAGATTGGGCTGCGTTCGTCCATACCTCGGATGGTATCCGAAGCAGGGGCCCGTCAGACCTCTTCGTCCGGTTCAACCTTGGGGAGTGCCCGTTCGAGGCGCTTCGTTGCCTCTTCCTCGGACACGTCGAGCGAGAACTGCAACTCGCTGATGATGATCAGACGAGCCTTGGCGAGCATACGCTTGAGAGCAGGCGAGATCCCCTTGATCTTCTGGGCATAGTCGAGGTCACGAATCACCTCGGCAACCTGGAAGATGTCACCGCTGTTGATCTTCTCGGTCAGGACCTTGTACCAGCGACTCCAGTTGGACCCCGCCTCTTGCGGTTCGCTGCGAAGCGTCTGGAAGACCTGCCGGGCCTTCGACTTGGAGATCACCGGGCGCACGCCTCGCTCGACCGCCGAGGCGGCCGGTACGCGAACGATGAGTTGGTCGGTTGCAATCTCGAGCACGTAGAAGTCCTGCTTCTCGTCCTTGAACTCGAGCTTCTCCTTGCCGACGATGGTCGCTGCACCGTGGTGCGGGTAGACGACCTTGTCTCCGACGGTGAATGGATCGGCCTTGGCTGCAGACTTCGTCGGCGCCGGGGCCGGCTCTGTCGGGGATACCGCCGCCGGCCTCTTTGTAGGGGCCCTCTTCGCGGCGGCCTTCTTCGTAGGGGCCTTCTTGACGGCGGCCTTCTTTGTCGGGGCCTTCTTGACAGCGGCCTTCTTCGCCGGGGCCTTCTTCGCCGGGGCCTTCTTGACGGCGGCCTTCTTTGTAGGGGCCTTCTTCGCCGGGGCCTTCTTGACAGCGGGCTTCTTCGCCGCTGTCGTCTTCGCCGCGGCCGGCTCCGTTGCGGGAGCCTTCTTTGCGGGAGCCTTCTTCGCCGGAGCGGGTTTCTTCGTCGCCAAGTGTCACCGTGGGGTAGCGGAACGCGAAGTGTACCGGTTGACCAGCCGGTACCGGCGAGCGGGGCTCAGTCCTCGAGGTGCGGAGCGAAGTTCCCGTTGCCCTGATCGAGATACGCACGGATGCGTGCGGCCCGCTTCGGTCCCACACCGTCGATCTGGTCGAGTTCCTCAACCGATGCGGAACGCAGACCCTGATAGGTCCCGAACCGCTTCTGGAGGCGGTTCCGAACCGAGTCCGGGATCCGTGGCACCGCGGCCAACGCCCGCACACCGCGAGGGCTCACCTCGGCATCCAGGGGCATGAGACCGAGCACTTCCCCAACCCGGGCCGTGTGATAGAGATCCTGGGTTGACATTTCGGCCAGCCGCGGCATCACCGATGAGCCACGTCGCGGCTTGCGAGACTGATAGTCCGCGTTCACGAGATCGATGAGTTCGGGAACGCCCTCCGCCACGTCAGTGGCCTGGAGTTGGACGAGCGGCGCTTCGTCGCCAAGCTCAACGGCAATGAGGTCGAGATCGTCGGCGTGTCGAAGCACGAGCGCTGCACGCTGAATCACCATGACGGCGTCTCGCATCGTGACGATGTCGTCGATCTCGTACAGCGACAACCGCTCAACGGCGTCGTCCAGGCGGCCACGTAGGCGCTCGAGTGACTGCAGCCGGCGGTTCGCCTCGCCGAACAACGCGGGCGGCGACTTGAGTACGAAGCGCTCATCACCAACGAAGACCACAGCGAGATCGCGACCTTCCTCACTGATGGCAAGCACCGGGAGACCCGTCTGCGAAGCGAGCCGGTCGGCAGTCCGGAACCGAGTCCCGGTCTCGTCCGTGGGAATACGCGGATCCGGGATGAAATGGACGTTGGCGCGTGAAATCGTGTTCGTCGTATCGTCGATAACGATCCCGCCATCCATCTTCGCAAGCTCGGAGATGCGCTGCGCGGTAACCGGTACATCGGCAAATCGGAATCCGCCCGTACACAGATAATCGATCTGGCTGCTCGTGCCGAGCACCATCAGTACCCCGGTGCCATGCCGGAAGATCAGCTCAGCCGCATCGCGCAGGGTCGTGCCCGGGGCGAACCGGCGCAGAACATCGAGTCGGGGCAGCGATTGCGGTGTCATCAAAGCCGCAGGCTAGCCCATGCATCAACAACGTGAGAACGATCAACCGCCTTGGTGCTCCCCGACGGGCACCGGTCGAATCCCGTTCCGCCCGGTTGACCTTCCGGGGATGAGGCCGACGTCACGGAAGATGTCTGCCAACACCTGCCCGTTGTCGGCCTCGAGAACCCGTCCAACGCCGAGACGGCGACTCTCCGAGCGGCGCCGATCGGATTGATCGACCGCCCGTACCTCGCCCGTGAGGGCCACCTCACCCCAGGCGGCCACGGAACCGAGGGATACGTTCGCGACTGCCGATCCGATCGCCAAGGCCATCGGCAGGTCGGCTGCGGGCTCCCCGATCGAGATACCGCCCATGACCGACACATAGACCTCCCGGTCGCTCATCGAAAGCCCGCAGTGGCGATTGATCGAAGCGATGACCTGATGAACCCGTGAGACGGCCAGGCCCTTCACGCTTCTGCGGGGCTGCGCGGCCTTGGTGGGCACGACGAGCGCCTGGATCTCGACCAGGAGCGAGCGGCGCCCGTCGAGGGCCGGAAACAGCACGCTGCCGGCGACCGACGTGGTCCGACTGCCGGCCAGGACGGCGCTCGGATCGGCCAGAGGATCGAGACCTCGATCGGTCATCTCAAAAACACCGATTTCATGAACGGACCCGAATCGATTCTTGGTACCGCGGAGGAATCTGAGATTGCGGTGCACATCTCCGTCGAGCGATAGGACGACATCGACCATGTGCTCGAGACTCTTCGGACCGGCGATCGAACCGTCCTTCGTGACATGCCCGATGAGGAGCACAACGACACCACTTGCCTTCGCAGCAGCAATCAACTGGGCTGCGGCATCTCGTATGACCGTGGCCGATCCCCCGGCGCTGCCCGACACGCCGGTCACGGTCTGGATTGAATCGACAACTACCACCGGCCAGGTGCCCGAACGAATGAGGGCGCAGAGGGCATCGACGTCAGATTCGGTCGAGACGAGCAGACCATCGGCGGCCGCTCCGATGCGCCGAGCCCGCAGGCCGACTTGGCTACCTGACTCCTCACCGGTTGCAATGAGAACGCTTGATCCCGCCCCCGCGATCGCCGCGCCGATCTCGAGCACGAGCGTGGACTTCCCGACACCGGGAGCGCCACCAAGGAGCGCCACCGAGCCGGGGATCAAGCCCCCACCGAGCACGCGGTCGAATTCCGCTATCCCGGTCTTCAGGCGTCGAACCGGCACGGATGCAAGCGCCCCGACCGGCATCGGTGCCACCGGAGAGCCCGGGTCGGTTCGAGTCTCGACGACCGTGCTCGACTGGCGGCACTGAGGACAGAACCCCATCCATCGATTCGTCCGATAGGAGCAATTGGTGCATTCGTAGTCAGCCATGGCACGCACCGTAGGAATCGTGTGTGACACAAAAGGGACGCCCGATCCCGATTATCGACGCCAGAACCACCAGTAGACGGCGCCTGCGATCAAGGCCACGAGGAACAACGCTCCGAGGATGTTCCCCACGGACCACGGCTCAGCAACGCGAACAACGGCAATACACGGCATTCGTGCCACAATACCTGGACACAGACCGCTGAGAGAATGTGACCGGATGGATCAGGACAAGCCCGACTTCGACGACCTGTTCGAGCCGTTCGAGCTTGGGGAGGCGCCGCCAGAGACAGAAGCACCCCGCCGCCAGCCGGCACCGCCTCCCGCCACGACGGACAGCCACGACTTTGTCACGGCTGATCAGCCACCGGTTGCGCCGCGCCCAACAACGACGTGTCCCTCCTGCGGTGCCCAGAACCCGGACTACAACCGGCATTGTGAGCAGTGCGGCGCACGCCTGAGCCAGGATCCACTTCCGGTCGCTCCCGCCCCGACCCTGCGAACGTCACCCGGAGGGCGCGCGCTCGGCGTGCTCGTGGCTGTTGTCCTCTTCGTGGGCCTCGCCGCACTGATCTTCAACGTGTTCCGCGGTGGCGACGACACGGCGGCATCCTCCACCACGTCGTCGACAAGCACCACCATTCCGGTTGCAGTAGTCGAGGTCTTCCCGAGTTCCGTTGAAGCGAGTTCGTCTCTGACCGGTCATGAGCCGGAACACCTCATCGACGGCGATCCCGAAACCGACTGGAACGACGACGGCGCACGCGGCGTCGACGCACAACTGCGATTCACCTTTGCCGAGCAAGTCCGGATCACCGAGATCGAAGTGCAGAACCTGATCGACGACGACCGGTTCAAGAAGAACTACAAGATCCAGGGATACCTGATTACAACGGACGACCTCGAGATCGAAATCTCGGGGCGGCTCACGAACACGAACGACCCCCAACGCATCCCGATCGCAAGCCTCGGCACCACTGAACTCGTGATCGAGGTGAAGAGCACCTACCCTGCGGAACCCGCGGGCGACCGCCCGCCGTTCAACGAGCTGGCCCTGCAAGCGGTACGATTCTTCGGGAGTAGTGGCTGATCGAGTTGCCAGATGCCGAAGACTCCGGCTCCCGGCAACCAGGTATCAGATCGAACGCGTCGGTCGCGTCTCCGCATATAGCGACGCTGCCTCGACGCGGTGGCCGTTGCACCCCCTCACGAGCGTGCCGACGCCCGAATGTGCGATCGGATGACCGCGACGGCACCGCAGGACGAAGGAGAACCCCGGCCAGGTGAGAGACGGGGTCTTCTCTCGGCTGGTAGCTGGAAGCTGGTAGCTTCTTCCGGGCGACGGGCGACGGCCGCCGGCCGACCGTCGATTCCCCTACACCGCTTCTCCCTTGCGGTATCTCAGGCCATCGGCCGCAGGCATACGCAGACGCTGGGTCGCCAGGGACAGAACCAGCAGGGTCACGAGGTATGGCAGAGCGGCGACCACTTGCGTGGGGACGGAATCCGTCATGAGATACCAGCCGAGGAAGAATGCCGCAGCGACTCCCTGGATGATCGCGGCCGTCACCTTGCCCTTCGTGACCGACCACACGGCCATCATCGCGAGTGCGATGGCGGCGACCAGCAGGAGTGCATGGACGGCCTCCCCTTGCCGCAGGCTCAACGCGTCGGCATAACCGAATACAGAGGCACCCGCGGCGACACCGAACGGATACCAGTTCCCGAAGATCAGCGCAGCGAGGCCGATGAAGCCTCGCCCGGCCGTCATGCCCTCTCGATAGATCCCGGCCTGGACGACCACCAGATAGGCGCCGCCGAGACCGGCGAGCGCTCCGGAGATCACCACTCCGTAGTACTTCATCCGGAGCACACGAACGCCGAGGGACTCTGCCGCGTACGGGTTCTCACCGCACGACCGGAGCCGGAGACCCCACGCTGTGCGCCACAGCAACCACCAGGTCGCGGGAATGATCAACAACGCAACCAGCGTTAGCCACGACATCTTCGTCGTGAATCCGGCGAGAAGACCGGCGACGTCCGATATGAAGAAGATCGCTCGATCCTCGATCCAGTTGAGCGCGTCCGATATCAACGGGACGTCGAAGGTACCGATCTGTGATTGGATCCTCGGTGACTGTGTGGCGCCTCCTCCCGAATCTGGGCTGTAAACGACAACCGAGAGGAAGCGCATCGCGCCGGCCGCGAGGATGTTGATCGCGACACCCGACACGATGTGGTCAACGGCGAACGTGACCGTGGCAATGGCGTGGATGAGCCCGAAGATCGCTCCACCGAAGATGCCGAAGGCGACGCCGTACCATGGGCCGAACTGCCAACCGGCCCATGCACCGAACCACGTTCCGGCGACCATCATGCCCTCGAGGCCGATGTTCACAACACCGGAACGCTCCGAGAAGAGGCCGCCAAGACCGGCGAGCATGATCGGGATCGCAAGGCGGATCGCCGCCGCCCACGTACCGGAGGATGTCAGCTCCGTGGTGCCGGCGATCGCCTGCACGATTGACAGCAGCAGGATGCCCGCAAGGGCGAGTCCGGTGTACCGCAGCGCTCGCGACTCGAGCAGCGACGGCTTGGCGTCGATATCCGGCTCGTATTCGGCGCTATCCGGAAGCCGGGAGTCTGAGTCGTCGAGACGGCCCGTCATGCTGACACCTCCTCTCCCACACCTTCACTATCCATTGACCGAGTTGCATCGGCCGCAGCTTTGACCTCGCGCCGTTCGATCATCCGGTTGACAACCTCGTAGGCGACGACCACGGCGAGCACGACGACACCTTGCATGATCTGGACGACTTCCTTTGGCGTGTCCTCGAGGTCGAGGATCAGCGCCGATCGTTCCATGAAGCCGAAGAGGAGCGCACCGAGTGCCATGCCGACCGCACTGTTGCGACCAAGCAGGGCAACTGCGATTCCCGTGAAGCCGAAGTTCCTCGGGAAATCCTGGGTGTAGGAGTGCATGTTGCCGAACATCGTCGACAGTCCGACCATGCCGGCAACCCCACCGGAGATGAGCATCGTGGTGAGGATCATCTTCTTCGGAGCCACGCCACTCAGTCGGGCCGCACCCGGGTTCATGCCCGATGCACGTAGCTCGAAGCCGAACCGCGTGCGCTTCACGAGCAGGTAGTAGAAGATCCCGATCCCGATCGCCACGAACAAGAATCCCTGGAGGGCGATCCCACCCGGTTCGCTGAACCCGAACATCGTGAAGAGCCAGTTCAAATCGGGGATCTGGCCCGACTCCGGAAACGTCGGAGTCTTGAGATTGAGAGACGTCGGATCATCCCGGAACCAGTTGGACAGGAGATACGCGATCACACTGAACGCGATGAAGTTCAGCATGATCGTGGAAATGACCTCGTGCACCCCTCTGGTGATCTTCAGGAACCCGGCGATGCCGGCCCAGATCGCACCCACGAAGACTGCGACCAAGATGACGACGGCGATATGCAGTGGCTGCCAAAGACCGATGTTTCCACCCACCCATCCGGCGAACAGAGCAGCGAGCAGGTACTGGCCCTCAACACCGATGTTGAACAGCCCCATCTGGAAGCCGACCGCCACCGCAACGGCGGCGACATACAGCGGGATAGCCCGGTTGATGATCGACGCAACTGACGTCGATGTGGTGGCAAAGTCCCACATCGAACTGAACGCATCGATCGGGTTGCGACCGACGGCCAACAAGGCGATCGACGCCACAATGAGCGCGAAGATGATCGCCGAAGCTGGAGCGAGCAGCGAGAGAAGCATCTTGCGAATGTTCATGATGCCGCCTCCACCTCAACGCCGGTCATATACGAGCCCAACTCTTCAGGCGTGACCGTGAGCGGGTCGAGATCCGCCACGATCCGGCCGCCGTAGATCACGAGAAGCCGGTCGGAGAGGCCGATCAGCTCCTCGAGGTCGGCACTGATCAGCAGCACAGCAAGGCCGTTCTTCCTCGCATCCCTGAGTTCATCCCAGATGGCCGCCTGGGCCCCGACGTCGATACCGCGCGTGGGGTGTGATGCAATCAGCGCATGAGGATTGGCAATCATCTCCTTGCCCACGATGAGCTTCTGCTGATTCCCGCCGGAGAGTGCAAGCGCCACCGTGTCGGGGCCGGGTGTCTTGACATCGAACCGTTTGATGATGTCATTCGTCCGCTCGCGCGCCCCTTTTCGGTTGATCCACGGTCCCTTGGCAAAAGGCTCCACCGTCTGATGGCCAAGCATCGCGTTCTCCCACAGTGGCGACTGGAGCAGTAGTCCCTGGCGGTGTCGGTCTGCCGGGATGATGCCGATGCCGTCTTCTCGACGACGTTTCGTCGACCAGTCGGCGATGTCGTCACCCTTGAAGACCACACTTCCGCTGGAGATTGAGCGGATCCCCATCAGTGCATCCGTGAGTTCGGCCTGGCCGTTGCCCTCGACACCCGCGATCCCAACGATCTCGCCCTGGTGAATATCGAACGTGACATCGTCGAGCAAGGTGCGTCCATCCTCCGACAGCGCGGTCAATCCCTGCACGGACAACTCGATGATGTCGGTGACCGTCGAATCTGTCGTTTCAGGGGTTGGCAGCTCGGATCCGACCATCAGCTCGGCGAGTTGGCTCGCGTCGACGTCGGCCGGGCTCACGGTCGCGACCGTGCGCCCACCACGCATGACCGTGATCGAGTCGGCGATCGCCAGGACTTCATCGAGATGGTGCGAGATGAAGATGATCGTGTGGCCCTCCGATGTCATCTCCCGGAGATTGTCGAACAGCTCGTCGACCTCCTGGGGCACCAGAACGGCGGTCGGCTCGTCGAGGATGAGGATCTTGGCACCGCGATACAGCACCTTCACGATCTCCACGCGCTGGCGCTCGCCGACCGTGAGTTCCTCGACAAGGGCGTCGGGTTCCAGGTCGATGCCATAGGCGTCGCCGATCTCGTTGATGCGATCACGACCGGCCGCAAAGTCGATCTGTGCTCCCTTTGTCGGCTCGTCGCCGAGAATGATGTTCTCGAGCACTGTGAAGTTGTCCGCGAGCATGAAATGCTGATGCACCATGCCGATGCCCTCGGCGATGGCATCTTTCGGTGTCTTGAAGTGGACCGTCTTGCCACCAACCTTGATGGTTCCCTCATCCGGCGCCTGCATGCCGTAGAGGATCTTCATCAGCGTGGACTTCCCCGCGCCATTCTCCCCGACGATCGCGTGGATCTCCCCGACGCCGACCGAGAGATTCACGTCCTCGTTGGCGATAACGCCGGGAAACGTCTTGGTGATATCCGCTAACTCGACAGCTTGCGACTCGTCCTTCACCGGTGAGCTCCTCGCTTCCGAAATGCTGCGTGCAACAAGTTGGGCCCGAGGCTAGCGCCTCGGGCCCAACCTTATCTAGTTGAGTGGGGAGTCTCAGCCAAGCGCGTCCGGAACGACGAGTTCGCCCGAGATGATCCTCTCACGGAGTGCGTCGAGTTCCGGTTGGATGTCGTCGACGAAGCCGCCACTCGTGGAGTAGCCCACGCCGTCGGCAGCAAGGTCGAACACCACAACACCCGACTGGTTGTCCTCGCCCAGGAAGTTCGTGATCGTGCCGTATACCGACGTATCGACCCGCTTGAGCATCGAGGTCAGGATGTACTCCTGCACGTCCTCGCCTGCGGTTAGGTACTGGTCGGAGTCGACGCCGATCGCCCACACCTTGCTGCCACTGGTCTCGGTGACCTCCTTGGCTGCCTCGAACAGACCGCCGCCCGAGCCGCCTGCCGCGTGGTAGACGATGTCCGCGCCCTGCTCGAACATGGCGAGCGCCGCTTCCTTGCCCTTTGCCGGGTCGTTGAATCCCGAGAAGTCGGGCGGCTCGGTCAGGTACTGCACCAGGATCTCGATGTCAGGATTGATCTCCTTGGCACCGAACTCGTACCCGGCCTGGAACTTGTTGATCAGGCCGATGTTGACGCCGCCGATGAAGCCGATGATGTCAGTCTGCGTCTTCAGAGCCGCGGCAGCGCCGACGAGCGCTGAACCCTCGTGCTCGGCGAATACGAGCGAATAGACGTTCGGCAGATCACTGACGGAGTCGACAATGGCGAACGTGGTGTCCGGGTAGGCCGGAGCCGTATTCGCAAGCGCCTCGTCGAAAGCAAAGCCGATCGCGAAGATCAGATTGAATCCGCTCTCAGCAAGGAGGCGCAGGTTCTCTTCACGGTTCTCGCCACCAGCGGTCGGTTCGAGCTCCTGGGTCTCGATGCCGTAGTCGGCAATGCCCTTTTCAAGTCCCGCTGCTGCGGAGTCGTTGAACGACTTGTCGCCGCGTCCACCGATGTCGTAGGCCATGCCGACCTTGACGCCCTCGCCGGACATCCCAGCGGCCGTCGTGGTCGTCTCTTCGGCAGGCGCCGCTGTTGTTGTGGTTTCTTCAGCCGGAGCTGCCGTCGTTGTGGTTTCTTCGCCACCCGATGCAGCTGTCGTGGTTGTCGTATCTTCGCTGTCGCTACTGCATGCAGCAACGATCAGCACGAATGCGAGGAGCAGTGCGAACAAGCCCCCGCGTTTCTTCAATCCGTTCATGGATCGAACCCTTTCTTTGGTCGAATCTGCTGCACACCTACCCACGGGTGCAACACATCAAGTGTAGGGGATTTCGGTCGCCCGCGGGCGGAGCGAGGGAAAGCGCCGAGCGCCGTTCTCTACATCTCGTTGTCAGCGAGTTCTACCGGGGGTTGGTCAGGGGTCTCGATCGACTCGAAGGAGAGCCGTTCCGGATCGTCCTCGTCGATGTCGACGAGAATCGTCGATCCGGCCGGGAACTCACGGTGCAGGACTCGCTCGGAGAGCGGGTCCTCGAGCAGCCGCTGGATCGCACGCCGCAATGGGCGGGCACCGAGTTGCGGGTCGTACCCCTTCTCGGCGAGCCGAGTCTTGGCGGCGTCGGAAAGCGCCAGGTCGAGTGCCTGCGACTCGAGCTGCGTCCTCACCCGGGCGATCAGGAGGTCGACGATCGTCTTGACCTCTTCCCTCGTGAGTTCGTGGAAGACGATCACTTCGTCGATCCGGTTCAGGAACTCGGGCCGGAAGTGCTTCTTCAGCGACTCGACGACCCTCTCCCGCATACGGTCGTAGTTGACCTCTTCATCGTCGCTGGTGAACCCGATCGCCTTCTTGCGAAGGTCGGCGGTGCCAAGGTTCGACGTCATGATGATCACGGTGTTCTTGAAGTCGACCGTGCGTCCCTGCGAGTCCGTCAAGCGACCGTCCTCGAGAATCTGCAGCAGGATATTGAACACGTCCTGATGGGCCTTCTCGATTTCGTCGAACAGGACCACCGAGAACGGCTTCCTCCTCACCGCTTCGGTGAGTTGGCCGCCCTCGTCGTAGCCGACATAGCCGGGAGGAGAACCGACCAGGCGGCTGACGGCATGCTTCTCCATGTACTCGGACATGTCGATCTGGATCAGTGCGTCTTCGTCTCCGAAGAGGAAGCTGGTCAGGGCCTTGGCCGACTCCGTCTTTCCGACACCTGAGGGGCCGAGGAAGATGAACGACCCGGCAGGACGCTTGGGATCTTTCAACCCGGCGCGGGTACGACGGATGGCCTTGGAGACCGCCTCGATTGCGTCGTGCTGACCAACGATTCGCGTGTGGAGTTCGTCCTCCATCTTGAGGAGCCGTTCGGTCTCTTCTTCAGTGAGGCGGTGGACCGGAATCCCCGTCCACTGCGCGAGCACTTCAGCGATCTGCTCCTCGTCGATCACGGCCGAATAGTCCTCGCCGACGGCCATGCCCTGGGCTTCGAATCCGGACCGCTCGTCCATCAGAACCCGCTCCTGATCGCGGATCTTCGCAGCACGCTCGTACTGCTGGGCATAGACAGCATCTCGCTTGTCAGAGCGAAGCTTGGAGACCTTCTCGTCGATGTTGCGAACATCGGGGGGGAGATCCTTGCGCTTGAGCCGCATCCGGCTCCCGGCCTCATCGATGAGGTCGATAGCCTTGTCCGGCAGGAACCGGTCCGCGATGTAGCGGTCGGCGAGGTTTGCGGCATTGACGAGCGCCTGGTCGGTGAACCGGACCCGGTGATGATCCTCGTACGAATCGCGCAGGCCTTCGAGGATCTTGATCGTGTCGGCCACAGTCGGCTCTTCGACCTGGATGGGCTGAAAGCGACGCTCGAGTGCGGAATCCTTCTCGAGGTACTTGCGGTATTCCTCGAGGGTTGTGGCGCCGACGGTCTGCAACTCGCCACGTGCGAGCATCGGCTTGAGGATGCTGGCGGCGTCGATGGCGCCCTCGGCGGCGCCGGCACCGACGAGGGTGTGAATCTCGTCGATGAAGAGAATGATGTCGCCACGGGTCCTGATCTCCTTCAGCACCTTCTTGAGGCGCTCTTCGAAGTCGCCGCGATAGCGAGAGCCTGCGACGAGGGCGCCGAGGTCGAGGGTGTAGAGGTGCTTGTCGGTGAGCGTGTCCGGTACGTTGCCGTCCACGATCTTCTGGGCCAGACCTTCGACGATGGCGGTCTTGCCGACACCGGGCTCTCCAATGAGGACCGGGTTGTTCTTGGTCCTGCGGGACAGAACCTGCATGACGCGCTCGATTTCGGTCGCCCGGCCTATAACCGGGTCGAGCTTGCGTTCACGGGCAAGCTGGGTGAGGTTCCGGCCGAACTGGTCGAGGACGGTCGAACCGCTGCTCGACCCGGTTGGTTCCGCTCGTCCGCTGCCACCGGGATGACCGGCAGGAGCCGCGTCCTCTCCCTGTACACCGGAGAGCAACTGGATCACCGTCTGACGAACCTTGTGGAGGTCGGCGCCGAGTTGCTGGAGAACCTGTGCGGCAACACCCTCCCCCTCGCGGATCAGACCGAGGAGGATGTGCTCGGTACCGATGTAGTTGTGTCCGAGCTGAAGCGCCTCGCGGAGGGACAGTTCGAGAACCTTCTTAGCCCTCGGAGTGAACGGGATGTGCCCGCTCGGGGCCTGCGACCCCTGGCCGATGATCTCAACGACCTGGCTGCGCACAGACTCGAGGCTGATGCCCATGCTTTCGAGCGCTCGAGCGGCAACACCCTCGCCCTCGTGGATCAGACCGAGGAGGATGTGCTCGGTGCCGATGTAGTTGTGGTTGAGGAGCCGCGCCTCTTCCTGAGCAAGGACGACGACCCTTCGGGCCCTATCGGTGAACCGTTCGAACAAGACAGTACCTCATCATGTAACAGCGGCGCCGGGTTCCCCGGGCGCCTCATCGAGTATAGGACGGGGTGTCGATAAGCCCCGGGTTGTCTCACCGGGCGTTCCGGCTCATGATTCAACGAACACCGGGGCTACCATCCGGATTCCCGACACTTCTTGGAGACCCGTGGATCGGCCCATTCTCAATGATCTCGTGCCCGTCCCCCGTGTGTGGGAGCGGATGGCCGCGGTTGAGGACCGCCTCCTCGAAGTGACGGAGTCGGATGACGAGTTCCTCACCGACATCGCCCAACACCTCTTGCGGGCGGGAGGGAAACGCTACCGACCGCTGCTTGCCCAGGTTGCCGCCGAATTCGGTCCCGGCAACGGCGATGGACCCGTCGAGGCAGGCGTCTCGGTCGAACTGGTCCACGTGGGATCGCTCTACCACGACGATGTGATCGACGAAGCCGAGTCGCGTCGCGGCGAGGTGTCGGTCAACGAGAATTGGTCCAACACGATCGCCATTCTGGCGGGCGACTTCCTCCTCGCCCGGGCATCCGAAGTCGCCGCCCCTCTCGGTGAGGAAGCTGTTGCGCTCGTCGCCCAGACCTACGCCCGGCTCTGTGAGGGCCAGGTCGCTGAGCTCCGCTTCGCCGCCGGCCTCGATCACGGCGCCGACGGCTACTTCCGGGTCATCGGTGGAAAGACTGCAAGCCTGATCAGGACATCGGCGCGGCTCGGTGCCATGACCGCAGACGCCCGGCCCGAGAGCGTCGAGGCCATAAGCGAGTGGGCGTGGGAGATGGGCCTCGTCTTCCAGATGACGGACGACGTCCTCGACCTGGTCGCCGACGAGGCATTCCTCGGAAAGCCCGCCGGTTCGGACATCGGCGAAGGGGTGTATACCTTGCCGGTGTTGTACGCCGCTGATGGGCCCGACGGAGCGGAGATTCGTGCACTACTCGGCGAAGGCGCTCCCACCGATCGCGTGGTGATCGACCGTGTCATTCAACTCACGGCATCCGGCGGATTCGTCGATCGTGTCATCGACGAGGCCGTCGCCCACATGGCCCGAGCGGAGCAGGCCTCGAATAGGATCCCCGATAGCTCGCTGACCCCGGTCCTCCGCAACCTCGACGCCTACATCCTCGGCCGCGTCGAAGCCGCCCGCGGCTGACGAGACCTACTCCGGGCGCATTGTTGGGAACAGGATCACTTCCCGGATGTGTTTGCGGTCGGTGAGCAGCATCACGAGCCGGTCGACGCCGATGCCGAGACCGCCGGTTGGTGGAAGCCCGTACTCGAGCGCCCTGAGGTAGTCCTCGTCGATCGGGTGCGCCTCGTCGTCTCCTGCGGCCCGGGCCGCAGCCTGTGCCTCGAAGCGTTCGCGTTGATCGAATGGATCGTTGAGTTCCGAGAACGCATTTGCGTACTCAGCGCCTGCGACGACCAACTCGAATCGTTCGGTCATCTCGGGATCGTCCCTCCGGGCCCGGGCCAAAGGGGAGACTTCGGCGGGATAGTCCGTCACGAACGTCGGCTCCCAGATAGTCGACTCCACCACTTCGTCGTAGATCCCGAACACGACGCGCCCGACCCCCCACGATGGATCAACGTCGACCCCGCGGCCGGCAGCAAGTTCTGTGATGCGGCTCAACGGCATCCCGAGCGAGACCTCTTCCCCGACAGCTTCGGACACCAAGTCGAAGAGCCGCACCCTCCGGAACGGCGGGCCGAGGTCGAGCAGTCGGCCCTGGTAGGTGAGCGTCGTCGTGCCAACCGAGCTTTGAGCGACGGCTGCCATCACGTCCTCCACCAGCCTCATGATGTCGTTGTAGTCGGCGAAGGCTTGATATGCCTCGAGCGAAGTGAACTCCGGGTTGTGGGTCGCATCGATCCCCTCGTTGCGGAAGATCCGCCCGATCTCGAAGACGCGTTCCATCCCTCCCACCACCAGCTGCTTCAGCGGCAGTTCGGTTGCGATTCGGAGCGAAAGGTCGATATCGAGTGCGTTGTGATGCGTCTCAAACGGCTTCGCGGTCGCGCCGGTCGCTTGGGCCATCAGAATCGGCGTCTCGACCTCGACAAAACCACGGTCCGCAAACTGTCGTCGAAGCTCGGAGACGACCTTCGCCCGCACAAGCGCCGTCTTCAGCGACTCTGTGTTCACCATCAGGTCGAGATAGCGCTGCCGCGAACGGGCCTCGACATCCTTGAGCCCGTGCCACTTCTCCGGCAATGGTCGGAACGCCTTGGCCAGGAGGGTCACCGAGGTCACGCGGACGCTCAGCTCACCCTTCTTGGTGACGATGAGCTCGCCGGTCGCCCCGATCCAGTCCCCCGAGTCGAGATCGAGGAAGCGATCAAAGCCCTCGTCCCCGAGGACCGCCTTGCTGACGAAGAGCTGGATCCTCCCGGACGCGTCCTGGAGCACGCCGAAGGCGAGGCGCCCCATGTCGCGCACGTTCATCAACCGCCCGGCGACCGCGGTCTCGGTTCCGGTCTCGGCTCCCGGTTCGAGGTCGGCGTATCGCTCCTGTAGATCGGCGGCAAGATCACTGCGGTCGAATCGGTACGGGTACCCGCCTTCGGCCACGACCTCTCGATGCTTCGCTACACGCGCGGCGACGAGAGGATCGTCGTGCGGATTCGGTGTACTCGACGTGTCGTCGGTCATTCGTCTTCCTGATTCCGGTCGAAGATGATCCGCAGTCCGTCGAGCGTCAGATACTCGTCGACGACTTCGACGTTGCGGCAGTAGGGAACGATGGTAGAGGCAAGCCCCCCGGTGGCGACAACGACCGGCGCCTCACCGACCTCGTCGATGACGCGTTCGAGGATACCGTCGACCAGGCCGGCATGGCCGTACAACGCACCACTCTGGATCGCCTCCACCGTGCCCCGGCCGATCGGCGATCTCGGCGGCACAAACTCCACTCGGCGGAGGGCCGCTGTGCCGGAGATCAGGGCCCGTGTCGATATTTCGAGTCCGGGGGCGATCACACCGCCGATGTATGCGCCGTCGGGGCTCACGACGTCGAAGTTCGTCGAGGTCCCGAAGTCGACCACGACGGCAGGGCTGCCGTACTTTTCCCGCGCACCCACCGCGTTGACCACCCGGTCGGCGCCTACCTCTCGCGGGTTGTCGATCTGGATCGACATGCCGGTCCTGATACCCGGTCCGATGACGAGAACCGGTCCATGAGACAGGGCCGGTGCGACGTTGCGCATCGTTGCGGTAATCGATGGCACCACGCTCGAAACCGCCACGCCGCCGATGTCGTTCGGCGTGAAGCCATCGAGGGCGAGCACGCCGAGCAGCTCCCACCGCATCTCGTCGGATGTCTGCTCCTTGGTCGAGAAGCGCCAGTGGCCGACGAGTTCGGCTTCACGGAACAGCCCGACGGCGACTTGCGTGTTCCCGACGTCGATGGTGAGCAGCATCAGGTCTCCTTGTAGAGAATCGAGGTTTCGTCGAGGCGGACCCCTTCGTCGGGTGCCCATCGGCCGTCGACTCGGTCGATGTGGATGTTGTCGAGGAGTCTCGTCGTCCCAACGCGAGCCGTCATGGCCAGAAATGCGGAACGATCGAGAGTCTCGAGGGGCTCCGCCGTGCCCTGATCGGACAGCGTGGCGTACTCCACCTCGATGTCGGCTTCGGCGTTGGCCGGCGCACCAGCGATCCGTTCGAGTACCGATGCCGAACGCTCCCCCGCTCTCACAGCTTCGGCGGCGGCGAACATGCCGCGGCTGATCGATCGGGCCGCGATGCGTTGCTCCTGGTCGAGGTAGATGTTCCTCGATGAGAGTGCCAACCCGTCGGCCTCCCGAACAATGGGACAGCCGACGACAACGGTTGGGAACGAAAGGTCGGCCGTCATCCGGCGCACGGTCACCAGTTGCTGCGCGTCCTTGCGACCGAAGTACGAGCGGTCGGGTTCGATGCCGGCGAAGAGTTTCGCAACGACCGTGGCGACACCGTCGAAATGACCGGGACGGCGGGCACCCTCCATTCCCTCGGTCACCCGCGCGACGGAGACGGTCGTCAGTTGCTCACCGGGGTACATCACCTCTACCGGTGGAGCGAACAACACATCGGCTCCGGCAGCCTCGACGAGTGCGGCATCCCGGTCGAGGTCCCGGGGATAGGACTCCAAGTCTTCATTCGGACCGAACTGCAGGGGGTTGACGAACAAGCTGACGGTGACGGTGTCGCAGTCGCGTCTCGCGGCTTCCACGAGGCTCAGGTGGCCCTCGTGGAGGTAGCCCATGGTCGGTACAAACCCGACGCATCCCGTACCGAGGTCTCTCGCAGCGCCGAATGACTCAACGATCTTCACGAATCACGCTCCTGGTGTCGTGAGGCCGCCACCTCGGTTGTTGCATCCACCATCAACTCGAACGCGGCGGCCAGATCCGGCGCGACGGAGCGAACCGCCTCGATCTGGGCGGCAATCGTCTCTCTGTCACCGCGAGCGATCGGTCCGGTCAGGGACGCCAACGGTCCGGCATCGAACGCGTTCTCCACGATCGCATCGACGAGGGGTCGGGCCGCATCAAACGGCACACCGGTCTCCTCCATGAGCCGCTGGGCGATTGCAAGGGCGGCGATCGGGAAGTTGGCCGCAGCCGCCGCAGCCGCGTGGTAGGCGGCGCGGTCCGCGTCCGCCAGATCGAACGGGATTCCTCCGAGGGAAGAGGCGAACCGGTGGAGGTCTGATCGCAGCGGCCCGTGCGCGGTGACGGCCATCCATGCACCGACAAGGGCGCGCGCGCCCCGGTCGGGTGTCGGCATCGTCTGCAGCGGATGGAGCGAGCCGACGGCCAGCCCATGGGCAGCAAACGGTTCCAGCGCTGCGACCGGCATCGCCCCAGACAAGTGGATGGCGGCAGCCGCGGCGTTTCTTGCGACCGGGGCGACCCGTCCCGCCACGTGTTCGATCGCGGAATCGCGCACCGCGAGAATCACAAGATCTGCAGCCGGAATGGGTTCGCCGATGCCCAGAGCGACGGCGTCCAGACGCCTGGCAACGACATAGGCTTGCTCAGAATCACGTGCGGCGACCGCGACCACGTCGTGACCTGCACCGTTTGCTGCGTACGCGACGGACTGGCCCGCCCGTCCGGGTCCCACGAGGACGATCCGCATGTGGCTCCGATCCTCCCGGTATCGGTCCGGCCCCGCCTCGGGGCTCGCTGGGGGCAAACGTACTACGTCCGCGCTCAATCGGGGTTGCGAAGGCTCACTCCGA
Organism: uncultured Actinomycetota bacterium; assembly: GCA_963700375.1. Lineage (GTDB taxonomy): Bacteria > Actinomycetota > Acidimicrobiia > Spongiisociales > UBA5794 > JAHEEL01. Next base: position 473,804 of record CAVOXF010000006.1, read on the forward strand.
TCCGCTCGAGCACCTGACGCTCCACGGCATCGGAAGCCGCGGTCACACGTGTCCCATCCGGCATGGTGGCGTCCGGCCACACGTCGTGCAGCGGCTCGAGAACGAAGCGCCGTTCGGCCATCCTCGGGTGAGGGATCGTGAGGCCCTCCTCCGAGATGCTGAGCCGCTCCCAGAGGATCACGTCGAGGTCGAGGGTCCTCGGCCCCCAACGGGTTTGCCGGACGCGACCGCGGCCGCGTTCGATGATGAGGAGCGCTCGGAGCAGGCCATGCGGCGTGTGGGCGGTGTCGACCACTACGACGGCGTTGAGGAACGGATCTTGCTCAGGACCGCCGATTGGGGCGGTCTCGTATATCGGAGAAACGGCGCGGACCCGACCAATCGATGCAAGGCCGACGACCGCTGCATCGAGGTGTGTAATCCGGTCTCCCAAGTTGGACCCAAGACCGATCGCGCAGCGGCTCACTTGACGGGGATGAGCGACCGTCCCTCAGGACCGAGGGGACGCCCAAGGATCTCCTGGATCACCGACGTTGCGATGATCGGGTTCGTCACCAGACCGGAGTGCACGAGATACCCGGCCAGCAGGCCGCCAACGGTTTCGTCAACCGTGTCGCGGTGCAGGAGCACCGAGGCGCCGCGAACGTTGAGCGCCCGATCCATCGCATCGAACACGCCTTTGACATCGCTGATCTCGGACGGCGTGCCCTCGACCGTGCAAACGATGACCCTGAAGTCGGCCTCTTCGTACACGGCGGTGTTCTGCCCGACCGGGAGCAATGAAACGATCGTGTTGATTCCCTGGTCATTGAGCCAGGCGATCTCCTCTTCGCGACGGACTCGGCGATGCTGGAAGCCGGAGCCACCGATGCGGTCGGACACCGCGAGGCGGCCGGCGATCACCCATCGGAACCCTCGGGGTTCGAGGCCTGGGACGTCCTTCTTCCTCATACCCTCGTGCTCACTCGTGAACTCGCACGATAGCGTCGGCCGTTCGCGCAGCATCGACGGTTCGCGCCACGTCGTGGACCCGCACGACGGACGCTCCCCCGGCAATTGCGAGTGTGACGGTCGCCAACGTGGCAGCGTCGCGGTCTTCCGATCCCGACGGGCGCCCTGCCCGGTCGAGGATCGTTCCGAGGAAGCGCTTCCGGGACGTACCCACGAGCACCGGAACGTCACCGCCGACGCGGCCGATGCCGGAAAGCAAGGCGAGGTTGTGCTCAAACGTCTTCCCGAATCCGATGCCGGGGTCGACCACGATCCGGGATGGGTCGATACCGTGTTCGATCGCTGCATGAACGCGTCCCGCCAGGAATGCTCCGACCTCGACTACCACGTCACCGTAGGTCGGATCGGCCTGCATCGTGAGAGGCGTCCCCTGCATGTGCATCACCACGACGCCGACGGAAGTGGCTGCACAGAGGGACATCATGTCTGGGTCCGTGAGGCCTGTCACGTCGTTCACGATCTCGGCGCCTGCATCGATCGCGGCCTCCGCGACCGCCGGCTTGTACGTGTCGACCGAGACGATGATCCCATGGGACGCCAGGGCCTCCACCACCGGTAGGACCCGCGCCAGCTCCTCCTCCACCACCACCGGCTCTGCGCCCGGGCGTGTGGATTCACCTCCGACATCCACGATGTCGGCCCCATCACCCCAAAGCTGGACGCCCCGTTGGATCGCGTCCGGTAGATCCATCAATCCGCCTCCGTCGGAGAACGAGTCAGGCGTCGTGTTCAGGATTCCCATCACCAGCGTGTGGTCGCCGGTCGTGAGCGAACGAGTTCGAAGGTTCCAGGTGATCGGACGGAAGGTCACGTTCACCCGACGCCGGTTCCACCCGTGTGCGCAGCGGCGATTCCACCGGTCGACCCGGTGCCCTCCGGGCCCTTGATGCGAAGAGCACCCGTGTCCGAATGCTCCCACTTCGGGACGTCATGCAGGACCGCAATCACCTGCTCCGCGTCGAGTGTTTCGTGCTCGAGCAACAGTTCGGCGATACGGTCGAGGGCATCGCGATGGGTGACGATGATCTGCGTCGCCTCTTCGTGCGCCTGCGTGATCAGCTTGCGGACTTCGTCGTCGATGGCGGCGGCAACCTCATTCGAAAGGTCCTGGCTCTTGGAGTAGTCGCGGCCGAGGAAGACCTCCGCCTGCGGCTGCCCGTACTTGAGCGGACCGAGCCGATCGCTCATGCCGTACTCCATCACCATCTTCCTGGCGAGGCTCGTGGCCTTCTCGATGTCGTTCGAGGCGCCGGTCGACGGGTCACCAAACACGATCTCCTCGGCCGTGCGTCCGCCAAGGGCATACGCCAGCTGGTCGACGAGTTCGCTTCGCTTCTCGTAGTGCTTGTCCTCGAGCGGGAGGGCCATCGTGTATCCGCCGGCACGACCGCGCGGGATGATCGTGACCTTGTGGATCGGATCGAGCTTCGGAAGGGCGTAGCCGACGAGCGCGTGGCCACCTTCGTGATACGCCGTGAGCTTGCGTTCCTCTTCCGACATGATGCGGCTCTTGCGTTCGGGACCCGCAATCACCCGTTCGATCGCCTCTTCCATTTCGGACATGCCGATCTTGGTCTTGTTCCTGCGAGCGGCCAGCAACGCCGACTCATTGATCAGGTTCGCTAGGTCGGCACCCGTGAAGCCAGGTGTCTGACGTGCGAGCGTTGAGATCTGAACATCGTCTTCGTATGGCTTGCCCTTGGCGTGGACTTCGAGAATCTGCTCCCGCCCCCTGATGTCCGGGCGATCGACAACGATTTGCCGGTCGAAACGGCCCGGGCGTAGCAGCGCCGGGTCGAGGATGTCCGGCCGGTTCGTTGATGCGATCACGATCACGCCGGCCTTGACGTCGAACCCGTCCAACTCCACGAGCAACTGATTCAGTGTCTGCTCGCGCTCGTCGTGTCCGCCGCCGAGGCCGGCACCGCGGTGACGACCGACCGCGTCGATCTCGTCGATGAAGACGATCGACGGGGCGCTCGCCTTCGCCTGGTCGAACAGGTCGCGAACGCGACTGGCGCCGACGCCGACGAACATCTCGACGAACTCGGAGCCCGAGATTGCGTAGAACGGAACCCCCGCTTCGCCGGCAACCGCACGAGCGAGCAGCGTCTTGCCAGTTCCCGGGGGGCCGTAGAGCAGGACGCCCTTCGGGATCTTCGCACCCATCGCCCGGAACTTCTGCGGCTGCTGGAGGAATTCCTTGATCTCTTCGAGTTCCTCGATGGCCTCATCGACACCGGCGACGTCGTCGAACGTGACCTTCGGGGTGTCCTTGGTCACCTGTTTGGCCTTGGACTTGCCGAACTGCATGACGCGGTTCCCGCCGCCCTGCAACTGGAACATGATGAAGATGAACAGGCCGAAGAGGAGGAGGTACGGAAGGACGTTGCCGAGGAACCACTGGAACAGCGACGGCTCCTGGGAATCGGTTACTGCCTCGACCCCTGCATCGAGAATGCTCTCAGTGAGGGTGGGCGAGTACTCGGCCGGATAGGTCATGATGTAGTCGACCGGTTCACCGGAGGCGTCGGTATAGGTGCCGCTGACCTCGTTTGAGCGATCGCGGATCGTTGCCGGATCGTCGATCTCGCCGGCCAACAGCTTGGCGTTGAACTCGTTGAGGCTCAACTCCTGGGGCTGACTTGATTGATTGACGAACACGTTCACCGCCATCACCACCACGAAGATGACGGCCAGGTAGATCACGATGGTTCGTGCGGTCCGGCTCACACTGCTCCTCAGCTCACGTCGGGGCATTCACAGCCCGTCTCTTCATGGTACGCATGACCCCCGGATAAGCCGCATCCGAGTGAACGTATTCCACGGCCCGATGGTTCGTCGTCCGACGCCGGCAGACCTCATGGCGGCAGGATCGTTCTCGGAGCAGGTGATTCAGGGGATGGTGAACTTCAAGATCTAGGTTCGTCGCCGGCCGCCGGCCGCCCGCCAGGAGCCGCCAGTGGCGAGTTGGACTACGCGGCGCTCCTCATCTTCGTGGTTCTAGCTTCCAGAGGCCCCCCTGCGCATCCGCCAACCCTGCGGGCGGGAGGGCAGAAGAGCACACACCTCCGCCATCAGGGCCGGATAGGCCGGGTTGCTGGGCCCTACACCTCGTCCACAACGGCCACGTAGGGGAGATTGCGGTACCTGCCGTCGAAGTCGAGGCCGTAGCCGATGACGAACTCAGGACCGATGTGGAACCCTTCATAGGCGACGTCGAGCGGCGGACGCTCGATTCCGTCCTTGATGAGGAGGGCGGCGAGTTGGAGCGACGCCGGATTCCTGACTTCGAGATTCTTGATGAGGTACTGGAGCGTCAGGCCGGTGTCGATGATGTCCTCGACGATGAGTACGTCACGGCCTTCGATTTCCTCGTCGAGGTCCTTGAGGATCCGAACGACGCCGGACGACTTCGTCGACGCTCCGTACGAGGAGATCGCCATGAAGTCGAACTCAACCGGGAGTGCGACGTGACGAGCGAGGTCGGCCATCACGACGAATGCGCCCTTGAGGATGGCGACCATGAGAAGATTCTTCCCCTCGTAGTCGCGGGTGATTGCCGCACCCATCTCGGCGAGCTTGGCGTCGATCTCTTCAGCGGATACGAGGGTTCTTCCGATCTTCACGCCAGGTCCTGCTTCCGTCGGATCGCGACTACATGTCTTGTCGTCGGTCGGGCCCACGATGCGACGCGGATACCGACGATGGCCGCGATTGTGGCACCGTCGGCCACCACCGGCCAAGTGGAACGCTGTCGGACCGGAACTCCGGCCTCCGACAGTACCGTCCTGACCGACTTCGATCCGGTGTCGATGTCAATACGGTCACCCTCTACGGCACTTCTCAACTCAGTCGTGGAACCGATCACCACCGGATCTACGAGAAGCGTCGACCGACGGGATACCTCCGATCGAACGGCGTACTCGAAGGTGACCCGATGTGGTCCAAATGCCACGGTCCCTGGGACGGAAATCAGCAACGGTCCCTCAGCCGACTCGGGCGAGACCCCCGGGTCGATGACTACGAACGGGCCCTCCACAGCAACGGAAAGCGAACCGGTGACGGTTGCCGGCTCGGATTCGCCGGCAGCAATCGCAAGAACCGTTTCGACGTCGGCTTCGGTTCCGGCGTAGGGATCGAGGAGTCGCCGGAGCGCCCGGCGGACGGCTCGCGCCGCGACCGGACGGCTGGCCGTAACCAGGGCTGCGGTTGGAATGAGCACGGCGCCGCCTTCGTCGAGGACCGGAATGGCCGAGGCGAGGATCTCGATCTGCTCATCGTCCGCCGCGGCGAGGGCACCGGCACGAGCCAGAGCCGAGCGGACTCCGGCCCGGTAGTTCGCCTCGATATCCGGGAGGAGATGCAGCCGAACCCGATTCCTGAGGAAGCTCGTGTCGACATTGGAGGGATCGTCGGCGAACGGCAGGTTCAGCTCTTCGGCCACCGCTCGAATGTCGGATCGGGAGTAGCCGAGCAGCGGACGAAACACGCCGGGGCGACTGCGCAGCATCCCGGCAAGACCTGCATTTCCGGCGCCGCGCATGAGGTTCATCAGCACGGTCTCGGCCTGGTCGTCTTGCGTGTGGCCGGTGATGACCGTCTCATCCGGGGCCGCGACAGACGCTATGGCCCACCAGCGAGCATCACGCGCCCGGGACTCCAACGATGGGCCGGGCTCCACCGGGGCGTCGATCACGGTGAGGACTATCCGGAGGTGCTCGGCGATCTGGCGAGCCGCCGTTTCGAGCCCCGCAGAAACGTCAAGACCGTGTCGGACGAAGACCGCCCGGGTCTCTCCCCGTTTCTCTGCCGCCCATGCGGCCACGGCCGAGTCGGCACCGCCACCGAGCGCTACGACGAGCGGACCCTCCGGCAGGAGGTCGACAACCTCGGCCGCGAGTTGGTCGGGTGTCACGCGATCCGTTTGAGCCACCGCTCGGGATCGCCGATTTCTTCGAGGGTTGGCAGAGCTTCGGGGCTCTCCCACGCGATGTCGAGCGTCGACCATGACGCTCGCTCCTCAACGCCCTTGATGAACTCGGCCCCCATCTCGTACTGACGGAGCTTCATCTCGAGCCCGATCAGTCGCATCAATGCCGCCGTTCGCTTGTCTGCCCGCCTCGCCTTGAGGACCGCAGACATGCGCGCCTGCGTCGTGATCTCGCGTTCGCCGATGCGGTCCATGACGACGTGCCCATGCCCCTCGAGGAGGGCCATCAGCGCCTGAACGCGGTCGATCACTTCTCGCTGGTCCGGCGTGGCGAAGACACCGAAGATTCCTGATTCATCGATGAGTGGTTCGCCGGCTGCGGCCGCAGCCCTGAGCTCGGCAGCCACCCGCTGGATGTGTCGGCTCTCCGGCTTGGATGTCGCGACCAATTCGTCCACGAGTCCGAGGAAGTAGCCGCGTAGCCAGGGAACCCCGGTGAACTGGAGACGGTGGGTGCACTCGTGGAGCGCAACCCAGAAGCGAAAATCGTCGGGACGGAAGGCATGGTCTCGCTCCATCTTCAGCACGTTCGGTCCAACGAACAGCACCGTGTCACCGTTGTCACCATCCGACGTCGGGAGCACCAGTTCGTACTGTCCGAGAACCCGGCGGGCGAGAAACCCGAGGACGGCGCCCATCTCGGCGCCCATGATCCGCCCGGCGATCGCCGACCCGACGCCCGCCTCGGATCCGAGGCGTTTCTCGGCGGGCGCAAGCAGGGTTGAGAAGGAAGCCACGTTGTTCTCTACCCAGCTGGTTCGACCGACCACGGCGACGTCGGGAGTGCCGGGAGCGACGAGACCCGTCTCTTCCGATACGAGTTCGGAGGCTCGCTCGACGAGGCCGGGCAGGTCGAGTTCGAGGCGGGCCTGGTGGTAGGTGTCCTCGAGCGGATACCTCCCCGAGACATTCGAAGCAACCAAGACCGCCAGGGGCCAATCAACACGGGACATAACTTGAAGAGTAGGGGCCCCCGCGAATCTCCGTACCCGGCAGCTCGCGACCGGCGACTGCGAAACCCTACTCCCTCGCTGCGACCAAACCCCACATGCCGCGATATCGCTCTGATGACTCGAGCAGCTCGTCGTGTGTCCCGCGAGCCTGAATCTCGCCATGGTCGAGAACGATGATCTCGTCCATGCGGTCGAGGCCGACCGGGCGGTGCGTGATGAGCACGAGCGCGCGGTCGGATGCAGCGTCCAGCAGGTCATCCATCACCGCTTCGGCCGTCACGGGGTCGAGGCCCGAGATCGGTTCGTCGAGGACCAGGATCGGGAAGTCCGCCAGTAGGGCCCGGGCGAGCGCCAAGCGCCGCCGCTGACCCCCCGATACCAACTCTCCCCCCTCCCCCACGTCATATTCGAGCCCATCGGGTTGCGCCTCGAGCCAGGGACCGAACCCGACACGTTCGAGCACCGCCAGGACATCGTCGTTCGATGCCTCTGGCTCGCCCAGCCTGACGTTTCCCACCACCGAACCGCGGAACAGGAATGCCCGATCGTCTTCGTAGCCGATCGTGGAGCGGAGCCCGTCAGGGTCGGCATCCCGCAGATCGACACCGCCGAGCGAGACGGTGCCGCTATCCGGATCACGGAAGCGGCATATGACGTGCGCCAGGGTCGTCTTCCCCGCGCCGGTCTCACCGATGATCCCGATCCTCGCCCCCGGCCGCACCGTCAGATCGATCGGGCCCAGGATCCGCTCACCGCTCTGCGTCGTCACGGTCGCTCCTCGAACCTCCAATATCGCAATGGGCGGTATCGGCCGGGGATCCACCGGCGGTGTTGTCGGCGACTCTGCGTCGATGACCTCGAACAGACGGTCCGCTGCCCCGAGCGAACGCCCAAGCCGCTCGAAAGCCGACGGGAGCGGAGCGACGGCCTCGAATGGGGTGATCGCCAGCATCGCGAGCACGGCGACCATCACGCCGTCGAGCGAACCGGCCTGTGTTGCAGCCGCGGCGACCCACAGGGTGCCGACGAGCGCGACCCCAACCAGAGCGAGAATCATCGCGTCGCCAAAGCCGTGGAGCCACGCGGTCCTGCGTTCCGCGTGCGCCACCGCAACGGCCGCTTCATCGGCGGAGGCAAGCAGACGACTCTCCTCGCCGAGTGCGACGATCGCCTGTGCGCCTTCGATGACTTCGACGGTTCGACCGATGAGGAGGCCCCGTTTGCCGGCGACCGCACGCCCCGTCGCTCTCCCCGCCCGTTCGGTGATCCACGGCACGAGCAGGCCCGCGACGAGGAGCGGAACCAGGATCGTCACGGCCGAGACCGGAAGCCAGATCAGTGCCAGCACCAGGGTGAGGAGCGCCACCACGATCGCGATGAGTGGTGGAGCGATCACGCGCACGAACACGTGCTGAATCTCGTCGACGTCGTCGAGGACACGCCCGACGAGATCCCCCGCCCGGAACGAGGCAACGCCGGCCGGCCCCAGCCGATGGAGAGCGCGGGCGATCCGTGATCGCAGGTCGGCCAGGAGGTGAAGGCTCAGGTCGTGGGAGACGAGGCGCTCGAGGTACCGCAGCACGGCCCTGGCAATCCCAAAGAATCGAACGCCGACGATCGCAGGAGTCAGATCAAGGAGCGGCGGGTGTAGGGCTGCCGCAGAAATCAAGTAGGCGGACACCGTGAGCAATCCGATCGATGATGCGACTGAAGCGGCACCGGCGGCAATCGACCCCAGGAGGCGCCCTGGATAGGCACGGAGCGAATCCACGAGGCGCACGAAGCCTTTCACGTCAGGTCCCCTGCCGCGGGGGCAACGATCTGTCCGTTTTCGATACCGATGACCCGATCGGCGAGGTCGACCAGCACTCGCTGGTGGGCAATCGTCACCACGGTCCGGCCGGCGGCGATGCGGTCGAATGAGGATGCAATCCGAAGTTGCGTCTCGGTGTCGATGCCGGCAGTCGGCTCGTCCAGCAACAGCAGATCGGGAGCGCGGGCTACGGCACGGGCGAGGGTCACCATCCGTCGTTCGCCGCGGCTCAGCCCGGCGCCGCGCTCCCCGACGACCTCGCCAAGGCGCGGAATGAGATCGCCGGCACCGACGAGATCGAGCGCCTCCGCGATATCGCCGTTGCTCGCACCGGCTGCGCCGAGACGTACGTTGTCGAGCACGGTGCCTGCCACCAGGAACGGGTCCTGCTGGACCCAGCCGACGCGTGACCTCCAGGCGGCCAGGTCGACATGGCCGATGGGCAATCCGGCGATCGTGACGGCGCCGCCGTTCGGGTGGTCGAATCCGAGGATGAGGCGGAACAAGGTTGACTTCCCTGCACCCGACGGGCCGATCACCGCGAGGTGTTCACCGGACTCGAGGCGGAGGCCAATACCGTTGAGCACCAAAGGCCCCGGCTCGTCCCCCACGGCGGGATATCGATAGGCAACACCGGAGAATTCGACGAACGTCTCCCCCTTTGCGGGGGTCAGCGGGGCTTCTATGTCCGTAGGTTTCGGGTCGAACGGTGACAGTTCCATGACATCGAATGCGGAATGGGCTGCCTCCATGCCGTCCATGGCGGCGTGGAATTCGGAGCCGGCCTTCCGGAGCGGCGCATACACCTCAGGTGCAAGGATCAGAATCGCGAAGGCCGGCTCGAAGTCGAGACTGCCGTTCACTACGCGCAGACCGACTGCAACAGCAATCACCGCCGTCGACATGGTTGAAACGAGTTCGAGCACGAATGCGGAGAGAAACGCGATCCGCAGAGTGGCCATCGTCTGCTTGCGGTACTCGTCGGAGAGCCGCCGGATCCGGTCGAGCCGTCCGCCACCGGACCGGTAGACCTCGAGTGTGAGCAGGCCCCGGAGCGTCTCGACCAGCGCATCACCGAGACGGAGAATCGTGTGCCATCGCGACCGGGTCGCTCGATCCGAGTAGTTCCCGATCAGCATCATGAAGACTGGAATCAACGGCACCGTGATGACGATGATCACAGCCGTAAGCGGATCGACGGCCACGACCCAGACGAGAGCCATCAGCGGAATCAGGGCACCGAGGACGAGTTGCGGCAGGTAGCGCGAGAAGTAGGCGTCGAGCGCATCGATCCCACTCGATGCCACAAGGGCGAGATCCCCGCTTCCCGCCGAGCGACCCCGTGCGGTCTGCGCGAGCACCGCCCGCGTCACACGTTCTCTCAGGGTCCGCTTGACGTCTGCGGCCGCCCGATGCGCTGCAACCGACCGGGCCCACTCGAATGCTCCACGGGCGGCGTAGATGAGTCCCAGCGCGAGCAGTGCTCCGCCCAGTTCGATCGGATCGACACCGTCGAGGAAGATCGCGTGGACGATTCCGGCAAGAACCACGGCCCCCGCGATCACTGCGACCGCGGAAGCAAGGCCGAGGGCGACCGTGACCCCCAAATACCGGCGGACCCCTTCGGTTACCCCGAAGAGGCGCCGGTCGATCGGGCTGATCCGTTCCGCTCCTGCTCGCCGGTCGTCAGTGCGTGGACGTGGTGACATCCCTAGGACCGACGCGCTTGCGGAACACCCAGTAGCTCCATGTCTGGTAGCCAAGCACGATCGGAACGAATATGAGTGCCACGATCGACATGATCTTCAGCGTCAACTCAGTCGACGATGCGTTGAACACCGTGAGGCTGTAGTCCGGATTGATCGTCGAGGTCATCACGTTCGGGTACATCCCGATGAAGATCGCCGCCATGATCGCCGCGATCGTCACACCGGTGCAGGCGAACCCCCATCCAAACATGGCGGAGCGAGTCAACCAGATCACGCCTGCGAGGAGCGCAATCGCGAGGATCGGAAGCAGTCCGGGTACGAATCCGCTGTCTCCCTGAAGGTACGTCCAGATCATGGCGGCGGCGACGACCACCGTCGATGCGATCGCGAGCGGTTGCGAGACGACTGCCGCTCGATCCCTGACCTCACCGTCCGACTTCAGGGCGAGGAAGATCGCGCCGTGCAGCGTGAACAACACGAGTGAGGCGACGCCCATCACAAGGGAGTACGGGTTCAACAGCGACCAGAAGCCGCCGACGTACTCGCCGGCAGCATCGATCTCGAGGCCGCGCACCAGGTTCCCGAACGCCACGCCGAAGAGCAGCGCGGGCAAGAGGCTGCCGACGAAGATCGCCCAGTCCCACATGCTCCGCCACTCGGGCTTTCGATCCTTGCTCCGATACTCAAACGCGACCCCGCGAATGATCAGCGCAAACAGGATGATGAACAGCGGCAGATAGAAGCCGCTGAACATCGTCGCATACCACTCGGGGAACGCGGCGAACGTTGCACCTCCTGCGGTGAGCAGCCAGACCTCGTTTCCATCCCAGGTCGGGCCGATGGTGTTGATCATGACCCGCCGGTCCGTGTCATCCTTTCCGATGAATGGCAGCAGAATCCCGACCCCGAAGTCGAATCCTTCGAGGAAGAAGAATCCGATCCAGAGGACGGCGATGAGTACGAACCACAGGGTTTCCAGGTTCCAGATTCCTTGTTCCATGCTCAGCCTCCTCAGTACACCATCGACTCGGCGACGTCTTCTGCGGTCTCTTCGTCACCCGGGCCGGCCTTCGCGTACTTGACGAACAAGTAGCCGGCCGCAACAGCGAGTGCGGCGTAAATCAGCGTGTAGCCGACAAGCGTCGTAAGAATCCAAGCGCCCGGCACAGTGGGCGAGTTCGAGACCTCCGTCTTGAGGAGTCCGTAGGCGATCCACGGCTGGCGACCCATTTCGGTGAATATCCACCCCGCGGCGTTGGCGATGAATGCTGCGGGAATGCCGATCCACAGGGCAACGATGAGGACCCACCGCTGCTTGATGAGCGAACCGCGGAGGTGGAACCAGATCGCAAGCCCACCTATGAGGATCATCAGGAACCCCAGGCCGACCATGATGCGGAACGACCAGTATGTGACGAACAGGTTCGGGATGTAGTCGCCGGGACCGAACTCGGCAACCGCCTCCGCCTGAAGATCGTTGATCCCCCGCACCTCGCAGTCGAGGTTGTTGCATGACAGAAGGCTCAGGGCTCGCGGGACCGCGATGTTGACACTGTTCCGGCTGTTCTCCTTGTCCCCCACCGCGAACAGCGAGAACGATGCCGGTTGTTCGGTGTTCCACAGGGCTTCGGCGGACGCCATCTTCATCGGCTGGACCTCGACCATGACCTGACCCTGCCAGTGGCCCGTCACCGCGACGCCGAGCGTGGCGACCAGCAAGATCGCGGCGCCCAGCGTGGCCGATTTGCGCATGACCACGACATGCTGCTTCTTCGCGAGGTGGTACGCCGCGATGCCGAGGATCATCGCGCTGGCTGTGGCGAATCCCACGAAGATCGTGTGTGGGAAGTGGGTCCAGAGCACCTTGCTCGTCAGTATTTCTCCGAAGTTCTGCATCTCGGCTCGGCCGGTCACCGAGTTGAGCGTGTAGCCCGTCGGATACTGCATCCACGAGTTGGCAGCGAGGATGAAGAACGCCGACGCCATCGTCCCGAACGCGACCATCCAGATCGTGAACACATGGACCTTGGGGCTGAGCTTCTTCCATCCGAAGATCCATAGTCCGAGGAACGTCGATTCGATGAAGAATGCCAGCAGGGCTTCGATCGCGAGCGGTGCTCCAAAGATGTCCCCGACAAAGCGGGAATAGGTCGACCAGTTCATCCCGAACTGGAACTCCTGGACGATCCCGGTGACGACGCCGATGGCGAAGTTGATCAACATCAACTTGCCCCAGAACTTCGTCATGCGCAGGTATTCGGGCTTCTTCGTGCGGACCCAAGCGGTTTCCATGAACGCGACCATCCAGGTGATGCCGAGCGTGATCGGCACGAACAGCCAGTGGTACACCGTTGTGATGCCGAACTGCCATCGCGCCAGGAGCACGTCTTCCATGAGCCCTCCCATCGGTCGGATCCGGTCCGTGGGTAGGTTGCAGTTCGGAACCGACCGGTCGTAGGGTCGTTCGTCCTGAATACCGGAACGTCACGGCCCCAACGGGTAGATGGGTCTCCAGGCTGGGACGGCTACTCGGCGGCGACGGTGTAGCGGGCCTTGATCCCGAAGAGGTAGTAGATGACGAGGCCTCCGACGACGACCACGGTGAGCGTCAGCGTGAGCGGTAGGAGATACCGCGTGGTCCACGGCGGCGTCTCCTCGACCAGTTCCACCGGAGGCACGTCGATCGCAGCGCCGCTCTCGACCGAGATCGGCGCGACTTCGACCGTCTCGGCTTCTTCAGCGTCCTCGGCCGATGCAACGGCCGGAATCAGCAGGACGGCGCCGGCGAGCAGCGCGGCGATGAGTACACGGAGTGATCTCGTCATGGGGCGAGGATAGACGCGGAACCACGCGCGATGAAGCGCCCCTGGTCGGGGCGCTTCATGCGCGGGGTTGTTCATCAGGCTTCGGTGGTGGCGACGCGTCCGCGCAGGCGGGGGTACCTCGTGGGTGCGTGGACGAAACACCACTCCCGACGGTTGTAGCGGGAAAGCTTCGTGTCGCATCCCTTGTCCGCACAAAGCCGCTCGGTCTCGTAGGTCTTCGGTGCTCGGGCCCCGCCATCGAGGCGGCGGCCTCTGAGGACGTTGTCGTTCATGATGTCTTCCCTCCAATCGAACCGGGTGGAATCACATACCCGACTCGTTCTTCTCTCGTTCTTGTTGTATCAACGCTCGAAGGGTGTCGAAAAGTTCCGGCGGTGGCTCGGATCTACCGCGTTCACGGATCACATCCTTGAGGCGCGTCTCGAACTGAAACGCATCCATGCACCCAGCACAGCGGCCCAGGTGGACACGAATACGCGACCGGGTGAAGAAGGAGGCCTCTTCGTCCAGGTACAGGTACACGTACTCGATGGCGTATTCGCAGCCGCTACTCATTGGGGGGTCCTGTGATTCCGTGCTGTTCTGCTACATCCCACAACTTCTTCTGGAGCGCCTTTCTTCCCCGATGGAGCCGCGACATGACGGTTCCGATCGGAACGTCCAGCATTTCGGCGATCTCCTTGTACGAGAAACCGTCCACGTCGGCCAGCAGAACCGGAAGGCGGAAGCTCTCGGGCAGTGACTCGAGCGCCTCGATGATGTCGGTATCGACGAATGCGTCGAGCATGTCGGATTCGGCGCTCTGCGTTGCGCCGGAGGCCTCTCCGAGGCGCTTGTAGAGGTAGAGGTCCTGAAGTTCTCCGAGTTCGACTTCGGACGGACGGCGCTGCTGCTTCCGGTACTTGTTGATGTACGTGTTCGTGAGGATCCGGTAGAGCCACGCCTTGAGGTTCGTGCCGTCGGTGTACGAGTCGAACGCCCGGTAGGCCTTGAGGAACGTCTCCTGGACGACGTCTTCCGCATCGGTGGGATTGCGCGTCATTCGTAGGGCGGCCGAGTACAACTGCGGTGCGTACTGCATCGCGTCGTTCTCGAAATCCGCCTGGTCAGCCACCGTACTCCCTTGTTGCGCCCGTCATCCTACGGCTGAGCCGAATTGAGCGTAAGACCACTAGGATTCCGGCGCCCTCGCCGGGGTAGCTCAGTCCGGTAGAGCAACGCACTCGTAATGCGTAGGTCTCGGGTTCGAATCCCGACCTCGGCTCCACACAAGCCGCGACGGGAATCGATTCCTGTCAGGGGCTCTGATCGTTGCCACGGTGATCCGTGACCGATCGGTGGCGCGGGGCGTTGGGAGGTCCGCCCGGACCGCGATCGGGTAGCCGTACCACCTTGAGATGGCCCGCTTCAGGTCGACCTTCGGCAGCGCCTGAGCTGACATCGCAGCCGGAGTTGGTCCCGGGCTAGCCGAGGAGCGCGCGGGCAATCATCAGGGCCAAGAGGATGCAGAACACGATGAAGAGTGGCTGCTTCCACAACGGCCGCCGCGGCGCGAGTTCGACCGAGTCGACGGTGCCGGTGTCATCGACCGTCACCAGCATGTGTCGGTTCTTCGGTGGCAATGGGATCGGACAGAACGGGCACGTCGCTCCGGCGATCAGGTACTTCTTGTCTATCGCCCGATTGGCGAGCGAACAGAACTGTTGCTCGTGAGGGATGATCTCCGTTGACACTCCGCGTGCTCCTCAGAGGTGGGTGATCCGGCGCGGCGCCCAGGTCAAGGCCGGTGTCGATTCGGTTGCGGATGTTACGACGTCCACAGCACGGCTCGGCGTGCGCACCGCTCAGCCGGTAATGGCGCTCGCCACAGCGCGACCGATGGCTTCGTGACCCTCGCGGTTCGGATGTGGCCATCCGGCCCACATCTGCGTCGGCACATCGACGTCGGTGACATCGACCCACGTCACGTCCTCGTCGAGACCCGCCTGGATGGCGCCGTGCAGGGCCCCGAGGGCATCCGCCATTTCGTCTGCGCATTCCGGCCCGATCGGAGCCCACCCGGGGGCGATCGTCGAGCCGTCGATCGCGAAGTAGCTCGCCCAGACCACGGACGCGTTGGTCCGGGCATCAAGGGCTTCGACGATGGCCGCTGTGGCAGAGGTGATGTCCGATCGCCGCTGATCGAGATCCCAGTGTTCGGTCATCGCCACCTCGCACGCGGCCCTGTCTCCCGACTTGGTGAACGAAAGCGCCGTGTCCTTCGTCAATTCTTTGACCACATCGACCCAGTTCGTCGAGTTGATGCCGGCCGTCACCACCACGACGTTCCACGTCGTTGGATCGGTGATGCGCTCGATGTCCTCGATCTGGCTGGGGTGCGAGTCCGAGCAGGAATCGGATCCGCCGTTCAGCACGGAGTTCACGCCAGCTCCGGGGAACGCGATATTCGTGTATCCGGGGGCCCAGGCGGGAGGCAGTGCGGCAGCCACGGCGTTTCGGACGGTTCGTCCAAATGAGAGGTCTGCGTCGCGACACGTCGCATCCGCGGTGAACCATTGACGGGTGTACCCCGAGGCAATCGAGTCGCCGGCGAGCACGATCATCGGTGTGGTCGGCGTCTTCCCCGACCACGTCGGGTACCACGCGGACTCCCATCCGTTGAGGTCAACCGCGCGGACCTCGAGGCGGTAGGCCGTGTCGGGGAGGACCGAGGCATACGAAACGGTGGGAGCTTCGAACGAGGTCTCGTAGATGTCACCCGGGACGATCCCTGTCCACCGGTACTCGTATCGCGAGATGCCTTCGTTGTCCTCTGCTTCCACGCGCAAGCCGGCCTCGAGCAGTGCGTCGTCGGATTGCGGAGCCAGCAACTCGGCCGAGACGATCACCGGCCGGGTATCCCCGTCCGGGAGGAGCTCGCCTGGAGGGTTCAACGCCGGGGCTGGAACGGCCATGGCCATCATCACACCAAGAACGGTGCCCATCATTACAGCGCGTCGCGACATCGATACAAACCTAGCGTTCGGGTGCAGTACTGATACGACGTTGTCGAGCCGGTTCTAGTTCCCGAAGAGTTCTACGGAACGTACTGCTCGAGGATCTCGGTCACATTTCCGCTGTTGACGAAGAGCCACACGCCGCACCAGTCGGACGGGCAGGCGATATACCCCGAGGCGTCGATGGGCCAATCGGAGAACGGTACGTCCAGGTATCCGATCGACCCTGCCTCGATCTCCCATACGCCGGCACTCGGAGCGACCGGGATCGTGCGCAGCGTGGGATTGACGTTGCGCACGTAGTAGTCGTTGTTGACCTCCGCACCGTCTTCCGCTCCCTTGGTGTACGCAATGTCCCCGAAGTAGAAGCACGCGAGGTCGAAATCGATCTCGGTCGGTGACTTCGCAACCACATAGCCGAACCACACGCCGTCGGGAAGCGGCCCCGAACCCGGGGAGCAGCCGGATCCGCCGGCCCCGTCACTGCCGGGCAAGGGCGACAGGGGGTAGAACTCGGGATCGTCGATCACGTATGGGCCACCGGACGTGGTTGTGGTGGTTGGGGCCGTCGTCGTAGTCACTGTTGTCGTCGTGATCGGGGTCGTCGTGGTCGTGGGCCAACCGTGGTCGTCGTGCCAACCGTGGTCGTCGTGACCACAACGGTCGACGACGTCTCACCGGGCAGCGTCTTCGGCGCAGTCGTGGATGCCGTGGTGGTGGATGCGTCCGCCGCAGCGCCATCGTCCGCGTCGCCGGAACTCGCACACCCCGCAACAACCAGGAACGCAACAAGGAAGATGAGTGCTCTCATGGCCAGACCGTACGCCCGGTCGGAGCGCTCCGACCAGAGTCTCCCTGCCCTACCGCCGCTCTCGCCCTGCACGGGGCCGGTGGTGATTCCTCCGACGAAGCACTGCGGCGCAGCGATGAACAACGCCATCGGAACCTCCGAGGCTACGAGCGCTTCCGGCCCCCTCGCGTTGGCCGTCGAGGCCCCCGTTGACCCCTCATCCACCGGCCCACCATCGTCTCCCACGAAGGCGATAGCGCCCTCTCCCCCCCCAGTGGATGACAGACACAGAAGACGGACCATTACCGGCGGAGCCCGCCAGCACCTGCACAACTCGGCTTGTGCAGCCAACGGTCATGGTTTACGTCGGGTTCTGGTCTTCTGTTTGAGCCGTTCGTTTGGGGTCTGTCCGTCGAGGCCGCCGTGGGGCCGGTTGAAGTTGTAGAAGTCTTCCCACTCTTGCAGCTTGTCGTTGAAGAGTCGGGCGTTGTCGATGACGACGCCGTCGAGCATCCGGTGGAACTCTTCGTTGTCGATGCGGTGTGATCGTTCCACTTTGCCATTGAGACGGGGAGTGGCGGGCTCGATGTAGACGTGCCGGATACCCCGGTCCAGGACGTGATAGTGGATCTGGGACTGGAATTCGGCTCCGTTGTCGGTCTGGATCACCTCGACCTGGAATGGCAGTTTCGCGAGGAGGTAGTCGAGGAACTGGATGGCGGTCTTCTGGTTGCAGCGGGGATAGACGCGAAGGACCCGCAGGCGGGTGCAGTCATCGATTGCTGTGAACTGGTAGAAGCGTTTCCCGGCCCCACCGATCGGTGTGATGAACTTGACATCGACTTGGACGGCATGTCCTGGCTGCTGTTTCTGTAGCGTTTCCAGCGCTTCTCGTAGATCTTGTGCCGCTACGAGCTTGGGAGCCGGTTCAATTCCAAACGAACCAGGATCCCCCACACACCCGAACTACTGATCGCGATGTCGTGATAGCGCTTCAGATACGTCGCGATCTTGGCGGGTCCGAAGTGGTAGTCCTGACGCAAGTAGATGATCTTGCCCACCACCTCAGCGCTCGTCGCGTTCGGGCTGTAGTGCGGCCGACGAGAGCGGTCTCTCAACCCCTCAAGGCCCTTCTCCTCATACCGGTGCAGCCACTTGTAGAACGTCGGCCAGCTGATCCCGTAGTACCGACACGTCTGTGAGACGTTGCCGGTCACTTCATCAACGTGGCGCAGGATCGCCAGTCGGTGCCTCACCAGCCGCTTCTGCTCATTCTCAGTCATAGGTCCTCCTCGTCACATTCGGAGAACCCAACATGCAAGCCATGTCCTCTAGTTCCACACCCACGAGGGCGAGGTAGCCCAAGCTGCGCTCGGGATAGAGGAGGATCACCGCCTGGTTTCGCGCGAGAGACACCTTCCGTCAGCGCCTGGCGGCGCTGCCACCATCCCCTGAGGGGAAGGAAGAGCAAGAAGCAAGGGCGGGCAGGAAATGAATGGGCGGAGGACGGAAGCCGCCGCTCTACGCCTCTGGCCACCACGGGGTGAGGTGGGCATCGATGCGCTCGTACCACGCCGTCATCATGGCGCCAAGAGGGTCGGTGTGATCGGCGTAGTCGGACCACATGATCGGCTCGTCGATCCAAACACGGACCGCCGTCCGCTGGATTCCCCGCTCGGTCTGACCGAGGACCCGATTGGTCCCGTGGATCGCCACCGGCAGAAGCGGCGCTCCACTCATCCAGGCGAGCCACGCCGCGCCGCGCTTCGGCTCGGTCTCGCGCCAGTAGGCGACCCTTCGCCCCTCGGGGAAGACACCTGCCGTGCCGCCGGCCCGCAGGTACTCGATGGCCTCTTCGAGCGCTCGCAGCGGAATGCCGTCACGATCGGTCGGGATCGCACCGAAGTACTTCGTGACCACGTCGAAGGCGAGGTGGTTTCCGAACAGCTCGTCGACGGCGATGAAGCGCACGAGTCGCCCGAGGGCGTTGACCACGAGCGGTGGATCGATGTGCGAGAAGTGGTTCGAGGCCACCACGACCGGTCCCTGCTTCGGTATGTGTTCCGTGCCTGTGACGTCGAAGTCGAGCAGGCTGCGAGCCAGGATGCGCAGCGGGACGTTCAAGAAGCGCGTCGTGAGCGCCGACGGGACGTACCGAAACCTAGGCATCGCCGGCCAACTCAGCGAAGAGGTTGGCGAACGCCAGTTGAGGGCGCTGGTTTCTCCCAAGGGCCTCGATCGCAACCATCGCCCGCTCGGCTCCTGCAATCGCACGCCTTGGCGTCATCGACGACAGAGCAGCGATGGGGATGTCGGTGTTGCGCACCGGGCTGCCAAACTGCGCGGCGGCGACGTCCCGATAGAACGAAGCGAGGATCTCGAGTCCCGTGGTATGCAGCGCGTCGGTGGCGCGCTTCAACTCGCGGGTCTGTCGATCCTTGAGCGATCTTGGGGCGTTGTCACCGAGAGCGTCTCGCTCTTCCTGCTGTCGCAGCTTCAGCGCAGCGAGCAGCGGTTCAGCCGACTCCATCGTTTCATCGGCGAGACGGAACGCATCGCCCGGATGCTCGCCGAGGCGCATCGGGATGCTGAGCCACAGTCGCCGGTAGTTGGCCACCTGCGGCTCGGTCGCGAGCGCCAGCGCCAGGCCTGGCCGCCCGCCGGCGATCCTCGCCGCCTCGCGGGCCTGGTCCCTCTCGATACCAAGGGCCAAGAGGCCCTCCGCAACCTCCAGTTCCGAGACTCGTCCGAGGACGACCGTTCGGCACCGGCTCGCTACCGTGCCCGGCAAGTCATCTTCCGTCTCGGTGACGATCACGAACACCGTGGCAGGAGTCGGTTCTTCGAGCGTCTTGAGCAGGGCGTTCGCGGCTTCGTCGTTGAGCATCCCTCCCTCTTCGAGGAGGAACACCTTCCGATCCGATTCGAGCGGCGTTCGCGTTGCCTGGGATACGACGCGCCGTGCCTGGTCGACGGTGATCGAGGCTCTGCCTTCCGGTTCGACGAGGACGAGGTCCGGGTGAATCCCCGCCATCACCCGGCCGAAACAGGCCGCGTCATCTCCGCACAGGAGCGACGCCGCAAAGCGCCGAGCGATCGTCGCCTTGCCGACGTTGGAGGGTCCGACGAAGAGATACGACTGGGCGGGCTCGATGATCTCTCGATCCAGGAGGTCGACAACGCCCCGGTGACCGATGATGCCGTCGAAAGGCCTCACCATCGACCCCGGACCTCACGGTATGCGGCGTCAACGACGAGGTCGAGAGGGGCGCTCGCGTCGATGACAACGAAACGCTCCGGCTCGGCCGAGGCGATCGCGGCGAACCCCTCGGCAACCGCCTGCTGAAACTGAAGGCCTTCATCCCCAATGCGGTCTCCTATGGCCTGCCGTGCAAGGCCCTCGCCGGCGTCAATCGCGAGCAGGATGACGAGACTCGGCCATACGCCGAGCAATCCCGGCTCGTTCACGCTGCGTACGGCGTCTATGCCAAGCCGACGGCCTGCGCCCTGGTAGGCGAGCGATGAGTAGACCGACCGATCTGTGAGGACCCAGGCGCCAGCGTCGAGCTCCGGGCCCACGATCTCGGCTGCGAGTTGTGCTCGGGAGGCCGCAAAGAGGAGCGCCTCGGTCCACGGCTCCGGTGCAAGATCATGGCTGAGGAGGATGCTGCGAATGGACTCGCCCACCGCGGTCCCGCCCGGTTCGCGGACGCGCACCACGCGATGTCCGTCTGCCTCGAGTCGTGCCCCGACTCGCTCGGCGACCGTCGACTTGCCTGCGCCCTCGATTCCTTCGAACGCGATGTAGGGACGGCTCACGTGATCTCGTTCCTCATGCTCGTCGTCACACCAACAGTTTCGCAGAGTTGGGGACGGCCGGTCCGAAGTCAGACCTGTTTCGGCTTCGGTCTCGGTTTCGCCTTCGCCTTGGGCTTCGGCTCTCGCTTCGGCGCCGGGCCCTTCGCCCTGCGTTCAGCCAGCAATTCGACGGCCCGGTCGAGCGTGATCGTGTCGACCGAATCGGCGACCCGGAGCGATGCGTTGGTCTCGCCGTCGGTCACATACGGTCCGAACCGGCCGTTTCGCAGCACCACCGGCTTCTCCGTGTTGGGATCCTGCCCGAGTTCCTTGAGCGGCGCCGCCGCGGTCCGGCCGCGCCCCTTCTTGGGCTGGGCGAGCAGGGCAAGCGCAGCTTCGAGATCGACGGTGAAGATCTGGTCCTCGTCTTCGAGACTCCGACTCTCCTTGTTCCACATCACATACGGTCCGTAGCGGCCGTTCTGTGCGGTGATCGGCGCGCCGTCCTCTGGATGGTCCCCAATCGTTCTCGGCTGCGTGAGGAGAAGCAGGGCCTCGTCGAGCGTCACCGATTCGAGCGACATACGCTTGAAGAGCGATGCCGTCCTGGGCTTCTCCTTGGAGTCAGGGTCGCGCTCTCCGAGTTGCACGTATGGCCCGAACCGCCCCGCCTTGGCGAGCACGGTCAGACCGGTCTCGGGGTCCTCCCCCAGCGACCGGTCCCCGGAAGGCGCTTCGAGCAACTCGGTCGCCCGTTCGACGGTCAAGTCCTCGAGCGCCAGATCCTCGGGGATCGATGCCCGCTCGTCCCCGTGGACGACGTAGGGTCCGAATTGGCCGAGCCGCGCCACGATGGGCTCTCCGTCCACAGCCTCGCCGATCGGGAAGGCGTTGACCTCGCGAGGGTCGATACGTTCGAGGGCGTCGTCCGACACAAGTGCCTTGAGACCGGGGTGGCCCTCGCTACCGAAGTAGAAGCGGTCGAGATACGGAACCATCTTCGCCTCGCCGGTGGCAATCTTGTCGAGGTCCTCCTCCATCACTGCTGTGAAGTCGTAGTCGACGTAGTCACCGAAATGCTCCTCGAGCAGACCAACGACCGCGAACGCCTTGAGCGTCGGAACGAGCGCCGTGCCTTGCTTCGTGACGTAGTCACGATCCTGGATCGTCGAGATGATCGAGGCATAGGTCGAGGGCCTTCCGATCCCGAGTTCCTCCAGTCGCTTCACCAGGCTGGCCTCGGTGTAGCGGGCGGGGGGTTTGGTCTCGTGGTGCGTCGCCCCCATCGCGACCGCGGCCAGGTCCTGACCTTCGGCCACGACCGGCAGGGGCGATTCCTGGTCGTCACGGTCGGCGTCCGGATCGTCGATGTCCTCGACGTACGCCTTCAGGAACCCGGCAAACAGGATGGTTCGGCCGGTCGCTGAGAACTCGCACACTCGGCCGCTCGCCGGTCCGGTGCCGGAGAGCCGCACCTGAAGGCTCTCTCCCTCGGCGTCCTTCATCTGACTGGCCACGGTCCGCTTC
Source organism: uncultured Actinomycetota bacterium (assembly GCA_963700375.1). GTDB lineage: Bacteria > Actinomycetota > Acidimicrobiia > Spongiisociales > UBA5794 > JAHEEL01. The sequence continues at coordinate 496,219 of CAVOXF010000006.1, forward strand.
CAGATCAGGTCGTACAGCCGAGCTTCGTCGGATGTCGGGCGGAACGAATTGGCAACTGTCTTGGGGTCCTGGAAGTGCTCCCCGGCTGGACGGATCGCCTCGTGCGCTTCTTGGGCTCCCTTGGCCTTCTTGCCGTAGAACCGCGGAGCGTCCGGGAGGTATTCCTCGCCGAACCGCCCGGCGACGAGTGACCGGGCGGCATCGAGTGCCGTACCGGAGAGGTTCGTCGAGTCGGTTCGCATGTAGGTGATGAATCCACCCTCGTATAGGCGTTGGGCGGCCGACATCGTCCGCCGCGCTCCGAACCGGAGCTTCCGGCCGGCTTCCTGCTGAAGGGTGGCGGTGCGAAACGGCGCGTACGGACGTCGGGTGTAGGGCTTTCGTTCGACCGACGTCACGCTGAAGTCGGCGTCGACGAGTTCGTCGGCGAGGCTCGTGGCCGTCTCCGAGTCGAGGACGAGACGGTCGGTGCGGTGCCCGCCTGCCTCGTCGAAGTCGGACCCGGCGGCGACGCGGTCACCGCCGACGGTCACCAACTTGGCCTCGAAGGGCGTGTCGTCATCTCGCGGGGCGAACGTGCCTGTGACGCCCGAGTAGGCGGCTGCGACGAACGCCATGCGTTCGCGTTCGCGGTCCACGATGATACGGGTCGCCGGGGACTGCACTCGGCCGGCCGAGAGGCCGCGCTGGACCTTGCGCCACAGCACCGGCGACACCTCGTATCCGAACAGGCGGTCAAGGACGCGGCGCGCTTCTTGCGCCGCGACGACCTGCGTGTCGAGTTCTCTGGGATGATCCACAGCCTCCCGGATCGCCTCAGCTGTGATCTCGTGGAACACCATCCGGTGCACCGGCACCTTCGGCTTCAGGACTTCCAGGAGATGCCAGGCAATCGCCTCACCTTCGCGATCCTCATCCGTAGCAAGGTAGAGCGAGTCGCAACCCGTCAGTGCCTTTCGGAGCACGGACACCTGGTTCTTGGAGTTCGGTGTGACCACATACATCGGCTTGAAACCGTTCTCGATGTCCACACCGAAGCGGGTCTCCCTCCAAAGCTTCTTCTTCGCTTCGGACACCTCGCCGACCTTCGTCGGGATATCGCGAATGTGACCGACCGAGGATTCGACGATGAAATCGTCGCCGAGGTAGCGGCCGATCGTCTTGGCTTTCGCCGGCGATTCGACGATGACGAGGTGTTTGGGCATGGGTGAACAGCACACAATCTGTTGGGAACGGGGCTCAACGATGCGGGAGTATGGCCCCTTTGTCAAGACAATGGCGTTTCAGGTCGCGACTGAAGGCTATCGAGCGAACCCTTCCCGGAATCGTTCGACGACCTTCGGCCAGGTGAAGACGTCCTCGACGAACCGCCTCCCGGCCAACCCCATCGCCGCGGCGCCGTCCGGGTCGGCGAGCAGCGATTCGAGGCCTTCAACGATGTCATCCGTCGAGTGGATGACGTATCCGGTCTCACCGGGGATCACCGTTTCCGGCGAGCCACCGGAGTCGCCGGCGAGAACGGGGAGGCCGGTTGCTGCGGCTTCCAAGAATACGAGACCAAGGCCCTCGACCTCGAGCCCACCCCACCGAGAACTGCATGGCATGCAGAACACGTCCATCTGGCGGTACAGGTCGGGAAGGTCGGACCACGGAACGTCGACGGCGAATCGGGTTCGCACCCCGAGCTTGTCGGCGAGCTTCCGAAGACTCGCTTCCGTACGTCCCTTCCCCACGAGCAGCACTTCGACCGGGCGGCCGAGTCGCGATGCCGCCTGTATCAGCCGGTGCTGACCCTTGCGGGGTACGAACCTGGATACACATCCAACAACCGGGATCTCGTTGCCGCCGTTCGGCGGCGGAGTGAACGTCTCGACGTCGACCCCCGCTCCGACGAACACGACGTCTTCTCCGGTCAATCGGCGAACGCGGTCTGCGGTGAATCGGCTCACGGCAAATCGCACGTCGGCGTCGCGCAGCGCCTTGGCGATCACCTGGCGGGTACCCGGTACTGCTGCGGGGAGCGTCACTTCTGCCCCGTGGCTGAGGACACCGAACGGGACACCGAGCCGCTCGCGCAGTGCCGGACCGAGGAACGGCAGCGGGTGCGGGGCGCCGAACAGGATGACGTCCGGATCGAACGCAACGGCCCTGGCTTCGACCCATGCCGCAACCTGTGGAGTCGGCCACATGAACGTCGACGGGTTGCGGCTGATGCGATCGTGCGGCACAGCGGCCCCGTCCGCCGGTGCGATGACGTGCCATTCGTCCGGATATGCGTCGATGATGTTGCCGAGATACTGCTGAATCCCGCCTGGTTTCGGCGGATAGTCGTTGGTGATGAGGAGGAGACGCATCGTCAATCTCCAAGGTGGGCTGCAACGTTGTACGACGACATGCGCGGACCGTCGGCGGCGTAGATGATTTCGCAGTGGGCGGTGTTTCGGGGAATGGGAAACACGTCCCGGTTCGCAAACGGGATCCCGAGCATACCGGCGATGTAGGCCCGCGTCACGCCGCCGTGCGTGAACACGCCAACCGTGCCCGACTCGTTCTCGGCAACAGCGGCAGCCGCCTTCGCGAACCGCTCCCCCGCGTCGGCGAATCGTTCGCCGGTGCGGCCGCGAGGCTCGTCGCGTCCTTCTGCGAAGATGCGGCGGAAGGCTTCAGGGTCCTCGGCTTGCGCTTCGGCCCCAGTCAGGCCCTCCCACTCGCCGAAGTGCAGTTCAACGAGGCCGTCGACGGTCCGGATCGGTACATCGTTTCTTGTCGCTACCGCGCTCGCCGTCTCTTTCGCCCTGCTCGAAGGCGACGACACGACGGCGTCGAGCGTCATTCCGGCTTCGGCGAGGGCCGCAGCCTGGCGCCGGCCGGTGGGTGAGAGCGGCGACTCGCCCCTCCCCCACCATCGGTGCTCCAGGTTCGCTTCCGTCTCCCCGTGTCGAATCAACCGCAGCCGGGTGCCACCCGGGCGAGAGGCATCGCCGTTGAGGTGGAGGTCGTCGTTGTAGGAGAACACCGCCGTTCGGTCGCCGTCGATGCGAATCGTCGTCACGGACGTGTTCGAGGGAACCAGCATCGCGGACTGGTCCACAGCGCCGACCAGTGATCCAACGATCGTCTGAATCACGCCGCCGTGCGTCACCGCGATCGCCTCCTCGCCGTCGTCGACCCGCGCAGCGAGCCTGTCGAACGCCCCCCTGACCCGGACGATGAAGTCGGAGAAGCGCTCGCCACCTATGGGCTGAAAATCGCCGGAGCCAAATCGCTCGTTCTCGACTTCCGGATATCGGGCACGGATCTCGTCGGGGCGCATGCCATCCCACGCACCGAGGTCATACTCCCGCCACTCGGCGAGTGGCTCACCTTCACCGATCGCAGCACAGGTTGTTCGCGTGCGGCCGAGGTCGGAAGAGATGAGCAGGGTCGGCCGACGGTCCATCATGCGACGTCTCAAGCGCTCGACCTGCGCCTGCCCGCGATCGCTCAACGGCGAGTCGGACTGGCCTTGCCACCGCCCTGAGATGTTGCTGACCGTTTCGCCGTGCCGAACGAGCGTGATGATGCGAGCCAGAGAGTCCCCTACGTGTTGCGTCCGTAGGGTAGAGCGACCCGGGTCCTCCCTCTTCTCGGTGTTGGGTGGTCCGTTCACATTCCTTGATCAGGCCGAACGCGAAGCCGAGATGCGCACGAAGGATCCGGACATGAAGGAGTCCGCAGCCCCGTCGAGGACTGCGGACTGCTCCGAAGGTCGATTGTCTTAGAACAGTCCGTATGACGCGAATGCCGAGGCGAAGATCAGCGAGACGATGGTCATCACCTTGATGACGATGTTCATCGCCGGTCCAGACGTGTCCTTGAACGGGTCACCGACCGTGTCACCCACGACCGCCGCCTTGTGCGCGTCCGAGCCCTTGCCGCCGAAGGCACCGGCCTCGATGAACTTCTTTGCGTTGTCCCATGCGCCACCGGCGTTCGCCATGTAGATGGCGAGCAGGAACCCGGACAGCAGCGCCCCAGCGAGCAGGCCACCGAGCATCTCGATGCTGATGAATCCGACGATAAGCGGAAGCGCAACAGCGAGGGCACCTGGGAGGATCATCTCTCGAAGGGCTGCCCGAGTTGAGATGTCGACGCACTTCTCGTACTCCGGTTTCGCATCAGGATGGCCCTCACGCAGTCCGGGGATCTCACGGAACTGGCGGCGGACTTCCTCGATCATCTGGTTTGCTGCACGGCCGACCGCCTGGATCGTCTGTGCCGCAAACAGATACGGGAACATCCCGCCGATGAAGAGGCCGACGACCACCCAGATGCTGAGAATGTCAAGAGCCTCGATCGTGTCCTTGCCCTCCTTCGCCAGTTCGACGTTGACCGACGCGATGAACGTGAAGAACAAGGCGAGGGCCGTGACGGCCGCAGAACCGATGGCGAAGCCCTTCGCAATGGCGGCGGTGGTGTTGCCGAGCGAATCGAGTGCATCGGTCGTCTCGCGAACCTCGGGCGGCAGATGTGCCATCTCGGCGATTCCGCCTGCGTTGTCTGCGATAGGCCCGTAGGCGTCGACCGATACGGTGATTCCAAGCGTCGCCAACACGCCGATCGCCGCAATCGCCACGCCGTAGATGCCGCCGCCGTCCACGGCCCAGTCGCCTGCCCAGAAGGCGGCGCCCATGCCGACGGCGACCACGATGACGGAGTAGGCGGCGGACTTCATGCCTTCGGAGATGCCGGAGAGCACCACGGTTGCCGGTCCGGTCTGGGCCTGGCGAGCAATCTCCTTGACGACCTTGTGCTCGTCCGACGTGAACCACATCGAGATGCGGCCGATGATGATGCCGATCACGAGACCGACGAGGACTGCGAGGAAGAATCCCCAGTAGTTCTTCACACCCTCAACACCACTGAACATCAAGGGGGTCAGCGCTCCGACCCCGAGAACCGTGAGTCCCGCAGCGGTCCACGTACCACGTTCGAGGGTTGCGGCCAGGCTGGCCTTGCCCGGACGGACGAGGAACGAACCGATGATCGACGCAAGCATCCCGATCGACGCAATCATCAGCGGGTAGAAGACTGCCTGCATCGTGAAGGCTTCGCCGGCAATGCCGAACACCAGGACGGCGAACGAGATCGGGGCAACGAGTGACCCGACGTACGACTCGAAGAGGTCGGCACCCATTCCTGCCACGTCGCCGACGTTGTCGCCTACATTGTCGGCAATGGTCGCCGGGTTGCGGGGGTCGTCCTCGGGAATGCCCGCTTCAACCTTCCCGACCAGGTCGGCGCCGACATCGGCCGCCTTCGTGTAGATGCCTCCGCCCACACGAGAGAACAGCGCAATCGAGGATCCGCCAAGGGCAATGGCCGTGACGACCGCTACCCAGTCCTCGAGGTCGAGGACTTCTTTGAACAGCCAGACGCCGAGGGCGAAACCGAGCAGGCCGAGACCGGCAACGGTGAATCCCATGACGGCTCCGCCGCGGAAGGCAATCGGGAGGGCGACTTTGATACCACCGCGCCGAGCACCTTCGGCGGTGCGGGCGTTGGCTGCCGTGGCGATCCGCATCCCGATGAAGCCGGCGGTAGCCGAGAGCAAGGCTCCGAAAACGTATGCGATCGCACCCCATGGACGACCCCACGGAAGGAAGATCAGGATCAACGAAGCAAGGATGACGACGAAGACCGCCACCGCTCGATACTCGCGCTTCATGAACGCCATCGAACCCCTGCGGATGGCGCCCATGAGATCCACCATGACCTCATTGCCGGGATCCGCAGACGTCACTTGGCGAGCGTAGAAGAAGGCAAGGACAAGGGCAGCGACGCCCATGAACATGGCAACGTAAAGCCACAACTCCGGCTGACTCACAGAATCTCCCAATGTCGATGAATGAGGGCTCGCGGATTATAGATTCGCCTCCGGGCGCCCAATCTGCCCTTGCCCGTACCCAGAGATCCGCTACATGGCCGCCACCCGACCGTACGATGATCGCCCGTGCGACGATCCCTACCACTACTCAGCGCCCTCCTGGCGGCGAGCCTCATCGCTTCCTCGTGCTCGTCCGGCACGTCAGAAGCGGCCGACCCGCCAACGACCACAACCACAACGACCACAACCACGACGCTGCCGCCTTCGTCGACAACGTCGAGTTCCACGACCACGACCGAACCGCTCGGGCATGTCGATGTCGAGGGGGACCTTCCTCCCGGCCTCGCGGAGTCTGTCGCCTCCCTGCTGTCGTGGCAGCGTGACACACGCAACGACATGCCAGCAATGCCTGAGGGACTCGCACTTCACCTCGCGGACCAACCACTCGCAACGCCGGACACCGTGACGGCCTCGGCCACAAGCGCCGCGATCGAAGGTGGGGAGATCGCCGTCGTCCAGAACGATTCAGGGGACCTGCTCCTCGCCGCCGACGAGGGGTCCGGCTGGACGATTGTTGGTGCCAAGCCTGCGAGCGGCACCCCGTGGTACGGAGAAGAACCCCGCATGGTTCTGGTGATCGGGTCTGACGCGAGGGTGGGCACCGATCAGCAAACGCACCGCGCCGACAGCATTCATGTCCTGACCGCGAACCCAAGCGAGGGAACGGGCACGATTCTCGGGTTCCCTCGCGACAGTTGGGTGTCGACCGCTCACGGTACGATGAAGTTCACCTCACTGATGTCCGGTCGGGGCCCGCAGGCCATGGTCGACCAATTCGTCGACGAGTGGGGCCAACCCGTCGAGGGCTATGTGGTCACGGGGTTCGAGGGTTTCGAGGATCTCATGGGTCAGGTCGGCTACCTCCCGATCGATCTCCCGCGGGCGATTCCCACCCAGGCCTGGTGGGCAGGGTGGCCGGCCGGCGAACAGACGCTGTCGCCTCAGCGCACCCTGGAGTACTCGCGGACGCGCAAAGGGATCCCAGGCGGCGACCTCACGCGCTCTGCGAACCAGGGGCTCGTCATGCTGGCCGTGCTGCAGTTGCTGCAAATGAACGATCTCGCCGACACCCCGAACATCGTTGCGCTTCTTCTGGATCACACGTGGACAAGCCTGACACCGACCGACCTCATCCAACTCGGCGCCACGATCCACGCGCTCGATCCGGCGTCGATCAACAACTCCGTCGTTCCGGGCACGCCCGGACAGGCCGGAGCGGCCTCGGTCGTGCGCCTGACTCCGCGCCTTGATGAGATCCTGGCTGACCTCGGAGACGACGGACTGCTCGAGGAGTGAACAGTCGCGGGCCGCGAGCTGATGGTGAGTAGGTGAGTAGGACCTATCCACTCTCCTCGATCAATGCTGCCGGGGAGAATTCCGCTCGACTCGATGCCCGGACGGTGATCGCTCCGATTCCCAGGAGGGCTACTCGCCGCTCGACCACGACCTCGACGACCCGGGACTGCCAGCTTCGATCGATCGGGCATCGACACGAGACCAGGACGGCGCCGTTCGCACCGGCGAAGCGACGCGCCTCGTCCGTGGAAGAGCCGACCGCACCGAAGGGTCGAAACGTCACCGGCGCCGCGGCGAGGGCCGCGGCATCTGCGGCTGCCGCCGCCTGAAGCCGAGCCGCGAAAGCGATCCCGGCATCCGCCACGCCGACCGTGAGGATCAACACGAGGCCGGCGACGGCGAGGAGAAGGAGGGTCGCCGAACCCCTCTCTTCACTCACCGCTCGACACGCATTGCTGAGCGGGCCGTGATCTCAACTCCGACGCCGCCGAACAGCGGTGCGGCGACTCGATACGGCAACGTCACCCGCACCTCGGCACGACCGCCGACCACGTCGGGTCGGCGAACCGAGATGCGGGCGGTACCGGCAGAACCACCGAGAGCGCTGCGTGCCGCGCGGACGGCGTCGGCGGGATCGGGAGAGGCCGCAGCCTCTCTCGCACCCTCGCGAGCAGCGTTGACCACCTCGAGTTGGGTCCGGGCCACCAGCGCGACCTCGACGAGGCCGAGGACGAGGGCCAACACCAGAGGAACCACGAGGGCGAATTCGACGACCGCACTCCCCCGTTCGCTCACCCGATTGGCGCTCCCTCTGCGGCCGACGTGACCTTCCGGAGAACGGCGCTGAAGAACGACGGCAGGAGATCGGTCGACGTTGCCCAGATGATCAGGGCCAAGGCGACCGCTGCTGCGGCAACAATGACCAGGGCGTATTCTGCCGTGGCTTGTCCGCGTTCGTCGGTGAAGAGTCGATGCATTCTCGTTCCTTTCAATGACCGGCGTCCGGCCGGAGCGGTGGGAAGTCAGAGACCGAGGCGTTCCAGGCTTCCGAGAAGCGCCGGACCGACGGTGAGAATGAGGAATCCGGGGAGGATCAGAAGGGCAAGCGGGAACAACAGCTTCACCGGCAGGCGACGTGCGGCCAAGAGCCGCCGCGATCGCTCCGCATCGCGAAGCGCCGTTGCGTACCCGGATACCGCGGGAAGTAGCGGCGCACCGGTCGACAGTGCGCGGCGGGCGACGATGAGGAGACCCGGGTCATCCGATAGGTATCCATCGTCGTTTCGGTATGTTCGGCTCGCGCGACGTAGCTCGGCGGAGGATTCGCCGGGCACGGCTGTGGTAGCAGCCTCGACGGCTGCCGGGAACGTCAGGCCTGCGGTGAGGCCGAGCGCCGCGAGCTCGGCGAGCAGGGCATCGTCATCCTCCACGGCCTTCGGTCGGGCGACAAGCCGAACGAGGCCCCAGATCCCGAGACCGAGCAACCCTGCGACCGCGAGCAGCGGCGCGGCACAGAGGAGGAAGAAGCACGCGGCTGCGGCCACGAGCTTCCATCTCCCGACAACGATTGCTGTGCCGAGCCCGGCGACGGCGAGCATCATCATCGGTCGGCCCTACGGACGACAAGCGCGACAGCCAATAGCCCGACGGCCTCGAAGGCGAGGCCTATCCCGAGGATGAACACACCGATCGTCCCGTGGGCCATGAAGCTCGGCCCTCGCCCCGTTGCGAGCAGCAATGCCGCAAACGCGACCGGGGCCGTTCCGATCACGATCGCCGACATGCGGGCCTGGGCCGTGGCCGCCTTGCGCTCCCTCGCCAACTCGGCGGATGCTGATGCCCTGTCGGCCAGGCCGGCGAAGGTACCGGCAACCTGTGCCCCCGACCAGTCGCTCAGCCGGAATGCCGCTGCGGCGAGCCGACCGTTCTCGGGGAACTCACCCTCGACGGCGTCGGCGACTTCACGCATCGGAGCCCCCGCCTCGGCAAGCCGTACCGCGCGATCGAGCGCGAGGCCCGGTACACGATCGACCGCCTCCCCGAGGGCCGCACGCAGGGAGGCTCCCGCTTTCAGTTCGGCCGAGAGCGCGCGGAAGTAGGTCGCTTCGTCGTCGGCGGCGATTCGCGAGCGTCGTCGCCTGCCAGCGGCGACGACCGCCCAGACCGCTGCTCCCGCGAGCACCAATCGAGGTTCGATCGCCGCCACAACCGCAAGAAGCAACACCGCCGGGTGGATGCCGAACACAAGGCCGCCGGCGACGAGGACCGCGATCAGCATGCGTACACCTCTTCGACGCCATCGGGAGCGACGCTGCAGATCGACACTACGACGCGGGCCTCGGGTCGGCGAGCGACGAACACGACGAGGTCGACCGCTGACCGGATTTGTCGGCGCAGGGTCTCGGCAGATACGCCCGAGTCCGCGGTGGCGGCAAGGCTTTCGAGCCTCCACAGCGCCTCTTCGGGTCCGTTTGCGTGAATCGTCGACATCGAGCCGTCGTGGCCTGTGCTCATGGCCTGGATCATGTCGAGGGCTTCCGGTCCCCTGACTTCTCCGACCACGATTCGGTCGGGGCGCAGGCGAAGCGCATGCCGGAGCAACGCTCTCAGCCTGATCTCCCCGGCACCTTCGGCGTTGGGCGGGCGCGCTTCGAGACGCACGACGTGGCCTTCGAGCTTGAGTTCGGCGGCGTCCTCGACCGTCACCGTGCGTTCGGACGGATCGATCTCTTTCGAGAGGACGTTCAGCAGGGTTGTCTTCCCGGCACCGGTGCCTCCGGCAACCAGCAGATTCATCCGGTTCGCGACGGCGGTTCGCAGCAGATCGGCGCCGTCCGCGGAGATGCCGCCGCACGCCACGAGGGCACCGAGGTCGGTCACCGTTTCCGAGAACCGCCGGACAGCGACCACCGGCCCGTCAACGGAGGCCGGTGGAATCACGGCGTGAAGCCGCGAACCGTCGGGCAAGCGTGCATCAACCGCGGGGCTGGCGCGGTCGATCCGGAGCCCGAGCGGAGCGATGACGCGTTCGACCGCAGCAACGACGGCCCTGCTATCGACGAACGTGACGTCGGTGAGTTCCAGGCGGCCGCGTCGCTCGACCCAGACCTCGCCCGGGCCGTTTACGAGGACGTCGGTCACATCCGGATCGCGCAGCAAATGCTCGACCGGTCCCAGACCGGCGAGGGCGTCCACGGCATCGGCGATCTCGTCGGCCGTCGCGAGCGGCGCCACCTCTGAGACGATGGCGGTCGCGGCAGCCGCGAGAGCGGCGCGCTCGAGTGGCACATCGGACTCGAGGAGGCTCCGGACGATCCGGTCGGTTACACCCATGAGTGGCTCCATACCTTCCGCCACGCGCGGATCCAGCGATCGTGCGGATGAGGGGCGCGGCCGACGAGAAGGGCTCCGATCGTGCCAGACGCCGGGCGGGGCAGCACCACACCTTCGGCAGGAACCCGAACACGCCATGCTGAGCGCTGATAGATCGCCGGACCCGGAAATCGCCTCAACAGCCGCCCCGGGGCGAGCGGTACCACGGGAATGGCGCTCCCGTCTCCGACGTGATCCGAGGGCAGCCGAAACACCACCGCGGGCCACCCGTCGACGAGCGCCCGAAGGACATCTTCTGCGTCGTGGGGTTCGACACCGCCGTTGCGCACAATCGCCACGCCCCGGTGCTGCGGTGTGAGGTCGGCCTTCGTTGGGCCGTCTCCGACAAGACCGGCGAGTGTCACCTCGCCGGGATACTGCGGGCCATGAGGGTCGAGATCGACGACCAGCGCCGTACCGGCGGCCGCGCCGAGAGCGAGCGGTGCGACGGCGCCGAGAACCTCGTCCTCCGGCGACCAGATGGCAAGCACCGGCATTCCCAACTCCAGGTGACAACTTCGGGCACCGTATGCCGCCAGCGCAAGGTGTTTCAAGGCCTTCGATTGCCGGTCACGTTGCCCCCGCGTTCTGCCGATACACTCGATCTTGATGCAACAGGCAGCCTTCTTCGATCTCGACAAGACGGTAATCGCGAAGTCTTCGACGCTTGCGTTCGGAAAGCCGCTCTACAAAGCGGGGTTCCTCGGGCGCAAGGCCCTCGCGCGCATGGGGCTCGCCCAGGTGTTCTACCTGCTCTTCGGGGCCGACGAAGACCAGCTCGCCAGGGCCCGCGACGAGCTGCTCCACCTCATTGCCGGTTGGCAGCGGGACGAGATCGAACAGCTCGTCCGCGAGACCCTCGCCGATGTGGCCGAACCCCTTGTGTACGCCGAGGCGTTGTTCCTCATCGACGAGCACGCGAGGCGGGGGCGCCGCGTCATCATCATCTCGGCAAGCCCGGAGGAGATCGTCCGGCCCATCTCTGAGTACCTCGGAGTGAACGAGGTCATCGCGACCAAGGTCAAGACGGACAGCCAGGGGCGGTATCTGCCGGAAGTCGACGTGTATGCGATGGGACCCGGCAAGGCCGACGCCATGCGGGAACTGGCCAGAACCTCCGATATCGACCTCGAGGGCTCGTTTGCATACTCCGACTCCATCACGGACCTTCCGATGCTCGAGGCGGTCGGCAATCCCGTTGTGGTGAATCCCGAAAAGGACCTGCGAGCCATCGCCGAGGAACGGGAATGGCCGATGCTCGAGTTCCAGCGACCGGTCAGCGTCGGTCCCACCATCCCGCGACCGTCGCCGCTCACCGGCGCCGCCGTCGCCCTGTCGGCCGCTGCCCTCGTGGCAGCCGTCGCTCTGCTCAAGCGCCGTTCGCGCTCCTAGGTGTCTTCGTCGGTTTGAGCTGCGTCCGGCACGTGGTCGGGGTCGTCGGAACGTCTGTCGACCGACCCGGAGAGCACCCACCAGATCAGCAGGCCGAGCGCGGCGACTCCCGCCGCGATCCCCCCGAGCAGCCACCAGTCGGGGCCGGGTTCCGGTGCGGGTGGAACCGTGGGGCGGGTCGGCGAGACCACCGCAGGATCGACGCCGAGCTCGGTGAGCGTCGAGAGTTCGGAGATATCGCTGGAACCGTCGGGTTTGATGGCCTCGAATGCAACCTGCACATCTTCGCGTCCGGAGAGGCGAAAGATGCCGACCCACCGACCGTCGCCCTGGTCGATGAGCGCGACCGGCGGCAGTTCTCCGGCAAACGCGACCGTCCGTGCCAGGACCGCGGACCGACCACTGTCGACAGCGACCGAGACCTCGATCGTCATTCCCGCATCGACCTCGAGAGCGCGCGCCTCGGCCTCCCCGAACGGGGCAGTGAGCACAACGGACAGCAAGACGGCAAGGAGCATCGGCATCGGGATGAGCGTACCGGGGTCGGCTCCCGAGACGACGGCTATGGGACGCGCCGGCTTTCCCCTTGGCTTGGTGCCGACAGATCGAGGTGGGCGTCCGTCAGCATCGCTGCCCTCCCTAATCTGCGCCGAACCATGAACACCCCGCGTACCCTCTATGAGAAGATCTGGGACGACCATGTCGTGCGGACCGAGGACGACGGCACCGATCTCCTCTTCGTCGACCTCCACCTGGTCCATGAAGTCACGTCCCCGCAGGCCTTCGAAGCTCTCGAGATGTCCGGCCGCCCGGTGCATCGGCCCGACCTCACCCTCGCCACCATCGACCACGGTGTCCCGACCGCAGATCGCAGGCTCGGCATCCTCGATCCATTGTCCAAGAAGCAGATCGACACGCTGATCGCCAACTGCGAACACGCCGGCGTGACGCTGTTCGACATCAACGATCCCCGTTCCGGCATCGTCCATGTCATCGGCCCGGAACAAGGCCTCACCCAACCCGGCGCAACCATCGTCTGCGGTGACTCGCATACCGCGACCCATGGGGCTTTCGGCGCCCTCGCGTTCGGGATCGGCACCTCCGAAGTCGAGCATGTACTGGCAACCCAGACGCTGCCGCAGCGGAAGCCGAAGTCGATGTCGATCACCGTCGAAGGCGACCTCGGTCCGGGCGTCACGCCCAAGGACGTCATCCTCGGCATCATCGCCCGCATCGGGTTCAACGGCGGCGGCGGACACGTCATCGAATACCGCGGGTCGGTGTTCGAGAACATGTCAATGGAAGGGCGGATGACCGTCTGCAACATGTCCATCGAAGCCGGCGCTCGTGCGGGCCTGGTCGCACCGGACGAGACCACGTTTGCCTACCTGAAGGGCCGTCCGTACGCGCCGTCCGGCGCCGAATGGGACGAGGCGCTCGCCTACTGGCGGACGCTCTCGTCAGACCCGGGAGCGCGGTTCGATACCGAGGTCATCATCGACGCTGCCGACCTCACGCCGTACGTCTCGTGGGGTACGAACCCGTCGCAGACCGTCCCCGTCGGAGCGATGGTCCCCGACCCGGAATCGTTCGATGATCCACTCGACCGGGATGCCGCCGAACGCGCCCTCGCCTACATGGACCTCGAAGCCGGGACACCAATTACGGCGATCGACATCGACGTCGTGTTCCTCGGTTCGTGCACCAACGCCAGGATCGAAGACCTTCGCGCTGCGTCCGCCGTCGTGGTGGGGAAGCAGGTTGCCGAAGGTGTTCGAGCGATGGTCGTCCCCGGGTCCGGCCTCGTGAAGCTCCAGGCAGAGGAGGAAGGTCTCGACCGGATCTTCATCGATGCCGGGTTCGAGTGGCGGGACGCCGGATGCTCGATGTGCCTCGCCATGAATCCGGACGTTCTTCAGCCGGGAGAGCGTTGCGCCTCGACATCGAACCGCAACTTCGAAGGTCGCCAGGGCCGCGACGGCCGAACGCACCTCGTCAGCCCTGCTATGGCAGCGGCGGCGGCGATCGAAGGCCATTTCGTCGATATCCGGGAGTGGTCCTGATGCAGCCCGTCACCGTCATCACCGGCCAGATGGCCCCGCTCCCGCGGGCCAACGTCGATACCGACCAGATCATCCCCAAGCAGTTCCTCAAGCGGGTCGAACGATCCGGATTCGGCCCTTTCCTCTTCTGGGATTGGGCGCAGGATGCCGAAGGCGAACTGGATCCGAACTTCATTCTCAACCGCCCGGAATACCGTGGCGCCGTCGTGCTGGTCTCGGGTCCGAACTTCGGTTCGGGTTCGTCACGCGAACATGCGCCGTGGGCGCTCGAAGACCGCGGGTTTCGGGCGATCATCGCCCCGTCCTTCGCCGACATCTTTCGCGGGAACTCCTACAACGTGGGACTACTCCCCGTCGCCCTCACTGACGGCGAGGTGGCTGATCTCACCGCTCTCGCCGAGAATCCGGCGAACGACATCACGATCGACCTACCTGCCCAGACCGTTGCGAGCGGCGATTTCCGTGCGACGTTCGAGATCGATCCATCGATCAAGCACCGCCTCCTCAATGGGCTCGATCACATCGCGCTGACCCTCGAACACGCCGGCGAGATCGAGAGCTTCGAAGCATCGCGGCCGGACTGGAAGCCGAAGCTGTGACCTCTCCGAAGCGCCGGGTGTCGCCTACCTGGTGCTCGGAGCGAACTGGCGTGTGTCCCCGATGAGCAAACCAACCCGTCAGGAGCAGGCCCAGGCGATCCTGCAGCGGAAGGCCAGGAAGATGGCCTCGGCGGTGCTGGGTCGCCGTGCCACAACCGCCGCGGATTTCGCCGAGGCCTTCAACCTCGAACAAGTCGACATCGTCTCCGAAATACCGAATCGCGAGACGCTGCTGGCACTCGGCCTCAGCCGCGTCGGGCCGCGCGACGGTCTCTATATCCTCGAGGATGAGCACGGCTTTCGCGTGTACCTTCAGGAACGCGGCATACCGATGCGCGAGCAATCAGGTCTCTCGTTCGACGACGCCCGGGACAAGGTCATCGAGGAGTTGGTGCTGCTGAACGGCATCCCGTTCAGCTTCTGAGAACCTCGTCACCGACGCTGATCTCGACGGGGCGATCGAGGTGATCAACGGACAGGATGAACCCGCGGGTGCCGGTCGACAGGAATGACAGGTGGTCGGCGATGTCTTCACGCTCGAGCAGTTCATCGGATCCGAGCAGGAACGAGGTGAATCCGGCGCAGGCGATCGCAGGCTTCGGGGTGCGCAGGAAGGTTTCGCTCCCGTCGCTGCGGCGAACCACGACACCATCGATGATCTCGCTCGCGGTGATCGCCGGCCCTTCGACGATGATGTTCTCGCCTGCAATGCCAAGTGGTACGGAATCAAATCGTTCAGACATCGCGGCGTAGTGGCCCGTGAAGCCGATCGACAGGGCCCGGTTGCCTCCGCCCTTGGCCCTCGGATGTGCCCGGTGATGCGTGTCGACGACCCACCCGGTGCCGTCCCAGCCGAGCATGCCGTCGGCATTGATCGCAGCCCGGTCAACCGACACGAGGGGATCGGGGACGTACGCGCCGTCCCGCTTGAGGGGTTCGGCATGGACCTGCAGTCGCACGATCCGGCCGATTGCCTCGCTCATCGTCGTGTGGTTGGAGTCGACAACATGGATCACACGCTACCCCCCCGTCGTGCGGTGCGCCCCCAAGTTCTGCCCGGCGTCCCCGGACCTCGCTGGCGACGTTGCGACGATGGCGTAGCGCCCATCGGAGACCGGTCGCCCCCAGAGTGAGCGTCGTCCGACGAGGGATGATGGTCGACCACGCGGAACAAGGGGGCAAGGAGGCTTCCGAGATCGCGTGCCCCGATCCCAGCGTCGCCCCAAGGTCCCTCCACGGCAATCAGCCGCCCTCCATCGTTGAGAAGGCGTGACCACCGGCGACGCGCATACGCGGGCTCCGGCAGAACCGAGATGATGTGACGCGCTACCACGACATCGAAGGTGCCGGGGTCGAGGCCGGGAGCGGAGGTATCACCGACCTCGAACCGGATCGACGTACCGGCAGCGCGGGACTTGTGACGGGCTCGCTCGATCATGGCGGGAGACACATCGACGCCGACGACCCGGTGTTCGGACTCCGCCGGCAGGAGGGGCGCCGGTCCGGTCCCACAGCCGAGATCTGCGACGGCCAGGGACCCTCCTGGCGGCCCGTCCGAGAATCGGGTCGACCAGGCCAGGCGGGCGTCACCGTCCGTCAAGCCGTGGTCTGGCTCGTCGTCGAACGACGCCGATTGACCGTTCCAATAGGCCACGACGGGATCTTCAGAAGTCACGCCGTGGGAGAGTGGCACAACGCCACGGCGAAGACCGAGGGGCTCGATGCTCCGCTAGAGGAGGTCGCTTGTCTCGACCACCTGGGAGTTGTAGAACGTGGCGAGGTACTCGATCGCCTCGGTCTGAACGTCGTCGTACCGGTCGCCTGCCATCGGGGCGAACATGCAGGTCGCATCGGACACCACGGCGACTTCGATTCCGCGAAGGAATGCGTCGTAGGTCGTATGCCGGCAGCAGCAGTTCGTGTGCTGACCGACGATCACCATCTTTCCGATGTTGTGCACCCGGCACGTCGCATCGAGGTCGGTCTCGGTGAACGCCGAGTAGAACCGCTTCGGGACGACGAGGTCGTCCCCCTGCGGCGACAGCCCTGGAACGACTTCCGCGCCGACGGATCCGGCCAGCGCATGCTCGCCGAACACCTCAAACTCGACATCGCCCGGTTTGTGGGCGTCGTTGGCGTAGACGACCACCCAGTCGTCACGGCCACGGGCGGCATCGGCAAGTTGACCGATCGGGATCGATGATCGGAACCGCCGCGGAGTTCGCGAGGGTTCCATCGACGAAGTCGTTCAGCATGTCGAGGACAACGAGGGCGGTCTTCATGGTGCTACTCCCTGGAGGTTGGATCGGCATTGTAGGTCGGCCCGCCGTTCCTACCCGGCGGGTCGTTCGCCGAGTGCGCCGGCCACCCTCCTCATGTCGAAGTCAGACGCCCATCACGTCGTTGAGCACGTCGGGACGATCGGTGACGATTCCGTCGACGCCCATGTCGAGGAACCGGCGCATGTCGGCTGCCTCGTTCACCGTCCAGAGGTGGATATGGGCCCCGGCGCGGTGGATCGATTCGATGAGTTTTTCGTCGATCTTGAAACCCCGGTAGTCGAACGGCAGTTGATAGGCCTGGACCTTCCTTCGGACGGTCCTCCCGCGGCGCGAGGCGCTCCACATGGCCGCCGCAGCCGTCGGTCCGGCCGAGACCGCGACGCTCCCCCGGGTGATTCTCCGGAAGCGCGAGATGCGCCGATCGTAGAACGAACCGACGAGCGTCCGGTGTTCGGCATCGGCGGCACGGATCACCTCAGCCACCGCCCACTCCTCGCCGGATTCCTTGAGGTCGATGTTCAGGCGGACGTCGGGCCACGTTCGGTAGAGCTCATCGAGTGGCGAGATCCCGATCCCGGTTCCCCGCAGCGGATAGTCGTGGTCGGGGTCGAAGTGGTATGCAGCGTCGACAGACTGCAGGTCGTCGAAGGTGTAGTCGGCGACCTTGCCGGTACCGCTCGTCGTCCGATCGAGCGTCGCGTCGTGGAAGACAACCGGAACTCGGTCGGCGGTCAGACGCACATCGAGTTCGAGATAGTGATAGCCGAGTTCCTCGACGGCACCCGCAAACGCGAACATCGTGTTCTCGGGCCACAACACCCGGCTTCCGCGATGGGCGAGGCGGATGGGATGCTCAATCGAGAAGTAGTCGCTCACAACACCTCTCCACGCTTGACGACCGCGGCGACGATGTCCGCGTCCGGTCGATACGCCAGGTGGAGGTGCGTCGGCGCGTCGAGAATCGCCAGGTCGGCGACGGCGTCCGGCACCAGGCGCCCGCGGTCCGGGAGGCCGAGCGAGATCGCGCCGCCGCGGGTTGCGGCCCACGTTGCCTCGTCGGCGGTGAGGCCCATGTTCAGGACGGCCAGGGCAACCACAAACGACATCGATTCGACATATGCCGTACCGGGGTTGCAGTCGGTTGCGAGCGCCACGGTGACGCCGCTATCCCAGATACGCCGACCGTCCGGATACGGCAGTTGCATCGAGAACGACACCGCAGGGAGAAGCACGGCGGCAGTCCCGGCTTTCCACATCATCGCGAGGTCTTCGTCCGTGGCGTGGTCGAGATGATCGGCGCTCGCTGCCATGACCTCGGACGCGAGTTCCGCAGCACCGATTCGACTCAACTGATCGGCGTGGATGCGCAGTTCGAGGCCGTGGGCGCGGGCTGCTTCAAGGATCCGCCGGGACTCTCCGACCGAGAAGGCGGCCTCGTCGCAGAAGACATCGCAGAACCGGGCGAGCGGAGCACAGGCATCGAGCATCGGGCCGCACACCAGATCGACGTATGCCTCCCGCTCGGTGCGGTACTCGGACGGCACAACGTGGGCGCCGAGGAAGGTCGGTACGACGTCGATCGGGAGCGCATCATCGATGCGGCTGGCAATCCGGAGCATTCGGGCCTCGGTCTCGACATCGAGGCCGTAGCCGGACTTGACCTCCACCGTGGTGGTCCCATGCTCGAGCATCCGCCACGCCCGCGAAGCGGACGCCTCGAAGAGTTCTTCGTCGGCCGCGCTCCGGGTCGCTCCGACGGTCGAAAGGATGCCGCCACCGGCGGCGAGGATCTGCTCGTAGGACGCTCCACGGAGCCTTCGGTCGAACTCCTCGCTTCGGTCCCCGGCGAAGATGAGGTGGGTGTGCGGGTCCACGAACCCAGGGACCACCGCCGCTCCCCCTGCATCGAGCCGCGGCAGGTCGACGAATTCCGCCGGTATGTCGGAACTCGATCCCACGCCGGCCACATACCCGTCAACGATCGCAACGGCGGCGTTCTCCACCACCCCGAGCAACCCTCCGCGCCCGGCGTCGTTCGTCACCAACGCCCCGATGTTGAAGACCAGCAGGTCGCTCACCGCGCAGCCTCCAAAGCCGGAATCGACCTCAACTGGCGACCGGCGACCGGCAACCGGCGACTCATTCCCACATCGGAATCCTCACGCCGTGCGTCCGCGCCACCGCCTCGGCCCCCTTGTATCCCGCGTCGACATGCCTGATCACGCCCATGCCTGGATCGTTCGTGAGGACCCGGTTGAGGCGCTTGGCACCGTCCGCCGTCCCGTCGGCGACGACCTGGGCGCCGGCGTGGATCGACTTTCCGATCCCGACGCCGCCACCGTGATGAACCGCGACCCACGCCGCCCCGGATGCCGTGTTCAGGAGCGCATTGAGGATCGGCCAGTCCGCAACGGCGTCCGAGCCATCGAGCATCGCCTCGGTCTCTCGATACGGCGACGCCACCGAACCCGAATCGAGGTGGTCTCGCCCGATGACGATCGGAGCCCGCACATCGCCGGCGGCGACCAGTTCGTTGAATGCCTCGCCCGCACGGTCCCGCTCGCCGTAGCCCAGCCAGAGGATCCTGGCCGGCAGGCCTTGGAATTGCACCCGCTCTTCGGCCAGATCCAGCCACCGGTGGAGCGCCCGATGCTCGGGAAAGAGCACCCGAACGGCATCGTCGGTCGCCTTGATGTCGGCCGGATCGCCGGAGAGCGCGGCCCATCGGAACGGACCGATGCCTTCGCAGAACAGGTCCCTGATGTAGGCGGGGACGAACCCCGGGTAGGCGAACGCGTTCGCGAATCCCCCGAGCACGGCCTCACCGCGGAGGTTGTTTCCGTAGTCGAAGACCTCAGCCCCGCTCTCGAGAAACCCAACCATGGCGGCGCATTGCACGGCCATCGACTCTCGTGCCGCCGCGACATAGGCATCGGGGTTGCCGGTCCTGAGAGCGGTGGCCTCGGCGAGGGTGAAGCCTGCGGGAACGTAGCCGTTCAGCGGATCGTGGGCTGAAGTCTGGTCGGTCACGATGTCGATCTCGACGCCGCGACGGAGCAGCTCCGGGAAGACCTCCGCCGCGTTGCCGACCAGGCCGACGGAGAGGGGGCGCCCTTCGGACCGGGCTGCCAGGACACGGTCAACGGCATCGTCGAGCGAGTCGGCGTGTTCGTCGAGGTAGCGGTGCTCGATACGCCGGCCGATCCGCTCCGGATCAACCTCGACGCACAGCGCGACACCGTCATTCATCGTGATCGCCAGCGGTTGCGCCCCGCCCATCCCTCCCAGGCCGGCGGTGAGGGTCAGCGTTCCCTTGAGGCTGCCACCAAATCGCTGCTCGGCGATCGCAACGAACGTCTGATACGTGCCCTGGAGGATGCCCTGTGTCCCGATGTAGATCCACGAGCCGGCGGTCATCTGGCCGTACATCATCAGGCCCTTGGCCTCGAGATCCCAGAACGTCTCCCAGGTTGCCCAGTCGGGGACGAGAAGGCTGTTCGCGATCAGGACCCGTGGTGCCATCTCGTGCGTGCGGAACACCCCGACCGGCTTGCCTGACTGCACGAGCATGGTCTCGTCGTTTTCGAGTCCGCGCAGCGTCCGAACGATCGCTTCGTACGCCTCCCATGACCGGGCAGCCTTGCCTCGTCCGCCGTAGACGACGAGTTCGTCCGGGTTCTCTGCGACGTCCGGATCGAGGTTGTTCATGAGCATCCGGAGGGCGGCCTCCTGCAGCCAGCCCTTCGTCGACAGTTCGGTCCCGTGCGGAGCCCTGATCGTTCGCGCCATCACTCCCTCCATTCAATCGCGACCGTGATCCCGCCATCCTTGATGAGTTGCGTGGCTGCTTCGATGTCGACGCCGACCGGCCGGTCGGCCACGAGCGGCGGTACCACCGTGCGCACCGCATCGAGGACAGCCGCAGTGCCCGGTGCCGGCTCGAGGGGGCTTCGCTGCTCACACCCCTGGGCGGCGCAGACCAATTCCACACCAATCACATACGCCGTGTTGCGCAAGACGTCCCGCAGTTTCATGGCGGCACCCCAACCCATCGAGACATGATCCTCCTGGGACCCGGACGTTGGGATGGATTCGACCGATGCCGGGTGGGACAGGACACGGTTCTCCGCGACGAGCGCCGCCGCGGTGTACTGGGCGAGCATGTACCCGGAGTCGACCCCCGGCCGTGTCGCCAGGAACGGCGACAGGCCGTACGACCGCTCGGGGTCGAGGATCCGGTCCGTCCTCCGTTCGGAGATCGAGCCGAGTTCGGTGACCGCGATGGCCAGGAAGTCGAGGGCGAAGGCCAGCGGTTGGCCGTGGAAGTTGCCGGCCGAGATCACGTCTCCGTCGTCGGCGAAGATGATGGGGTTGTCCACTACCGAGCCGAGTTCGCGTTCGAAGACCGCGGCGGCATGGTCGATGGTATCTCGCACCGACCCGTGTACCTGGGGTGCGCACCGCAGGCTGTAGGCATCTTGAACGCGGTGGGAGAAGTCATCGCGATGGCTCGCTCCGATCGACGAACCGTCGAGAAGGCGGGAAATGACGGCGGCCGAGTGGATCTGCCCGGGGTGAGGGCGCAATTGCTGAACGCGGCTCTGGAACGGCCGGCTCGAGCCCATCAGCGCCTCGACCGAGAGCGCACATGCGGCGTCTGCCGCATCGGCGAGGAGCCGCGCCGCGTGCACCGCGAGACAGCCCTGGGCGAGCATCCCCTCGGTCCCGTTGAGCAGACTCAATCCCTCCTTCGGCTGAAGCCGGATCGGCTCCAGACCTTCGGCACCGAGCACGTCGGCGGCCGCAACTCGTTCACCATCGACCAGGAAGAACCCTTCGCCGATGAGTGGTAGGGCGAGGTGCGCGAACGGCGCGAGGTCCCCGGATGCCCCTACCGAACCCCGGTCGGGGACGGCCGGCAGCAGATCTCTCCGGAGGAACTCGATGAGGCGGCCGACGATGGCGGGGCGGACCCCCGAGTAGCCCTGGGCGAGAGTCCTGGCGCGCAGCAGCAGCATGGCCCGGACCGCCGGGCGATCGAGAAGGTCGCCGACGCCGGATGCGTGGCTCCGGACGAGGTCGTACTGCAGTTCGCTGACCTGGTCGGCCGGAATGCGCGTGGACGAGAGGGCTCCAAAGCCGGTCGTGATGCCGTAGGCCACTTCTTCGTTGGCGACGATCCACTCGACGAGGTTGCGGGCCGGAGCCATCCTCTCGGAGAGATTCGGGCCGATCTCGACGGAGGCCGCGCGATATGCGACGGCAACGACGTCGTCGATGGTGAGCGGGGATCCATCGACGATGACGACCATTACCCAGCTCCTCTCGTCACGATCGAGCCTCGCGGGACCAGCCTACCCGCCCCACCTAATGCGAACCCAGGGTTCTCCGCTTTCTATTTGGCGCCGACAGCCCACAGAATGAACCGGGCCGTTGTGGCCTTCCATTCCGCGGGCTGTCGGCGTCACATACGATGTGGAGAACCCTGGGTTCGCAGCGTTAGAGGGCGTCGGCGAGGCGATTCGCTTCGCGTTCGCGAAGGCCCACCCGCACCCTCAACTTCTCGAGCTGCTGGTCGGCGTACTTCTCGCCACCCTTGATCGGATGATCGGCCAGCCACGCCTCCATGTCTGCCGCGACGTCGGGCTCCGACCGATTCGGCAGCAGATCGAGGATCCGTCTCCCGGTCGCCGGCGGGATCTGTTCGAGCAGGGCGTCCCAGTTCTCCTTGATCAGCTCCCAGACCCGGGGGCCGTTCGTGCGCTGGCCGAGCATGACTGCGACGACCCAGAAGGAGTCCTGTCGCCGGATCCGGCCATCGAGCACCATCTGGAAGAGCTCCTCGGCGCCCGCCGCGTCCGGCACCACGGCCGCTGCCCGGATGTACTTCACGACCTCCTGCGGTGTGTCTGACGCATCCGATATCGCCAGGAAGCGCTTGAAGTCTGAGAAGTCGCCGTTGGCCGCGACGACGCTCAGGGCCGCATCCGCGACCTCCGCGTCGATCGGCTCGCCTTCCTGGACCTCTTCGAAGACGGCTCTGGCGCGGTTCTGAGTGTCCTCATCGTCGCCGAGATTGCCAAGCGCGATGATCAGCGTTCCGCGGAGCTTCCGGCTTCGGTCGTCCTCCCCTTCGGCGGGACTCCAGCCCATCTCCCCAGCCTTGCCCGCCACGAGACCCCGCACGTACGCCTGGAGCGCCGGCCGGGTGTCCTCTGCCACCACCCGATCGAGTTCCCCAAGACCGCCGAGGATCAGTTGCCAGACGTCGACCTCGGCCTCTTCGCCGAGCTCACCGACAAGCGCCAGATAGTCAGCAGCCGCTGATCCGCCCTTGAGGACGTCCGCCCACACGTCCGATACCGTCGCGTAGCGCTCCTCGCTGGTGAGCGACGGCAGCCGCTGACGCAGGGCCTCTCTCAGTTCCGGCGAGTACAGGACGCGGTAGAACCCGCCGGCGCCCGCGTTGACGATCAGATCGTCTCCAGCCTCCACCGTGACCTGGTCGTCAGAGAGCAGCAAGCGCTCCTCACCTGTCGACGACCGAACCAGAACCGGCAGCTTCCACTGCTGATCCCCGTCACCGAAGTACCGGAATTGCTGCTGGGTCAGCGTGTACTCCCCCGGGTTGCCCTCGACGCTGACCCGCGGGAAGCCGCCCTGGAAGATCCACGTGTCCATGATCTCCTTGACCGGTTCGCCCGATGCAGCCGCGAGCGCCGACCAGAGGTCACCGCCGTCCGTGTTCCCGTATGCGTGATCCTTCAGGTAGTTGCTCACGCCCAGGCGGAACGCTTCTTCGCCCAGGTACAACTCGAGCATCCGGAGCACCGAAGCGCCCTTCTCGTAGGTCAGCGAGTCGAACATGGCGTTCGCCTCTTCGGGTGATCCGACCGGGAATTCGATCGGCCGCGTCGCTGCGAGCGCGTCTGTCTCCATCGAGTGGACCCGTTCGGATGAGAACGTGAGCCAGACCTTCCAGTCAGGCCGATAGGCGTCGATGCACTTCATCGCTGCGAACGTGGCGAACGCCTCGTTGAGCCAGATCCCGTTCCACCACTTCATCGTCACGAGGTCGCCGAACCACATGTGCGCGATCTCGTGCGCGATGACCTCGGCAACCCTCATCATCTCATTCTGGGTCGCCTTGCGGACGTCGACGAGCAACGCCGTCTCGCGGTACGTCACCGCACCCATGTTCTCCATTGCACCCCACGCGAAGTCGGGGATGGCGATCTTGTCCATCTTGCCGCCGGGATACGGTATGTCGTAGTAGTCGGCGTAGTACCGCAGGGAGTGCGCTGCCACGTCGAGCGCGAAGTCGATGAGGTTCCCCTTGCCTGCCGGGTACGCGATGCGCAGCGGCGTGCCGTCGACGTCGACCGGATCGGAGATCTCGAGTTCTCCGACGATGAACGCCACCAGGTAGGTCGACATCCTGATGGTGTCTTCGAACCGGACCTTGACCTTTCCATCGCCGATCTCGATTCGTTCGGCCTCGGCGGCATTCGAGATTGCCGTCAGACCGTCGTCGACGATCAGCGTGACGCCGAAGGTCGCCTTGAGATCGGGTTCGTCCCAGCACGGGAATGCGCGCCGGGCCTCCGTCGCCTCGAACTGGGTGGTCGCGATCGTCTTCTTGACCCCGTTCGGATCCGTGTAGACCGACCGGTAGAAGCCGCGGAGGTCGTCGTTCAGGATCCCGTCGAACGCGATGTCGAGCCTCCAAGAGCCTGCATCAGCCGTGCCGTCGAGAATGAGCGTCGACCGCTC
This sequence comes from uncultured Actinomycetota bacterium, assembly GCA_963700375.1. GTDB lineage: Bacteria > Actinomycetota > Acidimicrobiia > Spongiisociales > UBA5794 > JAHEEL01. The sequence continues at coordinate 520,922 of CAVOXF010000006.1, forward strand.
GGATTCCTCGTCGGTCTCAACGGTCGCGCTGAGACGCTGCCCGCCGTCGCTGACTAGAGCGACGTCACCAAGTGTCAGCTCCGCCGTGTTGAGGACGATATTGGTCACGGGTTCCATCACCTCGACATCCACGATCACGTGACCACCGAAAGTCGCTGCAAAGAGGTCGGGTGTCAGCGTCAGTTCGTAGTGACTCGGGATGACGGTGCGGGGCAGGCGGTAGTCGGCTTCGGACGGCACGGGGCGCTCCTCTTCGATCGGTTAGCAGGCTAAGGATACCGACGCCCAGCGTGAGGCCATCCCACCCAGCAGCGCGGTCAGCTGATCGAGAACGTGCGCACCGGTTCTGACAGGACCTGCGAGTGCTTGGTAGCCACCCCCTTGACCGCATTGACCGTGCGATCGACTGGGGCCTACTCGACGCTCAAGGGTGCGTCGGCCATGCGCATGATCCAGAGGCCCGTGTTGACATCCGATACGTAGACGTAGTCGTCGCTCACGTGCACCGAGGACGCCAAGGGGAGCTTGATGAGACCGTTCGGTGACACGAACACGCCGTACGGATCGATTTCGGCGGGCGGAAGAAACAAACCGACCTCGATGGCACCGTCTTCGGCAGCGAGATCGACGACCCGCAAGCCACCTGTGAGCCATGCGCTGAACAGGTAGAGATCATCAGAGACCGAATCGCCAACTGAGTAGATCCCGTCGAGCGGAACTGCCCCGTCATCGTCCGGCAAGGCCTCGGCGACCGAGAGGGTGCCGACCAGAAGTGGACGTTCTCCGCTGACATCGAACAGCACTTGTCTGCCCCATGACTGAACGGTCCGTCCTACATCACTATCGCCGCCCTCCGGCCCGTCGGCCGTCGTGGTATCGGGAACATCGTCAAGGGGATCAAGATCGGCATGGTTGACGACCAGCTGCTGCGTCTCAGGATTGAACGACGTGGAGCTCGACATCCCCTCGGAATGCCCGATTGATCCCGTGCGGCCGATCATCTGCGGCTGCTCGGGCGTTGCGATATCGAGCACAATGACGCCGGCATCCCAATGCGACACGAACGCCCGCCGACCTTCGGGGTCAACCGTGACGCTGCTGGCGAAGAGGGCTCGACCATCGGAGCCTTCGGTCACCGCGTCGCGCTCCGCCGGCGCAGCATCACGCCGGAAGTCCCAATCGGCGACGTCGACCGGAGCCGTGGGATCTGAGATATCGACAATCCGTACGTCCCCGAGACCGCGCATGTGGTCAAGGAACGAGTTGGGAACCGCAGCGACCACCAGAACGCGATCTCCATCGACCCAGACGTCGAATCCGTTGACTCCCGCAGTGTCCGGCCCGGTGTGATAGCTGCTGAGCAGCACAGGGTTCACCGGATCGGAAACGCTGAATATGGCGAAGCCACGGAATCCTTCGCCGGAATTCCCGGCGCACGTTCGATGAGCCACGATGGCAAGGTCTCCGCTGAATCGACCCGTTTCGATGGAACCAGCCCACACCTGTTCCGCACTCGTCCCCTCATGGCCGTCGGATATCGAGCCGATCTCCACGGGAGCCGAAGGATCGGTGACGTCGTACATCCGCACACCCGTCGACGGGCAAGCTTCGCCGCGCCCGATTGTTCCGACGTAGGCAACACCGTCATGTGCCCAGACATCGCCGTTCAAACCGTCGACGGGTTCTGCGTGGCCGACGACATCGATGCCGACCGTCACGGGATCGGTGGCGATTGTCGGAAGCGTGTAGAGGGTGGTTGGCGAGGAGCGTCCGATCACGAACGGATACGGATTGACGGGCGTCCAATCCGGCATCCGAAGCTCGAAATGGAGGTGGGGGCTCGACGACTCCGCATTGCCGCTGTCCCCAACGTATCCGATTGGCTGTCCAGCAGCGACACTCGTTCCGACTCCGATTCCCTCGGCAATCCCGAAACCGAGTCCGTCGTCCGTGCCCGGGGAGTCATTGTTGAGATGCAGGTACCTGGTCCGCCATCCGCTCGCGTGAGTGACTTCGATGTAGAAGCCGGCGGACGTGGACCACTCAATGGCGTTGACCCATCCATCAGCAGCTGCAAGCACCGGTGCCATCTTCGGAGCGAAGAGGTCGCCGCCTTGATGGAGCCGTTCGCCGCCGTCTCGGGGCGCTCCGAACGTATCCGCGAACTGTCGCGGGGCGTCGATTGGGTAGACCAGCGGGAAGGGAGGGATATAGGACGCGGGCGGTGACGCCGCGACCGTGGAACCATAGGCCGGCGCACTCGTGCCGAAGAAGATCGAAGCGACCACAACGGCCAACACCGTTGCGAGAGCCACGCTCAGCGCGAGGGGATAATCGACGAATGCCTTCCGCCCTGCCATGGGACCAGGATACTCAGCAACAACCAACGAGCGCAGCCGATTCGGCACATCCGATGTCGCGCTCCAGTGGGACCTACCGACGGTTCGACGGATCTCGACTGGGAAGCGACGGCCGCCTGTGGCGGTGGGCGCTTCCCTAGTACTCGAACGATTCGATCGACCCGTCTTGATTGATCAGCACCACGGGTTGGGATTCCCACGTCTCCACGTTGCCGCCCATGCCCGGTGCGTCCGCTGGCATCCCCGCAAGCGCGATGCCAACCGCTTGGGGCCGGCGCTCAAGGAGAGCAACGATGGCTCCGACCGGAACGTGGCCCTCCACGACATATCCGTCTACGAAAGCGGTGTGGCACGAAGCCGCTTCGACGGGAACGCCCGCCCGTTCCTTGAACGCCGCGAGATTCGGCTCTTCCGTCACATCGACGTCCGCTCCGTTTTCCTGTAGGTACCCGACCCACTCTGAGCAGCACCCTCAACCGGGGGCCTCGTGGACCTCGACGCGAACCGAGGTGAGCTCACCTGGAGCCGGTGCCACGCGCTGCGGCGCTGACTCGACGCCGCTGCACGCGCTGACAATCGCCACAACCACGAGCACCAACACCGCGCGAACCGCGATTTCAGCTCTCATACGCCCCACCCACCTCATCTGCTCGCGAGTCGGCTCAACAGTCTTGGGCGAGTTGCCTGCCAACCGTCAGCGACATCGGACACCACCGTACGGCGACCAGTCGCCGGATCGGCAGGGCCACGATACCACTTCATCGTCATACGGCGATGAAGACTGCTCGGCCGAGCCCGGCCGGATAGACAGAACGAACGCGCCCGAGAACGGTGCCCCACCCGAAAATCTCGGTGGGCTCAAGGAGATTCGCGGCCGACGGAATCCACAGCGACTGTTGCCGACTTGATGTCGGTGCGCGCACCCGAGAGTATCCTCCCCGCAACCAGGAGGCACTTCTTGAAACGAACTCTGTCGATCATCTTCGTTGTCACTGTCATCGCTACGGCTTGCTCGGACGGAGATGCCGCCGATCCACCCTCGACGACGGCGGCACCAACAACGACGGTCGCACCGACCACCACAACGGCGGCACCAACAACGACGGTCGCACCGACCACCACGACAGCGGCACCAACAACGACGGTCGCACCGACCACCACGACAGCGCCAACCGGCGAGATAATCCCGGGCGATGACCCAGACGTCGATGCGATCGTGCTCGCGTATCAAATCGTCTTCTCGAGCGAGACGACGTATGAGGAGAAGGCCCCGTATCTGGTGGATCCGACCGGCCTCGAGGACACGGTCGCCAAGTACCAGGAGACCGGCGACTCCATGGGGGGCGTCGCGCTCGCCCCGAACGCGGTCACGGTCGATGGCGATGTAGCCGAGGTGCTGTACGACTTGCTCTTCGGGGGCACACCGACGTACCCGGACCTGACGGGCGATGCTGTTCTCGTGGACGATGTCTGGAAGGTGACGCGAGAGATGTTCTGCGGGATGATGGCATCGGCCCGAGTCGGCTGTCCTTCCACGTGACGTTCGGCCGCGCGTTTCGAGGAGTAGCCGCGGGCGCGCTCATCGGGGCCGTCGTTGCTTCCGGCTGCTCGAACGACGGCTCCACCTCCACGACGGAGACCGAGACCGCGGTGACCGCCGGCACGGCAGCTACTGCCGACACCACGGTGGCCGCCGAGCGTGTCTTCGTCGGCTTCGACGGCGTGATCATCGAAGAGCCGGATACCACAAGGATCGTGACTCTGAGCGGCGACCTCACCGAATTCGTCTACGAACTCGGCCTTGGCAATTCGATCGTGGCGACTGATGTCACAACCGTTGCCCCCGAAGCGGCCACTCTCCTTCCGAAGGCAGGTCTCGGTCGATTCCTGACGGCAGAAGGCGTGCTCAAGCATGATCCAACGCTCGTGATCGGCGATGCTCAGACGGCGCCGATTGCAACCATCGAGCAGATCCGCGCGGCTGGAGTCCCGGTTGCGATTCTGGACGTACCCATCACCTTCGACGGGCTCTATGAGAAGGTCGCCGCCCTCGGCACGCTCCTGGATGCATCGGATGCTGCCGCCGATCTCACCGAACGCATGCGAGCCGATATCGAAGCGGCATCGCCCGTCGCCGATGAAGGCGCGGCGGTTCCGAGAATCGCCTATGTCTACACGCGAGGGCCCGACGTCATGCTCCTCTTCGGTTCGGGCATGACGACCGTGCCCGTGATCGATGCCGCCGGCGGCGTCGACGCGGGCACCGGAGCCGGGGTGGATGGGACGATCGAGGTCACCCCGGAGGCTCTTGCCGTGGCTGCGCCCGATGTGATCATCGTCCCATCCGAAGGATACGAAGTCCTGGGTGGACTTGACGGCCTGCTCTCAATCCCGGGGGTGGCGGCCACGCCGGCAGGGGTCACCGGGTCGGTGCTTGCGTATCCCGAAGGGGATTTCCTGACCTTCGGACCGCGCATTGCCGACTCGATCGCTCTTCTCGCCAGCGACCTGGCGCAGTTGGCCTCCGCACCATGAGCGGTGGGCGCTCGCGGGTCCCTCGCCGTGCCTGGCTCGGATTCGGGGTCGTCACGCTCGTCGGCGTGATGGCCGTCTCCCTCATGCTCGGGGCGTTTTGGATCAGTCCACAAGAGATGATCGGCTGGATATCTCGGTCTGCTTCCGGCACGACCGGCGAGATGACCGATCGAGTTCTGTCTTCGATCCGTCTTCCACGGGTCCTCGGCGCGGCATTGATGGGAGCGACGCTGGGAATTGTCGGTGCCGTGTTGCAGGGCACGTACCGAACACCGCTTGCGGATGCCCACCTGCTCGGCTACTCCTCGGCGGCCGGCGTGGGCGCCGCCCTCGGCTTCGCCATCACCCCCGTCGGAGCATTTCCGTTCGTCCCGGTATTCCTCGCATCGTTGACGGCGGCCACATTCGGCATCGGATCGGCGGCTCTCCGCTCGAGAACCGGAACCGATCGTTTCATCTTGGCCGGCGTTGCTTTCGGATTCGCCCTTCTCGCATGGACCGGCGTGTTCGTCCTGATCGTTGACAGCCCTCGCGTGCCCACACTTCTCTTCTTCGTCTTCGGATCGCTCTCCGGAGCAACCTGGAGAATCCTCGCGATGACGACCGTCGTACTCGTTCCTGCGCTCGCGATGCTCTGGCGATACGGTCCCGGGCTCGATCTGATGGCCCTCGGCGATCGCGATGCGACCCACCTCGGTTTCAACGCGGGCAGGCTCGTTCCGCTGATCGTCGGGATCGTCGGCGTCGCAGTCGGCGCGTCCGTGGTACTCGGAGGAGTCGTTGGATTCGTCGGTCTTCTCGTGCCGTTCGTGCTTCGACCGCTGATCGGTCCGAGGCATCGAACCCTCATACCGGGATCGGCGATCGCAGGAGCGATCGCGGTTGTTGTGATCGACACGCTCGCGCGAACGCTGGCTGCGCCTGCTGAGATACCGCTGGGGCTGCTCACGGCAACGGTCGGCGGTCCGTTCCTCGCGTGGATGCTGCTGCGAAGGAACGCCACATGAAGGTCGTTGCATCTGCGGTGTCGTTCTCCATCAACGGATCATGCTTGGTGGGACCTGTGGACTTCGAGGTCGATCAAGGGAGCCGCCTCGCGATCGTCGGACCGAACGGGGCCGGGAAGTCAACGCTTCTGCGACTTCTGGCAGGAGAGCTACGACCAACGGCGGGAGCGATCACCTACGACGGCGTCGATACCGCCCGCTTCTCGGTCGGAGACCTCGCACTCGAGCGAGCGGTACTCGGGCAGCATCAGAACGAGGACGTCGCCTTCAGCGTGGAGCAGGTCGTCGCGATGGGCCGCTACGCCTCCCGCTGTGATCCGTCGATCACACCCGCCGATCACCAGCGCTGCGTCGAGTCGGCACTGAGCGCGGTCGGGCTCGGGAATCTGGGCTCGCGTCCCGTATCGAGCCTCTCGGGCGGCGAGCGCCAGCGAACGGCGATCGCGCGAGTCCTCGCCCAAGACACGCCTCTCCTGCTCCTCGATGAACCAACAACCGCACTCGACATCGGCCACCAACAGATGGTTATGGAGCTCATTGACACCCTGTCCGACCGCGAACGGACCGTCATCGCTGTTCTTCATGACCTGAATCTCGCGACGAGCTTCGATCGAGTACTCCTCCTCCACGAGGGATCACTATCCGCTCACGGAAGTGCAGAAGAAGTACTGACCTCGACGCGGTTGTCCGACGTCTACCGCTATCCGATCGAAGTGATCGACCACCCGCTCCGCTCCGGGGGGCTGATTCTTCCCCGGCCCGTCTCATGAGGCAGACTTCGAATGGCCCGACGTAGGCGTTTCGACGCCCATCCGGGAACCGGCGATGCGGTCGCTACGCCCCGCTGTCGGTATCGCCGGTCTTGACAGAGTCGATGTCCTCGCCGAGCAGAACGAGATCGATTGTCTTTGCCAGCAAGTCATAGTTCACCGGCCCGATGACCTTGCCGACTACGTTGCCGGAGCGATCGACGAAGAACGTCTCGGGGAGGCCAGAGACTCCATAGGCGAATGCGGCACGCGACCCCTCGTCGATGCCGTACACCGTCTCCGGACTCATCCCGTTCCGCTCCAGGTACGACAGCGCTTGTCCCTGGTCATCCTGAGTGTTGACGGCGAGGAACGTCACGTCGTAGCTCGCGTACTCGGCCGCGGCGGCATTGAGCGCGCCATGCTCCAACCTGCATCCGCTGCACCACGAAGCCCAGAAGTTGACCACAACCACGTCACCCGCATAGTCCGACAGACTGACCTGACCGTCGCCGTCGAGCGCCTCGAGCACGATCTCAGGTGCAGGTTTGTCGATGAGTGCCGACCCGACGACCGTCGGATCGGATCCCAGGCTTCCGGCCAGAGCAACACCAACCACCATGACGACGAGTCCTGCAGCTATGACGAGCCAGACGAGGCGATTGCTCATGCTCGTGCCTCATCAAGCATCGTCGTGACTTCGGCTCGGATGTCGTCGGGGAGTTCGTACGTCAGAAGCCGTTCCAGCGGAACGATCACGCCCTCCAGATTTCCCAATTCGTACCGGATGTTGGCGAGGAACCAGTAGGCCTGGGGATACTCGGGCTCCAACTCGAGCGCACGCACGACGTACGGTTCGGCGATTTCAGGTTCACCCGACAGGAACGTGAGCCACCCCACCCATGCCACGGTTGTCGGGTCGTCGGGCTGCTGTTCGAGCGCAATCTCGTAGTGCTCCAGCGCGCGGGGAATATTCCCTTCTTCGAGATAGCGGTTGGCGAGGGCGATCCTCATCCCGGGGATGTCGGGATTCTGGGCGACGACGGCCTCCATCTCGTCCGCCGTGATGGAAGCCAGATCCACACTCGTCTGACCCTCAATCACCTCAGTGGCGACGCCATCGGACATCTCACCGGCCGGCGTACGTTCCTGAAGCGACAAGATGGCGACGACGACAACCACGATTGCGGCGACACTGACGATCGCGGTCCCGGCAATCGCTCGGCCTTTCGAGCGGCCGACCTGAGCCGGGGCGGCTTCTTCTTCGGCGACGGGGGCTTTCGACTGCATCATCGCGAGCTGGTCCTCGAGGGCGGATCGCTCCGACCGATACGCTGATCGCAGTCGATCGGCCGTCGCATCGTCGATTTCTCCGACGTCCACTTGCTCGGCAAGCTCCGCCAAGTCTCGATCGACCTGTGCAATCTGGTCGGCAATGCGTGCAGCCTTCACTCTTCAACTCCTACCGGTTCACGGTCCTTCCGTCGCATTCCGAAGATTGCGGCGGCTCCGGCGGCGAGAACGCCAAGAGGCACCGCCCAGAGCGCGATCCCCCAACCGGTACTCGGCGGATCGAGAAGCACCTGCTCCCCGTAGCTCGCCACGAACATGGCAATGATCTCGTCGTCCGTGCTGCCTGCGGCGATCTCCTCGTCGATCCGCGCACGCAGGTCCTGCGCAAGCTCGGTCTGCGAACCCGCAATGGATTCACCCGCGCAGATCGGACACTTGAGGCGGACCGACAGGCTATAGGCGCGAGCCTCCGGGTCCTCATCGGTTTGGCCTCCCGGCCAGAGTCCCACGACCAGCATGCCGATGGCGATCACCGGCACTATCAGCCATGCGAGCACTCTGACTCGGTCAGACATCGGCGGTCTCCCGTTGTTCATCCTGGTCCGACGCTCCGACCCGGCGTCTGGGTTTCCGACCAAGTGCGAGGACCCCGCCGGCGACGATGATTGCGCCGCCAACCCACAGCAGCCACTGGAGCGGGAAGACCAACACCTTCAGGCGGATCCCGTTCTCGTCAAGGGCCGCGAGTGATAGGTAGACATCATCGATCCACGTCGTCCAGACCTGTGGGGTCGTGATCACCTGACCGAACTTGGGATACTCGTGGAGCCTGGGTTCGAGCACCTGACGCGTCTCGGTGCACGTCACGTCGAGAACAGCGATTCTCGCTCCTTCGACGTTGCGCTGAGGTTCTACTCTCGAGAACGACTCCTCATACCTCACACAGTATCCCCCGACGATGGCGGTCTCACCGACGACGAGGGGGATCTCCGTTCGGGTCGCAAGAACAGACGTCGTGGCGATCGCAACAACGCTGAGTGCGATACCGATGTGCGCGATCTGCCCACCCCAGAAACCGCGCTCATTCCGAATCGTAGACCGCAGTGCCGCAGGCCATGTCTTGCCGCCCCGGTGTGCTCGCGACGCCTGGTGGAGGTAGAAGGCCACGATGTTGCCGATCACGAATCCGGCGAGGCCGACAATCACGACCACCGATACCGAAGACACGCCCACGACCACGGTGAGGGCTGCGGCCACGAGACCGACGTTGAGGCCGACTCTCGTTCGCTGCCACAGGACCTTGCCCGTTGCCACCCGCCACGGCGCCGTTGCGCCCGTTCCGATCGCGAGCAGCACGAGAAGGGCGATCGGCACGGCGATCCGGTCGAAGAACGGTCGCCCAACGGCCACCTCTCGACCGGTGAACGCTTCGACGAGCAGCGGATACATGGTTCCGAACAGAACCGTGAAGCCGAACAACGTCATCAGGAGGCTGTTCACGAGGATGAACCCCTCGCGGGACACCAGCGAGTCGAGGCGAGGTGAGGAGGAAACAACGTCCGAGCGCATCGCGAAGAGGGTGAAAGAGCCGATCAGGATGATCCCGAGGAACGTGAGGAGCACGGGACCGACGCTCGAAAGGGCGAACGCGTGGACGGACGCGATGACGCCGGAGCGGGTCAGGAACGTTCCGAAGATTGTGAGGGCGAATGTCATGATCACGAGGACGTAGTTCCAGGCCTGAAGCACGGAGCGTCGCCGCTGGACGACGGCAGAGTGGATGAACGCCGTTGCCGAGATCCACGGAAGGAGAGCCGCGTTCTCGACCGGATCCCATGCCCAGTAACCGCCCCAGCCGAGCACCTCGTAACTCCACCAACCACCCAGCAGAATCCCGGCCGTCAGGAAGATCCAAGCCACCAACGACCAGCGGTGGGTCCGCTCGAGCCACGTGCGATCCCGCTCCGATCGAATCAGTGCCGAGATCGCGAATGCGAACGGCACCGTGAATCCGACGTAGCCGACGTACAAGAGCGGCGGATGAACGGCCATCAGGATGTGATTTGCAAGGAGCGGGTTTGGACCGACTCCGTCAGCGGGAGCCATCGAAGCGGCGAGCGGCGACCACGCCGTCTGTGAGCAGAAGCCATTTGCGACCTCCGTGCACACTGCGAACGGGTTGGCCGCGGTCGCCATCAATCCGAACCAGAACACCGCCACCGCACCCATGATCGAGAGCGCCAAGACACCGAGACCGTCACCGGACTTGACCGTGCGCCACACGAGCCACGTGAAAACAGAGAGCATCAGGCCCCACAGAACAACGCTCCCTTCGAGCGCCGCCCAACCTGCCGCGAAGAGAAAGATGAACGGCGTCGCCAGCGCTGTGTTCTTTGCGATGTACGCGACGCTGAAGTCGTGCAGCAGAATGCCGATCTCGAGAATCGAGAATGCTGCGACTCCGCCAATGGCGAGACCGTACGCCGGGATCCGCAGTCGTTTCGGATCAGGATTCGAATCGCGGGATACGCGGATTCCCTGGACGACGAGGGCTACCGCCGACGCCAACGCAACCAGGATCGAGAGGTATCCGAAGAACGCGATCACGCCTGATCCGATTCTTCTCCGTACGGATGCTCAGGGTTGTACGTCCCCTCGTCGGTGCTGTACGTTTCGTCGTGCTTGACCAGCATCGTGTTGGAATGGAATTCGCTGCCGTCCCATGTCCCTTCGACCACAACGCCGATGCCCTCTTGGAAGAGCTGTTGGGGCGCTCCGGTGTACACGACCATGACGGCCTCACGACCGTCCGTCACCTCGAATGTGACTCCGGTGGTGTTGTCGGAGACGCTGCCGGGCACGACCTGTCCGCCGAGCCGAAGTCGGTCGTCGCCGGCCGCGAGGTCCTGGAGCTCTGTGGGTGTGTTGAAGTAGACGAGGCTGGCGTTCAGGCTCACAATGAGCACCGCCAACACGACCACGACGATCCCCGCGGGGAGGATGAACTTCCAGTACCGCTTCATTCGATCCCTCCGATGCTTCGACGAGCATTTCTGATACGGATGGCGATTGAGGCGCAGTACGCCGCAAGACTGCCGTACGCGACGCTGTAGGCGAACGCGACCCAACCCCACTCGCTCATGGTCTCGCTCCCAGTTCTGGAATGGTCACGGCCTCGCCCGCAACCGGCCGGTCCGGCGATTCCTCCGCTGCCCGGCGTTGATCATCGAGGTGGATCAACTCGATGCGCTTGAACATCAGCGACACATACACGACGGTGAACGCGAGCACGCCAACGATCAGCGCAACAAGCATCATCGGGTCCTGAATCGACGGACCGTCCGGGCGCACGATCGATGGGGGCTGGTGGAGCGTCCGCCACCAGACGACTGAGAAGTGAACGATCGGTATCTGGATCGCCCCGAGCACGCCGAGAACCGAAGCCCGCGAGGCCCGCGCGACCGGGTCGTCGGTCGTCCTCCTCAGAGCCAGATAGCCGAGGTAGACGAAGAACATGATCGCCGTCAGCGTGAGTCGGGCGTCCCAGGTCCACCAGACTCCCCACGTAGGCTTCGCCCAGATCATCCCGAGTGCCAGCGCAAGTCCCGTGAAGAACACACCGATCTCGGCGCTGGCCGCGGCAACCCGGTCGGCCTTGAGATTGCGGGTCAGAAGGTACCCGAGGCTACCGATGAAGGTGACGATGAAGGCCGTGTACGCAAGCCACGCTGCCGGCACATGCACGTACATGATCCGAACGAGATCACCCTGAACAGAATCCGCCGGGCTGATCATCGAGAGGGTGAAGGCAACGGCTATTGAGCAACCGATTGCTGCCCACGGCCACCATCGAGTACGCGTCTTTTTCGCCATTACGACTCCTGTAGGGGTCTCGCCGCTAGAACCCCGATCATGGCGACGACCGTGACGACCGCAACCATCAGTAACACCCAGGAGAGAATAGCGTGACCATACCTTAAGCCGTCGTACGCCTGGGTCGCACCGAGCAGCAGCGGTACGGAGAGCGGGGCCACCAACAGCGGTACCAGGGCGGCACCCGCGCTCGAGCTGTTGACGATGGCGGCCGTCAGCGTCCCGAGCAGGGCGAGTCCGATCGCAGCGATGACCAAGGTCAGAATCAGCCATCCGGGACCGAGGACGTCGATGTTGTAGAGGCCCACGGCGACTATCCCGACCACGATCTCGAATGCCAGCAGAAGTACCGTCGACGACACGGTCCGACCGATGAATCCGGCTGCAGGGTCGAGTCCGAGCAGCGACGATGCGTCCTGCTGGGGAACCGTCTCTCGCGACGCCTTCCCGACCGCCACCAGTACGCCGAACAGCATCACCACCACCCAGTACATGCCGACTCCGATTTCTCGGAGAAGCTCGGCGTCGGTGCCGACGGCGAGCGGCACCAACAACAAGGCGAGTGCGCCGAATGGGATTGTGATCCACAGCACATCGCCGCTGCGACGCTCTCTGAGGAGATCTCGATCGACGACCGCGCGCACCTGGTGCCAGAAGCCGGTCGTCATCTGAGCGTCCCCCCCGTCAGTTCGACGCTCCGATGGGCAATAGCATTGATGCGGTCCCGATCGTGGGACACGACGACAACCGCTCCACCTTCCGCCGCCTTCCGTTCGATGAGACCTTCAACGAGATCGACGGCATCTCGATCGAGGGCAGAGTGAGGTTCGTCGAGCAACAACAGTGACCGGTCGATCATCAGCTCCCGCGCGAACTCAGTCCGACGCTGCATTCCATGCGACGACGCTCCGGCGAGGCGATTCGCGGCACCGGACAATCCGACCGCGGTGAGCGCCTCGTCTACCCGATCGAGTGACACCCCCGCGACGCGTCCCGCGTAGCGAAGATTCTCGGCGAGCGTGAGCTCCGGAAAGAGCCCGGGAACGTGACCGACCATGCCGATCCGACGCCGCACGTCGTACCGGTCCGATGATGTCAGATCGGCTCCGAGCACGATCCCCGTGCCCTGCGCCGGTCGTATGAGGGTTGCGATCAGCCGGAGCGCCGTCGTCTTTCCTGCACCGTTCGCTCCGAACAGTCCAACGACTTCACCGGCTCCGACTTCGAGATTCACGTCGCGGAGGATCTGCGTCGACCCAATCCGAACCCCGGCACCTTTCAGCACGACAAGCGGAGCAACGGCCGCCTCCCCAAGCGGCGGATCGGCCCCCGGGTCGGCGGACGAGGCCGCGGGCGTACGACTCACGAGCCCTGCACGTCGGATACCGGGAGAGTTCGCTCTCCGCGCATCGTGCTCTCCGGGTGCCTCCGCACCGTCGTCTGATTCACCGCTTCTCCCCGCATCCGGTCCGTCGCACACCGAGACTGCAATTGGAGCGACTCTACCGCTCGTGACGTCAACCGGAACCTCGCGTCGCACGCACGGGAATGAGCGATTGGAACCGTGCGCCATCGAATGGGCCACTCACGGCTGAAGCCTCAGCCACCGATCCACGAATCTCAGCCGATCATCTTGGAAGTCGGTTTCGCCGTTGATGTGGCATTGGGCGCAGGTTGTTGATGCGTGGCACGAGAAGCAGATCGCTTCACCGAATCTCACGACATTCGGATGCGCGAGGAGCCAGGGCTGCTCTGCGTCGTCTTCGGGATGGTGACACGAGTCACAGTCGTTCCGCACCTCGCCATCTTCGTCGGATTCGTGGCATGTAGCGCAACTGCCGCCGTCGTCTTCGAATGAGGCAATCGCATGGTCGGCCTCGTACCAGCCCTCCGGGTGTGGCAAGTCGACACCATGGCATGCGGTGCAGAAGTCCGGCTGGACGTGGCACGTGGAGCACGACTCGCCGCCGTCGCTGTTGACAGCACCTCCATGGGCGGTGGCCCAAGGTTCGCTCTGAATACCGCCCGGATGGTGACACGTGTCGCAGTCGCTGCGCGCTTCCCCGATCTCTGCGCCTCCGTGACACGTGGCGCAGCTGTCTCCTTCGGCTTCCTCGAACGCTGCGGCGTGCTGGTCTTCGTACCAACCCTCGGGGTGGGGCATCTCAAGGCCGTGACAGGTATCGCAGAACTGCTCTTCCTGGTGACAGGACGTACAGGTTGGGTCCGCATCGGGGAGACCGATACCGTGGCCCCTGGCCCAGCCTGGGTCGACGTGGCTCGGTGGCCTGGGAACCACCGAGAGGGGATGGCAGGACGAGCAGGGCAGCGGCGCGACGGCATCGACGCCGTGGCAGTCGAAGCACGTGTCCATGGCGGGTTTGATGGTCTGCTCGTCAACGTGTGTCTCAACCGGATGGCACGAGCCGCACCCGACGGAGTCGGAGGCTGCATCATGTTCTGCGTGATCAAAGATCAGAGTCTCGGGACGGTTGCCCGACCCGCTCTGATCGAGATCGACGTGACATTCTGAACAGCCGGAGAATTCGCTGTTGCTGGGGACCGTTGTGGTCGGTCCAGGAAGCTCGTCCGACGACGCAGTCCCGCCTGACGTACAACCCGCGGAGAGGACAGCGATGAGCACTATTCCCCCTACGGACACGCCGCGGCCGATCATTCGGCGCCGGGTCATGCGACGATACCGGTATCGGAACGAGCCGACGGGTGCTGTGGATACCTCGCCCGGGCCCCGCGCCGGCAGCGATCGGGGACGACTACCCACGATCGCGCTGCGACCTGCTGCCTGTGTTGCATCGGCGACGTCCTATCTCCGTTCGATGCGCTCCCGCCCACACCCCGTCGAGACAACACCGTATCCGGGCTGATCCCGGTGACATAGGGCCGAATGTCCGAATCCCCGGCACTCTTGCTCTGATCACGCGAGGCGGAGGAGGGCGATCGTTCGGACAATCCGTTCGGGATCCCGGCGAGGCGTTCGAAACGCATTCCGACCGCACACGCTGAGAGAAGCCGACCAACCTCGGCGGTCACCGTAGCCCGGTTCCGCCGCCGTGGTCCGTCCGACCGGTCGCGAGGTCCACGACGAACGACTCCCCCCGAATCGGCACGTCGGACCGCTCGGCCAACCGGGATCGAGCATGGGGATCCGCTCGTCCGCTCCTCCTAGTATCCCTCTTCGGGCGTGTGACAACCGGTGCAGTTGATCTCACGCCACGTGTCGCCGATGTCGACCGGGTGGACGAACTCGAGACCGTCCAGATCCTGGTCCAGGTCGCTGACGTTGTCCGCCGGTCCCTGCGCCACGATCGTGTGGCACGAATCGCATTCCTTCGTGATGGTATTCCCCGACTCGTCGACCAGGTCCGATCCGTGGCACCGGAAGCAGCCATCGTTGACGAAATGGCTCAGATTGTTGAGATGCGCTCGGTAGTCGGTCTTCATCTCCGGGAAGAAGTTATGGGCGTAGATGTCGACGAGGGTGTCGGTGGCGCGCTCGATATCGCCGCTGAGCGCATCGGCTCGATCGGGGTACGTCTCCCAGTAGAAGGCAGCGAGAGCGGACCGAATCGCCTCCTGCGCCTCGTCCTGGGTGTCGTACGGTGCGTTGAGCAACTCGAGTCCGTTTCGCCGTACGAATGGCAGGTCGTCGGAGATGCTTCCAAGAGCTATCGCCTGGTTCACCGCAACCGCAGGAGGCAGGAACTTGTGGCTCGGGCGATTGTGGCAATCCACACAGTCGAAGACGCGCACGTCGGTGTCTGCGTCCTCCGGATCGGGATAGGGAATGTTGGGATTTGAGAACACGCTCACGGTTCCGTCGTCGCGCGTCACCCGCACCCATGGGATCACCTGGCGCTGGTCATCGAGTGCCAGGTACTCGATCGTCTTCCCGACAAGCATGTGATAGTGGATGCCGTCGCTCCCGGCGTCTTGCGTCCCCGCCACGCCGCCGACGTTGACGGCCAGGCTGATCGTCCAGGGTGAGTTGGCTTCGTCTGACCGGTAGTAGTGCTGGGTGATCAGCTTGCGCCCATAGAACTGGCTTGGCCAGTGGCACTGTTCGCAGGTTTGTTGCGCAGGCCGGAGATTCTCGACCGGGGTCGCGATCGGGCGGTCGTACGTGTTGGTCACGGTCTTCACGACCTGCCGGATTCCGTCGATCTTCGACCTGACCCAGAACGACGCCCCGGATCCGATGTGGCATTCGGCGCACGGTACCTGTGCGTGCGGCGAGTTCTGATAGGTGGTGTTCTCCGGTCCCATCACCGTGTGGCAGGTCTCGCCGCAGAAGGCCACGGAGTCCGTCGTCTCGTAGCCCTTGAAGCCCGCCCACCCGGTTGTGATCAGGATCACGACTCCCAGGCCGAGGAACAGCCAGAGGTTTCGCATGTACTTCGGATTGGAGGGTTCGATGCGAAGGTTGAACCGAACGTTCTCTCCCCGCTTTCTTGCACCCACGATCTGGATGCGCATGGCAAGCAGGAACAGGAGCAGGCCGAGGATGGCAACCGCGGGAACGGCGAAGTAGGTGACGAGGGATCGATAGGCATTCTCGCCGCTCGACGTCAGGTCGATGCCGACCAGCAGGACGAATATGAGCGTGCCGCCCAGCACAAGGGCGCCACCGATCGCGGCGAGCGGGTGGCGGTAGAGGCTTCGCGCCTCGACGACCGGCTCGGTAGGGGTCGGTTCCGCGGGTGGCGTTTCAGGTGTGGGCGTGTCGGCCGGCGGTTCGTCGTTCGCCATCTAGAGCCCTCCCTCGTGAGCTGATCCTAGCAATTCTCCCTCCACGGTTCCTGCGCCCCGCGGGTGGTCAACGATCGTGGGCACGAGTGAGTCCGGGGTCCGTTGGGCCGAAGCCCGTGTCGCACCGACCCCTCGTGTGCCACCGCCGTCACACTGCGGTCGACCGCACCGCGTACGATTACGGCACATAGGGTGTGTAGATCTCGACGTCGAAGTCCGGAGGCACAACCGTCGTGATTGCTCCCTCCTGGTAGGTCAGGAAGACCAGGACAAACGCCACGCCGAGAACGACCATCGCCGCGTACACCGGGAAGAACACGCGCCGCCGGCTGCGGAGCGTCTCGGGAGGAATCGAGATCGTGTCCCCGCCGGCCTCGATCTCAGCGAGCTGGACCGGGTGCTCGTCGTTCATCTCCTCCTCGTCCAGATACCCGGTGAAGATCGACCGGTTGAATCGTCTCACGTGCACGAAGTACGTGTGCCACACGAGGATCGCCAGGACCGCAAGGATCGCCTCTCCGCCGTGCGCAGCTTTTGCGGCGGGGATGAACTCGCCGGGGAGGAACTTCGTCGTTGCGATCGGGTTCCACATCATGAGGCCCGTCACGGCCATCATCACCGTTCCCCAGATGATCGACCAGTACTCCAGCTTCTCGGAGAATGTGAACTTCCCCTCGAGTGCTCGATCACGGCGAAAACCAAGGTTGTAGGCGACCGAGTGCGCGGCGGCTCGAACGTCGTTGAGGTTGGGGAGCATCTGCTTTCCAGTTCGTTTCACGAAGAAGCGATACCCGGCCGTGCCGAGGTGGTAGGCGGTAGCGATCAAGACCGCGACGGCGAACGATCGATGGATGAAGCGGGTGTTGTTGATGCCGCCCAGGCCGCCAATGATCGCCTTCGGGAACGGCGACTCCGACCACATCTGCACGAGTCCCGTGATGGCCAGGCCGGTGAAAGCAATGACCTGAACCCAATGCTCGAGGCGGTCCGACAACGTGAACCGAGCGAAGCGGCGCTGGGCGGAATCATCGGTCATGCGACGCGCTCCCTTCTCCTGCGCAGGCGTCCAAAGATGTCAATTGCGACGTAGACCAGCATTCCGCCGATCACCACCGGAATGGCGATCCGGTAGAACCACCGCACGTAGTAGGTGATCGGCCACTCCGTGGAACTCGCGGAGTAGTGGCTCATCCAAGCTTCGGGAAAGGCCGCTTCCGCATTCGGGTGACAGTGCTGACAGGTCGCCAGGAGATTCTCCTTCGCCACCGAACTGCCGGCGTCATCCGCCGGCCGAATGTCGTGGACGCCGTGACACGAGATACACACGGGAGCGTTCGTGTCCTGGTCGGGTGTGATCTCCTGGAAGAGCGTGATCGTCCTCCCGTGGAAGTCGGCCACGTAGGTGTTGAACACATCGGTGTTGATCCCATACTTGGCCATCAACTCCTCGTCCGCATGGCAGGTCGCGCAGATCTCTGGAGAGAAGAGGTGGAACTGTCCGCGACTCGGTCCGGCGATCTCGTGGACGCCGTGGCAGTCGGTGCATGTCGGCACGTCGGGATTCCCATCAACCAGAGCACTCCCATGAACGCTCTCCGCATACCGATCGTAGATCTCCGAATGACATGTTCGGCATGTCTCAGGGATCGCCGTGCGACTGATAGGCGGGTCCGCTACGTAGTGCGGATCGTGACAATCTGAGCAGACCGCCGCCTGCTCGTTGCCCTCGGCCCGAGCCTGAGCGTGGACGCTGTCATCGACGACGGCCTGCTCGCGGTGACATACGACGCACCCGTCGGATTTCTCAATCGCATACTCGCGCGCGTTGTCGACTTCGAGCGGATCATGGGGGATCGCCGTGATTTCTGTGTGACAGAGAATGCACTTCAGGTCCCATTCGGCATGAAGCGAGTTGTGCCACAGCTCCTCGTCGATGCCAAGGTCGAGGGTATCGCCGGAGGGCAGGACCATTGAGGCCCGTGGCTGACCGTGACACGCGAGGCATGTGTCGTTGTCCCAATCCAAGGACTCCTGGGCGTCCGCGCGGTCCGCCGCACCTCCGACGAGCACGACGAGGATGCCGCCCATCACTATGAGGCTCCTGACCAGTCGAGTCACCGTCTGCCCTTCATCGCGAACTCTCGCACACTCTGCTGGCTCCGCACATACGGCAGGACGTTCCGCTCGATCCCGGCCGTATCCGTCGGGCCGGTCCGTCCGGGCGCACCGCCATGCCATCTCTTCTCCCCGCGTTGGCCCACATAGAACGGCACCTCGTCACGCATCGATAGAGACCAATGACCCAACGTTCCGGACGCACGGCCCGCCGAGCACGCCCCAGGGCCTGCACAGCCGGATCCGGCGACGCCGAGCATCGCCCGCAACCGCCGCGTTCGTCATTGCACCGGCACCATGGCAGCTGCCCCGGTCAACCATGAAAGCCGCAGCCCATCGTTCGCCAGTGCACAAACCTCACAACGATCCTCTCCACAGCGTGCGACAACCGTATCGCGAAGCGCAGAGGCCAGGGAGGGTCCTTCGGCCGTAGTTCGTCGATGAGATACGATGACGATGACGATGACGATGGTGGTACGAACGTGGCGTATCGGTGGTGACGTGTCGCATCCGCCGGGGGGCGGATGACCGATCGGAGTTCGGTGATTGAACGACCGGTGTCGTTGAAGCCTGCGTTGACCGGCATCGAACGCAATCCTCCGAATCAGCCCCTTGAACGGGCGAGAGGCCGTGTTGGCACGGATCTCGCGGCTCGGTGATCCGCCTCGGCTCTTCGACCGACGGCCCCGAAGCAGCACGCCATGGCGATCGCCGTGGCGGTTGGTCCCGAGACGAGCAAGGGGAGGGCTGCAATCGGCCAGCCCTCCCCTTGCTCGCATGTACTTGTCCCTCGGTTCGGAGGGATTGGTGATTGGCGCCTAGCCGGCGGCACCGCCTCCCGCGAGGGCATCGAGGCTTGCCGTGAGCAGCGCCTCTACGTAGCCCGGGTTGTGAACACCGAGGCTCTTGTCCTCAAGAGCGACGTAGATCCAGTTCCAGAGCGCTCCCGCGTCGGCTTCGGGGTACGACCCGACGACCGGCTCGCCCTCTTCCGTGAGCATGCCCTTTGCGATCAGCTGTGCTCCGAGTTCGTCGAGCAGCGCCTGAACCTCGGTCTGGACTCCATTGATGTCGAAGCTTTCAGCGCCCGAGTGGCATGCCTGGCAGGACTCGATCTTGGCCTCGAACGTGTGCGACATGGCTCCACCGAGGTGACAGGTCACGCAGGTGCCTTCCACGGAAGCATGTGCGCCGGCACTACCGGCAACATCGCCGGCGCCGGCGAGACCAAGCAGCATTGCACTCTGCGGACCGTGATGCGGACCCCAGTGCGTGCTCGTGACCTCGATCATCCCATCCACGGCTTCGTCGATCGGGCGACGTGGCTGGTGGCACGTGGCACACAGGTTGCCCTCGCCACCGTCAAATGTCGAGCCTTCGAACGCATAGAGCGCAACGGGTGCGGTCGACGCCAGGCCCCAGTCCTCACCCGTATAGGTGGTGTGGATCAGGTGGCAGGCCTTGCAGTCCTGACGGGTTGGGTTCGGATCTCCTGCCTCGACCGCATTCGGGCTGAGCCCGGCGGCGATCATCTCGGTGAACGCTCCACCGGAGTGGCAACCGGCACAATCGGCCGAGGTGCCGCGCGCAAATGCTTCTCCGGTTCCATGCAGGGACTCGCCCCATGAAGCTTGCTTGCCGGTGATGATCGTCGAGTCGTCGTGGCACCCGACGCAGGTAAGGTCGGCCATCGACGCCGACTCGCCGGCGGGACCGGCGGGACCGGCGGGACCGGCTGCACCGGCGGGACCCGTCTCGCCGGGGGGCCCCTGCTCACCAGCCGAGCCGCTACAGGCGGCCAGTATCAATACCAAGAGCACGCCGAGTACAGCGAGGCGCATCGGCCTCAGAATCCCCGGCAATCTTCCACTTACGCGACGCATACGGTCCCTCCTGAGGACAAGTACAGCCATATAAGCGATTGTCAAAGGCGGAGGAGTCGCCCTCGTAGGGCCATAGGTCCCTTTATCGTCAAAAGGCGAACCGATCTCGTCCCCGTACGGGGTTGCGGGGTCCTCCCAGATTGCGGGTTTGCACCTCCGGGGCCCGAACAGCCCCCAGCGAATGAGGCTCGCACGACGTGGTGCTGGGTGATCTCCGACGCCTATTCGGTGCTCGAGGCATGGGCTCTCACGTAGATGGCGGACGTGTCGCGACAACGCTGCCGGCTTCGTGTGGCCTGGTGACGGGTACTGATGGTCCTGAGGGACACGCGGCTATGGACCCGGACGGCAACCGCAGGATCCGTCCGCAGTGCCGGCACCTCCGCGCTTCAACGGAGGTCCTTGCGATGGCCGAGGATTCGGTGACGGGATCGATCTAGTAGGCGAGATACCCGAGCACTGACACCGCTACGACGGTGACACTCCAAACCACCGTTACACCAACTGTCACAAAGAACCTCATGGAATCCTCCACCATCGTTCGACTGGCCCGGACTCATCGAGCCTACGGGTCTCCAGGAATACAGAACTCCCCGGAATAGGGCCGGAAGCCTCAAAGGAGCGCGGTTTGGTGACGAAGAGGGGCCGAAACGCTCCGAAACTGACGAAATCGAGAGCTATCGACGAGGGACACGATTGCCGGAATCGGCGCGGTCACGAACCGGCATATCCCTTGTTTCACGACGGAACTCGCGAAAGACCGATCGACGGTGCCCACGTGTGAGGCTCGCTCTAATACATCCAGGTGGCCGTGCCGATCACCACAGCCACGAAGGTGAGCATGATGAGGCCGACCCAGGCGATCCTGCTGATCGTCATCGCAACAAGACCGGCCCTCTCGATCCCCGTCGCTCGATTCCACCGGACCGACAATGCCGTGTGCTCCGCCGGGCGACGACCCGTGGCTTCAGATTCAGCCTCAGTGATGCGTGGCCGAGTGGCCAGCATCCAGGCAGCTCCGCCCAGCAACACCACCAACCAGTACATGGTTCCTCGTTTCCTACCACGGCCACTGCTTGCCGCTTCCGGCAATCCCTGCCTCACGATCCGGCCACCGCTTGTGGATGACGCACACGTCGTGAGGTGCCGGTGGCGTGGCTCATCTCTCATTCTCCCCCGGGTGCAGAACCCCCATAGGGCCGAAGTCCTTGTCCGCGATTCGACGATTGGCGACACGATCCGGATGCGGATTCGCGGCCGCGTTGATGGTTCACATGGGTCCGCTCGATCGATCGACCGCGCCTCGAACAAGCCACGGGTGTGGGCCCTTCATTGAGATGAGCGTGAGCAGTCGAGGACGGCCCGAGGCTGGATTCCTCCGGTCCCGACCGGAGGTGGGAATACCCCCAGGGGTATTATGGTTGCACGTGGACGTCCGACCACGAAACGGAGAATGACCCGCATGCCAACCATCAACCTGACCAAGGAAACGTTCGAGGAGACCATCCTCAACAACGATGTCGTCCTCGTCGACTTCTGGGCCGATTGGTGCGGCCCGTGCAGGATGTTCGCACCGACCTACGAGACGGTTTCGCAGAAGTACCCAAATATCGTCTTCGGCAAGGTTGACACCGAGGCCGAGCAGGAGCTCGCCGGATACTTTCAGATCCGCTCGATTCCAACGCTGATGGCGTTCAAGGAGAAGATCGGGGTCTTTTCGCAGCCGGGGGCACTCCCCGAAGGTGCCCTCGTCGACCTCATCGACCAGATCGAGGGTCTCGATATGGACGCCGTCCGTGAGGAGATCGAGAATTCGAACGATGGTCATGACCACGACGGTCATGACCACGAACACGACCACGACCACGCAGATTCGAGCAGCTAGGCAGTTCAGTAGCCCAGCGCGGCAGCCCGGGGGTGTCCCCGGGCTGCCGCGCGTCCGGGTGCTCGAAACCGAAACCGGCCGCCTTGATCCATCGCGTCGCGACGCTCGGGTCGGCGGCAGGAGGTCCGTGCGTAGCGACTCTACCGGGGCTGTGAAGCCGCAAGGACAGGCTCGACGCCCTCGGATCTCCTGGCGATCACGGAAACGGCAACGACGAAGGCGGCGAGCGTGGATCGATTCAGGCAGTGCCAGATCCTTGGATCGGCACGCATTGTCCTGACGACGCCGGCATCGCGAAGAACGCTGAGATGGGCCGAGACGGTTGACTGTGCAAGCGGCAATTCGGCCACGATATCTCCGGCGGTGCGCGGACACCGATCGTGGAAGAGATCCAAGATCTGGAGACGTACCGGATGGCTGAGCGCCCGTGCGACAGCCGCAATCTCGGAACGAGTGAGACAACGCGATTCGACCGGATCGCTGTCGAGGCAATCGATCGGCGTGGTGTGCGCACGACCCATAGCGTTCCTCTTCTCGTTCGAGCAGCAGTGCGACTCGCCCGTTTCATGGCCGATCGCGACGCCCGACCTATCACGGCGGGGAGTGGCTCCCCCCACCCTTTCTGCAACCGTAACAAGGTGTGTCCGCGTCGCGGCAGGGCCCTTTGGCCATTGTTCGTCGATAGCCGATCGAGACCTCAGCACCGTTCGGGCGCGGGGATGCGAGACCACTCGACGCCGGGGCGGCTCCGCTACGAGGCTATCGGTTGCCGATCACGAGATCGGCGATCAGGCGTTGGGCGTCTTCGAGGTCTGTGCGGTACACCATCACGTTGAGGCGGTAAGCGCCGACCATGCCCGGCTCGGTGATCACCGACGAGGGGATGTCCGCGTCGACGAGTCGGCCCCAGGCCTCATCGGCGAGGTCGCGATCGGTGAACAGCGCAGCCGTCACAAGATCGTCAGGTTTCGCCATCAGCCCTCCGCTCCCCCGGTGAAGTTCCACGATGCAAGGTGCATCGTGGGCACGTACATGATGCCAGGCGCGAACTCGGAATCGGCGAAGCGGTCGTCGTCGCCCAAGCCGAGGATCTTGCCCTCGCCGAAACAGTCGACAAACGACTGCGTAAACCGCAGGTTGGTCACCGCGTCGGCGATGCGGCCATTCTCGATCATGAACGTACCGTTGCGCGTGAGGCCGGTCACGACCATGGTCTTCGGGTCGAGGATCCGGCAGTAGTTGAACGTCGACACATAGATGCCCCGCTCAACTGAGGCGATCAGGTCACCGATCGAGCGATCGCCGCCACCGACGAACACGTTGGTCGGAATCGGCCCCCATCCGTCGGCTCCGGGAACATTGTTGCCTGTCGACGCCACCCCGAGCTTCTTCGCCGTCTTTCGATTGTGAGCGACACCGCGCGTCACCCCATCCACGATGAGATCGAGATGGCCCTTGGGCGTCCCTTCTGTATCGAACGCCACACCCAACGCCCGCGGGTCGGTGACGTCGTCCCACATCTGGAGCTTCTCGTCGAACTGCTTGGTACCCAGGTCGACGAACGACTGCCCCTCGGACAGCATCTTCCCGTTGAAGCCGTAGAAGCCGAGAAACACGGCGATCGTGGCGACGGCTTCGGGCGCCAGGATGACCTCGTACTCCCCCGGCTTCGCGTCGACCGGCGCAGCGGAGTCGACCGCGCGCCTGGCGGCGAGTTCGCCGACGGCCGCGCCGTCGAGGTCTCCGATGGCGACCGATGCGGCGTGGGCGCACCCCGCCGAGGTTCCGGTCTGGTGGATGCCGTCGATGATGGCGCTCGAGTGGCGTCCCGAGGCGTACTGTCCGGCCGAGTTGGCGAACGCCTCGGAACGGCCCTCGGTCTGGCAGTAGCCGGCAGCGAGTAGTCCGCTTCCTGCGTCGACGAAGTCCTTGACGAGAGCCGCCCGAGCCGCAGGCGCAGCGTCGTAGGTTGGTTCGTCGATGTGGCCGACATCCGGAGCCGCCGCCTGCGGGGCGAGCCCCGGCCAGTCCTCGTCGACCGGTTGCAGCGCGGCGGTGTCGAGCGCCGCTTCGACGAACGCCTCGAGGGATTCCGGTGTGGTCACCGTCGTTTGCGCCGAGGCAACGCGGCCATCGAGCGCCACACGCAGACCGACCGCCTCGCCATCCTCGGCGACGTTCTGATGGATGAACGAGTTGGCGAACCGGGTCAACGCCAGGTTGCCGTTCGATGCGACGACTTCGGCCTCGGCCCGATCTCCGACGAGGTCGAGGATCTGCTCGGTGAGTTCAACGGCCCGGCTCATCCGCGCACCCCCACCCTCACGTTCTTGAACCGCCCCGGCGCCGCTGAGTGGCCGGTATGGGCAACCTGCATCGGTTGTCCCTTGCCGCAGTTCGGTGTGCCCCAGTGGACCCACTCGTCACCGCCTGCAAGGCGGTCGAGGCTTCCCCAGAACACCGGTCCGATCCCGGTGTAGGTGGGATTCTTCAGCATGCGGCCAAGTTCGCCGTTCTTCACTTCCCACGCGATCTCGGTGCCGAACTGGAAGTTCAAGCGCCTGTCGTCGATCGACCATGAGCGGTTCGTCGCCATGTACACGCCGTCCTTCGTGTCGGCGACGATCTCAGCAAGCGACGAGTCGCCGGGCAGGAGACCGACGTTGGTCATACGAACCATGGGCAGTCGGTTGTAGCCATCGGCGCGGACCATGCCGCCGGGGGGCAATCCCGCCATGGCTGCCGAGTCACGACCGGAGAGCACGCCGAGCCAGATGCCGTTCTTGACGATCTCGACACGCTGCGCCGGCGTTCCCTCGTCGTCGTAGCCGAAGGTACCGAGCGCCCCCTGGAGTGTCGCGTCGGCTGTGACATTCATGAGGTCCGACCCGAATCGGAAGGTCCCGAGGTTGGGAAGCTGAAGATGTGACGTGCCGGCAAAGGCCGCCTCCCACCCGAGAATGCGGTCGAGTTCGATGGCGTGTCCAACCGATTCGTGGATCTGGAGCGCCATCTGTGATCCCTCGAGGATGAGGTCCGTTTCTCGCTCCTGCATTTCGTCGGCGGTGAGCAGTGCAACCGCTTCCTCGGCGATGCGGCCTGCGTTGGCGGCGAAGTCCCAATTGCGGATGACCTCGTAGCCACCGGTCTCGTATTGGCCGAAGGACTGCGGATAGGAACGACGCTGACTCTCGCGCTCACCGAGCGCCGTTGCGTCGAAGCCGCCGCCGGACTCGACGATGTGCTGGCGAATGCGGTGGCCCTGCGACGACACGAACCACTTGGTGGTGTCGAAGAACGCCATGTTTGCCGTCGCGATGGCGACGCCTTCGACCTCTTGCATGGTCTTCGTAACACCGATGAGCAGATCGACCTTCTCCCCCAGCGGAACCGCGAACGGGTCCTCGGCGAACGGCGTTTCGTACGTGGCTTGTACGATCTCGACATCGGCGAACTGCATCGGATCGCCGGGGACCACCGCGCTGGCCCGTGCGATCTCCGCAGCCCGTTCGCCGGCGGCCGCGGCACGGGTGAGGTCCGCGGTGGCGAAGAAGCCCCATGAGGACCCAATGAGGGCCCGAACGCCCACACCCACCTGCTCGGTTCGATCGAGCGACTGGACGGCCTGATTCTGGACGTCGATCCCTTCCTGTTCCTTCACAACGACGCGGGCATCGGCGTACGTGGCCCCGGCAGCGAGTGCGCCCTCAACAGCAGCTTCTGCGTATTCGTACATGGTGGCAATCGTAGTGACCGCGCCCTGCTGCGATACCGCCACCGTTCTTGCGTAGACAGTGAGAGCCGGCTTCCCATAGTTACGCAAGAACGCTGTCAGTCAACGACAGGAAGCGGAATGGCCGCCGCGTCAACGATCAGCGTGTAGCTCGCAGGCACGTTCGCGATGAACGCGCACTGCTCGAGCCCGACGCACGCAGTTCCGCAGGCGCCGCCAGAGCAGGTCACCGCTTCGTCCCCTCCGGGGTTGACGGCCGGCGCGAGGCGTCCCTTCGCCACCAGCACGGCGATCATCCCGGAGAGCGCCGACTCGGAGACGCCGACTCGCCCAGCAAGGTCCGTCGAACGAATCGGGCCCCGTACCGATCGAAGCTCATCGACGAGGGATTCGAGTACCGACGTCACAGTCCGAACACCTTGGCTCCTTGGAAGAAGACGACCGCAAACGCCCACGCAATGGCCGTTTGCCCCACGATGCTCATCCACATCCAGCGCGTGCTGGTCTCCTGGCGAATCGCCGCGACGGCCGCCATGCACGGCGTGTAGAGAAGGACGAACACGAGGAACGCCAGCGCCGCAGCGGCCCCGTGACCGCCGCTCGACTCCTCGAAGCGGACCCGGATGGTCGCCATGAGGTCCGAAGGTTCGTCGTCCACATCGTCGGTGAGATCGATCCCGATGATTCCGGGTGTGGCCTTGAGCGCCCCGACAATGGCCCCGGCGAATCCCGTCCCGATCTCACGTGCCGAGTCGGTGATCGACGGATCCGCGCTGGCCGTCTCCACGTCTTCGACGCCGTAGACCTGTGCCATGGTGCCGACCACGACCTCCTTCGCCACGAGCCCGGTGAGGAGCGACCCCGCGGCCTCCCATGTCCCGAACCCGGCCGGATCGAAGGCGGGAGCAACCACACCCGACACGGTGGCGAACGCTGAGTCGTCGACGTCGGTGTCGGCGAAACCCCCGTCGCCACCTACCGGAATCGCCATGAGGAACCACACGACGATCATCGTCCCGAAGATCAGCGATCCGGCGCCCCCGATGAAGGCGGTGACCCGCGTCCATGTGTGGAACCAGGTCGTCCTGAACGTGGGCATCCGATACGGGGGCATCTCCATGATCGTCGGAGCGTGCGAGGTCACCGGCAGCAGCGTGCGCTTGAGCACGAAACCGATGGTGAGCGCCACCAGGATCCCGAGGAGGTACATCCCAAAGACCACGAGCCCCGCGTATTCGGGAAAGAAGACGGCCGAGATGATCACGTAGACCGGCAGGCGGGCGCCGCAACTCATGAACGGCACGAGCAAGCTGGTGAGGATCCGATCCCGTTCGTCCTCGAGGGTGCGCGTTGCGTAGACGGCAGGCACCGTGCATCCGAACCCAACGAGCATCGGAAGGAACGCCTTGCCCTGCAACCCGACGCCGCGCATCACCCGATCCATGACGAACGCGGCCCGGGCCATGTAGCCCGTATCCTCGAGGAACGCGAGCGCCAGATACAACGCGAGGAGGATCGGGACGAAGACCAGCACCGCCCCCACGCCGGCAATCACGCCATCGATCAGCAGGCTCTCAACCCACGTCCCGCCGAGTCCAACGAGCGAGACGAGACTCTCGACGAAGTGGGCGATCGGTCCCGACACGGCGCTGTCGATCCAGTCGAGGAACGCCCCTGCAATATCGGTGGTGATCTTGAAGACCGCCCACATCAGGGCGAGGAAGATGGGAATGCCCAGGTAGCGATTGGTGAGGACCGCATCGATCCGATCGGTTCGGTCGCGACTCTTCCCCGTCTGTCCGATGGTCGCGGCCTGGGCGACCGTGTTGGCCGTCTGGAACCTTGCGGCGGCGATCGCGGTGTCGGCTTGCTCGCCGAGCGTTCTTCGGAGGCCGTTGAGGAGTTCGTCCCGTGTCACAACCAACTCCGCTCCGCCGTCGAGTATCGAGAGCGGCTCTGCGAGCCCCGGGTCCTCGTCGAGCAGAGCGGTCGCGAGCCAGCGCGACGTGTACCCGGCGGCGACTTCGGGTGTCTGTTCGATCTCGGCAACGAGGCGTGCGATCGCTCCCTCGACCTCGGGCCCGTAGTCAATCATGAGACCACTCATTGCGATGCCTCCCGGGCGCAGCGCTCCGCGATGGCCGCACGGAGTCGGCCCAGGCCCTTCCCAGTGCGGGCGACCGTCGCGATCGTCGGGGCATCGAGGCGTTCGGCCAGGACGGATGGATCGATCTCGAGTCCCCTCGATCGAGCGACATCGCTCATGTTCAGGGCGATCACCGTCGGGACTCCGATCTCGAGTACCTGGATGGCGAGATACAGGTTCCGCTCGAGATTGGCGGCGTCCACAACGACGACGGCGCCATCCGGTTCACCACCGACAAGGAAGTCGCGAGCGATCATCTCCTCGGGCGACGAGGCATTCAGGCTGTAGGTTCCCGGAAGGTCGACGAGGAGGTAGACCTCACCGTCCTGGGTGAACCGGCCATCGACTCGTTCCACGGTCTTCCCCGGCCAGTTGCCGACGTGCTGTTTCGCACCCGTCAACATGTTGAAGATCGAGGACTTCCCCGTGTTGGGATTCCCGGCCAATGCCACCACCCGCGGGGAAGACTGAGCGTCGCTCACTGATCCTCCACCCGCACCAGGATCGCGTCGGCGTCCGCTCGACGGATGGAGATGCGCGAGCCCATCACGGCGTACTCGACGGGATCGCCAAGCGGAGCGACCCGAATAGCCTTCACCCTCGCTCCTGGGATCAATCCCATCTCGACATACCGCCGGCTTCCGTCTCGTGACGGGAATCGCACGATGGTGGCCGACCGGCCCATGGGGAGCTCACCGAGCGGAATGGTCAGGTCCATCAGGCGTCACCCACCACGATGCCGGACACAAGCTCAATCGAAAGGTGGGTCGTGGCACTGCCGATCGCAATAAGCCGGTCACCACCTATTCCGATCGCGAGCACGACGATCTCCGCACCGGGGACGAGACCCTGCCCTTCGACGAAGCGGCGGAGAGCATCCGAAAGGTCGAGGCCGACCACGGAGCGCTGCTCCCCCACCGGGACAGCGTCGAGTCTCGCCGTTGCCCGAATCGGCGTGCTGCTGCCGGAGCCGGGGATCGAATGCCCCCGCGGACCAGCCGCCGGATCACCGAGATAGCCCGAGAGGAGATCCGCCACATCGTCCGGCGTCACGTGCTCGAAGTCGCAGGCGATCTCGTCGGCTCGATCGGCGGTCAGGCCGAGCTGCTCGGAGAGAAACAAGCCCCAAAGGCGCCGACGACGGAGTATCGAGGAGGCCACCGAACGGCCCGACTCGGTCAGCGTGACGCCCTGGTAGGGCTCGTACTCCAGATAGCCGCGGCTGGCAAGCTTCCGGATCATCTGATTTGCCGAGACGCCGGACACGGCGAGTTCCCTGGCTGCGTGGGAGACCGGAACCGGTTCAGCACGCCCATCCTCGACCGCACGGGCGATCGTGATCAGATACATCTCCTCGGCCTCTGAGGTGTGTTCGAGGTGTTGAGCCATGCCTACGAAATCCTATCGAAAATGTTTAGGCGCGCCTCATACTACCCCTCTTGATCGGGCAGAGATTCGGGCTGCGGCCGTCCAGATTGTTGACCAACACCGGTAGCCTCCGCGCCGCAGGGATTCACCAGATTCAGGGAGTCACCACATGCGCCAGTTCCTCCGCTCGAAGATCCATCGAGCCACGATCACCCAGACCGATCTCCACTATGAGGGTTCGCTCACACTCGACCGAGACCTCATGGACGCGGCGTCGATCGCCGAACACGAGGTGATCCACGTGGTCAACGTCAACAACGGCGAGCGATTCACGACCTATGCGATCGAGGGACAACGCGGTTCGGGTATCGTCGGCCTCAACGGCGCAGCGGCCCGTCTCGGGATGCCGGGAGACCTCCTCATCATCATGACCTTCCGATACGCAGACGTGGACGACGGCGAGACCGGCCCGCCTCCGATCGTGGTCGCCGTCGACGAGGAGAACCGATCCTGGAGCGTCTGAGTCGCACCGCCCGGCAGGGAAGCCGGCAGGATCGCCGTCGCGGTCACGGCCCCGCATGGACGCCCCGGTATGCCACACACACGCAGATCTGGTCACGATCGGCGAATCGCTACCGGAGCGGAACGGGCAGGCATATGGTCTGGCCCATGCAGAGCCTCATCGGAACCTGGAAACTCGTCGAGTGGACGTTCACCGTCGACGACTCACGGCCCACACGGCCGTGGGGCGGCGACCCCGCCGGTCTCCTCATGTACACCGAAGACGGCCGCATGTCAGCCTCACTGATGAGCACCGGTCGGCCTCCCGCACCCACACGCACACTCAGCGCCGCGCCAATCGACATTCGTGCCGCAGCGGCTGCCGGCTACCTGAGCTACACAGGGTCGTATTCGAGGGAAGGCGACGATGTGCTCCACCACATCGAACTCAGCCTCATGCCGAACTGGGTCGGCCAGACCGAACGACGCCACATCGAGTGGATCGCTACCGACGACGGCCATGATCTCGTCCTGTCCACGCCCCCGACGCGAACGGACGGCGGTCGCAGCGCCGTCAACCGCCTCCGATGGACGCGCCTGATGTCGGACCCGCCACAACGGGGCGCCTGAATAGCCGCGGCGCAGTTGTCCGGCCGGTAGCCTCCTGGTCTCATCGCCAACGTCGGGAGACCAATGGCGAAGACAAGCGAGACTTCGAGCGTGACCCGTCCCGGTGGTCATCAGCACACCGTGCAACCGTGGAAGGTCATCGTCGTGCTGATCTTCCTCACGCTGATCGTCGTCGTCGCTTTCTAC
Organism: uncultured Actinomycetota bacterium; assembly: GCA_963700375.1. Classification (GTDB taxonomy): domain Bacteria; phylum Actinomycetota; class Acidimicrobiia; order Spongiisociales; family UBA5794; genus JAHEEL01. The sequence goes on from CAVOXF010000006.1 coordinate 551,953, forward strand.
GGCATCGGGGGTTGGTACTTCTCGAGCGAGATCCACTCGCGTGCGCTCCAGGTTCACCCCCCGGAAGACGGGCCATTCGACATCACGCTTGACCGCGGCGAAGCCGAAGCCATTGTCCTTCGCGGCGAACCCGATGCAGCCAACCTTCTCGAAGATGGCCGCTTCGGCCTGGTGTGGGAATCCGGAAGAAGCCTTGTCGACGGAATCGTGAGCAAGGAGACGGCGGCAGGGATCTCAACCGTCTACCGAGAGCGCATCGCTGCAAAGGAGATTCCGGCACCCGGATCACCGGTGCGACTCGATCCGTTCATCTGGGCGGGGGACCCACAATCGGCGCTCGGCATCCCGTTTGCGGAGATCGAGTACCCGGTCGAGGGTGGCAGCGCCGGCGCCTGGTACATCGAGGGGACAGCGAGCACCTGGGCAATCTACGTCCATGGAAAGGGGGCGCCGAGAACCGAAGCTCTCCGCCTCCTCCCGCTCGCGGTCGAGCGCGGCTATCACACAATGGTCATCGACTACCGCAACGATGCAGGAGCACCTCCCGATCCCTCCGGCCTCTACCGGTATGGCCTCACCGAATGGCAGGACGTCGCGTCGGCCGCCCGGTATGCACGTTCGAACGGCGCGCAAGATGTGGTGATGGTCGGCTACTCCATGGGCGGTGCGAACGTCGTTTCGTTCCTCCTCGAATCCCCGCTGAGCGCCCGGACCGCAGCGGTCATCCTGGACAGCCCCGTCCTCGACTTCGGTTCCACGATCGACCACGCGGCGTTGCAGACGACCCTTCCACTCACGTCCATCTCGGTGCCCGTCAGCCTCACGGCCGTTGCGAAATGGGTCGCGAGCTGGCGCTTCGACGTCGACTGGAGCGCCAGCGACTACGTTGCACAGTGGCGGGACCTGAAGACTCCGATGCTCATCTTCCAGGGCACCGGGGACGCCACCGTGCCATCAGGCCCCGCGCAGGAACTCGCCGGATACCGCCCTGACCTCGTGACGCTCATCGAACCGGAGGGGGTCGGGCATGTACTGGCGTGGAACGCCGACCGACAGACGTACGAGACCTTCGTCAACGCCTTCCTCGACGGCCTGGGTCTCTGAGCGGATCGAACCGCCCGCCGATTGACGCTATTGGACCTCGCCGTCCGGAACGTCCTCGACCCGCCGGCGACGGAGGAGCCACAGATCGGCAACGTTCGTCCCCGTCGGACCCGTGACGACGAGATCGCCGGCGGCGGCGAGGAACGGGTACGTGTCGTTGTCGGCCAGAGCGGCAAACGGATCGAACCTCGCAGCCAACCCACGGTCGATCGTTCCGCCGTCGACGAGGCCGCCTGCAGCGTCGGTCGGTCCATCGATGCCGTCGGTGCCGCCCGCCAAGAACGTGACGTCACGCCCGTCGATCTCCATCGCCGCGGCGAGCGCGGCCTCTTGGTTGCGGCCCCCCCGACCGGAGCCTCGCACCGTGACCGTCGTTTCACCCGCGAAGATGAGAACCTCGTCGTCCTCTGACGCCGTCGCGACCGCCAGAACGGCGGCCTCGCGGGCCTCACCGACCCAGCGCGTCGAAACGACACGCGCCGCGACGCCCTGGGAATGGAGGAACGCTGCAGCGGCCTCGGCTGCAACGGCGCCGCTGCCGATCACCTCGATCTCATGCCGCGGGTGCGGTTGTTTCGGCGTCTCCTCCACCAGACCGCGCCGGCCGCGCTCGAGATGACCGAGCGCTCTCCCCGACATGGATTCGAAGATGGCGCGACGATCAACGACGGCGAGGGCGTCGGCGTAGGTCGTCGGGTCCGGGACGGTCGGGCCGGAGGCGATCACATCGAGCGGGTCGCCGACAACGTCAGAGAGGACAAGCGTCACAAGCCTGGCTCGGCTTGCGGCTGCGGCAAGGCGACCACCCTTGATCGCCGACAGGTGTTTCCGAACGGTGTTCGTGTCGACGATGTCCGCTCCGCACTCGAGCAGAGCCCGGTTGGTTTCACTCAAGTCGGCCAGCGTCAAACCGCGGGCGGGTGCTGCGAGCAGTGCAGACGCTCCCCCGGAGACGAGACAAACGACCAGATCGTCCGGCCCTGCCGACGCTGCGAGTTCGAGCGCACGGCGAGCGCCGGCCGCGCTCCCCTCGTCCGGTATCGGGTGGCCGGCCACGATCACAGGCAAAGGGGCTTCGCCGCGAGTGGGCGCCACGATCACTCCATCGGCCGCTTCAACGACGCTCGTGAATCCGCGAGCCATGGGTATCGATGCCTTGCCTGCGGCGATCACGACGACCCGGTCGGCCCTGCTCACATGAAAGCGTTGCGCTGCACGAGCCGTTGCGGCCTCCGGATCGACCCCGGCGATGCCGGAACGGAATGCGTCGAGGAGAAGCGTTCGATCGTCCATGCCTCCAAGGTAGCCGCGCCGGCAGGTCTGAGTCGATCCGAGCGGACCCGAGCGCGGGCGAACCCCGCAGTCGGGAGGGAACGGCGGGGTTCGCCGGGAGCCGGACCGGCCAGTCGTCGTTGGAGGCACTCCAATCGCCAGCCCGACGCTGGTGGAACTGCTCGCCCATCTGCTTCAGCTCAGCTTCGGTGAGCTGGTCGTCCGCCAGGAAGCCGGTTGCGGGGCCGTCGACATCCTTGAACAGGTGGTCGTCCAGGATCTCGGCGGGTCGTGCGAAGTCCGGGCGACCGTCGACCTTGACATCGTCGGTCGCGATGGCGGTGGTCACCGCGTTCTGTGCGAGTGCCGGACATCGACAACGGTCGAGGCTGAGAAGGCCCCCGCCGCCAGAACACCGGCGGCCGCGATGAAGACGAAGATCGTCTTCATGTCTGTCTCCCCTCTTCGTCCATGGGCACAGTTTCGGATGAGCGGATCAGGAAGCTGTCAAGGGCGGGTGAGAAGGGTGTGAGGAACGGCCGGAAGGATTCGCCGGCCGCCGGCCGCAAGCTGCGACCTGGAGGCGGTCCGTGAGTGCCTGAGTGGCCGCTAGGTGAGACCGACCAGGGCGGAGCCGTCGGAGTTGTCGATGATGTACTTCCAGGTGCCGTCGGGTTGCCGCCGCATGACTTCCGCGCTGACGCCCTCGATCACCGAACCGTCACCGCGCTCGACGGTCCAGGACCAATGCACGAGGGCGATGTCGCCTGCCTCGAGTACGACCGAATCGTCCAGTGTGAGAGCAAGGCCTGAGTCGAGGAAGCTCCGATGGGCGGCACGGATTTGGGCCGGACCCCGAGCCGTGCCTTCGGTGTCGGCGAACACGGCATCGCTCTCGTAAAGATCGAGAATCCCATCCATATCGCCCTTGCCGAGGAGTTCGATGAGCTGCCTGCTGAGATTCTCTGGACGACGTGAATCCACTTCGCCTCCTCCCGTGGTGAATCGGAGCCTAGGGAACTCGGGACCCCGAAGAGATGCCGGCCGCCGAACGCGGCCTGAGCCGGCTACTCGGTTGTCCCACTGCCGAGGTCGAAGCCGACGATGGCACCGCCACCATCCGCGGCCGCCGCGAACACGAACCCGCCGCTGGCATCGACGACTTGCTTGACGATGGAGAGGCCGAGACCGGAACCGGGCATCGAGCGAGCCGAGGGCGATCGGTAGAAGCGATCGAATATCTGGTCTCGATCGGCATCATCGATGCCTGGACCGTGGTCTCGAACGCTGACGCGCCCGCCCGCCACGGCGACCTCGATCGGACCGTCCCTTTCACCCCACTTGACGGCGTTGTCGATCAGATTGTCAACGGCACGGGAGAGAGCGCTCGGGCGACCACGAACGGGACTCGGCTCCGAATCGAGTTCGATCGCGACGTGGAATCGGCGCTCGGCGCGTTCTACGGAAGACGCCACGATCTCATCGAGCCTCAGATCCTCGACCAGCCCTTCGGTGTAGCGGTCCGAGGCCAGGTCGACAACCTCACCGACCAGCAGCGAGAGATCTTTCACCTCCGCGTCGGCCGCCGCGATGAGTTCGGTGCGCTGCTCATCGGTCAGGTCGCGCTTCCTGCCGAGCAGCTCGATGTTGGTGCGCAATGCCGTGAGCGGCGTACGCAGTTCGTGACCGGCATCGCGGACGAGTCGCTGCTGCTCCTGCCGGCTCGTCTCGAGGGCCGCCATCATGGCATTGAACTCGGCGGCGAGACGCCCGACCTCATCATTGCTGGTGATGTCGATACGCGCCGCGAGGTCCTGCGTCTCCGCGACGTGTTCGGCGGCTTGGGCCAGTTCGTCGATCGGCTTCAACGCGCTGCGGGCGATGAGAAGACCTGCACCCGCCGCCAGAAGGACTCCGACCGTGCCAAACACGAACAGCGCCGCGGCGAGGCCGGCGAGCGTCGCATCGACCTCGGTGAGCGGCCGCGCGATCTGCACGAATCCGAGGAGCTCGGTGTTGACGGTCACCATGCGGACGTGCACGTCATCAACCCGCGCATCGGTGAGGACGAGTCCATCCGCCGCCGCATCCAAATCGGCGGAGGGGAGCACTTCCTGACCCTCAGGGATCAGAACCTCACCAGTCGGAAGCGTGACCTGGTAGTAGACCGTGTCGAATGCAGGGCCTCGACTGCCGGCGAGGAATCCAAATCCCCGGCGCATCGGCCCTTCAGCTCCCACCAGGCCTTCTGGATCGTCACCGAGATGCTGAATGGCCACGGCTCGATCGACGAGGCTGCCGTCGATCTCCGAACGCAGTTGTTGGCGCGCCGCCACGAAGGCGGCAGCGGAGACGAGAACCACGGCGACGGCAACGGCCGCGGCCGCCACCACAGCGATCCTCGTCCTGAGTTTCACCGTGGTCTCCGGTAGGGCGTCATGAATCGTCGCGCAGGGTGTAGCCGACGCCGCGAACGGTATGGATCAGTCGCGAGCGATTGCCGTCCTCCGTCTTCCGCCGGAGGTAACCAACGTAGACATCGAGCGAGTTCGACGACGTCTCGAAATCGAAACCCCATACCTCGCGATAGATCTGATCCCGGGTGGCCACCCTGCCACCCCCCCGCAGCAGGACTTCGAGCAGGTCGAACTCGGTCTTCGTGAGCGGAACGGGATCGCCGCCTCGCGTGACGGTTCGGGTGCCTCGGTTCATTTCGAGATCCGAGAAGCCGAGCAGTTCGGACACGTCGCCCACGGATCGCCGCAGGAGCGCCCGGATGCGAGCAAGGAGTTCTTCGAGAGCGAACGGCTTCGCAAGGTAGTCGTCGGCGCCTGCGTCGAGGCCGTCGACCCTATCCGACACGTCACCAAGCGCGGTGAGCATGAGAATCGGCGTGTCGTCACCGCGTGCCCTGAGACGTCGGCAGGTCTCGAGCCCGTCAACGAACGGCATCATCACGTCCAGCACGATGACATCAGGAGGATCGAGCCGCACCGCTTCGAGGCCTCGTCCGCCATCCTCAGCGACAGCGACGTCGTACCCCTCGAACGAGAGCGCGCGAGTCAGCGCCGCCCGCACATCCGGGTCATCCTCGACGACGAGCACTTTGCTGGCTTCCATGGAACCTCCCACGCCAGGAAGATACGCCACCGGATTGAGAACAGCGTGAATCGGAGCTAAGAAGCCCGTAAGACGCCCGTCGCCGATCGACAATCCCCCCGGCTGCACGACGGGAGGACGCGAAGGAGCACGAGCGATGACGCAGGGGGTCCTCAAACCCCCAATCTCAGGATCTTCTTAGGCCGTCTTGAGGGCCGACACAGGTTGGACTGATTGACTACGGGGTAGATCTCGAAGTACCCGGAAGTGAATGGAGAACCAGGTGAAACGACTCACGGTGATTGCGGCACTGCTCGCCTTCGGTCTACTCGCTGCGGCGTGCAGCGAGAGCAGCTCGGGTTCGGGTGTTGCCTCGCTCGAGACACAGACCGAGGCCGCCCAGGATCAGGAGTCGACATCGCACGATGCGGTCGTTGACGAACCTGTGTCCGACGAGGAAGCCATCCTCGCCTTCGCTGCGTGCCTCCGGGACCAGGGCCTCGATGTCGAGGACCCCACCGTTGACGCCGATGGAAACCTCCGCCCTCCGCGACCGCGCGACGTCGGTGAGGAAGACCGTGACACGATGCGCGCCGCAATGGAGGCGTGCGGCGAGTACCTCGAGAACGTGGCGTTCGGCTTCGACGGCGCCGACCAGACCGAACGACAGGACCAACTCCTCGAATACGCTGCCTGTATGCGAGAGAATGGCTACGACATACCGGACCCGGAATTCTCGTCCTTGGGGACTCCGGGGCAAGTCGGCGGGGGTCCGTTCGGCACCCTTGACCGGGACGACCCTGCATTCCGGTCGGCGCAGGAGGCCTGTGCCGACATCTTCGGAGCCGACGGTCGGGTCCCCGGCGCCGGACCTGGCCGGGGCGCCCCTGGAGGCGGAGGCTGATGACCGATACGAGGAGTGAACGAATGAGCAAACCGGCCGACGGGGAGCCCGCAGACACCCCGGACCTCGGCACCCCACCAGGCGATGCCGATCCGGTTCTTCCACCGAAGAATCCGTGGTGGCGCAGGGCTTCGACATGGATCGTCATCGTGGCGGTCGTCGTCATCGGTGCTGTCGTCGCGTGGATCCTCTCCAACAACTCCGCCTCGGAGACGACCGACACGGTCGCGGCGCTGAACTTCACCGAGGTCGAGCGCACCACGCTCGAAGAGAAGACGACGCTCGACGGCACGCTCGGTTTCGTGGCCGGAGACCCGATCGTCTACGCGGGTTCAACCGACGGGATCGTGACCGTGAGCGCCGGAACCGCCGGCACGATCACCTCGCTGCCACCCGAGGGCTCCTCGGTCGAAGAAGGCGGGATCCTCTACACCGTCGACGAACAGCCGGTTATCGTCTTCTATGGACAGATTCCGGCATACCGCTCGCTCAACACCCGCTCCTCCGACGGTTCGGACGTCCTGCAACTCGAGGAAGCCCTCACGCGGCTCGGCTATGACGAAGACGGCGACTTCGACCTGGACGGCAGCTTCACTACCGCAACCCGCGATGCCATCAAAGCGCTCCAAGAGGACCTCGGATTGGACGAAACCGGAGCGCTCGCATTGGGCTCGTACGTGTTCTTCGATGGGCCGATCTATGTCGCCGAAACGGCGGTCGACGTCGGTGATGCAATCAACCCAGGGACCCCGGTGATCGCCACATCGACCATGCCGACCGGAACCGTGACGGCTGTTGCCGGAGAGGGGGACGTCCTCGCCCACGGCGACGCGCTGCTCGTAGTCGAGGGCAATCCGATCGTCCTGTTCGTCACCGACGTCCCGTTCTACCGCACACTCGCCGTCGGTTCGGTCGGCGAGGACGTGCAGGTGCTCGAAACCAGTCTCGTCTCGTTCGGCTTCGACGCCGGCGGAGCGCTCATCGTCGACGAAACCTTCGACGACGCAACCGCTGAGGCGGTCGTCGCCTGGCAGAAGCAGATCGGAGCGCCGGTCGACGGAGTCGTCAACATTGGCGAAATCATCGTGACCGACGACCCGATTCGCATCGCGACCGCCCACGTCGGCGTTGGCAGCAACGTCGCTCCCGGTACGACGCTGTTCACACCGTCAACATCCACATCGGTCGTCTCCGTGCAGCTCCCGGCGGAGAACCAGGAGCTGCTCGTGGTCGGCGATCCGATCAACATCGTGATGCCCGACGACTCGGATGAGCCGGGCACGGTCACGGCGGTCGGGTCGATCGCCATCCGCAGCCCGGAATCCGGCACCTACTTCGAGCTCGAAGCCACGCTCGATCGCGACGGCGCCGGGGCCGGCCTCGACGAGGCCCCCGTAGAAGTCGAGGTCGTCGACGACCGTGCGGTGGACGTTCTGGCGGTTCCCGTTTCGGCCCTGCTGGCATTGAGCGAGGGCGGGTACGCCGTTGAGGTCGACACCGGCAACGGCACGACAGCGCTCGTCGCCGTCGAGGTCGGCATGTATGCCGACGGCTTCGTCGAGGTCACCGCGAGCCAGCTCGAGCCGGGCATGCGAGTCGTCACGCCGTGAGCCTCGCGTCCCCCGGCTCGCCTGCGGCTGCTGTCGAAGCGGGCGCCGATCGCACGGTGCTCGCCCTCTCCGGGGTGACGAAGACCTACCCGGGAACACCCCCCGTCCATGCCTTGCGCGACATCGATCTCGACATCCACGCAGGTGAACTCGTCGCAGTGGTCGGTCCGTCCGGTTCCGGAAAGTCGACCTTGCTGCATGTGATCGGGACACTCGATCGGGCGACCTCAGGGACGGTCTCGGTAGCAGGCTACGACGTCGACACGCTCAACGATCGGCAGTTGTCGTCGTTGCGCTCACGCCACATCGGCTTCGTCTTCCAGCAGTTCTTCCTACTGGCGGGTGAGACGGCGCTGGACAACGTTGCAGACGGTCTCCTCTACACCGGCATGGCCCTCAGTCAGCGCAGGATCCTCGCGGAGCAAGCCCTCAAGCAGGTAGGCCTCGCCAACCGGATGAATCATGAAGCGACAAAGCTCTCGGGCGGTGAACGTCAGCGAGTGGCGATCGCCAGGGCGCTGATCGGATCGCCAGACATCATCCTCGCGGACGAGCCGACCGGCAACCTCGACAGCCAGACCGGCGAAGACCTCGTTCGACTGATCGAGAGCCTGAACGCGGACGGTACCACGATCGTGGTCATCACCCACGATCGGGAAATAGCGGCCCGGTTTCCGAGGCGCGTGTCCCTGCTCGACGGACGTATCGTCGAGGACACACGCAAGATCGATTCGGGGAGCGCCTCATGAGCACCGCACTCGAACCCTCCCGCCTCGCCCCGGCCGACATGATGCGGGCGTCGCTGATCGGCCTGCGCACTCGCCGCCTCCGATCCGCGCTCTCCGCGCTCGGAATCGTCATCGGTATCGCAGCGATGGTCGGCGTCCTCGGCTTGTCCGAATCGTCGAAGTCGGACCTCCTCGCGCAACTCGACCGGCTTGGCACGAACATGCTTCGCATCGAAGCTGGATCCGGAATCGGGATCGGCAGCGGCGAGCTTCCAGAGGAGTCGACCGCAATGGTCGGTCGAATCGGGCCGGTGGAACAGGTTGCGTCGATCAGCGTTACCGAAGCGAACGTGTACCGCACCGACCTCGTCCCGTCCGGGCAGACCGGTGGTATCAGCGTTGCAGCGGTCGACGAGAACCTGCTGGAGACGCTGCAGGGGCAGATGGCCTCCGGCGTGTTCCTCGACCAAGCGGCAGGCGACCTCCCGGTGACCGTCCTCGGGTCGGTGGCGGCCGAACGCATGGGCGTCAGCGATGGTTCGAACGGCACCATCGTCTGGCTCGGTGGCGAGTGGTTCTCCGTTGTCGGGATCATGGAGACGCTCGACCTTTCTCCCGACCTCGACCGGTCCGCGCTCGTGAGCTATGCCGCAGCGGATACCTATCTCGATCACGATGGGGTGCCGAGCACGATCTACGTGCGAACGGACCCGACAAACATCGACGATGTCCGCTCGGTGCTGCCGGCGACCGTGAATCCGGAGAATCCGGACGAAGTTGAGGTCACGCGACCGTCCGACGCCCTCGAGGCGAAGGAAGCGGCCGACCAGGCGTTCACCAATCTGCTCCTCGGCCTCGGCGCGGTCGCGCTGCTCGTCGGTGGCGTCGGCATCGCCAACGTCATGGTGATCTCCGTTCTCGAACGGCGCGGTGAGATCGGCCTCCGTCGGGCGCTCGGGGCGACGAAGCGACACATCTCGATCCAGTTTCTCGGTGAGTCGCTGCTTCTGGCAACGATTGGCGGCATCGGCGGTGTGCTGCTCGGCGCCGCCGTGACGGCCGCCTATGCGTGGTCGCGAGGCTGGGGGGTGCTGATCCCGGAGATCGCGATCATCGGTGGCATGGGCGCGGCTCTCGCCATTGGCGTGGTCGCAGGCCTCTACCCCGCCATGCGGGCGGCGCGGGTGAGTCCCACCGAGGCGCTGCGCACGCTGTAGGGTGCCGCCCCGTGACGTGGAACATCGAAGGCCGCACCGCCGTGATCACGGGCGGGAACTCGGGAATCGGCTTCGCCGCAGCTTCCGAACTCGCTCGACGCGGAGCCAACGTCGTGATCACGGCACGGGAGCCGGATCGTGGTCGAGCGGCTGCTGAGGCGATCAAAACGGAGACCGGACGTGGTGTGACGACGATGGTCCTCGACCTGGCGTCGCTCGCTTCGGTCCGGTCGTTCACGGATGATCTCACGTCGCGATTCGGGCGTGCCGACCTCCTGATCAACAACGCCGGGTGCTACGTGACGCCTCGCCGGGAGACCGCCGACGGGATCGAATGGACGATGGCCGTCAACCATCTGGGGCCGTTTCTCTTGACCTGCCGGCTTGCGGCACATGCGGCCACGCGGCCCGAGCGCATCGTCAACGTGTCCTCCGAGATGCACCGATCGGCTCGACGCGACCTCACGTTCACGGTGCTCGAACCCCCTGGACGCTACTGGGGCACCGAGGCGTACGCCCGGTCGAAGCTCGCCAACATCCTCTTCACGCGGGAGTTGGCCAACCGACTGTCGGACACCGGCACGGTCGCGTTCTCCGTCCATCCGGGCAACGTGGCGACCCGCATCGCACAGGACGGAGACAGCCGTCTCGCAGGGTTCATTTGGAAAGCCGCCCGGTCGCGCATGCGCACGCCCGCCGAAGGAGCGGCGACCGTCGTCTACGCCGCCGCGTCCCCGAACATCGGGCAGCACTCGGGTGGCTACTTCTCGGACGAGCAACTGGCAACACCGAACGAGGCGGCCCGCAACGATGCGGCCGCGGCTCGCCTGTGGGCCGCCAGCGCGGCAGTAACCGGCTGCGATCTCGATCGTCACCGGAACGGCGGCCCGACCTGTAGCGTGGCCGACCCATGACCGATCACGACGACACACAGGCCGTGGATCCTGCGATTCCGGCGTCCCACAGGCCGCCCCCGTGGCAGCGGCTGGCGAGGGGCGCGGTCACCATCCTCGTTCTTGTCTTGGTATTCGGGTTCGTGCTCCCAAAGCTCGCGGACTACCGCACGGTTCTGGCGTACATCCAGGGAATCGAGCCGTTCGAGTGGGTGCTGCTGGCCGTGTTCGCAGGCTGGTTCCTCATCGCGTACGTCTTCGTCTTCATGTCGACGTTGCCGAGCCTGCGCTTCCGCGAGGGCTTCATCGTTCAGACGACCGCGACCGCGATCAACAACTCGCTGCCAGCGGGCGGCGCTATTGCCCTGCCGATCACCTACTCGCAGTTCCTGTCGTGGGGGTTCACGCCGGGGGCGATCACCGCGGCATTGCTCACCGCCGGGGTCTGGGACCAACTGGCGCGACAGGCGCTGCCGGTTCTGGCCGTGACCGTCATCGCCCTCACCGGAGAGGCGGTCTGGTGGATGTGGCTCGTTTCGTTCGTCGGCGTCATTTCGGTCGCGATCTGGGTCGTCGTCATCGGGGCAGTCCTCAGATCCGAAAAGGCCGCGGTCGGCCTCGGGAACTGGCTCAATCGAGTCGTCAACTGGGTGACGAAGAGACTCCGCCGCGATCCGGTCGACATGGTGGCGGCAACGCTCCAATTCAGGAACAATGTGCTCCACGTCGCCGAGAACCGGTGGATGTCGATCACCGCGGCCACCATCGCCAACCATGCCTCGATGGCGGCCCTCTTCGTCGTCTCGTTGCGTGCGGTCGGCGTGACGGGCGACGATGTTTCGCTGCCGTGGGTCATCCTCGCGTTCGCCCTCGGCCGACTGCTCGTGATGATCCCGGTGAGCCCTGGCGGTCTCGGTCTCGTCGATCTGGGCTTCATCGGACTGCTGACGCTGGCATGGGGAACAGGGGCGGACGCCGACCTGCTGTCGGCAGGGGTGCTGCTCTACCGCGGTCTGTCGTATCTGCCGCCGATCATCGTCGGTCTCGGTTCCTGGGTGTTCTGGCGGATCAATCGGTCGTGGCGTCAGGACTGGCAGGTCGTCCGCCGCGGCGAGACAACCCCGGCCTAGGACGGGACCCCAATCTGCGGGCCCCACCACGCTGCGAACCCAGGGTTCTCCACCTTCTATTTGGCGCCGTGGGCCCACAGAATCGAGGGAACTCACTGCGTGACCCGAACCGCGGGCTGTCGGCGTCACATACGATGCGGAGAACCCTGGGTTCGCAGCGTTAGACGAGGGCTGAGAGGACGACCGACGTCGTCTGTTGGAGGGCAATCCACACCAGCCACCCGCCGATCGCCGTGCCGATCGCCCGGGGTGTGTCGAAGTCGAGACCCTCGCGAATCGCGACAACCGAGGCGACGAGAGCCCAGACCGCTGCGACCGGTCCAAGAAATGGGATCACGCCGATGACGCGTGGCGCCTGTGCAAATCCCAGAACCCTGAGCATCTCACCCGTGTCCGTCGTGCCCTTGAAGAGCTTGGTCCCGATGAACGACGTCGTGACGGCCCATACGACCCACCCGGTCACTGCCGACAGGATGCCGAGGCCAACTACTACGACGACGCCGCCCTCGGTCGGAATCGGGAACCCTCCGATGCCGATCCACTGCCGGATGGAGCTCCAAACACCTTCGACCGAGGTGTTCTCGTAGCCGATCCATTCACCGAGAGCGGCGAGGGCATTGGCGAGCACGACGACGCCGAACGCCTGCCGGATCATCCCCGGCGTCCGCTCGGCCGTGTCGAACAGATCGAGATCGAGCGCCGACGCGCGGATCATGTTGCGGATCACCGGACTCCTCGGATGGACGTTCCAACGATAGGAGGTTCGGTGGGCCTCCAGCCGCTGCCCGACGACATCCTCGGATAGCATCAGGCCCCGTGGACGCCCAGCACATCACGCCCGGGTCCCTCCTCGCCGGCGCTCGCGACGGGACCGAACCGACCATTGTCATCGACACGTTCCGTGCGTTCTCCACGACGGCGTGCAGCTTCGACCGGGGCGTCGGCAACATCGTGCCGGCGGAGACACTCCGCGAAGCCGGGATCATGACGGGTGAGGTCCCGGGCGCGATTCCGTGTGGGGAAGACGAGGAGCCAGCGGTCTCATCTTGGACCGAACGCTCGCACTTGACGCCGATCCCCTGCACGCCGACCGCATCTGCGACGGCGAGGGTGCGCACCGTCTCGGCTCAACCCAGTTGGTCGATCGGGACGATCTCGGGCTCTGCTTCGACGTCGACCGGTTTGGGTTCGCCCTCCAGGCCGTCACCAGCAACAGGATCCCCGCCCTCCGAGCCAGGTATCGGCCGACGTGGGCTCCAGTATCCGAAAATGGTCCACAAATGAGTTCAAGATCTTCCTTCGCACCTCCGATATAGCCGGATGCGTTGGAAGAAGCGGCGTGACGAGGGTGCGAGCCGATCGGATCTCGCACGCCACCACGAGGTGACGAACAATCGGTTGCGGGATGTTCTGTCGCGTGAATACGACTTCGGGGATCAGGATCCTGCCGAAGTCGAGGCACGACTTCGGAACATGGTCTACGGAACGAACCGGAAGTAGGCGTCAGGGTTCGATCGATTGCGCCGAAGCACTCAAGCTTCGGCGTTGACCCGCGGACGGAAGAAGGTCGCGACCTGTGCCGCAGCGGCCACGACTCCGGCGCCGACCAACGCGAGACCGATCCACCCGTCGAGATCACCGTCGATCCCAACCAATGCATCGAGTGAGATGGCTCCGGGGCTACCGATCGCAATCGCCACACCGATGCCGGCGAGCACGAGGACGTACTCCCATCCTTCGTCTGGTCTCGCCGTCACCCAGAATCCCGCGCCACGATGGACGGTCCAGAACGCGACCGCCATGACGGCGACCAATCCGGCCGCAGCGAGCGATGTCCCGAGACCGACGATGAGCAGCACGCCAACCCCGATCTCCGTCGCCGTGGAAGCGAACCACTGGAGCTGAGGCATCCGGAAACCGATGCTGCCAAACCAATTCGAGGTCTTCGTTCGCCCGCGAGCGTGTTTGATCCCATGGGCGAGCATCACGATGCCGGCCACGCTGCGCAGCACCAGCAATGCCCAGTCTGTTGCTTCATACATGCCGGCACTCCTTCGCTGAACCCTGGGAATCCGGTTCGAATGGGTCCGATCGGCCAATTGGCCCTCCCTCTGCCTCAACAATGACTAGCCCATTTCTTGTTCCCAGGTTGACCCTGTACGACACCAGGCACCACCGGTACAGTCGCGGTGGGCTTTGGAAACGGGAAGGGAAGAAGTATGGAATTCGAGTCGATCGACGTTGACACCTACCGATTCGACGTCGTCCGCAAGGGCTACGATCGGCTGCAGGTCGAAGACTTCCTCAACAAGATCAGCAAGTCGATGGCTCGCCTCGAAGATCGGCGCAAGCGTGCCGAAGTGCGCACCGAACAGGCAGAGCGCGCACTCGAGGAGGCCCGTACGCGGGCAGCCAAGACCATCCAGGAAACAGTGGTCTCGCGTGCCCATGAGATCGCCCCCGACGCGGATCCCGCCGAACTCGAGGGCGCAAGTCACTCCGCACACTTCACCTCCGACCGGGCGAGACTCGAGGCTCAGCAGATCATTGCCCAGGCCACCAGCCAGGCATCGTCAATCCACGCCGAAGCTGAAGCGATCCTCACAGGGGCGCTCACGACATCGGCCAGGATCAACGAAGAGCGATCTGATCTACTCGGATCGGTGGATGCGACGAGGAGTGGCCTGATCGCAGCCGCCGCCGAGGAGGCCGAAGCCATTCGTTCCGCGGCCGTCGAGGAGGCCGAACGCACTCGGGCCGGGGCCGCCATTCGAGCCGAGGAGATTCGTCACCAGGCCGAAAGCGACGCGACCGACCTCATCAACGACGCCCGGGCGCGGAGCCTGGCCATCACAGCCGCTGCCGAACGGCAGCGAGCCGACCAGTTCGCGAGCGCCGACTATGCACACCTTCGCGTCGTCGGAAGCGGCCGAGCCGACGGCGATCCACTCCGCGAACCCCTTGAAGCGCCGGCCGCGGCCCCGGACATCGGCGAGGAGGAACGAATCTCGATCGATCTGCGCGAGGAGCTACCGGAACGGGACCTCGAGCCGGTGACACGCGAGCCACGCGCCTCCCGATATCAGTCGCGTTCGGCAAACCTGCCCCATATCGGCGACGATGCCGGCTCGGTGAACCGCTCACTGGAGAGTCTGAGGACCACCGAGGACTAGCGCTTCGGCCGCCCCTCAACGGCCCAACTGCTCGAGCTGACGTACCGCCACCATGACCGCCGCGCTGTCGGAGACCCCGTCGCGGCGGAGCGCCCTCATCAGCAGATTCAGTCGGGCGATCTTGGGCTCCGACGCCGACGCGAATACGGCGAACGCGGCATCCGCATCACCGTCGGCCGATGCGGTGAGGATCCGCTCTACGATCGTACGGCGGAGCGACACGAGTTCCTGTTCCATCCCGAGGATCGCCCAGCGCTGCCAGCGGGTGCCCGCAGGAAGCTCGGCAAGCTGGCGTTCGAGCCAGTCGATGTGAAACGTCGCACCAATCCGGAAGAACAGGCGACCGATTTGGTCGATCGAACGCCCCGTCGCATGAGCCACATCGATGATGTCGGCGGCGTGCACGAGCTCGACCTGCGTGGCGTGTCCCACGGCAATGTGTTCGGGAACGCCGAGTCGAACCATCCGCGACACGGATCGCTCCAAACGGTTCTGCCATCGCTTTGGCCCCATGGTTCGGATGGCGGCCGCCAGCTCCTCGAACCCGGCCCGATAGCGGTCGATCCGCTCCTGGATCGACTCGTCGCTCGGATGGGTGATGAACCAGCGCGTGAGGTCTTCCACGAGGTCGTCGACACCCGAGAGAAGTTCGTTGACCACGTCGGCATCGATCGACCCGGCGAGTGCCTCCACCTCCTTCCAGCGGGCCGACGCACCGGCAACGCCACGCGCCGTTCGATACGCGCCAACGATCTCGGCTGGGCCGGCGGCGGTCTCGATCTCGAGGCGTGAAACGAACGTGACGCCCTGAGAGTTGAGAATCTCGTTCGCGACGATTGTTGCCACCAACTCCCGACGAAGCGGATGCTCGGGAATCAGCGACCCGAAGCGGTCGACGATCGGCTGAGGGAAGTAGCTGGCAAGCAGACGCCCGAAGAATGGAGAATCCGGCAAGTCCGATGCGACGAGTTCGTCGCTGAGATGCTGCTTGGCGTAGGCGAGCAGCACTGCGAGTTCCGGCCTCGCCATCCGCCGTCCGGCGCGGGCCCGCTCGATCATGGTCTCGGTGGTCGGGAGCACCTCGTTGGCTCGATCGAGGCCGATCACCGGCTTCCAGGCGCACCATAAGGTCTTCGTATGCCTCGATCCGTTCTCCGGACACGGCCGTCTCCTGAGAGAGGATCTGAGCCTGGAGGAAGTTGTCGTAGACGATGGCGTCCACTACGTCATCGGAGACGGCCTCAATGAGTTCGTTCCGGTCGTCGCGGCTCAGCGCACCCGAGCGCTCGGCCATCCTCAGCAGGATCTTGATGTTCACTTCGCGGTCGGAGCAATGGACACCACCGCTGTTGTCGACGAAATCGGTGAAGATGCGGCCGCCCGCTCGGTCGTACTCGATGCGCCCGGCTTGGGTGAACCCGAGATTTCCTCCTTCTCCGACTACCCGGCACCTGAGGTCACGCCCGCTGATCCGGACGGCATCATTCGCCCGGTCCTGGGCGTCGTCGTTCGTCTCGGTCGAGGCCTTCACGTATGTGCCGATCCCGCCGTTCCAGAAGAGATCGACCGGTGCCTTGATGATCGCCGAGATCAACTGTTGCGGTGTCATCTCGGATGCGGAGGTGTTGAACACCTCCCGCATCTCGTCGGTGAGGTCGATCCGTTTTGCCGAGCGCGCGAACACCCCGCCGCCAGGTGAGATAGCGTCCCGGTTGTAGTCATCCCACGATGAGCGGCCGAGACCGGCGAGTCGTGCTCGTTCCAGGAGCGACGCGGCGGGATCTGGAGTGGGGTCGATGAAGATGTGCCGGTGGTCGAACGCGGCGACCAACTTGATGCTCCCCGACAGCAGCATCCCGTTCCCGAAGACATCGCCCGACATGTCTCCGACCCCAACCACGGTGATCGGGTCGGTCTGGACGTCCACGTCGAGTTCCGCGAAGTGCCGCCGCACCGATTCCCAGGCTCCGCGTGCGGTGATCCCAAGGGCCTTGTGGTCGTATCCGGACGAGCCGCCGGACGCGAACGCGTCGTCGAGCCAGAATCCCGCGTCGGTTGCGATCTGGTTGGCCGTGTCGGAGAACGTTGCGGTACCTCGATCCGCGGCGACGACGAAGTACGGATCATCGCCGTCAAGCGTGCGCACACCGGCAGGATGGATCACAACGCCGCCGTCGAGGTTGTCGGTCACATCGAGGAGTCCCCGGATGAAGGTCTGATAGCCGGACTTCACCTCGTCCAGAGTCGGACCCGACACCGGATCGGCCGGGCGGCGCAGGACGAAACCGCCCTTCGCACCCGTCGGCACGATGACGACGTTCTTCGTCATCTGCGCCTTCATGAGTCCGAGCACCTCCGTTCGGTAGTCCTCCCTCCGGATCGACCAGCGGATACCGCCACGTGCAACCGCCCCGCCCCTGAGATGTATGCCCGCCACGTCGGGTGCGAACACGAAGATCTCGTACAAAGGACGCGGTTCGGGCACATCCGGGACAAGGCTTGAAACGAGCTTGAACGCAAGCGTGCCATTGTCGAGGTAGGCACTGGTTCTCACGGTTGCGTCGATGAGGCCGAGGAAGCCGCGCAGGATCCGATCCTCATCAAGCGAGCCGACTGCCTCGAGTCGCTCGAGCAGTGAGACACGCAGATCAGTCTCGTCTTCGGAGTCTTCGGCAGGACCAAACCGGGCTTCGAAGAGCCGGATGAGGTCACGAGCGATGTCGGGGTGCGCGGCGAACGCCTTAGCGACATAGGGCTTCGAGAAGGCCGGGTTCACCAGGTGCCAGTAGGACCGGTAGGCGCGCAAGATGTGGATCCGTTTGTGGTCAAGGTCGGTGAGGACCAGAAGCCGGCTGAGACGGTCGGACTCACTCTCCCCCATCAGGGTCGCCGTGAGAGCAGCGGCAACCCGAGGCCCGCAGCCGGCGACGTCGAGGGGTTCGCCGTCGAACCCGACGACGCCGAAATCATGGGCAAACAACGTGTCGGGTTCGCCTTCGGCGGCGAGACTGGTCGGAATCTCCTCAATCACCCGCACGCCGAGGTTCTCGATCAGGGGGAGCATCTCGGATAGGTCCCGCATCCCATCACGGCTGTAGACCACGATCCGCGTGAGCGGTTCGTCCGATCCAGCCTCGTTGTGGATGCCGACGCGAATGCGCTCGTCGGCGGACAGCAAGGCGTGAACATCCGCTACCGAGTGTGCCGCCTCCCCGAGATTCGCAGCAATCCGGAACGACGACGGGTACCGCCGCGCATGTGCATCGACCATCGCCCGGGCATCGGCAGGATCGAATGTGCTCGCGAGCGCCGCGACCACACGGTCTTCCCATGTCCGCGTCAGTGCGTAGACGTCTCGCTCGAGATCCTCAAATGGGACATCCGGAATCGAACCTTCCACCCATACGGTGAAATGGATCCTGGCGTCACCCGTCTCGCCGAGCGTCAACTGGTAGTCGATCGACACTCCCTCGTAGCGCTGCAGGAACAGGTCCTGAAGATTCCTCCTCAGGTTCGCGTCGAAGCGGTCGCGGGGAACGACGACCAGGATGGAGATGTTGCGACGCAGGACGTCGCGGCGAACGAACAACCGCACATGCTGGTGTTCTTCCGCTTCGAGGAGGCCGACGAGGCTGGATCTGAGGTCATCCTCGCTGATGGCGAACAGTTCATCCTTGGGGAACGACTCGAAGATCTGCGTGATGACCTTGTAGTCGTGAGACCCGGCAAGGAGGTCCTCCTCAGCGAGGATGTTGCGCAGCTTCCGGCGAAGGATCGGAATGGTCGCAGACGGCTCCATATAGGCCTTCGACGTGAACAACCCGACGAGGCGTGCTTCACCTCGTGGCGTTCCGTCGGCATTGACACGACGCACGCCCACGTAGTCCATGCGGGCCTCGCGATGGATCGTGGACCTGCCGTTGGTCTTGGAGATGACGAGCTGGCGACCGTGCTCGTAGCGCTCGCGCAGATCGGTTGGGAGCGCGGACAGCGGGACAGGTTCGGTGAATCGACTCGTCGCCGGGTCAGAGAGAATGCCGTATCCCGAGTCTGGATCCGTCACGATGGCCGGTTCTCCTCCTTCATCCCCGATCTGGTACTCCCGATAGCCGAGCAGGATGAAGTTGTCGTCGAGGAGCCATTCGAGGAACGCCACCGCTTCCTCGACGTCGGTGCGATCGAACGCCTCGCCGTCCTCGAAGACGTAGTGGGCCATTCGGCGCACGGCGAACCGCATCGGCTCGAAGTCACGCACCGTGGCGGCCACTTCTTCCAGTGTTCGCACGACGCCAGCTTCGAGGTCCGCCCGCTGTCTTGCAGAAAGCGTCTGGGCAAGTTCATAGTGCTGGACCGACTCGCGGCAGTCGGCATCCCGGCCGGGTCCGACGCCGACCAGTGCACCCGACGCGTCCCTCGTCGTTCCAACAACCGGGTGGTAGTGGCGGACGATGGTGTGGCCGAGGCTCCGTATCCGGCTCGTGACCGAGTCGATGAGGAATGGCATGTCGTCGATGACGACCTCGAGCACGGACCCGCCCACCCGGTATCCACACGAACCAACCGTTGGATTGAAGACCCGGATCGCGAACGGTGACCGCCGTCGATCGTCGACGAAATCGAAGAGGTACTCGACGGCAGCTCGCAGCTGCTCGCCGTCGATCGGCGGCGCCTCGTCCTCCGGCATGCGCCGCGTGTAGGCCCGGGCGAACGCCTCGAGCGCATCGGAACGACTCATCTTCGGGTCCTCCTTCGATGACCCGGCGAGGTTACCGGGTTGCCCTCGACCGGGTAGCTGAGCAGCGGCGCAACGGAGGAGCACGGACCAGAGGGGAACTGGAGTCCCAGGACCCGGTCTCCCCGTTCAACGATCGTTCTCGGCTACCCGGCTACTCCACTCGCGCCGACGACCGTCCTACGGCACAACCAACACGGGGCACGGGGCGTCGTGGATCACGTGACTCGCCACCGAGCCGACGATCATCCGCTTCAGTCGTCCGGCGCCGCGCCGGCCGACCACGAGGATATCGGCATCGACCCGCCTGCATACGTCGATGAGTCGCGTCGAGGGCTCGCCGATCTCTTCCTGGGTTTCGTAGTCGACGCCGGTGAGGTCCACGGCCCGCAGGGCCCGGTCGAGAACGTCGCGCTGCGCGTCGGACAGCGAATCGCCGAGGGCCTCAGCCGTCGGAGGCGATCCGACGATGCCCCACCACCCTTCCGGCGGCCGGACCACGGTGACGATGTAGAGCTTCGCGGACCGTGCCTTCGCCACGTCCACCGCGACCCGGACTGCGTCGATCGCAGCTTCGGAACCATCGACCCCTACGACGATGACCGTTGGATGCCAACCCTCCACCTCGCACCTCCTCGAGTGTCGGCCTCAGCGTATCGGCCGTGGCGGCCGCGAGGAAGGGTCAAACGTCCGGTTCTGCGGTCAGATCGCCGTCCCGATCGGCGAATCGGAGCAGGTGCGATCCTCGGGCGACGGAGGGTCGTCGGAACCCGTCTATCGGCCCTACTCACGCACCAGGACGCCATTCACACTGTGAGACCGGAGGTGGCAATGTACGTGATCGTCGAAGCTGATTCGATTGCGCCCGACGTCCGTCGGATCGTCGTCGAGGCACCGAAGATCGCGAAGAAGCACCAGGCCGGCCAGTTCGTCATCGTCCGCGTGACACCGAACGGCGAGCGCATTCCACTCACGATCGCTGAGGCCGACGCCGAGACCGGATTGATCACGCTGTTCGTCCAGGCGATCGGCCGCACCACCACCCTCATGAGCGAACTCGAGGCCGGGGACCATCTCGAGGACGTCGCGGGGCCGTTAGGCCGCGCATCGGAAATCAAGGGGTACGGTACCGCCGTCGTCGTGGGCGGCGGCCTCGGCACTGCGATCGCCTACCCAATAGCGAGAGCCCTTGCGAACGTCGGCAACCGGGTGATCGCGATCGTGGGCGGCCGGAGCCGGGAGTATGTCCTGCTCGAAGACCAACTCGCGGCCCAGGGCATCGAAGTCATCCCCTGCACCGACGACGGCTCATATGGTCGCAAGGGATTCGTCACCGAGGCGCTCGCCGACGTGATCGAGGCAGAGGACGTTGACGTGGTCTTTGCTGCCGGGCCGGTGCCGATGATGGGCGCGGTCGCCGAGGTCACGCGACCAGCGGGCATCGAGACCATTGCGTCGCTGAACCCGATCATGGTCGACGGAACCGGCATGTGCGGTGGCTGCCGGGTCGAGGTCGGCGGCGAGACGAAGTTTGCATGCGTCGACGGACCGGAGTTCGACGCTCACCAAGTGGATTTTCAGCTCCTGCAGCGACGGAACACGTCGTATCACGCGTTCGAGACCGAGCGAATGGCCGACCTCGAGTCGCTCGACGCCGTCCATCACGAACAACTGCTCGCCGAAGTGCGCGGTGCCTGCAAGTCGGAGGCGGCACCGTGATCAAGGTTCCGCGCCGGACGTTGAACAAGCTCGAACGGGTCAAGATGCCGGAGCAGGATCCGCTCGTTCGCGCCACCAATTTCGTCGAGGTCAACGAAGGACTCACTCCGGAGCAGGCGACCGTCGAGGCGATGCGCTGCCTGCAATGCAAGACCCCCACCTGTATCGACGGCTGTCCGGTCAATATTCAGATCGACCAGTTCATCGAGCGGGTCGCGAACGGCGACATCCGCGCTGCGGCCGACGTCATTCGCATGGACAGCCTGCTCCCCGCCATCTGCGGGCGGGTCTGCCCGCAGGAAGCGCAGTGTGAGGGCACCTGCGTGCTCGACAAGAAGAACAAGCCGATCGCGATCGGGCACCTCGAACGATATGTCGCCGACACGGTCCGCCGCTACGGGCTCGAGCCGCCGGTGGAACCGATTGCGCCGTCCGGCAAGAGCGTGGCGATCGTGGGGAGCGGTCCGGCCGGCCTCGCCTGCGCAGCCGACCTGGCGAAGAGCGGCCACACGGTGACGATCTTCGAGGCCCTCCACCAGCCGGGTGGTGTGCTCATCTACGGAATCCCCGAATTCCGTCTGCCCAAGGATATCGTCGCCTTCGAGATCGAAGGGCTGAAAGCCCTCGGCGTCACGGTGGAGACGAACGCCATCATCGGTCGAACCACGACGGTTGAGGAGCTCCTGTCGGACGAGGGATTCGACGCGGTGTTCATCGGCGTGGGGGCGGGCCTGCCTCGATTCCTGGATGTCGACGGTGAGAACCTGATCGGCGTCTACTCGGCGAACGAGTTTCTCACCCGTGTGAACCTGATGGGTGCGTACCGAGACGACGCCGAGACACCGGTGCTCGATCTCACGGGGAAGCGGGTTGTCGTGTTCGGCGGAGGCAACACCGCCATGGACAGCGCCAGAACGCCGCTGCGGCTCGGAGCCAAGGAGGTCCGGATCGCGTACCGGCGGACGGAGGCCGAGATGCCGGCGCGAGTCGAGGAGATCCATCACGCGAAAGAGGAGGGAATCGTCTTTGACTTTCTCGTCTCCCCGGTCGAGTTGCTCGGCACCGACGACGGCTGGCTCACCGGCGTCCGCCTCCAGAGGATGGAGCTCGGCGAACCGGACGACTCGGGCCGAAGGCGCCCGGTCCCGATCGAGGGCAACATCTACGACCTCCCTGCCGACGTGGTGATCGTCGCAATCGGCAACTCCCCCAACCCGCTCCTCCCGGCGACCGAGTCACGGCTCGAACAGACACGGTGGGGAACGCTCGCGGTCAACGAGTCGACGGGCAGGACCACGATGCAGGGGGTGTTCGCGGGTGGGGACATCGTCACCGGGGGGGCGACGGTGATCCTCGCCATGGGAGCCGGCCGTATCGCCGCTGCGTCGATCGAACGATACCTCGAGACCGGTGTTTGGGACGAGGCTCCAGAGCCCGCCGTGACCTAGATCGCTGGAGCTGCCGGATCCGAAAGCATCCGGCTACTGCAGCGTGCGGAGAAACGCCACGATGTCGGCGAGGTCGCTGTCGGTGAGCCTCGGATTGCCCCCGTAGGGCGGCATTGCAACACCGGCCCCATTGTCCGGCGCATCGCCGGGGCGTCCTTCCTTGATGAAAGCAACCATCTCGGCATCAGTGTGGTCCTGGATGAAGACGTTGTCGACGAACGCCGTTCCGAGTCCGCTCACGCCTTCGTAGCTCCGGCCGTGGCACGCCGTACACGACTGATCGACGAGCTCTTGTCCGTGGACGACATCGGGGGACGCGTCGGGGGACCCGTCGGGAGACGCGTCTCGGGGGGGAGTGCCCGAACCGCCGCATGCAGCAAGCACAAGAGCAACCATGGCAAGCCCTACGAGTATCGACGCACGGCGCTTGGCGCTGGCTGCTCGGTGCATCGTGGTGGTCGCGGATCCGCTCATCGTGGCCTTTCTCGCTGATCGTGCGCCGGAACGATACCGGGGATACCGCACATCGAATTCGCCCTGTGCGTCAGGCGAATGCCGGAACGACCTGCGTTGCGAACATCTCGAGGCTCTCCGAGTTGTAGGCGGCATCCGGGAAGTATCCGATGAGGTAGCCCATCCCGGCCGCCACCCACGGCGCGAGCCTCTCGATCACCTGATCGGGTGTGCCGACAAGCATGTGCTCGACGAGGTTCCGTCTGACCTCCGCCGCTCGTTCGTCGCCGATCAGCGGCCGTATGCGATCGATGTGGGCGTTTGTCTTGGTTTTGACCTCGGACTCGGTCTCTGCGAGCAGCACCCGGAAGAGCGACGACCGAACGATCTCGTCGAAGTCGCGCCCAACGGCGTCGGAGTGAGCGGCAAGCACGTGGGACTTGTGAACGAACTCGTCGAGCGACATGCCGAAGTTCGTGTAGTCGGCGTACCTCGCGGCGAGCCGAAGCGTGAGTTGCTCGCCTCCCCCGGCGATCCAGATCGGAATCGAGTCCTGCACCGGCTTCGGCCGGCTGATGGCACCGGCCAGGTGGTAGTAGCGCCCGTCGTACTCCACTTCATCTTCGGTCCACATGCGCCGCATGATCTCGACGCCCTCGCCGAGCTGGCCGATTCGAACGGAAGCCTTCGGGAATTCGTATCCGTAGGCAAGGTACTCGTGCTCGTACCACCCGGCGCCGATCCCCATGTCGACCCTGCCGTTCGAAATCACGTCGATGTCGGCAGCGATCTTGGCGAGGTGTGCGGGGTTTCGATAGGAATTCGATGTGCACATCTGCCCGAGCCGGACCGTGGACGTCATCGGTGCGAGTGCCGCCATGAGCGTCCAGGCCTCGTAGCTCGACTCCTGTGTCGGGATGGGCACGGTATGGAAGTGGTCGAAGACCCATGCGGACTCGTATCCGAGGGCCTCGACCGTCTTGGCGACGCCGAGCATGGTCGGCCATTCTTCGGACCGGTCGATTCCGACGAGGTCGAGACGCCAACCCTGGGGGATGAAGGCTCCGTACCGCATGGCAGTCACGGTACACGGCCCCATCCGTACCGAGTTCGGGCCGGGCCGATCGATGCTCCGGATTGGTAGCGTGCGGGTCATGGCGACCGACACACCGGACTACGTTGCGACGAACCGCGAGGCTTGGAACCGGCAGGCCGACTCGTACGCCGTTGCCGGTGAGCGCGAATGGGCCTCGGAACCCGTCTGGGGTCTTTGGGGTATCCCGGAGAAGGACGTCGGGTTCTTCCCCGATCTCGATGGTCGAGACGTGCTCGAGGACGGATGCGGGACCGGCTATGTCTCGGCGTGGGTGGCACGCCGGGGTGGCCGGCCGATCGGCCTCGACAACTCACCCGCCCAGTTGGCGACCGCCCGGCGCCTCCAGCAGGAACACAATCTGCGATTCCCTCTTGTCCACGGCATTGCCGAGCGGCTGCCGTTCCGGGACAAGTCGTTCGATGTGGTGCTCTCCGAGTACGGCGCCGCGATCTGGTCGGATCCCTACCTCTGGATCCCCGAGGCCTCGCGTGTGCTCCGGCCCGGCGGTGACCTCGTCTTTCTCGGCAACTCCGCGCTGCTGATGCTGTGCGCTGAGGATGACGAGACCGTCGCTGCCGGCAACGCCATGTTGCGCGACTACTTCGGCATGCATCGCTTCGAATGGCCCGATGACGACGGCGTCGAATTCCACCTCGGTCACGGCGACTGGATCCGTCTCTTGGCGGCGAACGGCTTCGCGGTGATCGACCTCGTCGAGCCACGCCCTGCCGCGGATGCGACGACCGACTACCAATTTGTCACGACCGAATGGGCCAGACGCTGGCCGGCTGAGGAAATCTGGAAGGCCCGCAAGCGTTGACACGCTGCGAACCCAGGGTTCTCCGCCTTCTATTTGGCGCCGTCAGCCCACAGAATCGGGCGGATGCTGTGGCCAGTCTATTCCGCGGGCTCACGGCTTCATATACGAGGCGGAGAACCCTGGGTACGCGGATTCGGTGGATAGCATCGAACCCATGCCCTCTCCTTCTTTTCGCAATGTCGCGTTGATCGCGCACGTCGACCATGGCAAGACGACGCTCGTCGATGCCATGCTCAGCGCCGCCGGCGTATTCGCCTCCCATGAAGCCCACGTCGACCGTGTCATGGACTCGAGTGATCAGGAACGCGAACGCGGCATCACCATCCTCGCCAAGGCCGCGTCGGTGACGTGGAAAGGCACCAAGATCAACCTCGTCGACACCCCGGGCCACGCCGACTTCGGAGGCGAGGTCGAGCGCGCGCTCACCCTCGTCGACGGCGTGCTGCTCCTCGTCGACGCCGCAGAAGGTCCGATGCCCCAGACGCGCTATGTGCTCTCGAAGGCACTCGAACAAGGACTCCCCGCCGTTGTGGTCATCAACAAGGTCGACCGCCCGGACGCGAGAATCGACGAGGTTGCCGACGAGATCTATCAGCTGTTCTTCGACCTCGACGCCGCCGACCACCACATCGAGTTCCCGATCATCTCGTCGATCGCTCGCCACGGACATGCCATGGCTGGGACCGGCATTCCAGGAGATGACACCGACCTCTCCGCGTTGCTCGACGCAATCGTCGAGAACATACCGGCACCTTCAGGAGACCCGGACGCCCCGCTCCAGGCCCTCGTCACCAACCTGGACGCGTCCGAATACCTCGGCCGTCTCGCCATCGGACGCGTTGCCCAGGGAACGCTTCGGGCAGGCGAGCAAGTGGCGTTGTGCCACGCGAACGAGGAGGAGCCACCACTGAAGCGCCGGCTCACCCAACTCATGGGTTTCGAGCACCTCGGACGGGTCGAAGTCGAAGACCGCGTTGCCGGCGACTTGTTCGTGGTCGCGGGTTTCCCCGAGGTGGAGATCGGCGACACCATCGCAGACCCGAACGATCCGCAGCCGCTGACCCGACTCGAAGTCGACGAACCAGTGCTCCGGATGACGTTTGGAGTCAACACTTCTCCGCTCTCCGGGAGAGACGGCCGCTTCGTCACCTCCCGCCAGATCAAGGAACGCCTCGAGCGCGAAGTCCTCGGCAACGTATCGATCCGCATCGGAGCGACCTCGTCACCGGAGATCATCGAGGTCGCTGGACGCGGCGAGCTCCAACTCGCGGTCCTCATCGAATCGATGCGCCGTGAGGGGTATGAGCTCCAGGTATCCCGCCCCGAGGTGATCATCCGTGAGATCGACGGCAAGCCACACGAGCCGCTCGAACGGGCCGTCGTCGACGTGCCGAACGAGCACGTCGGCACCGTCACACAGGCGGTCGCACCTCGCAAGGGGCAGGTCACCGATCTCCGCCCCGGCGACGCCGGACGCACCATCGTGACACTCACCGCACCCGCACGCGGGCTGCTCGGATTCCGGTCACTCCTCATGACTGCAACCCGGGGAACCGCCCTGGTTCACCAGCACCACGCCGGATGGATGCCGTGGGCCGGTGAACTCCCGCACCGCCAGGGCGGCGCCATGTCCGCAGACCGGATCGGGACTTCGACCGGCTTCGCCCTCGACAACCTGCAGAAGCGTGGCGAGTTGTTCATCGGGCCGAACACGGACGTGTACGAAGGCATGATCATCGGCGAAGCTGCCCGTCCCGAGGATATGCAGGTCAACCCGACCAAGACCAAGCAGCTCACGAACATCAGGACGCACTCCACCGACGAGGCGATCAAGCTGAAGCCACCGAGGGAGATGACGCTCGAACTGGCGATCGAATGGATCGCCGAAGACGAACTCGTAGAAGTCACCCCGAATGCCATACGCGTTCGGAAGCGCTACCTCACCGAGAGCGAGCGGAAGCGCCACAAGAAGCTGTAGCGAGCTGCGAGCTGCCGGCAGGATCCGACAGCCGCTCAACCGTGAGCCGCCGCCCCGTGCCTATCGTCGCTGGTTCCTACGGAGCAGCATGAACCAGGGCCAACCCACGCGAAGAAGGGCATTCGCTGACGGCGTGCGAGCATTCGCCCCGCTCGTCATCGCGGTGATCCCGTTCGGCCTCGTCTTCGGCATTGTCGCGGCAGGATCGGACATCGGCCCGTGGCTTGGCGGAGCATCGTCGTTCATCATCTTCGCCGGGGCTGCCCAGCTCGCGACCCTTCAACTCATCGATGCCGGCGCCGCCGGAGCGGTAGTCATCGCCACGGCGCTCGTCATCAACGCGCGACACCTCATGTACAGCGCGGCCCTGGCCCCCGCGTTTCGCGAGTTCCCGAAGTCGGCCCGGATCGTCCTCCCCTACCTTCTGACCGACCAGGCATTCGCTATCTCGATCGTACGATTCGGCCAGGTCGACGAACCCGTCTACCGCCGCTGGTACTTCACGGGCGCCGGACTCGGCCTCTGGGTGACATGGCAGGTCTTCACCGTCGTTGGCATCGTCGTCGGTGCGCAGGTGCCCGCCTCCTGGTCGCTCGATTTCGCCGTCCCGCTGATGTTCGTGATCCTGCTCGTACCAACGCTCAAGGGTCGGCCGGAAGTCATCGCAGCGGTCGTCGGATCGGCGGTCGCGGTGGCTGCGGCGAGCGCACCCTACGGACTCGGTCTCATGATCGGCGCCATCAGCGGCGTGGTTGCCGGTGTCGTAGCTCAGCGGGTCATGCAATGACCGACTTCGGAATCGTCCTCGCCATCGGAATCGGCACATACCTGATCCGGCTCTCGTTCATCGGCATCGTCGGTGACCGAACGATGCCCGAGTGGGCGATGGTTCCGATTCGCTTCGTTGCACCCGCCGTGCTTGCCGCGCTCGCGGCCCCAGCGGCACTGCTCCACGAAGGAGCCCTCACAGTTGCGCCAACAACGAACCCGCGCGCCATCGCGGCGCTGGTCGCTCTCCTGCTGGCATGGAAGACCAAGAATGTGGCCGTGGTGATCGCCGCAGGCATGGCAACCGTCTGGGCGCTGCAAGCGATCTTCTAGAAGCCTGCTCGAAGGCGGACGCAGCGCCGTACCATCCCAGGGTGCGGAAACTGATCATCCCCCTCGCCGTGCTCGGCGCCATCGCCTTGGCTACGCCGCGCATGCTGAAGCGAGCCTTTGCTCCCCCGGCTCGGTCGGTCCACAGCGATCCCGTCGACTACGACCTCACCGGCACCGATGTCTGGTTCGACGGCCCGAATGGGAAGCGCCTGCACGGGTGGTGGATCCCCGTCGATCACCCTGCACCGGCCGTCATCGTGCTGCACGGCTGGGGCGGCAACTCCGCGGACATGCTGCCGATCGGACCGGGACTCGCTGCATCCGGCTTCCATGTCCTGTTCCTCAACGCCAGGAAGCACGGGCTATCCGACGACGAGGATTTCATGTCGATGCCCCGGTTCGCCGAGGACCTTCGCACCGCGATCGGCACGGTCCGCGCGCAAGGTGATGTGACGGGCATCGGCGTCATCGGACACTCAGTCGGGGCCGCGGCGGCTATCTATGCGGCTTCGCTCGATGACCGCATCGACGCAGTTGTCGCTGTGGCGCCCTTTGCCCATCCCGAGGAGATGATGCGCCGGAACTTCCCGTTCCCCGCACCGATGACGTGGGCCGTGCTCGAGATTGTCGAGCGCATGATCGGACACGACTACGACGACTTCGCCCCGCGAAACCGAATCTCGGGGGTAACAGCACCGGTGATGCTTCTGCATGGAGAGGCCGATACGGTCATACCGGTTGGAGACTCGATCGAGTTGCACGAGCGTCTCCCCGGCAGCGAACTCCTCATCGTCCCTGGCGGGACCCACGCTGACTTCGAACCGTTTCGTCCCTACTTCCCCACCGTCGACGGGTTCCTCCGGCAGCATCTGCTCGAGTCGAGCGATCCTGTGAGTGGGGCACCGTCGGCTTCGTGAACGGCGCAACCGGGCGGCGCCACGACCCCCACCGACGCGCCGACTGATCACTGCCAGAGGTCTTCGAGGACATCGGCGACAGGATCGACACCGTACGGTGGGGGGGCTACTCCACCATCCTGGTGTGGCGTGCCCGCCGTGACGTGCTCGAAGTGCTCCATCGCCGGATCGAGGAATCGGCTTGGCAGCGCATACGAATGCTCCCGGCTCGACGAGAAACGCTTGTGATAGAAGCGCTGTGGAACGGTCACGTGCAGGTGGTCCTTCGCCCGCGTCAGCGCGACGTAGAGCAGCCGTCTCTCCTCCTCGAGGCCGCCGGGATCCGATATCGCCATATCTGACGGGATGTTGCCGTCGGCGGCGTGAATCACGAAGACGGCTTGCCATTCGCCACCCTTTGCCGAGTGGATGGTCGACAGGATGAGGAAATCGTCGTCTAGATGCGGCGGTCCGGCAAGGTCGCTGGTGCTCGCCGGCGGGTCGAGTGTGATCTCGGTGAGGAAGCGACTCCTGCTGGTGTACTCGGAGGCGAGGGCCGCAAGCTGGCCCAGGTCGGCGAGGCGGGCCGAGGCATCGTCGTAGGTCCGTTCGAAGACCACGGCGCAGAAGTCGGTCAGGCGCTCGATCTGTTGGGCGGGGCCGGGTTCGCGCCCTTCCGACCCTCGGCAGTCGGACAACGCGGCGCGAAGTTCCCGCATGGGTTCTCGCGCCTCGGCGACAACAGGGAATTCCTCCGTCAAGAATGCAGCGAGGCGGTCAGCCCCCAGAGCGGCCGCTTGGTCGTCGAGGAACGCCATCAGCCTCGCGGCGGTCGCCGCACCGACGCCGGGGGCCATCTGGATCACACGATCCCACGCCAGCTCGTCTCTCGGGTTGTCGAGGATCCGCAACATCGCCAGAAGATCCTTGACGTGGGCGGCCTCGAGGAAGCGCAGCCCGCCGTACTTGACGAACGGGATGTTCCTCCGCGACAGTTCGATCTCGAGCCCTGCCGAGTGGTGCCCAGTGCGGAAGAGGACAGCCTGATCACGTAGCGGGATTCCGGCCTCACGATGCTCCAGAACCCGATCTGCCACCAACTCAGCCTGCACCGACTCGTCGTAGCACGTGACGAGCTCGGGAACCCGGCCGGCACGTCGTTCGGTCCACAATTGCTTGGGAAACATCTGCGGTGACGCTTCGATCACCGCGTTGGCGGCGTCGAGAATCTGCGGGGTTGACCGATAGTTCTGTTCGAGCTTCACGACCGAGGCGCCTTCGTAGACGTCGGGGAACTCGAGGATGTTCTCGACGGTGGCACCACGGAAGGAGTAGATCGCCTGGGCATCATCGCCGACCACGGTCAGGTTGCCGTCGACCCCGCACAGTGATCGCAGAATCTCGGCCTGGCTGCGGTTGGTGTCTTGGTATTCGTCGACGAGCACATGGTCGAAAAGACCACGAACGGTGCCACCCGTCGGCGAATCGAGCAGTGCGTTCCAATACAGCAGGAGGTCGTCGTAGTCGACAACGTTGTGCTCCTTCTTGCGGATCGTGTACGCACGGAAGATCTCGCGCAGGGCATCAACGTGGTCGGCGACCCACGGAAAGCGCTCCTCGACGGTTTCGGTCAGCGGAGTGCGCGCATTGACGGTCCGTGAGTAGACGGAGGCGATCGTCTCCTTCTTCGGGAACCGCTGCTTCGTTCCTGAGAAACCCAACTCGGTACGGAGCATGCCAAACAGCGCCGCCGAGTCGGATTGGTCGATGACGGTGAAGCCGTCCTGGAGGCCAACCGCTGCTCCGTACTGGCGAAGGAGCCGGTTGGCGACCGCGTGGAACGTTCCTCCCCAGACCTTGCCGACGGATCTGTTCGAGATGAGGGCGCCGGATCGGCGCAACATCTCCGCGGCAGCTCGGCGCGTGAAGGTCAGCAGGAGGATCCGCTCGGCCTGGACACCCTCGTCAACCAGGCGAGCGACCCGACTCGCGAGTGCACGGGTCTTTCCGGATCCGGCTCCGGCGATCACCAACAGCGGGCCATCTCCGTAGAGGACGGCCTCCCGCTGCTTGTCGTTCAGCCCGCTGAGCCAGGAAGGCCCATCGGGTTCGGTATCATCGAACATGTGTTCGTCGAGTGTAGGCAGATCCACACGCGCACCGCGCCCGTCGCAGTGAACCCAGGGTTCTCCACCTTCCATTTGGCGCTGACAGCCCACAGTAGGGACGGCCGATCAGTGCCGGCTATCCGCTGAGTTCGTCGAATGCCTCCGAGAGCTCCGAGTGGAGGGCCTCGACCTCGGACCGTGACCAGTGATCGGGGTCGTCCCTGAGGAACGAGGTGTGATCGGAGCGGTTGTCGAAAACCGCAACCGGTATCGAACGAACTGCCTCTCCGCCGTCGATGACCACCACACGTCCCCTGCCCTGCTCGAGGAGCCATGGCAAGTCGTCGCTGCCGTACTCGCCAAGCATGACCGCTTCAGGGACGCCGTGGTGCAGGATCGAGGCGTCGCCGCCACGGCCGGGACGTGCCCGTTCATCGTTCCGCCGTCGACTCTCCTCGGGTGTGACCCACACGTAGAGGATCGAGGAACGATCAAGAATCTCGGGCGAGAGCCGCGCCAGGGAGTAGGCGTAGCCGTAGGGTGCCGGCAGGGGCATCACCGAGCCGGCCGGACCACCGCGCGCGAACTCGATCACGACCGTATCACCCGGAGACCACGACGAGACGACCGCGGCCAGCCCATCCCACAGCTCCGCAGCCTCGCTCTCGAGCGCATCCGCGAGGCGGAAGCGGGCGCTTTCGCCGAGCATCCGCAGAGCCGGGGTCGCCCCCACGGCGACGCGTGCCCGATCGAGACGGTCGAACAACCAGGGGGCAACAGACGCCGGGCGAACCGGCTTCGTCCCGAGCAGGTGATAGTCCTCGTTCAGCAACTCAATGAGCGTCCCCCAATCGCGCGGATCGATGAAGGGAGTCGCGTCGCTGTCGAAGAAGATCGGGTCTTCCCCCATCTGGCTCAGCTCCTCGGCGATGCGTCGCATGAGGTGGACGTACGGGTAGTCGTCGAGTTGAACGGTCGGTCCCAGATGAAGGTCGCGTTCCGCATCGGAGGGATCGAGATGAGCGAGGTATCGACGCAGCTCGGACTTGCCGGAAGCCGGCAGGGCGAGGAGAAGAAGTGTGTCGATTGTTCGGGTCATGCCACGACGTTAGCCACGGTGCCGCGTTCGCTCAGCAGCCGAAATGGACGCACGGCCTGCAAGACTCATTGGCTCGGAGGTGGGAACTGTGGAACAGCGGAAGGGAATCTGGCTCGCCGTCGGAGCCTATTCCGTGTGGGGCGTCGGCCCGATCTTCTGGAAGTGGTTGTCGTCCGTCCCCGCCCTCCAAGTACTCGGGCACCGAATCGTGTGGAGTGTCCCCCTCCTGTTCGCCATCATCGTCGGGCGCAGGCGGTTCGGGGTTCTGCAAGCGTCCTTCCGCAATCGGACAACCGTCGTCGCGGCCCTCGCCGGCGGCATCCTGCTGGCCTTGAATTGGGGCATCTACGTGTGGGCGGTCAGCGCCGACCACATCGTCGACGCGTCGCTTGGATACTTCATAAACCCCCTGGTGTCGGTCGCGCTTGGAGTGATCGTTCTGCGGGAGCATCTCAGCACGCCCCAGCGGATCGCCGTCGCCATCGCGGCGGTCGGGGTTGGCGGCATGACCGTCCTCGTCGGCGTCGTGCCGTGGATCTCCCTCGCCCTCGCGTTCTCCTTTGCTCTATACGGCCTCCTGAAGAAGCGGACGAACGCCGCTCCCCCAATCGAGGGTCTGTTCATGGAAACGGCGTTCGTCGCTGCGCCGGCGCTCATCTATCTCGCGGTGCTGACCGGTGCAGGAGACAGAGCGTTCGGCACGACACCGTCGATCACGGTGCTCCTCATCGCCGCCGGCGCCTTCACGGTGGCCCCCCTCGTGCTGTTCGGTGCCGCCGCCCAGCGGATTCCGTTGTCGCTTCTCGGCGTTCTCCAGTACATCGCTCCGACGATGCAACTCCTCATCGGGATCGTCGTGTACGGCGAGGCGGTATCGAGCGGCGAGTGGTTCGGCTTCTTCATGGTGTGGGTCGCACTCATCATCTACACCGTCGACAATGCACGGACCATCAGCCGAGCCAGAAGTGCGGTCGCATAGAATCGTCTAACGAACCGAAGGCAGGCGGTCGATCCGTTCCGCATCTCGGGATCAACGGCCCCGCCGGGCGCCCGAAGTCGGCCATTCCGCGGGCCGTCGGCGTCACATACAACGCGGAGAACCCTGGGTTCGCAGCGTTAGGGGCGGGCCGGGCGGGGCGACCTCCGGCCTCGACCGACCAAGACCACACCGACCAGCGCGAGAGCCGCTCCGATCACAATCGCGATCGTCAGCACCTCGTCGAGCAGCACGACCCCCGCCACCACACCGACAATTGGTGCCGTATACCCGGTCAGTGAGACCACGGCCGCGCGCGCATGTCTTGCGGCGAAGAGCGTTGCGAAGAACGGCAGAAACGTGGCCCCGAGACCCAGGGCGATCAAGATCACCCACGAGGACGGCGCGACGCCCGAAAACTCGATGTCCTGCAACGCGATGCCGGTGACCAGTGCGACAACCGACCCGCTCACGAACATCGGAACCGCCAGGTCGGTGGTTCGGTGGTGAGGAGCGAACCTGCGGCTGAGCACACCACTCGACGCTCCCACCACCACGCCGCTGAGCGCAAGCAAAGCGCCGATCTTCACGTCGCCTCCGTCGCCTCCGATCCCCGAATTGCCTGACAGCACAATCAACATCGTGCCGAACAATCCCGTGAGCAATCCCATGATCTGATTCCGATCGAGACGTTCATGGAGGAACACCGCAGCGAGCGTGGCTGTGAGTGCCGGGATCAGGGTGATGAAGATGCTCTCGACGCCGGCCGAGATGAACTGCAGCGAGGAGATGAACAGGATCGGTGATATCCCGATCCGCAGGACGCCGATGATGCTCCCATCCCGCCACGCAGATCGGTCCACACGGGCCCCACTCGCCAGGCCGAGAACGAGAACCGCGACTGTCGCCGTCACGGTCCGCACCACCACCACGGTGAACGTCGAGACGCCCTCGATGAAGAGGTAGCGACTGCCGACGCCGGCCATGCCCCAACCGAGGGAGGCGCCGATCAGCGCAGTGAGGACACGAGTCCGCATCCGCACCACGCTACCGGTTGCTCAGCGGTGCTCAGCCGTCGGCACGCACTGCGGTCCGATCGGTGTAGCGAGCGGTCGATCGCTCTCGGATGTGCAGGGTCACGACGACGCTCGAGATGGCGGCCCACACGCACCACAACGAGATGAAGCCGCTTGCCAGCAGCGTCGCAAGGCCGATCACGATGACGACGTTGATGGCTCCGAACACGACCAGGCGCCGATGGCTCGACAGCAGCAACGGCGTGCAGACGGCGATCACGTAGGCGACAGCGATGACCCCGCTCCATGGCAGCGTCGTCTCGTAGGCGATGTAGCGCCCGCCGATCGACGCTCCGTACGGCCCCGTCGACAGCGCAACGAGCAGCACCGCGCCGACAGTCATGCCGAGCGCCACGAACGGGACCATGAGTCGTTGCCGCGCCGGACTCCGCTCCGTCCGCATCACCGCATAGGGCAAGAGGCCGGGGACAACACCCATGGCGATGATGAGATAGGCAACGATCGCCAACCTCCCAGCCGCCTCGGGGACACGGCCCTGGAGCCCCCACCAGCCAACCGCTTCGATCAGCTGGTGCGCGGCAAGGACCAGCGGAACGGCTGCAAGGGCCAGGTCTCGCCGATCGTCGACGTTGCGAAGTCCGTCAATACCGACGGCGCCCACGACGACGCCGGCCACGAGATCAGCTTCCGGCGAGTAGCACATGACGCCCCTCCGGCGAGATCGATCGCCATCATGCGGGATCCGTCGGGAACCGCCTAGGGACGAAGGTCCGTGTTCATGAGAGGAGTGGAAGCGCCCGTCCGGCCAACTCGATCGATCGGATGGTGATGGGATCGAGCACCAACTGCACGTGCTGAACCCCGACCGCGGCATACGTACGGAGTGCAACGGCAAGGTCCTCCGGCGACCCGGCTTGCGGGTCTGCCTTGTGCCGCTTCGTGTCACCCTGCTTCCGCCCTGCACCGCCCTCGAACTGCCAATAGAGCGCCGCCGTTCGGCCGATCTCCGAGGGGTCCCGGCCGACGGCAAGGGCCGCATCATCAATGGTTGCGTTGAGATCGATGAATCCATCCGGATTGTTGCCGAACCAGGCATGCCACGTATTCCACATGTCGACGTGCGGGAGCGTCGCAGCGAGTACGCGCGAACCTATGGACCCGATCATGATCGGAGGTCCGCCGGGCCCGCTTCGCGGCACGAGCGTGCATTCACGCGCCGTGTAGTACGTGCCGGCGAAGTCGATCTCGCCGTCTCGCAGAAGAGTTCGGATGATCGTGAATGCTTCCTCGAACCGGCTCGCCCGATGGTCGAACGGAAACCCGTACGCCCGATACTCGACCTCGTTCCACCCGGCGCCGAGACCGAGGATCAGACGCCCCCCGGATATCTCGTCAACGGTCGTTGCCTTCTTGGCGAGCATCGCCGGGTTGTGGAAACTCGTAGCCGCCACAAGCGGGCCGATCTGAACGCGTTCGGTGATCGCGGCAACTGCTGCAAGAAGCGACCATGCCTCCCACGGACCGACGGGACCGTCAGGCTGCTCGTACAACAGGTGGTCACCTGCCCAGATCGAGTCGAAGCCGAGGCCCTCGATCGTGAGCGCCATGTCCCGAATCTCCGGCCAGCGGACCGGTCGCTCGATCTCGGGGAGTTGGACACCGACGGCAAGGGGACGTGGGGAGGTGCTCATGGCAACGATCGTACCGTCCCGTCATCGCCGATCGCCGACCACCCGTCCGATGGCGCGCCGGGCGCTACGCTCACCGCATGCACATCGGTGTCTCCATCTTCGCAACCGACACAACTCTTCAGCCGGTACCGCTCGGGAAGGCGGTGGAAGAACGCGGCTTCGAGTCGCTGTGGCTCCCGGAACACAGCCACATCCCAACGTCGCGCGCCACACCGTGGGGCGGTGCGGCCGACGCTCCACCACTCCCGGAGTTCTACTGGCACACCCACGATCAGTTCCTTGCGCTTGCTGCAATTGCAGCCACCACCGAGTCCCTGCGACTCGGAACCGGCATCACGCTTGTTGCCCAGCGCGACCCGATCTGGCTCGCGAAACAGGTCGCATCTCTCGACGTGATTTCCGGCGGCCGGGTCATCTTCGGCATCGGGTACGGCTGGAACAAGGAGGAGATGGCCAATCACGGCGTCGCCTACCTCGAACGGCGCGCCCTGCTGCGCGAGAAGATCCTCATGATGAAGGAGCTTTGGACGGAAGACGAGGCGTCGTTCGAGGGCGAATTCCTCCATCTCGAACCTTCGTGGTCGTGGCCCAAGCCGGTGCAGCAGCCCCATCCGCCGATCATCCTCGGTGGAGCGGCCGGGCCGAAGACGTTCGGGGATATTGCCGAGTTCTGCGACGGGTGGATGCCCATCGCAGGGCGTCATGAGTTCGCGTCGAAGGTAGAGGCGCTGCACGACGCCGCGGAGGCCGCAGGCCGGGATCCGGCCTCGCTCAGCCTTGGCGTATTCGGTGCACCAACAGACACAGACGAACTCCGGCGGTTGGCCGATGCCGGAGTCACTCGCGCCGTCCTCCCGGTTCCGTCGAAGTCACCCGAAGAGGTCCTCGCCCGTCTCGACGCGTACGCCCCCCTCGTCGACGAACTGCGCGACGTCTGACGTTTGGCGGCGGGAACAACGATGCCACCGGCCGCCGGTGGGTTACGCGTCGCCGACGCTTGGCCCGAAGCGGTAGCGTTGGATCGTGACCAGACCAGCGGCACACGGAGAATCGGTACCGGAGGTCGAACGTACGCTTGTTCAAATCGTCCTCTTCGTGCGGATTCTCGGCTTCACGTGGATGACGCTTCTGGTGATCGTCACCTGGTTCACCGATCCCGACGCCAACCGCGTGGTCGTCGCCGCCGCCGAGATCGCAGCAGCGTTGTGGACGATCATCACCATCCGCGCCGCCCGCACTCCGAGCGTCATACGAACCTGGCAATTCGTCACGCTTGACGGCGCCGTCGCCCTCTTCGTGGCAAGCGCATCGTTCGTCGCCGGCGCCGGTGACCTGTTCCACGGCGGGTACCCCATCTCGTGGCTGGCCGTCGCCGCATACGCGGGAGGCATGCGCCTCTCGATCGCGGCCGCGATCGTGCTCGCCGCAGACCAGATCTTCGGGTTCATCTTCAGCGGACGCTCACTGGTCGCCACCACCGGTGCGTTCGTGTTCATCGTCTACGCCGTGATCTTCGGGTGGACGATCGACTCGCTCCGTCGCAATGACGCCCAGCGTCGCGAGGCCGAGAGCGCCCTCGAACAGGAACGGACTGAGCGGGCGCTGGAAGCCGAGCGCCTCGCCCTCGCCAACGAACTCCACGACTCCGTGCTGCAGACCCTGCAGGTCATACGCACCGACGCCGACGATCCGGACCGTGTGCGCTATCTCGTTCGCAGCGAGGAGCGGTCGATCGACCGGCTGATCAGCCGATATCGCAATCCAGGGACGGACGGGTTCGAGACGGCGATTCTCGCTGTGCGTGACGAAGTCGAGGATCTCTTCGGCGTCGAGATCCGAACCGTGATTCGTGATGACGTTCCGCTCACACCGCCCATCGTGATCGCCGTGGAAGCAACCAGGGAGGCGCTCGTCAACGCCGCTCGGCACTCCGGGGTCCGAGTCGTGAACCTCTACTCCGAGGTGATGGACGATCGCGTTCACGTCTTTGTTCGGGATCGTGGGGTCGGTTTCGACCCGGCCACGGTCGAGGAGGGACGCGGCATCCGTCACTCCCTTCGCCAGCGGATGACCGATTCCGGGGGCACGTTCACGGTGACAAGCGTGCCGAAACAGGGGACCGAAGTCGAGATCTCGTCGGGGTGCTTCTCGTGAACGATCGACTGCGAGTCTTCCTCGTGGATGATCACGACGTCGCGCGTGCCGGAGCCCGTCACTACCTCGAAGAGCGATTCGACATCGTCGGCGAAGCGGACAACGCCATCGATGCCGCCGACATGATCCCCGATCGGGCGCCGGACATCGTCCTGTTGGACGTTCGCCTTCCGGGGGGTGGCGGCACCTACGTCGTCGAGCAGGTTCGACGGACGGCGCCGTCCGTCCGCTTCCTGGCGTTCACGGTCTCTGCCGAGAAACAAGATGTTCTCCGGCTGCTCCAGGCCGGGGTGGACGGTTATGTCACGAAAGCCACCTTCGGCCCGGACCTGCCGGACCTGGTGTACGCCGCGGCCACCGGCCAGCATCCGGTCTCGGCGGACGTCGCCGGGTTCCTCCTGGACATAGATGAGAGCATCGTCGAGGCGGCCGGTATCGAGAAGCTCACTCCGCGCGAGCATGATGTGGTCAACCTCATCGCCCGGGGCTACACGTATCGCGAGACCGCGTCCCGGATGGAGATCTCGGTGAAGACCCTCGAAACCCATATGCACCACATCTTCGACAAGCTGGGTGTCGCCAGCCGCCATGCACTCTCACGGATTGCCTACGAGACGGGCTTCGTCAGAGCGGACGACGAATCGGGCCATCGGGGAGAACCCCGATAGCGCCGGCCGTCCATTTCCCTGAGTATGGCTCCGAGCGAGAGCCGCAGTTCGGTCGGCTGCACTCGAAGCCGCACGGACCCGGGATTCCCGGGAACGGGGGGAGCGGATGGCGAGTCAATCCCGGACGGGCATCAACTCTCAGGGAGACGGGGTGACGATCG
This sequence comes from uncultured Actinomycetota bacterium, assembly GCA_963700375.1. Lineage (GTDB taxonomy): Bacteria > Actinomycetota > Acidimicrobiia > Spongiisociales > UBA5794 > JAHEEL01. Next base: position 591,220 of record CAVOXF010000006.1, read on the forward strand.
TCACCCCGTCATCCGCGCCCGGAGACCCGTCTCGAAAGACACCCGACCGGGGTAGCGTGTCCGCCTTCACGACGAAACGAGGACCGATGCCCGACCCCAACGCCATCCCGGACGGCCGCGACCTCATCCGAACGATGGGGTGGGCTTCGCTGCCCTACTCATGCGCCGGCGTCGTCCGAAAGACGGCCGTCTCGGGCCGCAACACAGTCTGGTCGTGGCTGATCCTGATTCCGTGGGCATCCGATTCGAAGCCGTGGGTCGACGGCACCGAGGTCGTTCCGGCGTCGACCAAGACTGAGGCGGAGGAGCGGGAGCAGATCCTGGCGAAGATGCGCTCGGTCCTCGACCAGCGCTACGGCGAGACGGTCGCCAGCCGTGCGGTCGACGATTTGATCCAGAGCATCCTCGAAGAGGAGTAGTCCGGACCGCATCGGTGCGATCGACGCTGGCGGGCTTTGTGAACCCAGGGTTCTCCGCCTTCTATTTGGCGCCGGGAGCCCACAGAACGTGGAGGGTTGTCGCGCCAGCCTATTCCGGGGGCTGTCGGCGTCATATACGAGGTGGAGAACCCTGGGTTCGCTGCGTGGTTCGCAGCGCTAGGTGGCGGGGCGGACCAGGACGACGACCGACCGCGGTTCGACTCGGTAGGTCGGCGCGGCAAACCCGGCGCCAACCAAGTCCTCGGCGATATCGTCCGGCGACTCGAGTCCGGTGTCCACGACGCGCCTCCACTCGCCCAGCGACCCGCCCGGAACCGTGAACCCAAGCGATCCGGTCCACTCGTTGATCATCACATAGAGATCGTCGTCACCGACCGAGGCACCTCTCAGCAGGTAAGCGATGCTGTGGGATCCGGCCCCGAGATCCGGTGGGCCGTCCGTTCCGAACCAGGTGACATCGTCGCGCCAGAACGTGCTCCGACAGATCGACGGGTGGACTGACCGGAACGCGATCATCAGGCGGAAGAACCGGTTCACGTCGGCGAACTCACCAAGACGATCCCAGTCGAGCCACGTGATCTCGTTGTCCTGATTGTACGGGTTGTTGTTGCCGCCCTGGGTATTGAGAAACTCGTCCCCCATGCGGAACATCGGGACGCCGTTCGAGAGCATGAGAATCGCTGCGAAGTTCTTCGCCTGGCGCCGCCGCAGGATGAGCACATCGTCCGGGACTCCGTCGTCTCCCTCCCAGCCGTGGTTCGAGGAGAGGTTGTAGTCCGAACCATCGGTGTTGTCGTGACCGTTTGCCTCGTTGTGCTTCCGGTTGTACGAGACAAGGTCGTAGAGGGAGAACCCATCGTGCGCCGTGACGAAGTTCACACCCTGGTAGGGCCGGTACGAGTCCGGGAGGGTATCCGGGAACAGGTCGTCGCTTCCGTACAGCCGGCGCATCACCGATGCGATCTTCCCCTCGTCGCCCCGCACGAAACTGCGAATGTCGTCGCGGAATGCCCCGTTCCACTGAGTCCAGTACATCCCCGGGAATGCGCGCCCCAGCTGATAGCTTCCGAGATCCCACGCCTCCGCGATGAGTCGCACGTCGCGCAAGGTCGGATCGGCACGAATCGCCGAAATGATCGGAGGGTCGCCCAGATCAATCGAACCGTCGGCACGGCGGGTGAAGATCGACGCGAGGTCGAATCGGAAGCCGTCGACATGCATCTCGTTCACCCAGTAGCGGAGGCTGTCCATGATGAATGTTCGAACGAAGCGGTGGTCGGCCCGAATGATGTTCCCGGTGCCGGCATCGTTCCGATAGAACCGCCGGTCTTCTTCAAGCAGGTAGTAGGTGGTGTTGTCGATCCCCCGCTGCGAGTAGGTCGGACCGTTGTGATCGCCTTCGGTGGTGTGGTTGAACACCACGTCGAGAATGACCTCGATACCGGCGGCGTGCAGCGCAGCGATCAGATCGTGGAACTCGTCAAGCTGCTCACCCACCTCGGCTGATCGGGCGTATTGGCCGTGGAGCGCGAAGAACCCGAGAGTCATGTATCCCCATGTCGAGCCCTCATGAGGATCTGCCTGGAAGACGGGCATGAGTTCGACCGCCGTGACTCCCAATTCCTTGAGGTACGGGATCTTCTCCGCAAACCCCGCATACGTGCCGCGCAGGTCTGCCGCCACGCCAGACGACGCATGCCGCGTGAAGGCGCGAACATGGGCTTCGTAGATGACGAGGTCATGGCCGTGCATCCGCGGGTGCCGGTCGGTCTGGTGCCGGTCCGCCGATTCGGCGCAACACAGCACGCCGAGCGGAGCGCGCCCGGCGTTCGACCCCGGGCCTCGGGCCGCCTCCCGTTCAAAGGCCGGGGGGAAGTAGACCGCCTTGGCGTACGGGTCGAGTAGCACCTTGTTGCGATCGAACCGGAATCCGTTGGCGGGATCGAACGGGCCGTCGATCGTGTACGCGTAGTAGGCCGCTTCCAGCACGATCTCCTCGGGAATGATGCAATGCCAGATCCGGCCGGTCTTGTTGGTCCGAGTGTCGAAGTCGTAGGTGAAGAACGGCTCGAACACGGCGTCCTTCCGATAGAGATTGAGTCGAACCGAGGTTGCGTGCTTGGAGTAGATCGCGAAATTGAACGCCTTGTTGCGGGTCAGGCGGGTCACGCCACCCCGGCCCGGGTAGCCCTCCCGTGCGATCCAATCCTCCACCGGACCCTCCTTCCAAACCGTTCCGAAAGCCTACCTCTGGCCCGTATCTCACGAGCGATGGCCCGCACGGGGACCAGCCGGCGAATAGCCCTGGACAGCCGATCGATCGGGCGCGACGATACAGCGGTAGACAGCAGAGTCCCCGCGGCGCAAAGCATCGGGTCCCTAGACCCGCATCCACCGGGATGACAAAGGAATCAAGCGCCCTCCGGGGACTCTGCTGCCGTCCGAATCGTCCCACTATCCGGACGGCGCGGTACCTTGATGGCGATCAACACGAGGTGCACACCATGCGACGAATCGCCATCCTGATCTCCGTCATCGCCCTCACACTCGCCGCCTGCGGCGGGGGCGACGAAGCCTCCGACGTCGCGTCCCTGAGTGGAACCGACGAAGCCGCGGCCGCCGATACGGCGCAGCCGCTGTCCGACGAAGAGGCGCTCATCGAATTCGCAGCGTGCATGCGGGACCAGGGCATGGACTTCCCTGATCCGGTGGTCGATGCGACCGGCTTCCCGCGCTTCGACTTCGAAGATCCCGAGTCGATCGATCAGGATGCCATGTTCGAGGCGGGCGAGGCCTGCCGTGACCTCATCGAGGGTGTGGTGCTCGGACTCGTCGACTTCGACAGTTCCGAGTTCAACGACACGTTCCTCGAGTACGCAACGTGCATGCGAGACCAGGGTATCGAGAACATCCCGGACAGCATCGACATCGCGTCGATCATGCAAGACGGCGAGCTTCCGTTCGATGCTGAGGACCCGGACTTCATTGCTGCCGACGAGCAGTGTCGGGACATCTTTGCCGAGTTCGCCGCACGCTTCGGCCGCTAACCCGGTGACCCCGGTCGATGGTCGGAACCGCCGGCTGAGGCCCCTACGATGAGCCCATGGAGCGCATCGCGCGAGTCATCGTCGATCACAGCCGTCCGATCCTGGCAGCGACGGCCGTCCTCAGCCTCATCGCGGTGGCGATGCTGTTCAGGATGCAGTTCAACGCCGATATCAGCTCCTTCGCCCTGACCGGCAGCGACGCCGGAGAGTCCTTCGTCGCCCTCCAGGAGAAGTACGACTCGGCCGATCCGATCAACATCGTTGTGACGCTCCCTGAAGGCGAGACGTTCCGGTCGAAGGCGGGTCTGGTCGCGCTCGTCGAACTCCGCGACGAGATCCTCGCCACCGAGGGGGTTGCCAGCGTCGCGACGATCCTTCCGGACGAGAACCCGCTCACGGGAGCGCCGATCGCTGCATCCGACATCGCCGCGGCCCCTGACGCGATGATTGCGTCGCTCCTCGATCAGAACCCGGTTGCCGGACTCCTCGTCGACGACAGCGGGCGCAACACGCTCATGCTGGTGATACCGGCCGATGATGCGACGGCTCTGGCCCGGAGACTGGCCGACCTGGAGCCACCGAGCGGGGTCGAGACAACGCTCTCGGGGAACCCCGTCATCTTCGCAACCGTGCTCGACATCATGTCGTGGTTCCTGCTGATCATCCCGCCGGTCGTCATCGCTCTTCTGATCGGCGTCTTCTACCTCACGATCGGCGACCTGCGGCTCAGCGCCCTATCTCTCCTGCCGGCGGGGCTCGGTGCCCTCTGGACATTCGGGCTGATCTTCGGACTCGGGCTCAAGGTCGATATCGTGACCCTGCTCGTGCCAATCTTCGTCATCGTGATGGGTTCCGCCGACGGCCTGCACTTCGTGACCCACTTCCAGGAGTCGTCACAGCAGACCGACTCCGTGGGACGCGTGCGTGCGGCGCTTTCCGAGATCGGAGTGCCGATGATCCTCACGACCATCAGCACCGCGGCCGGATTCATTTCGCTGCTCGCGACCGGGGTCTCCCCCATCCGGCAACTCGGCGTGTTCGCCGCGATCGGCATCTGCTTCGCCGGCGTCATCTCGTTCTTCTCACTCCCGGCACTGATGAGCCGCATTGCGGTCAAGACCACCGGCAAGACCGCAGTCCTGGGTCCGCGGGTGACGACGGGGCTCAAGGCCGTCGTCCGGAGCCGCACGCCTGCCATCGTCCTGTGCGGAGCGATCGTCGTCTTCGCGGCCATCTTCATCCCGAAGCTGCATGTCGATTCGGACCAACTGTTCTTCTTCAAGGACGGCGACCCCGTGCGCCAGGCGTTCGCGAAGACGGAAGACGTGTTCGGCGGGGCGACGCCGCTTGCCGGCGAATTCGTTTTCGATCCAGCTCAGGGTCTCGCCGGCCTCGACCAGATCACGGCGGCCTCACGCGACTTCGAGCAACTCCCCGGGATCCGAAGGGTGTTCTCCATCGCGGATGTGGCCGCTGCGCTGAGCCCGGAGGAGATCCGGGGCCTCGTGACCGGGGGGATCACCTTCCCGCTCGGCGACATGGTGAGCGCCGATGGACTTCGGTTCATGGTGTTCCCGGCAGACTTCACAACCGCCGACCTCGAGGCGTGGGTGGCGTTCGCCGACGACAATCCTGAGATTCGCACACTCACCGGCATGCCGATCATCTGGGATGAAATCGCCCGTCTGGTTCTCAAAGCTCAGATGACTTCGATCATCGTCGCGTTCGTGCTGGTTGCGCTGATGCTCGCCATCGCGTACCGCAACGTTCGCGAGACCCTGGTCGCCCTCATCCCGATTTCGCTCACGATTGCGACCGTGTTGGGTTTCCTGGCACTGTCCGGGATCAACCTGAATCTGGTCACGGCCGTCCTCTCGAGCATCGTGATCGGGGTGGGTATCGACTACGGGATCCATTTCATCGCGGCTATCAACACTGCTCGGCCGGCGGGCGACGGCTATGTCCTTCGCGGCAATCGACCGGGCCGGCAGGCCGATCGTCGCGAACGCGCTCGGTATTGCCGTCGCCATGACCGCACTCAGGTTCTCGCCGTTGAAGGTTCACTCCCAGGTCTCGATGATCATGTGGGTCGCGATGATCACCGGCGCCCTCACGGCGATCATGGTCATTCCGATGTTCCTCCCGCGAGCGAGCGTGCGAGAGCCGGCGGCCACACCCCAGGACGTCATCGCCTGAATCGAATGGGTCGGCGCTATCCGGCCGCGGGCGAGAGTTGGGAAGACTGGACCCGGAGAATCTCAATCGCTGCCCAGAACAGCACGGCGATGAGCACGAGAGCCGGCGCCACAACCTCGATCCCCAAACCGCCGACGAGGAGTCCGATCGCACCGGAGAGCACCGCAACGCCCACGTTCGCGGCGGCGATCTCATATCCAACAGCCCACGGGGTGAAGGCAGCACCGAACCGTCGGGGCGTCAGCAGGACTTCGAGAGGGAAGACTGCACCGTGGGCAACGCCGGACGCGACGAGGCCGAGGATCCCGAGCACGGGCGTCGGAGCCAGCCACAGCAGCAAGAGACTTGCCACGGTGCCGAGGCCGGAGAACGTCAGGACACGATTCGGATCAACTCGATTCCCGAATACGCCGAGGGCCACCCTTGCGACGGTCATTCCGGCGAAGTAGGCGGCCACGGCCACTCCGGCGACGCCATCGCTGATGCCGCGCCCCTCGGTGAGCAAGCTGAACGCCCAGGCGCCGGTGCCGGCGGCCACGCCTGCGTAGAGGAAGAACACGGCCAGCGAGACAACGAGAACGACGCGATTGTCGCCACCGGATGGCCGCCGACCGGAGCTTCCGGCATTTCCCTCGATGGCGCCAACCGTCGCGATGAACGCCGCGGCGAGGGCAAGATCAGCCACAGCGAGGCTCCCGAATGCGATCCTCCACGAAACACCGAGCGCCAGAAGCATCGTCACGAGAAGCGGGCCGATCGTCGACCCGATGCCAAAGCCGGTATGGACGATGCCCATGGCTCTCGCTCCCCGGTGCACGGCCACGTAGGCGTTCACGCCGGAATCAAGCATTCCCCCGGCGAGTCCGAGCATGAATCCGGCTCCGAGGAACAGGCTCCACGTCGACGACAATGCAAAAACCGCGAGGCTCAGAGATGAGCCGAATGCAGCGACGACCAGAAGTGGTCCCGTTGTGAACCGCCGCGTGAGTTCGCCGCTTGCGAGCGTTGAAACCGTGTAGCCGGCGCCGTAGGCGAACGTGACCAGTCCGAGATCGGCGAGCGGCCGCCCCAGGTCGTCGGCCGCGGAAGGCCACGCCACGCCAACCGCAGCCACCGGCATTCCCAATAGGACGAAGCTGGTCACCATGACGGCGAACACACGGTTTCTGGATGTCACAGACTCAGCCTAGGAACGGCCTCGGACCGCCCGGCTCCCCGATCAGGCGGGGGGCGGAACGACTGCCGGCGACGGCTCGGTCGCCCAGGTACCGAACTGCTCGTCGACCGTGACGTCGGCGGTCGTCACGGCGTCGAGGAGCCACGCATCGGTGGCGGCGAAGACCACCTGTTCCTCCATGAACGGCAGGACTTCTTCAGGGGTGGCAACGGTACGTTCATCGACCACGATGACGTGGAACCCGAACTCGGTCTCAACCGGGCCTGTGATCTCCCCGATGGTCGCGGAGACAGTCGCCTCGGCGAACGCCGGCACGTACGTTGCGGCAGCACCGCATCCGAGCGACCCGCCGTCGGGTCCAGATCCAGTGTCGATCGAAACCTCAGCGGCCACGGTCGCGAAGTCTTCGCCGCCTTCGAGGCGGTCCACCACGGCCTGGGCCTCTTCTTCGGTCTCGACGAGGATGTGCGCGGCACAGACCTGGGTGAACTCGAGCGGTGCGGCGTTGATGGCTTCCTGCGCATCGTCGACGGTCGGCACGTCCACCGTCGGCGTCACGGATTCGATCACAGCGTCCTCGATCAGCAGCTGCGTCGCATACCGCTCCAAGCCCTCCTCAGAGATGTTCTGCGTCTCGAGGAATCCATCGAGATCGCCTGGGGATCCAGCATCAAATAGGATCGTTTCGACCTCAGCGTCGATCTCCTCTTGCGTCGCCTCGAATCCGAGATCGGTCTCGGCCTTCTGCTCGATCGCGGTCCACTGGATCAGCGTGCTGAGGTACCCGGCCATCTGCTCATCGCTCAGGTCCTCTTCGGGCTCATAGAAGAGATCATCGACATCCCCGACCGTGATGTCGGTTCCGTTGACCGTCGCCGCCGTGGACGACGAACCGCTGCAGGCGGCGGCGGTAAGGGCGATGACGGCGAGCAGAACGAGCAGGCGCTTCATTGGGTTCCTTCGTCGGAGATAGTGGTGTGAGGCTAGGGACCCAATCGACGAATCCCCCACAGGAAACGTGAGAATCTCCTCAGATTCAACACCGGTCGATGGTGCACCCCTGGCACTCGGTACTCGCCGTTCGCGAGCCTTGATGGTGCCGAACTCGTCATCTATGGCCATTCGACGCTCTTTGCGTCGAATTCCGCGTAGCAGCTTTGAAGGCACGCGCCATATGGAGCGCCCGCGAGAATCGCCGCCAGGCGCTGCACCGTAGCCTTCTTCGTGGTCAGCCTGATCGCCGCCGCATGTGGCGGTTCGTCCGACGACACCACCACAACAAGGGCTGCCACCGAGAGCGCCACATCGACGAGCGCTGCCACGATCGCGAAGCCGTCGGGGAGGCAGCGGCCTCAAGGCTGTCCAGAGTGCGGGAGTCCGGATTGTGCGTGAAGGCAGCTTTGTCGACCCCGAATATGGTGATGTGTACAAGGCGGGTGGTTCCGGCTCGGGGTTCGTCATCGATCTCAGCGGTATCGCCGTGACGAACAACCATGTCGTGACCGGCGCGACGTTCCTCCAGGTCTGCGTCGACGGGGAGGTCGAGCCGAGGAACGCGAGGATCCTCGGTGTCTCCGAGTGCTCTGATCTCGCGGTCATCGACATCGACGGCACCGGATTCCCCTGTCTCGAGTGCTCAGACGGTCCGATCGAGGTCGGCACGAAGGTCTACGTCGCAGGGTTCCCGGACGGGGATCCCGAATACGCCCTCGTTGAGGGGATCGTTTCGAAGGCGAAACCCGACGCCGATACGTACTGGGCATCCGTCGACTCCGCAATCGAACACACCGCACCGAGTACGAGTACGCCGACCCCCTCTCCACGGGGACGTACGACCTCTGGACGGACTGCGGAGGCGACGCGGCCAACAGCACCATCGCCCTCGAAGGTCGGCCCGGAAGCGGGACCTACGTCGTGAGGACCTATGAGCAGGTGGCAAGCGGTGCCAACGGGGAAGGCCTCGACGTAATCCTCGATACGTTCCAAGTCCTGACCGAGTAGCTCGGCCTGAAGAAGGGAGTGGAAGATCGCCGGTCCGGGGAGCGGGGCGATCCGGTTGTCCTTGCTCCCGCGTAGGTTCGCTCGGCACCCTGTCGCGGGTGAATCCACCGCAGTGATGACTAGCCCGCACGGGTCATTCCGCAACCATTCTCCGGAATCTCGACGGAGATGCCGATAAACAACGTGAGCCCGCCTACAGAACGGCGGGCCGCACAAGCGAGAGGCAGCCGAAATGCGGATGCGCGATCAGCTGATCGTCATCATCGCTGTTACCGTCGCGACCGTCGCCGTCGCTGGAAACGTCCTCGCTCAGACGCGAGCTGCAAATCAGCGAATCGCGCTCGAACAGGCCGGACTGGCGGCAGCGTGGTCGTACCCCCTCACGGATGCCACGACCTCTCCACAGCCGGCTGACAGCGAAAGCGCCCCGGCACGGCGGCACGCCGAGGAAGTAGACGGAACCGATTCCGCCGGCCAGTCTGAAACACCGGACGATCCTGCGATACCGTGTTCCGGCCAACGTCAGTGTGCATCCGAAGATGAAACGGCTCGCGGTTTCGTGAACCACGGACGGACGGTGTCCGCGTACGTCCATTCACTCGGTTTCGAAGAGGGAGTCGACGGGCCAAGGGGCGCCTATGTCCGTCAGATTGCCCGACCCGATATCGAGAACGACGGGCCACCCCGGTCCGAGCGTGCGGAAGAGGACCAGGACAAGAAGGACGAGACCGCCCCGCCCGGCCAGGACAAGAAGGATGAGACCGCCCCGCCCGGCCAGGACAAGAAGGATGAGACCGCCCCGCCCGGCCAGGACAAGAAGGACGAGGACGACTAGCGCCCTGGAAAGGACACATCGCGGTCCGGCCATAATGGGGCCAGTTCCCCATCCTGATCGGAGATCCCCATGCACCCGGCCAACGAACGCCGCTACGAGTCCATGCCGTATGCACGGTGTGGACGCAGTGGACTCGACCTCCCGAAGATCGCTCTCGGCCTCTGGCAGAACTTCGGCAGCCGCTCCCCTCTCGAGTCCGCTCGAGAAATGCTCCTGGAGTCATTCGACCGGGGCATCACACACTTCGACCTCGCCAACAACTACGGGCCCGAATACGGCACCGCCGAGGAGAATTTCGGTCGGGTGATGGCAACCGACCTCGCGCCCTACCGCGACGAACTGGTCCTTTCAACCAAAGCCGGCTACGACATGTGGCCCGGGCCATATGGACAGGGCGGCGGCGGCCGCAAGTACATGCTTGCGAGCATCGACCAGAGCCTTGATCGCATGGGGGTCGACTACGTGGACATCTTCTACTCGCACCGGTTCGACCCGACCACTCCGCTCGAAGAGACCATGGGAGCTCTGACCACGGCGGTTGATCAAGGGAAGGCCCTCTACGTAGGAATCTCGTCATACGGCCCGGCAAAGACCCGCGAGGCGGCCGCGATCCTGAGAGCCAACGGGACGCCGTGCCTCGTCCACCAGCCGTCGTATTCCATGCTGAATCGCTGGATCGAGGACGAGCTGCTCGACGCAACGGACGAGGAGGGCATGGGAGTCATCGTGTTCTCGCCGCTCGGACAAGGCATGCTCACGACGAAGTACCTCGAAGGTGTGCCGGACGGATCACGCGCCGCGGAAGACGCCTCGCTCAGCCTCGGATTCCTCACCGAAGAGAACCTGGCGCGCATTCGCGGACTCCATGAGATCGCTCTGCGCCGTGGACAGACCCTCGCCCAGATGGCGATCGCATGGACGCTCCGCGATCCGCGAGTGACGACGGCGCTCATCGGGGCGAGTCGATGGTCCCAGATCGAGGACAGTCTCGGGGCGCTCGACAACCTCGACTTCACGGACGAAGAACTCACAGAGATCGACCTGTATGCGGCCGACAGCGGCATCAACCTGTGGGCATCGTCGAGTCGGGAAGACTGACGGCGGGACTCTGCGCCGGCTACGGCACCGTGGTCGAGGACGTCGGGGCACTCCCGGAAGCACCGCCCGAGTCATCTGGTGTGCCGGCTCGCTCGGTCCCGGGGGCACCTGAAGTTCCGTCTAGAGGCTCGCCCGCGCCGGCTTCTCCTCCTGGCTGCGGCGACTCGAGGGGAGCCAAGCCCCCACCCGATCGATCCCCGGTGCCCTCGCCCGAACCGCCGAACTGGGCCGGAGTAGTAGTGGTTGCCGAGCCTCCGCCCCGGCCGCTCTGTGGCGAGCCCGTTCCGGGGTTGCCCGGGCCTTCGTCTGGCCCGTCCTGCATACCGGGTTCCGGGTCGCTGCCTTGGCGCTCAGGATCGCGTCGTCGGTCCGTCTCGTCTTGGTCGCGTGACCGGGATTCCGTGGCCTCCCGCTCTCGACGCTCCTCTTCGTCCAGCTCCTGGAGGCGTCTCCTGGCGCTCTCGAGACGAGAGCCGAGGGTGCCTCGATCGCCCAGCTCCGAGGTGGCGCTTTCCGCGCGCTCAACCGCCCGGGTGATTGCGGCGCGTGGGGCACGGAGGAACACGAGCCGTTCGACCTCTTCGACCCGGTGGGTCGCTTCCACATCACTGTCGAAGACGGCGCGGACACGCTCGGTGGCCTGCTTCATCGGATACAGAAAGTCTCCGGGTACCGAAACCTCGGCTGCGACGGCCATCCCGACCGGAGCGGCGACGACGAACACCGCAGCGAGTGCGCCAGCGAGCCGGCGGCGCATGGCGAAGCCAGCCGGAACCGGAGCCGGAGGCGCCGACTTGAGGGCCGCGCTCATCTCGACGAGGTGCCGGGTCTTGGTCCCCTCGTCGACTTCGACGCGGTAGGCCGAAGAGAGCCGCTCCATGGGGTCACGAGCGTCCATCAAGCACCTCTCTCGTCGGATGACTCGAGAAGGGACCGCAATCGGCTCTCGGCGCGGCGAGCCGCCGTGTACACCGCGACCCGGTTGCCGCCGACAATGTCTGCGATCTCATTCCCGTCCATTCCGACGACATGTCGCAGGACCAGCAGCGTCCGCTGGTTGGGGGTGAGTTGCTTCATCGCCGCAGCGAGGTCCGGGTCGGTGTCGAACCCCGGAGGGAGTTCCGGGTCGACACCGACCTCTGGGACCGTCGCTGAGAGGTGTTCGGGGCGCCGCGATCGGCGCCGCAGTTCGTCGAGGCATGTGAACCGTACGCTGCGGAACAACCAGGCCCGGAGAGACCGGCCGTCGCCCTTGATTCTCGGGGCGGCTTGAACGAGTTCGAGGAAGGCCTGCTGCACGGCGTCCTCGGCGAACCGAGCGTCGTGCACCATCCCGTTGGCGAAGGAGGCCAGCGGATCGGCCGTACACCGATATGCCGTCGCAAATGCGGATTCGCTTCGGGTTCGGATTCCGTTCATGATCTCATCCAGTTCCGGGTATTCGCTCACATGCCTTCCGACTACCTCGACTACAGGAACAGGGCGGACAGGGGAACGTACATGCGGTTCAGCATCCATCGCACCATGGCGAAAAGGTACCCACCCTCGCCGCTACCGTCGGCGTAGGCGGCAATGCGCTCCATGATCCGCTCGTACGCTTGGGTATGAGCCATCTCGCGCGCCGGTTCGCACCCGGTTCCTTCGTCGGTGCACGTGCCGTTGTTCAGATGGACCTGATCGCGATCCCGGGCCTGGACGCGATCCTGCACGGCCTCGCACTCGGCATCGGCGCCAACACATTCACCGTCGTGCTCGCGCACCTGATCCTGCTCGCGAGTCTGGGTGCGCTCCTTGACCGGCTCGCACTCGGCATCGGTGGCAACACATTCGCCGTCGTGCTCGCGCACCTGATCCTGCTCGCGAGTCTGGGTGCGCTCGCGGACGGTTTCACACTCCGGCGCTACGTCGCCGGCCGCACACGGGGCTTCCTCGGCGTGAACCTGGGCGCGTTCCTGCGTCTGGGTCATGACCATTTCGCCGACGCGATCTCCTTCACCTGGTCCCGGACCAGGCCCGGCGATCGCCGCCGATGCCGTGAAGAGCGAGAACACCATGATGAGGCTTGTGAGAAGCATCATCCGTTTCATAAGGATCTCCTTTCGATGTGAGACTCCACCCAGAGAGACGCCGGACGGTGCCGAGATTCGACGCGGACGGTCGAAATCTCCCGAGACTCGAGAGAATCCCGGATTGGAACGTGCCGTGTCATCCCGAACGACTGCCCTGGGTTGCAGTCCGCGCTCGAGGTGCGACTCGTGACGCGACTACTCCCGGTTTTGGCACCTGCTACTGCGGTGGTGGCCCTCGCCCCTGCGGCACTCGCCGATACGGAGAGCGACGATGTCGAAGACGAACGTGCCGCGTCCTCAGCCGCACAGGTGTGGAAGACGGAGATGATCACCGACTACGTCTTGGACTTCTCGGGAACGGGCACTACCGCAGATGAGCTCCTGGCTCTCCGATCCTCAACGCCAACAATCGGTCGGGGCATCATCTTCACGCTGGGGAACTATGCCGCTGCTGGTATGGATCCGAGTGAGTACCGGTCACTCGAAGAGTGTGAAGACGGTGGCTACGCCCTCGGTCTCATTCGCAAGGCCGATCTCGAGGAAGCCGCCGAGGGGAGGTACGCAGACCCTCCAGTCAGGAACCTTGGTCGACTCCAGAAGGAATCGAAGCCCGACAAGGGGGGAGGCCCGATGGGCCAAACAAGCCAGAAGAGCCGACCAAACCGAACAAGCCGGGAAGGCCCGGCACGACCCCTCCTGCGCGGGCGAAGAAGTCGGACGGCTGAACGACGGTTCCGCCGCTCCAGACATCGGATCGATCTCACATCGATCCGATCTACCTCGCCGTGGGCTTGACGCCAATGTTCCGCGCGGATATCTGGGTACGGAGTCTCAGCTACTGAACGTCGACTGGTCGGTTCGTACCGACTGCATCACGCACCTATCCTGCCTGATCCATGAGAATCGTCATCGTCGGAGCCGGAGCCGTTGGATCGTATCTCGCGGAACGACTCGCTCTTGAAGGCCAGGATGTCGTCCTCGTCGAATCCAACGAGCAGCGGGCACTCGAGGTGCAGTCGGAAATCGACTGCATGGTCGTCATCGGCAACGGCGCGTCGAGTGCCACCCTTGTAAAGGCGGGTCTGAACGACGCCGACCTCCTCATTGCGGTCAGCTCGTCGGATGCGATCAACGTCCTCGCCTGCAGCGCGGCCACCAACATCGGGATCCCTCGCACGGTCGCCCGCGTTGAAGACCCCGAACTGAAGGCCGAGGTCGAAGAACTCGGCGTCGACTTCATCATTGACCCGGGTGAGGCGGCGGCACGGGACCTCCTCAGGCTCGTCAAACGAGGAGCGATCTCCGACCTCGTTGAGTTCGCCGACGGACAACTCGTCCTCCTCGGTGCGTATGTAGCGCCGGATGCTGCGTTCGTTGGTGTCACCCTGGCCGAACTCCGACGAGCCGTCGACGGCTGGAACTGGCTCGTCGTAGCGGTCATTCGGCACGGCGAGACAATGATCGCTCGCGGTTCGACGGTGCTCGAGGAGCACGACCACGTCCTCCTGATGGCCCGGGCTGACAAGACCGCCGACGCCTACGAACTGCTCGGGATCAATGACAAGGCGGCTGAGAAGGTGATCGTGCTCGGAGCGACCCGCCTTGCTCAGATCACGGCGGGGATGCTCTCCGACAACGGAATCTCCACCACGCTGATCGACGAGGACCGCAAGCGCTGCCATGTGATTGCCGAACACCTTCCGAAGGTGATCACCGTGTGCGGCAGCCCGATCGATCCGAAGCTCTTGATGGCCGAAGGTGTGGATTCCGCAGACTCCGTACTCGCCCTGAGCGGATGGGACGGGGACAACCTCCTGGCGTGCCTCGTTGCCAAGGAACTCGGAGCCGGGGAGGCAATCGCCCGGTTCACGAACACCGACCTCGTCGGTCTGCTGAGCGGCGCCGGCATCGATGCCACCGTCAGCTCTCGCCTCTCCGCCGCAAATGAGATTCTTCGGTTCGTGCGACGCGGCATCATCCACTCCGTCACGACGTTCTCGGATTCGGATGCGGAAGCCATCGAGCTCGAGGTACGGTCGGGCAGTCCAGCCATCGGCAAGTCGCTGAATGACCTCAACCCACCGCAATCACTGATCATCGGCGGAGTACAGCGCGGCAACACAGCGTTCGTACCTCGCGGCAGCACAGTTATCGAGGAAGGCGATCACCTGATCGTCATCGCACGGCCCGAGGCCATCGCAGCCGCCGAGAGCCTCTCGGGCTGATCGGCGATGTCATGGCGGCACCTCCTCCATGTCGTCGGTGCCGTCATCGGCGCCATCGGCGTGTCGATGCTCGCCTCGGCATTGGTCTCATTGATCTATCGCGAATGGTCCACAGCACTCTGGATCGCGGCCGCATCGGTCGTCACGACGATTCTCGGCCTCGTACTGTGGCGCTGGTTCGACAAGCCAGGCGAGCTGAGTACCCGTGAGGCATTCGCTGCCGTGGCGCTGGCATGGGTTGCCATCGGCCTCGTCGGTGCGCTCCCCTATCTCTTCACGGGTTCGATCACCAACGTTACCGACGCCGTGTTCGAGACGGTCAGCGGATTCTCGACCACCGGCTCGTCGCTGGTTCCCGATCCTGCATTGCTGCCCCATGGAATCCAATTGTGGCGATCGTTCACCCAGTGGGTCGGCGGCATGGGAATCATCGTGCTCTCAATCGCCATTCTGCCGCTGCTCGGCATGGGCGCCGTACAGCTCGCGCGAGCCGAGTCACCCGGACCTAGCCCCGACCGCCTGACGCCGCGTTTCAAGGAGACCGCGAAGCGCCTTTGGATCGTCTACCTCGCCCTGACGGCCATCGAGGTTATCCTCCTGTGGCTCGGGGACATGACACTCTTCGAAGCGGTCAATCATGCTTTCACCACCATGTCGACCGGTGGCTACAGCACCGACGCCGGATCGCTGAACGCCTTCAGCAATTACTCGCAATGGATCGTGATCGTGTTCATGGTCCTGGCAGGAGCGTCGTTCGCGCTGCACTACCGGGCACTGCGCAAGCCGAGCGTCTACTGGCAGAACACAGAGGTGCGCGTGTACCTCGGGGTGACGGCAGCGGCGGCCATCGTGATGATCGTCGGCACCTGGGAAGGCTCGATCCATGACACGATCCGGGATGCCATCTTCACCTCGGCATCGATGATCACGACGACCGGGTATGGGACCGCCGACTTCGGGTTGTGGAAGCCGGCCCTTCAAATCATGATCGTCGGCTTGATGTTCATTGGAGGCATGGCCGGGTCGACCGCGGGGTCCGTGAAGATCTATCGCCATGAGGTGCTGTACGAAGCATCACGCGTCGACATCCGCCGGTTGATCCACCCTCGCGGTGTTTTCGTGGCTCGAATCGGGAAGACCCCGCTGAGGGACGATCTCGTCGAAGCCGTGCAGACATTCTTCCTGCTGTACATGTTCGCCTTCATGACCGGCAGCTTCGCGCTCGCCGTGATCGGTTCCATCTGGGGACCCGACATGGACATCGTCTCCACGGTGTCCGCTGTCGCCTCGTCACTTGGCAATGTCGGTCCGGGGCTCGGCTCAGTCGGCCCAACCGGGAACTACCTCGAGGTCCCGATGCTCGGGAAGTGGCTGCTTGCCGGGCTGATGATCGTGGGGCGCCTCGAGATCCTCCCCATCCTGATCCTGTTCAATCGCGAGAGTTGGCGCCGGTAGCCGCGACCGAAGCCTCGAACGGCAGGGAGTTCTGCGTGGCCCAACCACGCCGCTTCCTCTCCTCTGTGCCGGGCTCGTTCGATTCCTGTCACTCCTGGGTGCGACAATGGAACCCATGAGCACATCCAACCGACACGGCGATCTGATCATGATCGGCGGTGGCGAACTTGGGCGTTGCCCCACCAGGATCCACCACGACCGTTTCAACGACGCCGAACGGGTCGATGACCCGGTCGCAGAGCGCCGGATCGCTGACGGAAGGGCCTGGGAAGAGACGGTTGTCGCCACGCTGCTCGAGGAGGGAGAAGCGACGGTCGTGTCGAGCCTCGATGATCCTATCGCCCCCGACCGGTCGGTCAGGGTCGCAACAGGCGTCGCGACCGCAGACCGCGAGGCCATCACGCTCGCTGCGCTCCGCTCCGGCGTGCCGCTCATCCTCGGGGGCAGGCTCACCGCTGAGCCGCTGCAGGCCGTGGGAGCCCCCGACGTTCTCATCCGGCTTCCCGATGGATATGCGCCCGTTGATGTGAAGCACCACAAGGCAATCGGACATACCGGGATACCGGCCCGGACGACCTCGATCGACCGGCTCGGCGACATTGACAGACCGTTCGGCTTCTTTCGCAGCGAGCGCATCAACGACCTCTTCCAGGTGGCCCACTACTGGCGCCTCCTCGAGCATCACGGCTTCGCCAACCCCCGCCGGCTCGCTGCGATCATCGGGGCCGAATCCCCCATGGTTGCCGCGTGGGTGGATCTGGGTGGCGGTGACCCGTCCATCCTCGACCGATACATGGATGCCATCGACGAGGCCATCGTCGTCGTTGCGGCGGGACGAGCCCACCCGGGGATCCCGCTGGTCCCGCCGGTCTGGCGCGGCATGTGCCGGGCGTGTCCCTGGTCGGAGTTCTGTCACAGCGAACTCGACGCCGTCGACCACGTCTCGCTGCTACCTGCGATCGGTGCACTCGACACGGCTCGCCTCCTGGACTCGGGCGTCTCAACCACCGCCCACCTCGCGACACTCGAACCCGGCTCGGTCCACGGCGGATATGTAGTGGCCGACGAGGCGATTCTCCAGGCCCGCGCCCGTGCGTCCGGGTCGCTCCTACGCCGGTCGGGAGTCGACCTTGCGCTGCCGTCGGCCACCAACCAGATCGACTTCGACGTCGAGACCTATCTCGGCTCCCTGTACCTCGCGGGCCTCCTCGTGCACAAGCCTGACGGGGCGGCGTACCGACCGATCTCGGACTGGAGCGGCACACCATCCGGCGAACGCCGCGTGCTCGAGGATCTGTTCCGCTTCTTCGATGGGGTCGCCGAGACCGACGACGCGGTCGTCTACCACTGGACCGGATACGAGCGCACGATCCTCAAGGAGGCGTCGCAGCGATACGGCCTCTCGCTGCAATCCGCCCCGTCGGTCGACGCGTGGTTCGACCGGTACGCCTGCGACCTCTGGTCGTGGGTCAAGCAGCGGTTCGTCTCGCCCAACGGCTACTCACTCAAGGTGATCGCTCCATTGTGCGGCTTTGACTGGCGCGATGACGATCCAGGCGGAGCACAGTCCGAACTCTGGTACGTCGACGCGCTCGCCGGCGATGACGTGCAGCGTGCCCGTCTCCTCGAATACAACGAAGACGACGTTGCCGCCCAGGCTGCGATCCGAGAATGGGTGCGAACACAACCGCAAGGGCCTGCGGGTCAAACGCTGGCGTAGCGCGGCGAGTATTCGGCGTCGGCCTTGCGTTGCCTGGGAGTGGACACCGCAGAAGAGCAACACCTCGCCTGGCTGGCACGATCGTTCGGCCGAACGGATTGCCTGCCGCTGACACCCGCAGACCTTGCGGCGCTCTCGGATGCCGGCACCTACGTCGAGAAGTATCCCGGGACCCACCTCTTCAAGGAAGGCGCCGATTCGGATGCTGCGTACGTGATCCGGAGTGGGGACGTCGAACTCTTCCGGAATCGGAGGGGTGGACGCCTCATCGTGGGCCGGGTCGGACCCGGTGCCGTGATCGGCGACATCGCCCTATTCCGAGGAGAGCCGTACATCTCGAGCGCCCGAGCGATCTCCCCCGTGGACGCGTTCCGGCTCGATCGGGCGACGCTCCTCCCGGTCCTCTTCGATCATCCGCGCATCACCATCCGGTGGCTGGTCGCCGGTCTCAACCAACTGGAAGCGACTCAACGGCGTGTGCTTCGGCTGATGCGAGGAAGCGTGAAGGAACAGGTTGCCGAAATGGTGCTCGACGAGGCGGATCGACACGGAGCCGTTCACCTGTCCCAGGCAAGCCTCGCCGACCTCCTCGGAGCGAGCCGTCAATCGGTCAACCGGTCACTGTCGGAACTGAGGGATTCGGGAGCGGTTGTGACCGGATACCGCATCATCACCATCGCAGACCGGGGTCGACTCGCCGCGGCCGCCGGTCGCTGATCAGCGAGTCAACCACAGGGCGAGCCCGATGCCGGCTGCAGAACCGGCGATGCTGAAGACCACCGCCTCGGCGAGCGGAGTCGGGAATGCTCCAAACGCAGGACCCTGCATTGCCCCGATCGCAGCGACGGCAACCGTCGCAAGCAGAGCGAGGCCAAGCGACACAACCCCGAGTCGGATCACCGCAGCGCGATCCGACCGGGACGAGTCGTCCGGGTCGAAGAGCACAACGGGCGCACCGGCCGTGAGGAGCGGAGCCAGATGGAAGGTGGACGTGGGCCGGATCAGGGCGACGACCACCCACAGAGCGGCGAACAGCGCGCCCCACATCACGGCGCGACGGAAATCGGGGCGGGTTATCACGTGTGTGGTCATGGGAGGGTCAACGCAGGCGGGCCTCTGCGATTCCGACAAGCGTCAGATGTCCGACAGTCTCAAGGCTCGGGGGCGGAGACCTCAGCCGGTCCTCGAGATTCGAACCCGCCTCGCGATCACATCCATCGCGTCATCGAATCGGCCGACCCACACCTTGCCGTGAGCCGGCGTGCGGATCGGATCGAGCACGTGAACGAGATGATGCCCCAGTTCATGCCCGAGCGTCCGCACGGACGTCGTCGTACCAAGCCTGATCTGACCATCGGGCGGGTAGGGGCGTCGGTAGTGCTCCTCCCAGGCGATGATGCGCTCCTCGCCATAGACCATGCTGGCGGTCGGGCGGGGCGCCCAACACTGACCCGTGTCGGATCGACGGCGACGGTTGAAGGCGAGGTCGGGCTCTGTCACGCCGAAATGCGCTGAAACCGCCCGTACCAACATTGCCGCCTCGTCCGATTCCACCGTGTAGCGGTCACCGAGTTGGGTGATGAGGCCGTAGTTGCGGCTGAACGATCGGACGCGGTGCTCGTGCCGGGGGACTCGATCGGTCGATCTGATGATCTGAACGGGCATGATGCTGGCTTCTTCTGCGTTGACGGTCGTTCTGTGGGCCCACGGCGCCAAATACGAGGTGGGGAACCCTGGGTTCGCGGATTAGTCGAGGAGGGTGGGGTCGGGGGGCAGAGCGGGCGGGTCGTCGACCGCCGGCAACGTCACCTCGTCCCCCTCACCCAGGTCGAGTTCGTGGATACGGGTGCCCCGTGCCTGCACCTTGCCCGCGGACGTCTCGATCTGCTCGATGTCGCGGTGGGCCTGGTCAAAGTGGCGACGCAGGTTCGAGACCCGATCGGAGAGGCGGCCGACGTCGGTCAGCATCGTGCCGACCTCTCTCTGGATGACCCCGGCCTGCTTGCGCATCTCGACGTCGCGAAGGACCGCTCGCACCGTGGTGAGCGTCGCCATCATCGTCGTCGGCGACACGATGTAGACCCTCGCCTTGTAGCTCGCCTCGATGATCGCCGGATGGTGGGCATGGAGCTCCGCGTAGACGGCCTCGGAGGGCAGGAACATGAGGGCGGAATCCGCCGTCTCGCCCGGGATGATGTAGCGCTGCGAGATGTCGCGAATGTGCTTCTTCACATCTTCGCCAAGCTGCCTGGCGTAAGCCGCTCGTCCTGCATCGTCCTCGGCGTTCAGCATGTTGCGGTAGGCGGTGAGCGGGAACTTCGCATCAACCACCACCGACCCAGGTGGGTTCGGGAGCTTGATGAGACAGTCCGCTCGCTTCCCGTTCGACAGGACGCTCTGGAAGTCGTATGCGGAGTTCGGGAGCGCATCCTCGACGATCGCCTCGAGTTGGACCTCTCCGAAAGCGCCGCGGGCCTGCTTGTCGTCGAGGATGTGCTGCAGCCCGACGACCTCGGTGGAAAGCTTCGTGATGTTCTTCTGCGCCTGGTCGATGACCGATAGCCGTTCCGTGAGCTTCGTGACGGACTCCGCCGTCTCCTTCGACGACTTCTGCAGGCTCTCGCCCATCCGATCCTGGACCTGCTCGAGCCGCTCATTCATCGACTTCGTCAACCGCTCGGATGACTCCTGGAGTGCCTTCGTGGTGGCGGCCGCCATGGCGTTCTGCTGATCGTTCATCATCTTCAGCTGCCCGGAGAGATGCTCCTGCGAGAGCGCTTGGGCTGCGATCAGCTGCTCGATGCGCTGGCTCGCCTCCGCGTTCGACGCGTCATCGCGACGCAGCACCACCCAGATGACCACCCCAGCGACCACGACGAAGCCCACGGCCAGGGCGATGAGTGCAGCTTCCACGAGAATCGGCCTCTCTTCCAACGGTTGTTTCGTGGTCTCAGCGTAGGGAGTCCCCGTGACAGATTCGGCGCATTGAGCCGATGAGCCGGATCGGTGCCGACGCCACCGCGTCGTTCGCTCCCGACTCGATCCCCTCAGTACCAGATCACCTCTCCAAAACCCGGGAGCGGCATTTCGTCCGGCAACGACCGGGCCTCACCCGCTGCGTACCGGCCGGCGGACCACGCAGCAGCCGCGGCGTCGAGTACATCGTCGGCTGGCAGCGTTCCAACCGGCTCGGGGAGGCGATCCGGAAGCGAGAGGCCGACCCCGGAAAGCAGGCGCCGACGCTCGCTGTGCCCATTCCAGCTCTTCTTCGACGAATTCAGCGGTCGGCCGGCGAGGGCACGGAACGTGACCTCCGGGTGGATCTCGATCACGCGTGGGTCGGTCCGGGCGACGGCATCGGTCTCGAGAATCCGACGGCGAAGCGCATAGCTCTGAGCCGTCAGCCCCACGCCATAGCGCTTGCGAGAGAGCTGCAGCGCATCCTGATATGAGTCAGCCTCGAGCACGTCCCGGGGAGGCGTCGGAAACACGCTCGACGACCGCGCACCGATGAACTTGCGGGCCGCGGAGTCGGCCGCTCTCGGTGGAGCAGCCGGCAGGCCGATCGGGATATCGACGGCGATGACCTCGGCATCGGGCTCGGCCGCTGCGAGGTCGGCCATGGCCTCGTATGCGTCGATCGAGGCGATCCAGCCGTCGACGGTGACGACCGCGACCCAACCGCTCTTCCAGACATCCGCACCGACAACTCTGGTCATAGCCTCCTCCGGACGGGAGCGTACCAAGCGTCAGCGCCCCCCCTGCCAAACGGACGTTCAGGCGGCCCCCAAGATTGACCCCACGCCGCCCGAGCCGCGTGTCATCAGGCGAGGTTCTTCCGGTCGGTCGCGGCGCCTGCCACCTTCGCATCGAGCCAGCGCTGGGTGAACCCGGGGGCCATACGGACAAGGCGATCGAGCACGGTCGTCGTTGGATCCGTGAAAATGTTGGCCCGTCGTTTGTCGACACCGCGCAGAATCGCCGCCGCGACCTTCTCGGCCGAGACCGGCTTCACGCTGCCCGCGATCGCCTTCGTCTCCTCGGGAAGGAACTCCCGTTCGCCTGCAAACTGCGGTGTGTCCACGTCGGTTGGGAACACGCAGCCAACGTAGATACCGTGCGGTTTCAGTTCCGTGCGCAGCACGTCGCACAGGCCCCGCACCGCGTACTTGGTCGATCCGTACGCCGAGTAGCCGAAGACGCCAAGCAGCCCCGCTGCCGATGAGATCGCCACGATGCGACCGCTCCGACGCTCCATCATCGAAGGGGTGACTGCCCGGATCGCGAACAACGTCCCGAAGTAGTTCACCCGCATATGGCGCTCGAATTCGCCATCCGGCATCTCGAGAAACCGTCCGGGCCGAGAGATACCGGCCGACGTGACGAGCAGGTCACACGGACCGTGGAGGGTGACGGCGTCTGTGACGGCTGCCCGAACCTGGGCTTCATCGCCCACGTCGACGGCATGCGTCGTGACGGATCCGGCCGAGTCAGCGTATTCGTCGGCCACCCGGTGAAGATCTGCGTCGTCGAGAGCGAGGATCGAGACCTCGCAGCCACGGTGGACCAGGCGCGCCACGAGTGCACGTCCGATGCCGGAGGAGCCACCGGTGACGATTGCATGCACGCCCCGGTACTGCATCAGAAGAAGCGCACGACGAGGATGAGCGAGAGCGTCAGGACACTGGCCACCACCCCGGTATTGATGATCCCTTCGTGCTCCCTCTTGAACAGACCGGTTCTCGCGAAGTAGGCCAGGTCGAGGATTCCAAGGAACGCCAGCATCCCGGCAGCGATGAGGCCAAGCGAGGCACCGGCGGACCGGCCGCCCGTCACCAGCACAGCGGCCGTCGGGGCAGGATCCTCGGTCACCTGCAGGATGGCGGCCACCACCAGAACGATCGCGAGTATCGCATCGGTGTAGACGAACGGTGCCTCGTGATCGACATATCCGTCGGGGAGCCACGGTTCATCGTGCGGAGAGCGGAACCAGGTGATCCAGTACGCGGTGATGCCGAGTGCCGCCAGCATTTCGAGTCCGGCGATCACCCACGTGGCGATGCTGTCGCTCACGCTGCGCCGTCCTGGACGCGCTTGAGCCGGTCCGGGATCACATCCCGCCCGTACACGTCCCCGATCGTCTCGGCCCGCTTGATCAGATCGGCCTGGTCACCGTTGACCAACACCGACGCCGGACGCGGCAGGGAGTTGAAGTTCGAGGCCGAACTCTCCTGATAGGCGCCGGTCTCGAGCAGCGCAACGATATCTCCCGCGTCAACGTCCGGCACCCGCGCCCCGAGCACGATCTGGTCTGCGTAGCACGAGTGGCCCACGATGTCGGCCGTCTGGGTCGCGGGAGCATCCGGCTGCTCGACGAACACGAATGGGTGCCGGTTGTGCTCGAACACCCCGCCGGCGAGGAAGAAATAGGTCGTGTCGGTGAGCACCCAGGTGTACGGGATCGGGCTCGTCTGTCGCTTCACGGTCTTGACCCTGGAGAGATGGATTCCGGTGTCGCCGTACATCGCACGCCCCGGTTCGATCTGCAGCCGGAGGCCGCCGATCGCCACCCCGTTCGCCTTCAGCTCCCGGCGCAGCACCGACGTGATCGCCCTTCCATACTCCTCGATAGTCGGCGGCGCCTTCGGATCGCTCTGGCTGGTCAGGACCGCAAGGATCTTCGCCAACAGCGCGTGATAGGCCTTCTCCCCGAGGCCACGGAGTCCGACGAGGAACGGATAGCCGAGCGCTGTGAGCAGGAACTCGGATCGGGGAAACTCCTTGTTGTGGGGATCCCGAGAACTCGCCATGCCCCCGCCGATGTCGATCTCAGACGGCTGCCACCCTCCCCAGGCCCTGCTGAGCTCGCCTGCGAGCCGTGCGAATCGGACCATCATGCCTTCCCAATACCAGACGCTTGGGTGGTGGCGTCCGGCATGGAAGTGAAGGCCGACGAGTTCGACGTTCGGCATCGCGAAGACGCGGTGACCCATCTCCACGAGGTACTCCGGCGGAATGCCGGACTTGTAGACCTGGACTCCCAGGTCGATGGGCACCGTCATCTGGGAGAAGTCTGTGGGACGCCAGAGATTCGGGAGGGCCGGTTTCACGCGGAAGCGCACCTTGGCGATCTTGCCCAGTTCTGCGGCGACTTCCTGGATCAGGTCGATCTCATGCACGTCCTCGATGGTGATCCGGACCCCGGCGTCGACGCAGTTGCGAAGATGATCCTTTGGCTTGCCTCCGCCGTTCACCGAGACACGCTCCGGATCGACGCCCGTCTGCAGCACCCCCGCGAGCTCCTCCGGCGAATAGATGTCGGCGCCGGCGCCGGCGTTCGACAGGATCTGACGGGTCGCGAGCAGCGTGTTGGCCTTCATGGCCGGGAGTACGTCGACCGGGCCCGGCCAGCCCTGTGCGAACGACTCTTGGAAGCGCCGCAGGTTCTCGCGAATCTGAGCCTCGGAGAACACGAACAGCGGGGTCCCGAATCGCTCGGCGAGATCAACAGTATTGACGCCTTCGATGTGGAGCACACCGTCGCGGACGGAGAGACAATCGAAGTCTCGCATGGCGGCGGACCAGTGCGGGCGGGTCTCGAGCGATCGAGTCATGGTGACCTCCTGCGCGAGATCGTACCCACTCAATCCCAGAGGTGTCGGCCGATCGATCCGAGACGGTGGTCTCCTTCGATGCTCGGCGGCAGAGGGTTGTGGGGTCTCAGCCGGGTGGCCGCCCGTGGAGTTGCTCGTACAACTCGATGGCTTCCTCGAGGTAGTTCACACCGCATACCAGCGCAACAGAGGCGTAAGCGGAGCATTCCCCGGTCTTGACGTAGGCGAACGCCCGCTGGGCCATGTCGTCCATCAACTCCTGGTGCGGGCGCTCATCGGGCGTGACCGGGAGCACTGCCATCGTCGCTGCGTAGACCTCGGGGTTCCACTCGCTGAACTCCGTCGCCACCGTCGCAGCCTCGATGACGAGTTCCTCGTTCATGGCGCGCACGACGTCGACGATGGTGGGCACACCGCAGGTCACGGCAAGATCGATCCGCCTGGCGCCCTTCGGGACTCGCAGACCCGCGTCGGTGAGAACGATCACATCTCCGTGCCCGGCCGACGCGATCAGGTCAAGGAGTCCAGGATGTAGAATGCCACGCTGCTTCACGGTTTCGACCTCACCTTCTCCGAATTGCACAAATGTTCTGTATTGGACATTTGTCCACAATCTGATCATACTCCTGCGCAATGGCTGAGGACAAGACTCGACAGGAACTCGCAATCCGGGTTGCGTGGCTCTATCACGATCGCGGGCTGACACAGCAGGAAGTCGCTGATCGGCTCGGTTTGTCGCGCTCAACGATCAGCAGAATCCTCACCGACGCCGAACGCGACGGGATCATCCGGGTGATCATCACCCAGCCGCTCCCGGAGACCGCTCGACTCGCCGAAGCACTGATCGAGCGATATGGGCTTGCAGGTGCGATCGTCGGCCCTGCGCTGGATGACGAACCGCCCGAGGTTGCCGCAGCGGCCGCCATGGCACGGAGGCTGGAGGGAATCGCGGCATCGGGGGCGGTGACCATCGCCGCCGGGTGGGGCCGCACGATCGCGCTGTCGGCTCGCGAAACACGACCATTGCCCACCTCGCGAGTGGTTCTCGTCGACGCCTTCGGACACACCACCACCGATGACACAACGGCCGCCGTCGAGGTCACCAACACGCTCGCCCGCAAGTTCGATGCCAAGGTCATGCACGTCCCGTCGCCCGGATTCGCTCCCTCCGAGGAGATCGCCGGGAGCTTCCTCTCGTCCCCCCCGGTCGCGCGTGCGCTCAAGAAGGCCCAATCGGCCGACGTCATCCTCGTGTCGGTCGGCGTCGTCGGCCCCGAGTCCCTGCTCCTGAACGAAGGCTTCATCACCGAGGAGTCGATGAAAGAGGCCATCGCCGACGGTGCCGTTGGCGAGGTCTTCGGCTGGTACTTCGACGCGGACGGCAACCGGGTCGAATCATCGGGAATCCACCCTGTCGCCCTGACGCTCGAAGAGCTTCGGAATGCACCGCGGGTGATCGGTGTGGCGGCCGGACCGGAGAAGGTTCCTGCGATCCGTGGTGCGATCGCCGCCGGCATTCTCGATGAACTGGCCATCGACGAGACCTTGGCGGCCGCCTTGCTCGAGGGGTAGGAGACCGCGGCGATGGCGGGAGCCCCGGGGCGAGTAGTCGAGCAATGTCCGAGTCCGACGGGGATGCACGAGCCGGGTACTCCCCCGGCCCCTGGCCCATCCCTACTCGATCACTCGATCGAGGCTCGGAACGCCGCCGCGGTCTTCTCGAGGTTCTCTCCGCGATGGAGATCACCGCCGATCAGCAGGGCGACGTCGTTGCCGTAGAACTCGACGATCTCGTCGATCCGGTCGCGGGTCATGCCACCTCCGGGAGATGGGAAGATCGGAGCCACGCCGTCGATCGGTTCGCGACACGCATCGGCGATCTCGGTGCAGGCCTCGGGGCTGAACGAGAACCGGCCGCCGTAGTTGGGGAACACGGACAGGTCGGCACCGGCGTACCGCATCCACGTGCCGTAGAGAACCCCGTGGGCGATCCCGCCCGTCGGTGAGGATACGAACCCTCCGAGCAGTGCCGGGTGCCCCATGATCGGAACGCCTACATCGGATCGACTCGCAAGATCCCGCATGTGGTCGAATCCGGTGATGCCGGGCAGCACGAGAAGTCCTCCGGCACCCGCATCGAGGGCGATCCGCATTCGCTCCTCGATCAGGCGCTGCGGTGCGTTGATGCTCGGCATGTACATCGCGTTCAGTCCGGTCTCGTCGTTTGCTCGGCGAACCGCTTCGGAACAGGCCCGAACCCGGGCGGTGTACTCGGCAAACGGCTGATTCGCGAGACTGTGGTCGTCTTTGATCATGTCGACGCCGCCGAGGGCCAGCTGGTACGCCATTTCGGCGAACCGCTCCGGCGGTGATCCCATCGGCTTCAGCGCGGTGGCAAGGAGCGGCCGGGAGGGGGCGTCGAGCATTTCCCGGAGACCGGCGATTCCGAACCGCGGACCGCCCAGGCGCTCGGTCAGTGACGACGGCAGCGCCACGTCGACGAGCTTGACACCCGGCAACAGGCTGCTGTTGCCGAACAGGACGTTGAGGAGTTGCGGAAGCTCGAAGCCGGTTGTCTCGACGGCATAGCTGACCTCTGCCCGGGCCGTGTCCGGACCGACCACATCGAGCGACTCGACGCGTCCGATGATCTCGCGCTGGATATCGTCGTCCGGGACGAGATCGGCCGGGAATTCGATCGTCTGCTCGACACGGAGGGCGTTCGCGCGCGCCTCGGCATCGGCCACATCGCCGGTGAACTCATAGACGGCCGTGATCCGGTCACCGCTCACCGTCAAGGTGGTCGGCTCGATCATCAGAGACCCTCCGCCTTGGCGAGGCTGTGGGTGGCTTCCACGCGAGAGGCCGCGAGGTCGTCCTCGCTGATACCGGTGCTCTTTCCGGTGAGTTCCTCAACCCCGGCCACCAGCGCCGCAGCGTCGAGCCCGTACTCCTTCATGAGGTACGGACGGGATGCACCGTGTGCGTAGGTGTCGCGCAAGCCGAGCCTCAGCAGTCGCTTCCCGGACCCTGCGTCCGCCATCTTCTCGGCCACGGCCGATCCGAGGCCACCGATGATGGTGTGATTCTCGAGCGTGATCGCCCCGTATCGGGAGGCTTCGATCGAGTCGAGAATCGCCGGGTCGTTGAACGGCTTGTGCGTAGACACGTGCAGGTGCTTCATGGCGACACCCGCCTCGGCGAGCGGCTTCGCAGCCCGCATCGCCTCTTCGGTGGTGATTCCCGAGGTGATGACCACGATGTCGTCGCCCTCGCTGAGCACCCGTACTACGTCGAGCTTCATCGGCTCGTCCTTCGGGAACAACCGCGGCACCTCGCCGCGCAGCATCCTCACATAGACCGGCCCGTCAACGGCGTAGGCGACGTCGAGCACGGACTCGACCTCGGTTGCGTCTCCGGTCTCGAGGATCGTCATGTTCGGCGTCGCGCGCATGATGGCCACGTCTTCGATGGCCTGATGGGTGACGCCACCCGGCGTCGTGATCCCCGGGAGGAACGCGACGAACTTGACCGGGAGGTTCGGATAGGCGATCGACATCGCGAGTTGGTCATAGGGCCGCCGGTAGATGAACACCGCGAACGTGTGGATGAAGGGCACGTACCCCTCGCGGGCGAGTCCAGCGGCAAAGCCCATCACGTTCTGCTCGGCCATGCTCATACCGAAGAAGCGATCCGGGTAGGTATCGCGCCACTTGCCGACCTCACTGGAGTTCGTGAGGTCTGCGGTCAGAACCACGACCTCCGGCTTGTCCTCGGCCCAGGCGATGAAGTTCTCGACGTGGGGGCGCTTCACGATCTCCATGTCAGTTCACCATCTCCTCGTAGACCTGTTGATATCGGTTGCGCTCCTCGTCGGAGGTGAAACGGAGGTAGTGCAGCAGCGGTGCGCGCTCCGCAAAGATCGGCAGGCCCCGTGCAGGGTCGGTGAGCGCCATCACGAAGTGAGGCTTGCCGGTCTCGGCCGACATCGCGGCATCGAGCGCGTCGAGGTCGTGCCCATCGACTTCCACGGCGCTCGCCCCGAAGGCCCTGATGCGGTTGGTCAGCGGGTCGATGTAGATGCTCGGGTCGATGCATCCGTCACACTGCTGGCCGTTCACGTCCACGATCACACGCAGGTTGTCCAGTTCGTACTTCGCGGCCTCGCCGATGGCCTCCCAGATCTGCCCCTCCTGGAACTCGCCATCAGACATCATCACCCACACGTTGCCGGTGTCGCCGCGGCGCTTGCGGGCCAGCGCGATGCCTGCCGCCTGACTGAGGGCCTGAGCAAGCGAACCCGTCGTGGTCTCGACGCCCGGCGAATGCTCGGCACCGATCATCTCGACCGTGGTGCCGTCCTGGTTGAACTGGTCGAGGCCTTCCTCGGCCAGGCGCCCGACCTCGATGAGCGCCGTGTACAGCACGAGGGCATAGTGGGCCGGTGAGAAGATGAAGCGATCCAGGTCTGCCGCCTTCGGTCCGTTGTAGTCGCCACCATTGAAGAACCCGGGATTGTCCGGACCGGGGACACCCGCGAACGGCCGAGGGATCATGGGAGCCGTACTCGGGCCGAGACGGAGGATCCTCGCGTACAGCATGGCGAAGATCTCGGCAGACGAAAGTGCCTGGCTCATGTAGCCGCCGTTGCTGCGAAGCACATGGTCGAGGACCCGCATGCGGATCCGATCGGCCACAGCCTGTGTCGCGGGTCGCCAGTCGACGGTGGTATCGGGTGCTGTCATTGATCGTCTCCCTTTGCGAACGCGGCTCGTATCGATACGTCGTACGGAGGTCGAAGCACGCCGACCTCGGTGATGATTGCAGTGATCAGTTCGGCGGGCGTCACATCAAACGCCGGATTCCACGTCGGAACCTCGCTCGGGGCCGTCGCCTCGGTCCGCCACGTCGTCAGCTCGGTATCGGGCCTGAGTTCGATCTCGATCCCGGCGCCCGAATCCAGCTTGATGTCGAACGTCGAGAGCGGGGCAGCGACATAGAACGGGATCCCGGCGTGGCGTGCATTGACCGCATGCGAGAACGTGCCGATCTTGTTCGCCGTGTCACCGTTCGCGGCAATCCGGTCGGCGCCGACGATCACGGCCTCGACCTTGCCCTGGGCCATCGCGGCAGCGTCTGCTCCATCCGGCATGAGCGTCACGTCAATGCCCGCATCGAGCAGTTCCCAGGTCGTCAGGCGCGCACCCTGGAGCAAAGGGCGGGTCTCAGACGACAGGACCTTGACGCGCTCACCTGCGGCGGCTTTCGCGTAGATGACGCCGAGTGCGGTGCCCCATCCGGCCGTTGCGAGGCGGCCCGTGTTGCAGTGGGTCATGATGTTGGTCACGCCTGCAAGCTCGGCACGCCCGGCCTCGCCGATGCGAGTGCACGCGTCCCGGTCCTCGGCGATGATCTTGAGGGCCTCGGTGAGCGCCAACGCACGCACCTCGGCTGGTGAGTCGCCGGCTGACGCGACGTCGCGTACCCGGTCGACCGCCCACTGGAGGTTCACGGCCGTTGGCCTGGCCGACCCGATCACCGCTGCGAGTTCGGCGAGGGCCGCCCGCGCGCTGGAGGAATCGCGCGGACGGCGCTCGTCGAGGCCGACGACCATGCCGAGGGCGCCACACGCCCCGATGGCGGGAGCACCCCGAACGGCGAGGCGGTAGATGGCATCTACGACATCGTCGACGGAGGCGAGTTCGAGGAGGGTGAACTCGCCGGGGAGGCGGGTCTGGTCAATGATTTCGATCCGGTCCCCGGTCCATGCAACCGAGGGCCGCAACTCTTCGAGATCGAGCACTGGCATGTGTGCTCCTATCCAGCTGCCAGAACCCCGTCGCGCATGACGTCTGCGACGACGGCGTCGAAGACGTCGTTCGATGCCGCAACGGTTGCGAGACGGTCCCGGTCCTTGATCCACGTGCTGGCGGTCCGCAGAACGATCGCGGCGGCCTTGACCCGATCCTCAGGGTCGAGCGTCTCGATGTCCGAGACCTTGGCGAGGCCGATGATCCGGCGATTCGCCTTGCACCCGCCGAAGCCGATCGAATCCTTCTGGACCTGAACGAGCCAGGAGTCGAGAAAGGCTTCGGTCCACGTCGCGTCTGGCCGACCGGACCAGAGTCTCCGCATCTCAGCCTCGAACGCGTCCCACGTCTCCTGCGCGACGCCGGCAAGCCAGTCCCGAAACTCGGCGGGCCGGTCGAGTACGACGGCCCTGGCCCGGGCGGCCAGGAAGTTCCCGAATACGGCACCGAGGTCGAAGCCAACGGGTCCGTAGTAGGCGAACTCGGGGTCGATCACCCGGCCGTCCCCGCTGCCGTCTTCCTTGAACGAGACCATCACCGAACCGGTGTGCAGATCGCCATGGATCAGCGCTTCGGCCGCGGTCATGAATTTGAACTTCATCATCCCGACTTCAGCCCGCAACCGCTCGTCCGAACGCAATGCCACGATCTCTGGTGCGAGTTCATCGAGGAAGCTGTTGTTGTCGTGCTCGATGTAGGGCTCGGTGAAGACGAGCTGTTCCGTGATGCGGCACAACTCCGGGTTCACAGCCTCGATCACCCGATCCTTGACCTCCATCTGGTCGAGCGCGAACACCGACGTCGAGTAGGCAAGGTTCGCCACGTATTCGCCCAGCATCGCTGCAACACCACGGTGGATGTACCCGTCGTTGAGCTTGCCTCGCCAGATCTCCCATCCCATGAGGTTCTCCATCGCGAGGACATGCTGCTCCGCGTCCACGCCGTAGTAGGCGGGAATGAGGTGCGGCGTCGTGGCCGCTGCAGCGGCGAGGCCGCGTGCCTCTGCGATCACCCGCTCCGGGGTGAGAGGCCATCCTTCGCCGACGAGGCGAACGTAGGGAAGCGACTGCTTCAGGCAGATGCCGTTGCCTGCGGCGTCCCGACACACGAACACAAGGTTCAGGTTGCCGTCGCCGACCTCCGCGACCTCGAGGGTCGAGGTGTCGACGATCCCGGCCAGGTTCGGGTTCGAGTCGATATAGGCCGGAACCGTCTCCGGTGTCAGAATCTCATACTCGCTTGCCATCATCGATCTCCCGTCTACGTACTTCTAGGATCGAGGGCGTGGCTGCCCAGTGCGGTCACTTCCATATCCATCCATGGAAACAGTGGCAGTGAACTGAGGACGTCATGGAGTTCGTCCGGACCCTCCACTTCGTACAGGCCGTACACCGCCCGGCGTCCGGGGATTCTCCAGATGCGCTGGAGCTTCCCTTCCGCAACGAGCTGGGCGCCCCTCCTCGCCTCCGCGGCCTTTACCGATGCCAGGAGGTCGGGATCGATGTCCGGAGGGATGTCCTGCTCGATGCGTACCAGGAATTCCATCGGTTCAGCCCTTGTTCGGCGGAGCGGCGACCAGGTCGAGCGCGTCCTTGGGAGCGGCGTCATCGTGGATCACGGCTCGCAGGGCCTTGGCCATCCCAATGGGGTCGTAGTGCTGCCAGATATTGCGACCAAGATTCACGCCGACGGCGCCCTTGTCGATTCCGTCACGCACGAACGTCAGCACCTCGAGTGCATCGTCGGTCTTCGGTCCACCGGCGATGACGACGGGGACCGGGCAGGTGCTCGTGATCTTGTCGAAGTCCTCGCAGTAGTAGGTCTTGACAACCCGGGCGCCGAGCTCGGCCGAGATGCGAGAGGCGAGGGCGAGGTAACGCGAGTCGCGCTTCTCGAGTTCCTTGCCGACGGCGGTGACGGCCATCACCGGGATGCCGTAGCGCTCATACTCGTTCACGGCCATCGCCAGGTTGTTGAGCGTCTGCGTCTCGTAGCTGGAGCCGACGAACACCGAGATTCCAACAGCTGCGGCATCGAGGCGGATGGCCTCTTCCGCCGACAGGAGAAGACGCTCGTTCTCGAGCGTGCCACCGATGATGCTCGGACCGCCACTCGCGCGCAGGATGACGTTCGGGGTGGACTCAGCGGGTATCGCCGAGCGAAGCACGCCCCGGGTGACGAAGAGGGCATCCACGATCGGGATCAGGTCGGCGACCGTCTCGCCGGGGCGCTCGAGGCACCGGGTGGGGCCGAGAAAGTAGCCGTGATCGATCGCGAGGAAGAACGCCTTGCCGGTCTCCGGCGGAATCAACCTCGCCATCCTGCTCTGCATACCCCAGTCCATGATTCCCGTCCTTCCTCTCCGTGGAGATGGCTGTCTGCCTATGTTTCAACTCACCGATGCACATCTGTGCGGTCTTTGCACTTTCGTGCACCTAGCGTATCACCGCACGTTCAGGCCTGCAAGACAAGCCCAAAGAAGGTCGACCTCAGATCACGCGATCGTTTCCTCCGTCGATCGGGATGTGGGCCCCGGTGACCCTCGAGAAGGTGGAACCGAGCGTCGCTGCAACCACGCCGGCGACGTCGGCGCTCGTGATCTCAATGCTCATGAGGTTGCGTCGCTTGTACTCCTCAACCGTCATGCCGTAGCGAGCGGCCCGCTCGGCAAGGAGTTCTGCGGTCCACAAAGCCGTGTCGAACACCGCATCGGGGTGCACCGAATTGACGCGAATCCCGTCAGGAGCCCACTCGAGGGCCGCGACGCGGGCCACCTGGTTGGCGGCTGCCTTCGATGCGGAGTACGCCGACGCTCCCGGGCCGGGAGCCGTCACGTTCTTCGAACCAATCACGGCCACACGTCCGCCACGCGGTGCGAGCACCAGCAACGGATGCACGAGCGAGAGCATCTGGACGAACGCGTCAACATTGACCGACATAGCCTTGCGCCATGCCGCCGGATCCTGCGCTGCGATCGGAGCAGATTCCGGGAACAGACCGGCCGATGCGACGAGCATGTCGACACCACCGAATCGCTCAACGGCGGCGTCGAGCGCAGCCGAGGTGGACTCCAGCAAGGTGAGGTCGCATGGAATCCCGAGGAACGCCGCGTCGTCGGAGAGATCGCGAACCGACGTGCTGATGTCGAGGCCGACCACCGCGGCGCCTCGATCGAGTAGTTCGAGGGCGCAGGCACGTCCGATCCCCGAGGCGGCGCCGGTCACCACGGCAACCTCGCCCGTGAACTCGCCCGTCTCGGCGACCCGATCGAGCTTCGCCTGTTCGAGTTCCCAGTACTCGAGGTCGAAGAAGTCGCCGGCAGGGAGTGCGGTGTAGCCACCCAGACCGGTGGCCTGCTCGATGACCCAGATCGTCCTCCGGTAGATGTCGCGCGCGGTATCGGCCGCTCCCACATCGGGGCCGGCCGTCAACATGCCGAGTTCCGGATCGAAGATCACGCGCGGCGCCGGATCGAGCATCCGTACCGTGCCGACGCGCGGCTGGTTCTCCTCGAAGTAGGACCGGTACTGGTCGGCGAAGGCATCGACATCGCGACCGAACATGGGGACCGTCTTGGTCCAAATGACGTGATCGGGCGTCGCCGGCCCCTGCCCGGCGACCGCGGCCAGATCGCTGCGCCTGCTGAAGGCCCAGCTCTCGTGGTCGGTGTGACGGCTCATGATGAACGGAGCACCGGCTATCCGGGAGATCTCAAAGCGCAGCGATGCGAGGACGGATCGGTCGACGCTGGGGGAAGCGCCGACCGATCCGGGAGGTTCCTCGCGCGCGGAAGACTTCTCGAGGTACGTCTCGGCCTCGGTCACCAGACTGATCATTCGGTTGTAGGCCTCGTGGGGGTTCGATCCAAAGGTGACAAGGCCATGGTTCATCAGGATGACGCCGATTGTCTCGTCGGTGAGGTTCCGTTCGAGTTCGACGGCGGCGGCCCGGCCCACCCGGAAGCCGGACCGCGCGTATGGGACGACAACGACGCGATTCCCATACAGCTCCTCGACCCATTCCCTCCCGTTGGCGGTGCTCGAGATCGCGAGCAGCGCATCTGAGTGCGTGTGCAGCACGGCTCGGGCCGGGATGATGGCGTGGATGATTGCCTCGACGGATGGCGTAGGTGCCACGGCATCGACCAGAGCCGTCCGCAACTCGTTTGCCATCGCCGTGTCCGACAGCGTCTCGAGGTCGGCGAGTCGTCGAATCGCATCGAGGCGGACCGGAGCGAAACCCTCGGGCTCGATGTTCGCGAGATCCCACCCGCTTGCCTTCACCCAGACCGTTTCGACCGGCTTGCCAAACACGTCCGATTCGGTTCGCTTGATCGAGCTATTGCCGCCGCCATGAAGCACGAGCGACGGTTCGGATCCGAGCAGCCGGGAGGCATACACCGTCTCGCCAAGCGGGCCGCCGAAGCCTGCCGCTTCCGTGTCGTTCCATCGGTTCCTCACTACTCCCCCAGTCGTTGGTCAGGTTGAAGACGAGAACTCGGGATAGTGCGCGATGATCGACTCCAGGCTCGCTTCGCAGATTCCCCGTTCGGTGATGATGCCGGTCACCAGGCGTGCCGGCGTCACGTCGAACGCGAAGTTGGCGGCTTCGGTACCCGGAGCCGCGAGCCGGGGCTCGATCTGCCGACCTTCGAACCATGCCGTGGCATTGGTGACTTCGGTGGGATCGCGCTCCTCGATCGGGATGTCGGCAAGGCCGTCGCGGCTCGTCGGATCGAACGTACTCGACGGAAGCGCCGCGTAGAACGGGATGCCGTTGTCGCTCGCCGCCACAGCCTTCATGTAGGTGCCGATCTTGTTCGCCACATCGCCGTTGATCGTCGTGCGGTCGCTGCCGACGATGACCATGTCGACTAGACCGTGCTGCATCAGGTGGCCGGAGCTGTTGTCGGCGATCAGGGTGTGCGGTACGCCGGCCTGCCCGAGTTCCCATGCCGTCAGCCGTGCGCCTTGATTGCGCGGCCGGGTCTCGCTCACCCAGACATGGATCGGGATGCCGGCCGCGTGGGCCGCATACATCGGAGCCGTGGCAGTGCCGTGCGACACGAACGCCAGCCATCCGGCGTTGCAGTGCGTCATGATGTCGACCGTTGAGCCCTTGCGCTCGTAGATCTCTCGAACGATGGCGAGGCCGTGTCGGCCGATAGCTGCGCAGTAGGCAATGTCCTCGTCTGCGATCTCCTCGGCGACCTCTCGGGCACGAGCGACGCGCGTGTCGCCGTCGGAGATGCCGGCCACCTCGCGGAGTTGGCGCTGCACGGCCCAGGTGAGGTTCACCGCAGTCGGCCGGCTCGCCTCGAGCATCGCGCCGGCTTCCGCCAGCTGGGCCGCGGCCTCTTCGCCTTCGAGATGTCGACCTTCGAGGGCGGCGAGATACATGCCGTAGCCGGCCGACACTCCGATGCACCCGGCGCCGCGCACCACCATGTCGGCAATCGCAACCGTCATCTCTTCGACTGTGCGCAGCGCCACTTCTTCATACTCGAATGGGAGCAGCCGCTGTTCGATGACGAGGACTGTCGCTTCGTCGGACGGGTCGATCCACACCGTCCGCGTCGAGGTGGTGTCCCCGTTGCTCATATTGGGACGGCGGCGACGTGGCGCTGCTTGCGTCGGGACAGCGTGAACGAGAAGATCAACGCCACCACGAGCACGAGACCCTTGACGACGTCCTGCCAGTAGTACGGGAAGTTCATCATCGTCGTGCCGGTCAGCAGAATGCCGATCAGAAGCGCACCGAGCGTCGTACCGAGGGCGTTCGGCTTGTTTGCACCGAGCACCGAATAGCCGACCAGGGCGACCGCCACGGCATCGAGCAGCAGCGAGTTGCCGGCCGAGATGTCGCCCTGGCGGATGCGGGAAGCGAGGATCAAGCCGGCTATCGAAGCGAAGACGCCGGAAATGATGTAGGCCACTGCCTTGTACCGGCCGACACGGGCACCGGCAAGCCGCGCAGCTTCCGGGTTCGTGCCGACGGCGTACATGACGCGGCCCCACTTCGTCCTCGACAGGAAGAACCACGTTGCGATCCCCAGTACGGCCCAAATGATCACGGGATAGGGAATGGGGCCAAGTGACCCCTTGTTGATCTCGATGAAGCCCTCGGTGAACTTGCCGGGTGCGACGGAGCCGTCGCGAAGGATGAGGCCGGAGGAGACCGACTGGCCGTCCACGGGAACGAGCTTCAAACCCTGTATCAGGAACATGGTGGCGAGTGTCGCCAGCAGGTCCGGAATCTTCAGGGCAACGATCAGGACAGCGTTGAACACGCCGATCAGGGCACCTGCCCCAAGGACCGCCAGGATCGCCACCGGCCCGGTCTGCGCGTAGATGACCATCGTCATTGCCGCGACGGTCACGGCCATTCCGGCCGTTGCCCCGACCGAGAGGTCAAGACCACCGACCACCATCGTGAAGGTGATCCCGAGGCCGGCAATCGCAACGACCGCTGTGAACTTCAGCATCGAGAACATCGTCGACGACATGCGGAACGATGGAAGCGTCACGAGGAACAGCACGAAGAAGAACACGGTGATGACGATGAAGCCGTACTTCACCACCCAGTCGCGGAGGTCCGGCTTCGGCTTGTCGACCACGAGCACAGGCGCCTTCGGCGGTTCGGTCGGCGGGGCCGTATCCGCCCCGGACGATGGCTGCTTGGTACTCACTTGGTCGCCTCCGAAAGTTTCTCGAGAATTTCGTCTTCGCTGGTTTCTGTCAGATAGGCATCGTGTTGGAGGTTCCCATCCGCGAGCACGATGACCCGATCGGAGACCTGCATGATCTCTCCGAGGTCGGTCGACATCACGATGACCGCGGAGCCGGCAGCGGCCACTTCGCGGGTCTTCTCCGCGAGATCGTGCCGTGCGCCCACATCGACGCCCTGGAACGGCTCGTCGAGGATCATCAACGTCGGCTGCTTGCGCAGCCACCGGCCAACCACGACCTTCTGCTGATTGCCACCTGAGAGCGAAATGACGGGGTCGCTCTCCGATTGAGCGATGACACCGAAGTCTTTGATCACCAACTCCCCGACCTTGTCTTCGGCCCTCGCGTTGAGGACACCAAAACGGGAGACATCACCGAGGAACGGGAAGGTGGAGGTTGCGGTGATGCTCCAATCCTTGATGATGGTCTTCGCGGCCCGGTCTTCGGGGACCATGTACACGTCGTCGGCGATGGCATCGGCCGGCGCTTTCGGGGAGTACGGCTCCCCTTTGAGCGTCATCGTTCCGGTCTTGAACGGTTCGGCACCGAAGATGCCTTGGCCGAGTTCACGCTGACCGGAGCCAAGGAGACCGAAGACACCGGTTACTTCGCCTGCTCTGATTTCGAGGTCGAAGGTCGATGCCTTGGGTAGCACGCGCACGCCGTTCAAGGTGAGCACCGTCTCGGTGCCGCGAAGCTCGCCGGTGCGCTCGTGGGGGTCTGCCTCTGCTTCCCCGAGCATGTCGTGGAGCGCTTCGGCCCAGTCGATCGGCGGAACGTGATCGCTGCGGATGACGCCGTCGCGTAGGACGAGCAGGCGGTCGGCGATCTGTTCGATCTCAGCCAGGCGGTGAGAGACGTAGAGGACGGCAACACCGTCGTCGCGCAACCGCCGGATGACGTCAAAGAGCCGGTCTGCCTCGGTCTGCGACAGAGCTGATGTCGGCTCGTCAAGTATCAGCAGCTTGGGCTCGTGGACGAGGGCGCGGGCAAGGAGGATGAGCTGCTGATCAGCGATCGGGAGGTCGTAGACGTCGCTGCGCAGGACCTCATCGGACCAATTCAGGTCGAGGACCGCGGCAACATTCCGTGCCAGCGGAACGAGTCGGCGCAGCGACTGTGCACGGGGCACCTCGTTGTTGATGATGTCGTCGAAGAGGAGGTTCTCAGCCACGCTGAGGCCGGGGACGACACCGTCGGAGATCTTCTGATGGACCGCTTCGATGCCGTGCTTGCGAGCGGTCATTGGATGGTCGATGGTCACGGCGGCACCATCGATCACGATGGTGCCGCCGTATCCGTTGTACACGCCTGAGAGAACCTTGATGAGGGTCGACTTCCCGGCGCCGTTTGCGCCGAGCATCGCCGTCACCTTCCCGGACTCGAGTTCGAGGTCGATGCCCTTCAGCACCTCGTTGGCGCCGAACGCCATGGTGATGCCTCGCATCTCGATCACGGTCGTCATCGCTGGTTCTCCCTGACTCTGCTCGTCGATTGCTCTCCTAGAACTCGACGGCCGGGATCCAGGAGGCCGACTGCACCTCAGCGAGGTTCAGCTCCGGAAGCGCCGACCGCAGCTCCACCATGTTGGTGATGCTGTTGTCGAGCAGGAACTGCTGCGTCACCAGAACACC
This sequence comes from uncultured Actinomycetota bacterium, assembly GCA_963700375.1. Lineage (GTDB taxonomy): Bacteria > Actinomycetota > Acidimicrobiia > Spongiisociales > UBA5794 > JAHEEL01. Next base: position 630,269 of record CAVOXF010000006.1, read on the forward strand.
CGGGAAGTCGACGAGACGAGAGTCTTGCTCACCTGCAAGTTCGAGCGCCATGGTGCGTGCAACAGCGGCCCCGATCGCGTTCGGGTCGGTTGTCGCTGTGGCCTTCCACGGGCTGCCCTCTTCGGTCATGACCTCGATGTCGGCGTTCGAGATGTCGATCCCGTATGCCCACACGTCGGCTTCCATGTTGTTCTCGTAGATGGCTGCAACAGTGCCCTTGGTCAGCTCGTCGTACGGAGCGAAGATCGCCCGAACGTCGGGGTTGGCCTTCAGGGCTGCATCGACGAGCTGCGCGTTGTCAGTTGCGACGGCGTTCGTGAACTCACCGACGAAGAACAGCTGTGTCCACGGGGCCTCTGCGACATACTCTTCCCAGACAACGTGACGCCGGTCGAGCGGTGCAATACCGAGCACGTTGACGTAGCCAACGTTCTGGTCGCCACCGATATCGACAAGCATCTGTCCGAGGGACAGGTCGGCAAGGCTGGCATCCGACTGCTGCGTCTGAACGGCGTCGGGGGCGCAGTCCTGAACGGCGATGTCGTAGATCACGACCGGAATGCCGGCTGCGATTGCGTCGTTGATGAGCGGGCACATCGTGTCCGTTTGGCCGTGATCGACGATGATGCCCGTGACTCCGGAGCCGATCGCGGTCTCCATGTCGGTGGCCTGCTTGGCGTTGTCGGCCTGCGCGTCATACCACTGGTACTCGATGCCGATGGCGTCGAGCTGCTGCTTCGCACCATTGGTCCACTGCTGGAAGTAGTCACCGGCACCACTGTTCTGGACGACGGCGATCTTCACCGGCGTGTCACCGTTGAACGGCGCCGGAGCGTCGGATTCGGGCGCTGCGGTTGTGCCGACATCTTCGGTGGTCGTCGTGGTCGTGGCGTCGCCGTCATCAGAGTCTTGTGAGCACCCTGCGGCGATCAAGGCAAGGCTCAGCAGGATCGCCAAGAACACGATCCCCTTCCGCCTCAATGCGGTCATCATCTCGTTTTCCTCCTTGTCGCGGTGACGGCTTCTACGGGTACCGGCGGTGAAGCGGCGTGACAACAAATCAGGTGATGTCACGATCCTTCGCTGTCGGTCACTCCATGGAGCTCCGTTTCGGGGCTTTCCGTCGCCGATTTGGTGGTGTGCACGAATGTGCACCACTGCACAGGCGTGCACGCTACTACCGACGTTGACGGCCTGTCAACTCAATCGAGCACCGTTCAGGCCGCGACTACCCAGCCGCGGAATCACCCCATCGAGCCGCCGAATGATAACGGTGAGGTGATCCGCCGCACCGTTCGGTGAACCGGGAATGTGACGCCCTCGGAGTCAGACCTGAGGAAGGCGGAAGGCCACGCATCCGCCGGGACCGGGGTCCGCCCAGATCGACCCACCGAGGGTCTCGACGAAGCCCCGGGCGATAGCGAGACCAAGACCGGAACCTCCGGTCGACCGCTCTCGTGAAGGATCGTCTCGCGTGAATCGCTCGAACGCTTCGTCGACGAATCCCGGATCGAATCCCGGGCCGTCATCGAGCACGCGCACTACGGCTCCGTCATCGTCGCGAACCTCGACGACCACCGCGGATCCCGCAGGCGCGAACCGAATGGCGTTCTCGAGCAGGTTGCGAAGAACGCGGCTCACCGCCTCCGACCCGCCGAATGCGACGGCACGGTGGTCGGCGCTCAGTTCCAGCCGGACACCAGCGGCCGACGCGACCGGTGTGAGGATCTCGATCGCCTCGTCGGCGAGTTCGGTGACATCGATGGAACCCCGTTCGATCTCGACCACACCCTCGTCCAGGCGGGAGAGCAGGAACAGGTCGTCGACGAGCGAACTGAGAACCGCCACATCCCGATCCATCGACCCGAGGTACCGGTCGGGATCGGGAGCGAGCCCATCTTCAAGCGCCTCGACGGCAGCCCGAAGCGACGCCAAGGGAGTTCGCAGGTCGTGGCCAATCGCTGCAAAGAACCGGCGGCGCGCGACGTCGTACATCCGGCGCTCGGCATCGCGTTGCTCCAGTTCCCCCGCCATCTGATCGAACATGAGCGCGACGGTCCCGACCTCATCAGCGCGGACAACGCCCGTTCGTGCTGTGAGGTCTCCCGACTGGATTCGCTCGGCAGCGTCGGCGGTCGCCTCGAGGTCCCGGGTCAGATCGCGGCTGACCGAGACGGCAAACGCAACGGTCGTGACGACCGCGAAGAAGAGCACAACGAGCAAGAGGTTCAGGTCATGCCGCGAGAGAAACATCTGCTGAGCCGCGATCCCGACCGCAACGGCAGCGATCGCCAACCCGGCAAGCCCGACGATCAAGACACTGCGGCGAATCGAATTCGACCGACGTGCGGCCCACCGAAGCCCGAACGTGAGTATCGATGCAAACAACGCAACCACCATGAAGATCAGGGCGAGAAGAAGCCGGTCTCCCGCGGTCGGTTGCATGGAGATCTCGAATGCCACGAGGCCGATGAGGACTGCCGCGAGCAGCCAGATCATTCCCTTCATGGCTCAAACCGATAGCCGACGCCCCACACCGTCGCGATCCAACGCGGCTCATTGGGGTCACGTTCGATCTTGCGTCGGATTCGGCGGATGTGCACCGTCACCGTCGAGGCGTCCTGCCAGTCGGTCGACGACTCCCAGACCTGTTCGAGGAGCTGACTGCGCGAAAACACCTGCTTCGGTGCGCCGGCCAGGAACGAGAGGAGATCGAATTCCTTCGCCGTGAGGTCGACGACCTCGCCGTCGACGCGAACCTCTCTGCTGCGACCGTCGATCGCGAGTCCGTCAAACTCCATCGACTGCGCCGGTTCCGACGGTTCGGGTCTTCCTACGCGACGAAGAACCGTCCCGACACGCGCCGCGAGCTCGCGTGGCGAGAACGGCTTGACGACGTAGTCGTCGGCCCCGAGCTTGAGGCCGAGCAGCCGGTCGGTCTCCTCCGTGCGGGCGGTCAGCAGGATCACGGGGATGTCCTCCCGCTCACGGAGCTCCGCAAGGATGCTGTAGCCGTCGATCTCGGGGAGCATGACGTCGAGGACGATCAGATCGGGTTGCTCCGACGCGATGAGCTCTTGCGCAACGCGTCCTGCCGACGCCTGAAGGGTTGTGTACCCCGCACGCTCGAGATAGGTACAGACGACCTCCCGGACGATGTCCTCGTCGTCGACCACGAGCACGGTGGCGGAGGGACGTTCCATGCCGACCATCGTACGGGGAAGGGCTGTGTTGGTGGAGCGTTCGCCGACGAGTTCAGGGTTTGTTCATGGTGGAAACGCGCCGTCGCCGGCCCGAAAAGGGGTAGCGGAGTAGCCGAGTAACTCTCTCCCCGGCCGCGGGAAGGGGGACGCGGAGGAGCGTCAGCGACGAAGCAGGGGGCTCTGGGAGCCGGAACGGTGAAGACGGGGCCTGCCGCGGCCTGAGGGCCGAAGACTGATTGGGGCCCCGCAACCGCGCGGGGCCCCAATCTCTTCGTCGCCTACCTCTGCGGCAGAGGACTTGGCTCGATCAGCTGACCGGTTCGAGGTCCTTCTTCGCTTCGGGCTCGGTTGCCTTCGGCTCCGTTGCCTTCTCTTCTTTCGTGGCCCACACCAGGCCAAGACCGGCGACCAGCACCGTGAGGCCGATGGCGGCCAGCGTGCCGGCGATTGCCAGGCCGAGCTGCAAGGCGGAGTGCGTAACGGTTCCGACACCGAGTTCGGCGATCAGCGCATGCGCCGTCCCATTCCACGCCTGGTCGCGAGCCGGACCCTCGATCGGATGCATCCGGTCGAAGTCGGTCCAATACATGCCGTTGACATCGAACTGGTACTCGCCGGCGGGGAAGGTCTCGCCGTTGTACTCCGCGTCTGCTTCGAGCACCACCGTCTGCGTCCCGTAGAGCGTGTGGTAGGTGATCGTCGCCATCTGATACATGTACTCGCTGCCGGTATTCACCAGCGGATCGTTCGGGTCGAGATCCGCGTCCTTGACCGGGTAGCCCCAGTCTTCGGTCAGCAGCGCCATGATGGCGTCTGCACCTTCGGTCGTGCCACGATCGATGAGCTGTCCGTCTTCGTTATAGCTGAGCTGAACGTTCTGGGCTTCACTGAACGACTGGAGTGAGCCGTATCCGTCCTGCACCTGGGTGTACGCCACCCCGCCGGAGATCACAAAGATCACTCCGATTACTGATAGGACGATTCCGAGGATTCGGAGTCGCTTTGCCATGTCTGCCTCCTATGGGCATCTCGTGATTGAGTTCACAAGACACAAGTTAATCGTCTTTCGACGATGAACGATAGGGCCGAGGGTCCCATTGTCGATGGACCAATGGCGCACCGGGCGAAGACGGCCGCGTGTCGAATGCCCGTCCTTCGACGATGAACGGTCTTTCGGCCCGATGGGAGGCCGCGACGGATTTGATACGCTCCATCCCATGGAGCTCAAACCACCACCGGCATGCCTCGACGACGACCCTCCGGTGGATCCCACACCGCTGACCGTCGACGAAATGGCGGAGATCGCAAAGGCGATGGGCCACCCGGCGCGCATGGAGATCATCGAGTACTTCCAGGAGTGCAAACCGCACACGGTCGGAGAAATCGCAGAGCACCTCTCGCTGGCACAGTCCACCGTCTCGGAACACCTCAGAATCCTCCGGGCGGCAAAGATTCTGCGGACGGAGGAGGACGGCCCCCGCACCTGGAACTGCCTGAATCGCGTCGTCTTGAAGCGTTTCGCCAGAGACACCGAGGCCGCCACCGCCAGAATCGACCGCTGACGTCCCGCGTGGACTCGATCGGCCGGTTCGAAAGCTCTACGAACTCGCCCTGGTCCGCACTGCATGAGCGACCGAGCGAATCGCCGCCGGATTGGCGGCGACGAGATCAGCGACCACTTCTGCACTGCAAACCCCTGTGACCAGGACCATCGTCCAGGCCGCCCCGAGACCGGGGAAGGCACCGATGGCCAGCACCACGGGGACTCCGACCAGACGGGCACGAATGGCCCAGAGTCTGAGACGCTCCTCCCCCGGCCGCACCGAGGCCGTCTGGATCACGGCCATCGACGCGTACGCCAGGGCAACAGAAGCGACAAGCAACCACCGGTCCGCCGCCGGGTACTCGTGTCCGTGGTCTGCCCCCACGATGGCCAACTCCACCGAGACACCGAACATCGCCAGTGAGATGGCAAGCGGCAGGTGGCCGTAGATCCACACGGTTGGACGCCAGTTCTTCCCCTCGCCTCTCCGGCGAACAACGGATCCATCGAGATGGTCGAAGTTGACCCACCACAGGCAGGTCGCCGCCCCGAGTCCGAAGATCCCGACCAGGGTCGTCGACGCCTGCCACGAAACATGGCTGAGCCCGACGGTGACTGCGACGATCGCCTCGCCGAGCACGAGGATCGTGAACAGGCCGAACCGTTCGGGTAGATGCGATACGTCGAGTGGCGCCTCCGCCTGGATCTTGCGAACGGCATAGGGTGTCGCGAGGTCGACGGCAAAGGCGATGCCCCACAACCAGAAGCGGGCCGGCTCGGGGACGGCGATCGAGATCATCCACAGCAGCGACGAAGCGCCGAACCCGATGAGGTAGCCGCGGACGAGGTCCCGCGTCCCCGCAACATGGCGATAGGCCCGGGCGTAGAGCAACAAGAGAACAAGGCGGGCACCGGCGTACCCCAGCGCGAACCCCTGCGTTGAGCCTGCCTCTCCAAGCGAGAGCGACACGGCGATCACGGCCACGGCGACCATCTGGGCTCCGGCCAGGAAACGATAGATGAGGTCGTCGGTGTCGTATCGGTCGGCGTAGAACGTGTGGCTCGCCCAGAGCCACCAGACCAGGGCGAAGTAGGCGAGGTACGAGAGGACGCCGGTCCATGAGACGTCGTGGACAAGGCGCGTGCCCATCATCGCGACAGCGGCGACGAACACGAGGTCGTAGAACAACTCGAGCCAGGTCGCGGTGCGCTCCGACTCCTCCATGGTCCGCAGCCTCGGGGGCGCGAATGCGGCGAACCTCACAGCCGGACCTCGAGGCCTGGACGGGCGATCCCGGCTTCCGGGAACCTCTCTTGGGTGGCGCGGAGGATCCCGTCCACGTCGCGATCCGTGGAACCGGGATCGAGGCTGGTCAGCAGCAACCGCTTCGCCCCCGCGGCATCGGCGGCGACCACGGCGTCCACCCAGGTGGAATGCCCCCAGCCTCGACGGTTCGCAATCTCATCGGGCCGGTACTGGGCGTCGTGGATGAGGAAGTCGACGCCACGAATCGACTCGACGATCGAGGCATCCCGCTCGGTCCCGGCTTCGTGGTCGGTCACGATGGCCAGGCTCGCCGACGGCCCGTCAACCCGATAGCCGAACGCCCCCTGCGGGTGCTCAACGCGGAACGGTGTGATGACGAGTCCGCGAATGTCGACGGGCCGGGAGACGGTCTCGTATCGAACGGCTCCCGCGCCCGCCAGCGCGACAGGGAACCATGGTGGAGCGATCGCGGCCGTCACCACTTGCTCGGGACCGCCGGGGCCGTGGATCACGACTTCGCCGTCGTCCGCCCAGACGGCACCGAACATCGAGAGGCCCTGGATGTGATCCCAGTGATAGTGCGTGAGGAAGATGTGCACCGACGACGCCGGCTCGAGCCCTAGGGACCGGTAGGCCACCAGACCGGTTCCGGCGTCGATGAACGCAACCGTCTCGTCGCCGACCACGAGAGCGAACGATGTCGTGTTGCCCCCGTACCGGACGAATTCGGACCCGGACACGGCGATTGAACCGCGGGACCCAAGCACCACCAATCGTGTATCTTCGACCACTCCTCCGCCTCTCTCCCCTGGGGGTATCAGCGTAGCGAACCGGACTTCCGGCGGGAGTGCGCACACTCGGATAGGATCGGAATCAACGACGATTCCGGGGACCCCGTGAGCAAACCAATAATCCTGGCCGTCGACGACGACCCGCAGGTGTTGGCGGCCGTTCGCCGTGACCTCCGCAGCAACTACGGCGTTGACTATCAGGTGATAGCGGCGGCGTCGGGACCCGAAGGGCTCCAGATCCTTCATGAACTCAAGGAGCGATCAAGGACCGTCGCTGCGTTCGTCGTCGACCAGCGGATGCCGGAGATGACCGGCACCGAGTTCCTGATTGCTGCCCGGGACGTGTTCCCCCAGGCGAAACGACTCCTCCTGACGGCGTACGCCGATACCGAAGCAGCCATCCAGGCGATCAACGACGTCGACCTCGACCACTATCTCCTCAAGCCGTGGAGCCCGCCGGAGGAGCACCTGTTCCCGATCCTCGACGACGTACTCGGCGATTGGCAGGCGCACGCCGACGTGCCGTTCGACGGGATCCGGGTGCTCGGAACCACATGGTCGCCGTCCACCTACGAGGTCAAGGCCTTCCTGGCGCGCAACGAGGTCCCCTACCGCTTCGTCGACGTCGAACGCGACGCCGACGCTGCCCATACGGTGGCGGCAGCAACCGCCGACGGCGCAGCGTTGCCCGTGGTGCTCCTCCCGGATGATTCGGTTCTCATCAATCCAACGAAAGCCGACCTCGCCGCGGCGGCGGGGATCCATTCGATGCCCGAGGCACCGTTCTACGACCTCGCCATCATCGGCGGCGGCCCGGCAGGGCTCGCCGCCGCCGTCTATGGAGCCTCGGAGGGGCTCTCGACCGTGCTCCTCGAACGCGAAGCGCCCGGCGGGCAGGCCGGCACGAGTTCCCGGATCGAGAACTACCTCGGGTTTCCGAAGGGCGTCAGCGGTGCCGACCTTGCGCGGCGTGCCATCGCCCAGGCGACCCGCCTGGGGGCCGAACTCACGACTCCCGCCGAGGTGGCATCCGTTCGGACGGACCACACCGTCAAGGCGATCGTGCTGACCGACGGAACCGAGGTGAAGTGCCGGGCCCTCATCGTCGCTACCGGAATGACGATGCGCAAGCCCGACGTTCCCGGATACGCCCGGTTCGAGGGAGCGGGCGTCTACTACGGAGCGGCAGCGACGGAGGCCTCGACCTATGAGGATCGCCACATCTACGTGATCGGTGGAGCAAACTCGGCGGGGCAAGCTGCCGTCATGTTCTCTCGGACGTCTTCGCGAGTCACCATGGTGGTGCGGTCGGACTCCCTGAAGCAGAAGATGTCGCAGTACCTCGTCGACCAGATTGCAGCGATCGAGAACATCGAGGTCTTGACGACCACGCGGGTCGTCGATGTCACGGGATCCACAACCGTGGAGTCGATCACGCTCCGGAACCTCACGACCGGTACCGAGGAATCCAGGCCTGCGTCGGCTCTGTTCATCTTTGTCGGCGCCGTCCCGCACTCCTCATTCCTCGCGGGCACCGTAGCCATGAACGAACACGGATTCATCTACACGGGAGCCGATGTCACCACGCTCACCGATAGCTGGAACCTCGGGCGCGATCCGCTCCCCCTCGAAACGTCGGCACCCGGGGTCTTCGCCGCCGGCGACGTCAGGGAGGGCGCGGTGCGCCGCGTCGCATCCGCCGTCGGCGAGGGTGCGGTCGCCGTCACGCTCGTCCATCGCTATCTCGATACGGTGTGACGTCCTTCGACCTGCGCTCGGTTGATCTGTTCTCGGGACTGGACGACGCCGCCCTCTCGGACCTGGACCGAGACCTCAGACCGTGTTCACTCCCCCAAGGTGAGACGCTGTTTGAAGAAGGTGACCCAGGAGACACCGCCTACCTCGTCACGTCGGGCGAGGTCGAGATCCTCAAGGCCTCGGACGATCGAAGCGTCCGCATTGCCCTTTCGGGACCCGGCGCCCTGGTCGGCGAGATGTCGCTCCTGACGGGCGAACCGCGCACCGCATCGGCTCGCGCCGCCACCAACACCGAACTGCTCTCGATACCGAAGGCCTCGCTCGACGCCCTCTTGGACAGAGACGCCCGGGCGGTTCGGGCGTTGTTCGATGTGTTCATCACCCGATGGAGGGAGCAACAGTCCCGGCTCCGCCAATCAGAGCACATGGCCCAGATCGGCGTCCTCACCGCCGGCCTCGCGCACGAGATGAACAATCCGGCAGCGGCGGTGACAAGAGGCTCAACGCTGCTCCGGTCGGCGATCGGGCGTCGGATCGCCGCCGAGGCCGCCCTTCCACCGGCGATCGAGATACCGGGACCCGGTGCCCGTGGGCGAACTCTGGCCCCGATCGATCGTGCCGATGCCGAAGACGACCTCGAGACAGCGCTCGACGCGTTTGCGGTCGCCGACGCTTGGCGTCTTGCCCCAATCCTCGCCGACGTCGGATACACGGCTGCCGACTTCGCCGAGGTGGAGGGTTCGGCCGCTGTGGCCGTCGTCGAGGCCATCAGCGCTCGCGCCGAGGTTGATGCCCTCGTGGCCGAAGTCGAAGAGGGCTCGCGACGACTGAGCGAACTCGTCGCCGCGTTGAAGTCCTACTCGTACCTGGACCGGGCACCGACTCAGGAAGTCGATGTGGCGAGGGGAATCGACGACACCTTCCTCATCCTGAAGTCGAAGACAGCAGGCATTGCCATCGTTCGCGACATCGACCCGAATCTGCCGCGGATCTCCGCATACGGCAGTCGCCTGAACCAGGTGTGGACCAACCTCATCGACAATGCGGCGGACGCGATCCGCGACGCCGGACTCACGTCGGGCCAGATCACGGTGACGGCAACAGCCACCGAGGGATTCGTCAGAGTTGAGATTGCGAACAACGGTCCCGAGATCCCACGGGGGGTCCGGGACCGCATCTTCGAAGCGTTCTTCACCACCAAGGCACCGGGCAGAGGCACCGGACTCGGCCTCGACACGGTCTATGACGTCGTTGTGAACCAGCATCGGGGAACGATCGAAGTCGACTCTTCTCCGGAAGCAACGGTGTTCACCGTCGCTCTTCCCATCGCCGGTGAGACTGCCGAACCGGCCTGATCGTCGCTTCGCCGAGGAGAATTCCGCGTCGGGACCCTTTCCCCTGGTCGGGGGCACGGTGACCCGATACGGTGTCCGTGCATACTGCGCCCGAGCATTGGAACGTCGCGATGTCCGATCCCTCTGCATCCGACCCGTCCCGGATCCTCCGGGTGGGATTCATCGCCCTCATCCTGGCCGCCGCGTTCTTCTGGGGCGGGAGGACGCTCGACGGCTTCGCCGGGTTCGGGTTCACGATGGGATCGCTCGCGTGTGGGGCGGTGGGTCTCGGCTTGGTGATCGCCAGAGCGATGGAGAACCTGGAGAATCCCGAACGGCGGAGGCCACACGCTCCGGGTTTGCGCCGGATGGGCACCTCGGACCGCGCCGACTCAGCCGGACGATGCGGGATCTGCCACCAGCGTCGCATCCAACGCCCCGGCCTCGTGGTGTGCCCCACCTGTGACCGGCACCTGACGGCCTAGCCGAAACCGGTCACGATTCTCGCGCCGGTAGCTGTCTGGCTACGCTCGAGGATCGAGCGGACCGAGTCCGCATGGTTCGGCACGGGATCGGACTCGCCATTCGGCACCGGCGGCCAGGCACCGGCACCGTTCTTGACCGCAACGATCCACGGAAAGGACGCGACTGATGGAGACGACCCGATCGGAGATCCTCGAACGATTCCGCGGCATGGTTGAGCGCCGGGAACCGATTATCGGCGCCGGCGCCGGTACCGGACTCTCCGCCAAGTGGGAAGAGGCCGGCGGCGTCGACCTCATCATCATCTTCAACTCCGGCCGCTACCGGATGGCCGGGCGCGGGTCGCTGGCCGGCCTCCTGGCATACGGGAACGCAAACGAAGTCGTCATGGAGATGGCCCACGAAGTGCTGCCGGTAGTGAAGCACACACCCGTGATCGCAGGCGTCAACGGAACCGACCCATTCCTCCTCCCCCGGACCTTCCTGCCCGAGCTCGCCCGGATGGGTTTCGCCGGTGTCCAGAACTTCCCGACCGTCGGACTCATCGATGGGAACTTCCGCCAGATCCTCGAAGAGACCGGCATGGGGTACGGCCTCGAAGTCGACCTGATCCGGACCGCGTCCGAGATGGGCCTTCTCACGACCCCCTATGTGTTCAGTGAAGACAGTGCCGTCGCTATGGCCGAAGCCGGCGCCGACATCATCGTCTGCCACATGGGAGTCACCGTCGGCGGGGCGGTCGGAGCCGACACCGCCATGACCCTCGACGAGAGCGTCGAGAACGTGGACGCATGGGCGGCCGCTGCCCGCGCGGTACGCCCGGACGTCATCGTTCTCTGCCACGGTGGCCCGATCGCCATGCCGGACGACGTTGCCTACGTACTCAAACGCTCAACCCAGGCGAACGGGTTCTACGGAGCATCCAGCATCGAGCGGCTGCCGGCCGAACAGGCAATCAAGCGGCAGACGGAAGCGTTCAAGGCCATCACGTTCTGAGGAGGCCAAGCGATGACATTCATTGCGGCAAACGAGATTGAGTGGACCGACTTCGAGTGGGGAGCCCTCGGGTGGATCGTCCGGCCGGCCAGTGTTCCCGAAGCCTCGGCGATGTGCTGCCTCGACGTCCGACTCGACGCCGGCGAAGGCCACGACTTCCACACGCACCCGAACCAGCAGGAGATCATCTTCGTGCGGAGCGGCACCGTCGAGCAGTGGGTTGGCACCGAAACCATGCAATTGAGTGCCGGCGACTCGTGCTTCGTACCCGCGAACACGGTTCATGCGAGCTTCGTGGCGGAGGGTGGGCCGCCGGCACTCCTGTTCGTCGTGCTGTCCCCCAGTCACGGGGCCGACGGCTACGAGGCGGTCGACGTCGCGAGCGATGAACCGTGGCGATCCCTCCGCAACTGATCTCGGTCGACGCGAGCGGACGAGATCGACCCGATCGACTTCGGCCGCGGACCCGGAGGAACACAAGGTCGATTGGACAACGCGAACCGTTCGCTGCGGCGAGACGCCGATCGGTCGTGACGAGAACGGTCGAGAGCCGCTCGGCGAGTGCCAGGTACCGGGCGCCGTAAACCGAGACCAGCGGGCGAAGCCCCCAGAACCGGCCGACGATCGGTTCAGTCGGATAGGCGTCGATCGCGAGCTGCTGCAACCGGCCGAATACGACTCGAACCATTCAGCCGATCGCTTCCTCGTCCCACTCGAGTAGCCACGTGGAGTAATGGCCGGGCCACGATCCCTCGGGTTCTTCGCTCCGGTAGCGCTCGTCCGCGCGGACGAGCCAATCCTCGAGGGCGTCGACCGACGGATCCGACTCGAGCAAGGGCAAGCTCTGGCCGTACATGTGCTCGGCGTACCATCGCGCCCATCCCGAACTCGGACCCCCGTAGACGGCGTGGTGCGCCCGCCCGGTCGATCCGAGCAGGTGCCGGAGTTCGTTCTGTCGGCTTTCATCATCCATGCCCTGAACGTACCCGCCCCGTGCGCAGAGTCAACAGCGTGTTTCGTGGGCGGCGGCTACCCCACGACACCCGGCGGTTCCACGGCCGGTGCGGCTGGCGCCTGCGGGACGCGTGCCCCAGACATCGGCGCGACCGCATCTTCGAAGAGATCCTCGGATGGTCGCATTCTGCGAACCACCCAGACGATCGGTACGGCGACGGCGGTAATCGCACCCCCGACAACATAGGCGGCGGAGTAGGAATGTCGCTCGGCGAGGACGCCGAGGCCGGCTTGGCCGCCGACGGCACCGACGCCGCCGACCATCGAGTCGAACGAGACGACCGTGGCCCGCTGCGCCGATGGCACCATGGCATGGATCAGCGTCTGCCGGACCGGCATCTGCAGCCCCATCGCCACCGATCCGAGGAGCAGGAAGCCGAGGGCTATCGGGAAGGTGGTCGCCCACCCGACGCCGATCGACGTGACCGAGAAGGCCACCGCCGTCCACAGCAGAATCGTGGTGCGCCGCTCGCAGAACCGGGTGACGAACCGGACGAGACCGCTCCCGGCCATCATCGCAAGCGCGAGCAGGGCAGCAACGACGCCTGCGACCCATACGGCATCCCGCTCCAGGAGTTCCAGGAAGTACGGCTGCCAGGCGTACCAGGCCCACATGAAGACGCCGCTCTGGATGGAACCGGCAATCATGATCCAGCGAAGTGGTCGGTTGTTCCATCCGAACCGGAGGCCGGCACCGGCAACTGCGTTTGCCTCCGTGGGTACCGATCGGAGGGTGAGCGCCTTCGGTTTGAAGCCGATGTCGTGCATGCCGAAGAAGGCGAGTGCGAACAGCAGGATGAGAAGACCGGATCGCACGACGAACGGTAGCGCCAGGTCGATCTGACCGAGCAGGCCTCCGCCGACCGTGCCGATCAGCGTTGCGGCTCCGCCGATCATCGCACCCGTAGCAAACACCCGGTCCATCGCCCCGGCGTATCCGAGGCCACGGACGCCGTCGACGAGCCATGCCTCCATCGCCCCTGAGTAGAACGTGTAGCCGAGCCCAAGCAGCACCGACACGGCGGCGAAGGCGATGACGCCGGCCCCGACCTGAGCAAGAGCGACGTACGCCAGCGTTGAAGCGGCGAGGACCACGATCGAGAGCAGGAACGACGCCCGCCTACCGACCGTGTCTGCGACGACGCCGGTCGGGATCTCGAACAGCACGGTTCCGACCGAGAAGGCCGCGTTGGCGAAGAACACCTCGGCGATGGACAGCCCGGCGTCGAGGAGGAACAGCGTGTTGATGCCCCAAATGATCGAAGCGGCGAGCGTGTAGATGCCGGCGTACACGTAGTACCGCCTGACGAGAGCGCCTGCCGCTTCCGGCATGTTCAGGGATATCGCCACCGAGCAACCTTACGCGCGCAGCTCGGCGGCAGGCGGGGGGCGACGTCCGCGAGTCGTGCCGGCAGAAGCGAATGCGGCCCGAACGATCACCGCTCCACGGGTACCCCGACGAGGTTGCCCCATTCGGTCCATGATCCGTCGTAGTTGCGCACCGTTGGGAAGCCCAGCAGGTGGGTGAGGACGAACCAGGTGTGGCTCGACCGTTCCCCGATCCGGCAATACGTAATCACGTCATCGTCCGGACCGAGACCGAGGTCGGTCTGATAGATCGCCTCGAGTTCATCGCGACTCTTGAACGTGCCATCATCGTTCGCTGCCATCTTCCACGGAACATTCGACGCCCCAGGGATGTGGCCGCCCCGCAGCGCCCCCTCTTGTGGGTAGTCGGGCATGTGCATCAACTCGCCGCTGAACTCACCGGGCGAACGCACATCGACGAGCGGACCGCCGGTGTCGAGGTGGATCAGCACGTCAGCTCGGAAGGCCCGGATCGGGCCATCCAATCGCTCGACTACCGGGTAGTCGGTCACGGTCCGATCGGCGGGTTCGAGGGTCATCGAACGACCCTCGGCCATCCATTTCTGACGCCCGCCGTCGAGCAGTCGAGTGTCGGCGTGGCCGAACAGGCCGAAAACCCACAAGGCGTATGCCGCCCACCAGTTGAAGTTGTCGCCGTAGAACACAACAGTGTCGTCGCGCCCGATCCCCTTCTCGGACATCAAGGCTGCGAACGCCACCGGGTCGCGGTAGTCCCGGATCAGGGGATCGTTGAGTTCGGTGTGCCAATCGACCTTGACCGAACCCGGGATGTGGCCGACGTAGTAGAGGAGCGCGTCCTCATCGGACTCCACGACCACAACGCCCGGGTCGTCGAGATGCTCGGCGAGCCAGTCCGTCGAGACCAGTTTCTCCGGACGGGCATACTGGTCGAAACCTGCGGATGAATCCTGTGCAATCATGTCGTTCTTTCCTCCGGGATTCAATTTACACTACGGCGATAGTGAATAGTACGGAGATGTTGATGACCGCCACCGACCGCTTGAACCGCACCGTCGAGATGTTCGCCGCCGTGCCGAAGGACGTACGCGTGCATGCCCTTCTCGACTACTCGCGCCGTCTACCCGAACTGCCGGAGCGACTCGCCGAGCGCCCCGAGCTCTTCGAGGTCGTGCCCGAATGCCAGTCACCGTTCGCCCTCATCGTCGAGCAGGAGGGCGAGGCCGTGCACCTGTACTTCCGGGTCCCGTTCGAGGCGCCGACCGTGCGCGGGTTCGCGAGCATTCTCCACGAAGCTCTCGACGGCTCTCCGGCGCAGGAAATCCTCGACGTGCCCGACGACTTCTATCTGCGGATGGGGCTGCAGGAAGCCGTATCGGCCCAACGCCTCAACGGTATGGCCGCCATCCTCCGACGCCTCAAGATGAACGTCACGGCGATCGACGCCTGAACGGCGAGGGCCATCCACCTGATGGGCCGAATGGACCTTGTCGCGAGCTTGGGACGGCGGATAATGGGGGGATGACTACTCCACCCGGCCTCGCCGCCGTGCCGGCCATCGTGGTCGACGGAATCCGCTTCAGCTACGGGGACACGCCGGCCGTCGACGATGTCTCATTCAGCGTCGGAGCGGGCGAGATCCTCGGATTCCTCGGGCCCAACGGGGCCGGCAAGTCGACCACCATCAAGATGCTCACCGGGCAACTCAGCCCCGAGTCCGGCAGCATCGAGATGCTCGGGATGAACATGCCGGGACAGCGAGAGCAGATCCAGGAGCGGCTCGGGGTCTGCTTCGAAGAGAAGAACCTCTATCTGTCGATGACCGGCCGTGAGAACCTGGCGTTCTTCGCGAAGCTCTTCGAGGTCCGGGACTTCCAACCGGAGCCGATGATGGAGCGCGTTGGCCTGTCGACGAGGCTCGACGACCGGGTCTCCGAGTACTCCAAGGGCATGCGTCAGCGTCTGATGATGGCGCGCGCTTTGGTGAATCAGCCCGACATCCTGCTGCTCGACGAACCGACCGATGGGCTCGATCCTGTATCTGCGATCGCCATCCGCGACCTCATCCAGCAGGAAGCCGACCGTGGCGCCGCCGTGCTCCTCACCACGCACGACATGCACGAGGCCGACACTTTGAGCAACCGTGTGGCGTTCATCAACCAGGGTTCGATCCTCACCATCGACTCGCCTGAGAACCTGAAGCTCGAGCACGGCAAGCGGTCGGTCCGAATCAGGACCCGGCGGGGAGACGGCGTCGACGAGCAGGTGATCCCCCTCGACGAGGCCGGCTCCGGCGACCGCATCCGCGACGCCGTATCCGATGAGGACCTGATGACGATCCACACCGAGGAGGCGACCCTCGAAGACATCTTCGTCGAGTACGCCGGACGCAGGCTGGCCTGATGAGCGCGTCGAACGTCGGCACGATCATCCGAAAGGACTTCACCGAGTTCACGCGGAATCGATTCTTTGTCTTCATCACGCTGCTGGTGCTGATCGCCTGGGTCGCGGTGTTCTGGTTCCTGCCGAGCAGCGTCGACGAGACGGTGCGGATCGGAGTGTCACAGACCGACCTCGGTGGCGTGCTTCCTGCGGTCGATGGCGTCGAGGTCGCCGGTCTGGCCGTGACCTCGTTCCCGACCGAGGAGGAGTTGAAGACTGCGGTCGAGAACGGCGACGATGGCATCGTTGCCGGCATTGCCTTTCCTACCGACTTCCTGTCGTCGCTCTCTGCGGGAACGACACCGACGGTCATGCTCTTCGTCCCGGCCGGCCTGCCGGCCGAACAGCTCGCCATGGTGGAGGGCTTGATCGGCGAAGCGGCGTTCGGCCTCGCCGGGCTGGCGCCGCCGGTTGATCCGATCACCGAAGCCGTCGTCCTTGGTACGGATCGGGTCGGTGCTCAGATCTCGCTCCAGGAGCAGATGCGACCGCTGCTCCTCATCATGGTGCTCATGGTCGAGACGTTCGCGCTGTCCGCCCTGATCGCCATCGAGATTCAGCAACGCACCGTGGTAGCGGTCCTGGCGACGCCCGTCCGCGTGATCGACTTCCTCGCCGCCAAGAGCATCTTCGGCGTGGCCCTGGCGTTCAGCGAGGTGGCGCTGCTGGGCCTCCTGATCGGAGCGTTCGCTGTCAACGCCCCCGCGGTCATCATGATCCTCCTACTCGGAGCCGTTCTCGTGACCGGTTTCGGCATGATCGCCGGCTCATACGGACGTGACTTCATCGGCACGCTGATGGTTGCGATGCTGTTCATGATCCCGCTGATGATCCCGGCGTTCGGAGCCCTCTTCCCCGGATCGTCTCCGGCTTGGATCAAGATCCTCCCGACCTACGGAATGGTCGAGGCCGTGATCGGCGTGACGATCGATGGCGACAGTTGGAGCCAGATCGCACCGGCGCTGCTCATGTTGGCAGCGTGGGGTATCGCGGCGTTCGCCGCCGGCGCACTGATCTTGAAGCGAAGGGTGGCGACGCTATGAACCTGAAACGCGCCTGGGTCGTGTTCGGCCGGGAAGTCCGGCTGTCGCCGCGGTCTCCGTTGGTGTTCTTCGCGATTGCGATGCCGCTCATCATGACGTTCCTCATCTCGTCGGTGTTCGGGTCATTGTTCGATGCCAACCCGCGGCTCGGCATCGTCGACTTCGGTGGCTCCGAGGTGACCACCGCTGCCCTGCAACTCGAGGGAGTCGACGCCGTGGTCGTCCCCGATGTCGAGACGCTCATGAGACGAGTGGAAGCCAACGACTTCGATGCCGGTCTCGTTATCCCGGTCGGATTCGACCCGGACCTGGCGGCGGGACGGCAACCGGACCTCGAGTTCTACGTCTCCGGAGAAAGCCTCGCGTCAAACCGGATCATCCTGTCGATCACAACGATCGACCTCGTGCGCGATGTCTCCGGAGCAGACCCGCCCGTCACCGTGATCGTCACGCCGGTCGGAGATCAGGACTACGTCCCGATCGGAGACCGCTTGCTCCCCACCATGGTCTTCTACGCCGTGATGATCGCCGCACTGTTCCTGCCCGCCGCGTCGTTGGTCGATGAGCGGGAGAAGCGAACGCTCGACGCGGTGCTGGTTACGCCGACGCGCATGTCGGAGGTCCTGCTCGGCAAGGGCACCTTTGCGGTGATCCTGGCGGTCCTCATGGGCCTCGCGACGCTCGCCCTCAACAACGCCTTCGCCGGCCAATTCTGGACCATGGCGCTGATTCTGTTCGTGGGCGCGGTGATGATGGCGCTCGTCGGCATGGCTCTCGGGCTATGGGCTCGCGACATCACGACGATGTACACGGCGGTGAAGGCCGGCGGGATCTTCGTCTTCCTTCCGGTCATCTTCGTGCTCTTCCCCGGACTGCCGCAGTGGATCCCGAAGCTGATACCGACGTACTACTTCCTGATTCCCATCTACGACATCGCGATCGGTGGTCAGTCGTTCGGCGATGTGCTGCCCGAACTGCTGGTCGCAGTGGCGTTCTGCCTGTTGTTGATCCCGTTCGTCATGTGGGTAGCCCGATGGTCGGAGAAGCAACTCGCGATGACGGTGTAGCCGGGTAGCCGTCTCCCGGGCCCTAGGGAGGGGGCCGCGAAGGAGCGCCGGTGACGAAGCAGGGAAGTCTATGGGGGCCTGGATCGCGCAGAGGCGGCCCCCCTCCGAACAGGGCACAGACCCTTGGTGTCATCGTTCAGTCCTGGCGGAATCTTGGATCAATGATGCCGCAGACGATGTCCGCGGTGAAGTTGACGAGGATCACGAAGAACACGGCGATCACGAGGACCCCGACGATCACGTTGTGGTCTTTTGCCCGGATCGCGCCATACACGACCGATCCGACTCCCGGTATCTGGAATACGGTTTCCACGATGATGAGCCCGGCAATGACCTGGGAGATCGTCGCAGCGATGAGCGTCACGATCGTCACCAAGGACGCTCGAAGCGCGTGCACCCGGACGAGGCGGCCTCGCCCGATTCCATTTGCGTAGTGGATCTTGATGAATGGCTTGCCCATGGTGTCGACCAACCGCTCGTGAGCCACGCGAACCACGACCGCCGTCGACACCACGGCGAGCGTGAGTGCGGGAAGCACCAAACCCAACCAGCCACCAATCTGGCCTCGAATCGGGAACCACCCGAGCCGCTGCCCGAACACCCCCTGCATGGCGTAGGCGAACACGAAGATCGGGATCGCCAGGATGAACAGCGTGGTGACCTGGATCAGGACCGATACGAACTGCCGGTTGTACCGGGTTGCGATCACCGCGGCACCGATGCCGATGACCAGTTCGAAGGCCACGGTGAACCCCACGAGCTTCAGGCTGATCGGCAGAGCATTCGCGATGATTCCCGAAACCGGTCCCCCCCGAAAGCTATAGCCCATATCACCGTGTACCAGGTTCCTCAGGTACTTCACGTATTGCACGACGAACGGATCGTCGAGGCCGTACCGATCACGCAGTTCGGCGAGAAGCTCGGGTGGCGGCGGCCGGAATCCGAACAGGGCACGGATCGGGTCACCGGGAATGATGTGGGCCAGCACGAACAGAAACAGCGTCGTGCCGAGGAGGACCACGCCGATCTCGACAGACTTGCGAAGCAGAAAGCGCCATGCCGGGACGTGCCCGGTCTGCGTGCCGGTGCTCATTCAACGACGGATGGTGCCATCGTGGCGACGCCGGTGCAATTGCCAACGGAGCGGCCCTGGTGCTTCCGCCGGATTGCTCCTACACGTGGTTTCTCAGCATCAACTCTTTCGGATGGGGTGAGAGATATGACGACTCGAGAAGCATCTGCTGGTCGTGGCGGCGCGCGAGGTGCTGGATCAACGTAACGGGGACAACGAGCGGGACGAGACCCGCCCGGTAGTCCGCGATGGCTGCATGCATTTCGGCACGACCGATCTCGTCGTTCTCCCAGCGCAGGAAGGCGATCATGTGCTGGAGGACGTTGACGTGCTTGGCGACCGTCGCTTGTCGCTTCATGGTCGCCATGAACCGATCCGCATAGTCATCGGCGAACGCGGCACGAGGGACGCTTTTCGCTTCAGCCACCAACTTCCCCAGTTCACGGTACCCCGGTTCGTCGTGCGCCCTCAGGAGCAGCTTCTCACGAGTGTGGAACGCCACGACGTCGCCAATCGTCCACCGGGGACGGAAGAGGTCCTTCACCCGCCGGTACGCGAAGATCCGCTCGACGAAGTTCTCGCGAATACGGGCATCGTTGAGGCGACCTTCCTCCTCGACCGGGAGATTCGGGAGTCGGCGAATGAGAGCATCGGCGAATAGTCCTCGCCCGTTTCGCGCCACCCCGGTATCGGTGTACACCCGCACCCGGAAGGCACCGCAGGTCGGCGAGTCCTTCTTGAGGACAAACCCGCTGAGGTTCTCACCGGCGAGCTCCGAGGCACGGGTGAGTGACAACCGGTTCATGGAGGACGTCCAGTCCACCTCGTTCTTCGGATCGATCATCCGAATGGTGTCGCCTTGTCGGACGAGACGAACGGTCGGCCGGGGAACGCCCATCCCGACCTCGACCTCCGGACATACCGGAACGTATTCGACAAAAGGGCCGAGTATGTCGGTGAGATATCGCTGCCGCGAGTGGCCGCCGTTCCACCGGACTTCCTCGCCGATCACACACGAGCTGACGCCGATCCGGAGCGTACGGGCATCGGCCGATTCGATGTCGATCGTCGTCACGCTCGCTCCCCGAGGAGGAACGATCGGATGTCGTCGGCACGGAACGCCGCGATCGCCGCGTAGAGGGCGGTACCTGCGTTGCCGAGGATCACGAACACCGGTAGCCACAGGACGGCGATCCAGGGAGAACCCTCACGTAGGAATACCCAGCCGGCGAAGAGGGCGATTCCAACGTAGAGGTCGATGAGCGTCATGCGGCCCCACGGGTGGTCGAGCAGCCACGAGCCTTCGCCACTGAAGTCGCCGGTCACCATTGAGATACCGATCGCGGCGACCATCACAATCGTGAGGCCGACGGTAGTCACGCGGATTGCGGTCATGTCAATTCTCCTAATCGTCGCGGTTCGTTCGCTTCACTCGTCGGGTCCGGATGAATCGAGGAGCTCGCCGAAACGCTGCTCGAGAACCCGCTCCAGCCGCCGCTCGCCTTCGCCCATCGCGAACCACCACACGCCCACCGCGAGGGCGGCGAACGTGATCCCGAACAAGGCGGCGGTGTACAGGATTGCGGAGCCGATCGGAGCTTCCGTCAGGGCGCCCCACCCGAGGATCAGGCCGAACACGTATGCGAGTGCGCCAAGCAGGGTGTAGAAGATCGTCACGAACGAGAACCAGGTGAAGCCGCCTGCGACGGGAATGGTCACGATCTTCGGGGCACCGAGTTCGAAGAGGTAGGCCGCCTCCATTTCGGCCGCCACGTGGATGCGTTCGCCGACCCGATCGTTGAGATAGCGCTCGAGATACGCGGCATACCACCGGGCGAAGATGAGGTACGACGAGTCGAATGCCGTTTGCACGGCGCCCATCAGCGCCACGACCGGCACGATGAGGAATGCCGGCTCGGCTCCGAACCACCCAACCACCAGCAGCGTGACGATGAGAACGGTCGTCACGTTGACGTCGAGGAAGAACCGCCGGTGGTACATCGCCGTCATCCCCCGCATCCGGGAGAGTTGCGCTGCGGCCATGAGGGTCCGGTCGTCCATGGATCTCAGCCTAGAGGTCGGCCACTCGGTTTCTCGAAGCGGTACCGGGCATTCGATCGACGTCGACGACATCGCTGGTCGATCGGGCACCTTCGCACCCCCCAAACGCGGTCTCCCGCAGGGCCTCGCCCTGCGGGAGATCGCATGCTCATGCCGACCGTCGCGGCCGGCTCTGTCGTGTTACGGCGTCGGGAA
Organism: uncultured Actinomycetota bacterium; assembly: GCA_963700375.1. Classification (GTDB taxonomy): domain Bacteria; phylum Actinomycetota; class Acidimicrobiia; order Spongiisociales; family UBA5794; genus JAHEEL01. The sequence goes on from CAVOXF010000006.1 coordinate 651,885, forward strand.
GACCAACCTCCCTTCGACGGCCGGGCTGATCGTGCCCTCGGCCGTGATGTAGTCGATCACCGAGTCCCGCACGTAGAACTGCGTGTCGGCCACGATCTGATCGAGGGGCCAGATCGTCTCACCGGCGTTGTTGAAGTTGCACGATCCGGCGGCCAGATAGTTCACCGACGACACGTTGTAGTACGTGGCCGCGTCACTGAAGTCCACCGGTGTGCCGTTGAGCGTCAGGGATGCCACGTTGTTGCCGTCCGGCTCTGTTGCCAGGTCACCGGTGTAGGTGATCACGTTGCCGGCGTCGGTGGTCAGCATGCAGGTCGTGTAGTGCGAGTAGCCGCCCCACGGATACCCCTGGTTGTACCACCAGTAGTTGCGGTAGCCGCGCTCGAGGACCTCCTTGATCTGCGGGCCGTTCATCGACATGACCAGCAGCGAGTTCTCATACGGCATCAAGGTGTACATGTCGCCGACCGTGAGCGTCACCGGGTCTGCCTCAGTTGCCCCGGCGGCGACGAGGCGGTTCGACATCGCACCCGAGAGGTGGAAATCGACCGGAATCCCGTTGTCGGTCAGCTCGAATACGGCGGCGTCGGCCTGCACGTTGGCGCCGCTGGTCTCCTCGGTATACGCCTGGAGCGCATCGATCGGCGCTGTGGTCTGGCCGATCACGGTGCTGGTGTAGACGTCGAGCGCCTCCTCGAACGGCTGCAGGTAGGCCATCATGTCGGGGTCTACCGGAAGCGTCCCCGCCGGGATCGAGGTAGCCCTCACGCAACACGATCTCATCGCCGATGAAACCGACGTTCACCTTCCCGAGGTTCAGCGCGTACCGCCCCGCTTGGGCGACCAGCGTCCCGTCGGGGTTGACGTCCGACGTCACCATGACGGCCGGGTCGAGGAACGTGTGGCTGTGCCCGCCGATGATCACGTCGATGCCGGCCACTCCCTCGGCCAGCAACACGTCGCTGTCGATCTCGTCGCCGTAGGGTGAATACCCCATGTGGGTGAGTCCGACGAGCAGGTCGGGGGTCTCATCGGCCAGGATCTCCGGGACTGCCTCGAATCCCTTCTCCAGACCCGAGTGAGAACGTCAGGCCAGGGATGTTGGTCGGCAACTCGTAGCGGTAGACCCTCGGGTTGGTGAGCCCGAAGATCGTCACCTTCTTGCCGTTCACCTCCAGGTTGATGTAGTCCTCGACGTTGTCGTTGATGAACCCGTACGACCCGTCGTCGTCCAGGTTGATCGTCCCCAGGATCGGCGCGTCGACCTGCCCCAACATCGATGCGAACGTCGCCGGCCCGAAGTTGAACTCGTGGTTGCCCAGAGTCATCGCGTCGTAGCCGAGCAGGTTCATCCCGCCGGCGATCGGGTTGGGATCGGCGTTCCTGAAGTACTGGGCGAACGCATTCCCCTGGAACGTGTCACCCGCATCGAGCAGCAAAGCATTCGGGTTGTGGGCCCGTTCCGCCTTGATCAACGATGCCAGGAATGCGAACCCCTCCTCATCGCCGTAGTAGTAGGTCTCCGGCCACGATGCCGTGGGTGTCGTTGGTGTGCATCATCGTGACGACGTCGTCCAGTCGGACGATGCGGTCCATCTTGATGTCCTCGGCGTCGATCGTCTTGTCATCAAGCGCATCGATGTACTCGACGAAGCCGGCCTGCATGTCGTAGTAGGTGTTCCAGCGCATTGGTGCCTTGAGCGAACGTCGTCCAAGCCATCCTGGCCGCCGGCCAGGAAGTCGTTGGTAACCACGCGGTACACCTCGTCAGCGCACCAGCGGCTCGCCACCGATCGTGACGCCGTAGGCGCCCCATGCCGTTGGAGCGTTGGAGCCGTTGTCGTTGTACCAGTAGTAGCTGGAACCCGACGTCTGCAGGATGCCCTTGTACAGCGTGGCCGACTGATCCAGCAGGTCCTGGATCTGGGCGCCGGTCAGGTCCATCAGGTACGAGCACGTTGCCGAACGGCAGCACGTCGAACGTGTCTCCCCACGTCACCGTATAAGGCAGCGACGCCCCTTCGGGGATGAGGATATCGGCTCTCGCAAGCCACCCGGGTTCGTGAATGCGACGTCGACCGAACCGTTCACCTCGCCGTCGTCGTACTGGTCCGCTTTCCACAACATCGAATCCGTGACGATATCGCCCATGTTGGATTCGTCGTTGTAGTCCCGGACAAGGTCGATGTTTGTGTATCCGACGGGCTGATCGACGATCGGTGCGACGATGTCGGCCCAATAGGCGACTCGAGACGCCACCCCGAGATCGGTGTTCGCAAGGTACCAGTCGATGTCCGCGATCAGCAGCTGAGGCAGCCTCGGCGTCGATCGTCTTCCCAGATTGGCGTCCTACGTACTTCGAGAGGCTCTTCAGCTTGCTGGCTGCAGCACTCGCGTTCTCCTTGTCGAACGACTTCAGCGCCGACTCGAACCTCTGGGTGAGGTCGCGATAGACCGAAGCCTTGGTGATGTCGCCGTCCTCCCACATGCCGTCGATGGCTGCCCCTGATGTCGTCGATCGCCACGTTGCCCATCACCGTGTGCAGCTGGTAGTTGGCGATCGATGCCCGCTTGGATTCTCTGTCGATCGAGAGATCGATCTGCCCGATCCAGCGTCCGTAGTAGCCGGCGGCAACGATGGCGGTGTCGCCGACCATGACCGGGGTGTCGATCTTCTGGTGCTGGTGGCCGCCGATCATCAGGTCGACCGGCTTCCCGGCGTCGATCAGGTTCTGAGCCACCGTCTTCAGGCCCTCGAAGGGTCCGCTGTCTTCGGTTCCCATGTGGACCAGGACAACCAGAGCGTCGGCTTCCTCGAGGATCATGTCGCGGTAGTGCAAGATGGTCTCGGTCAGATCCTTGAAGACGAGGCCGTCGGTCGTGCCGATCAGGGTCACTTCTGGAGTCTCTTGACCAGCGAGTCCCAGCACGCCGACCTTGACCGCATTCCGTCCACGGCCGAACTCGAGGATCTCATACGGCTTCGCCCACGCGGGAAGGTCCCACTCGGTCCCCTCGACAACGACGTTGGCTCCGAGCCACGGGAAGTCCGACTGGGCAACCCGTTCGGCGAGCTCTTCCTGACCCTTGTCGAACTCGTGATTCCCGAACGTCGCGACGTCGTAGCCCATCATGTTGTAGACGTCAATGGTGCTCTCGCCCATCAGCAGCTGTGAGATGGCGGGTGCAGCGAAGTACACGTCACCTGCGTCGAGCAGCGCGACGTTCTCTTCCCCAACTGACGAGCGAACGTCGTTGACGACATCGGCAATGTAGGCCGAACCTCCGCGAGCGCTGCTGTCTGGTTCAAGCCTGCCGTGGAAGTCGTTGGTATGAAGCAGCGTCACCTCGGCAGTGGTGTTCTCGCTCGGCTTCTGCTTCTGCTTCCCATTCCCCGCTAGTGCCGCCGTCGGAATGATCATGGCAAGCACCACGACCAGGATGAGCAGCGCACTCCGTTTCGTCAACATCACGAACACCTTCCATTTCTCTCGCGGTTCGTGTCTCGACCAGCGCCTGCCGACGCGCGCCCAGAATCGCGCCAGCCCTCCAACATTGCACCGAAATCCGGATGCAGGCCAGGGACGAAGGTCCCACCGTCGGCCCGGCGCCACATGACGGCTTCGCTTCAGGCGCCTCGGACGCCTGAAGCGGCCTCCACCAAACGGGGGCAAACCGCAGCGATCTCGCAGGTTCCGCACGCGGGGTTCCGGGAGTGACACCACGTGCGCCCGATTTCCCACATCGGCAGGTCGAGGGCGCCGGGACGCTCGGGGTGAAGCCGGCGGGCCGCCGCAACCATGTGGTCCACGTGGTCCCGTTGGGCGAGGCCGGTCCGCAGCATCACGCGCCGCACATGCACGTCGTAGGCGATGTCTGATCCTGACAGGTCGCGGATCTCGATACCTCGTTGTCCGTTCAGGATTTCAACCGCCATCGCCGCTTTCTTCTGACTGATGCCGACGAACTCGGTGAGCCGGTCCTGGAGTTGCCGCGCCGTCGGGCGGTCATTCCATATGGCGCCTGCGTCGCCGCCGTAGTCATCGATGACCCGCTGCGCTCCTGCGACGAGCCAACGCGCGCTCTGGGTTGGGAAGCGATGCAGGGCGGGTGGTCCGAGAAACGCCGTCAGAACCCGTTCCGGATTGTCGGCCACGATGTGCACGCCCCATCCGCCGAGTCGAAGGCTGAGGTTGTAGGGCACCGCCCATGCCCGTTCGGCCGGCATCTGATAGTCGCCGATGACCCCGGCCAAGAAGGCCCAGTCGTCGGCCATCAAGAACCCGTTGGCGGAATCGCGGTCGGTGAGCACGGGATTGGACCGGTTCGCCTCCCGATCGGCAAGGATTCGGCCGAATCTGAGAAGATCCCGGACCACGAGTGCTGCGCGGCTATCCAGTGGCGGTTCCATCCGGACGACTCTATGCGGGCGCCGACGATGCTGAGGCCAACGCCACCCACGGCGTCGGCATCGGTCTCTCCGTCGGCCGGCTGCCAGATCGCGTCACGGGCGGCAGTCTGCTCCGCCTGTGCACACGCGATCGCACGGAGTTCCGCCTCGCGCCGGCCCGGCGCCGCAACTGACTCGATCTCAGCTCACGAGCCGATCTCCGCCGAATAGACCGGAGGACTGCGAGCTGCCGGCTACGCGCAGGAAGGGGTCCCCGGAAGTCCCGCGACCGGGAGTGTCGCGGCCCAGGTGCCGGGGGCCCTGGCGATTCTCGCATTCGCGGACCCTGGAGCGGAGTGGCACGTGCGTGCTGCTCCGCTCCGGGGGTTTCCGAACGTGTTGTCTACGCGTGGTCGCCGACGTGAGCGTTGTGGAAGAAGCCGCTCCACGTGAACGGCTTCTTCGCCTCTTCGTGGCTCGGCGGGTAGACAAAGGCGGTGGCGATTGCACCGAGCACGCACGCAATCGCGCAGATCACGAATGCAAGCGGGAAGTTGCCCATGTCCCCCAGCACCCCGCCGAGAATCGGGAAGACGATCCCGCCGGCGCCGTAGGAGAGGAACACCCACGGGTAGTTCTGCCCCACGCTCTTGTCTCCGAACTCGTCGGCCGTCAGCGCCGGGAAGAGGGCGAAGTTTCCACCGAAGTTGAATCCGATCAGCGCTGCGGCGAGGTACAGGGTGTACTCGCTGCCGGCCATCGGGATGAACGCCAGCAGGAGCACGGCCTGGGTCGCGGTCATGATGACGACCGAGCGCTTGCGCCCGAGGCGGTCGCTCATGAGGCCCCACGTGATCCGGCCTATCCCGTTCGCAAGGCTGAAGAACACCGCCATTGCGGTACCGGCGATCGCGTCGGCCTCCGATTCGAGGATTCCGCCGTCGACGAGGGCCTCGACCGGCCAGAGCTTCATCAGGCCGATCGCCATCAGGCCGGCTCCGGCGCTGACGGCGAAGGTCAGGAAGATGAGATAGAACTGGGGTGTCCGGAGCATCTCTCTCGACGTGAAATTGGCACCGCCCACACCCGTAACCTCGGCTGGTGTGAATCCGGCCGGCAACCAGCCCTGGGGCGGCATCACCATCCAGATCGAGCCGATGAGAATGAGGGCCGTGAACGCTATCCCGTAGACGAGGAACGTCCCGTCGAGACCGATGTCGTCGATCAGGTTGCCCCACGAACCCGCGATCTTGACCCATCCCAATGCGCCGAATCCAAAGCCCGCGACAGCGGCACCGGAGATCATGCCCTTGTGGTCCGGGAACCAACGCATGCCGACGGCGATCGGGACAACGTAGCCGAGGCCGATACCGGCACCGCCGATCAGACCCACGCCGATCAGGACGATCCAGAAGTTGTCTCCGCCACCGATCGCCGCAATCGCATATCCAAGGCCGAGTGTCACGCCAGAGGCCACGGCGAGTTTGCGCGGACCGTAGACGGGCAGCCTCCGGCCGGCGAACACCATCACGAGTGCAAACGTTGCAAGACCCACCGAGAACACGATCTGGGTCTGGGTCTTGGACCATCCGGAGTCCTGCAATGCGCCTGTGAATGCCGACCAGGCGTAGATGGCGCCGAGGCAGAGCTGAATCAGCACTGCTCCAAGGACCACGAACCCTCGATTGCTAACTCGTTCCGCCATTCGGGACTTCCTCCTCGTCGTGGACCGCGCCGATCTCGAATTGAGCATCCATCCGGGTTTCGCCGGATGAACACGGGCTCTCAGGCCGGGCGGGTGTTCAGTTGTTCAGTCCGTGTCGGTGGGCCGTGCGCCTGGTGTCGTCGCGGCGAACCCGCGATTCAGCACGGTGGCGGCCCGGACACGGGATTGAGTGTCTCGCACGAATGGGCTCGCCGCTAGGGGCCATCGACCCGACCATGCAGGCCATATCGATGGACCCCCGGCGCGTGCTTCCACGACTGCGGCCGCGATCTGGGGGCGGTTTCGCGGTGGTACGGTCGCCACATGTCTGCCGATCTCCCGGAACCAGCGCATCCGTCGGTTCACGCGGTTGAACGATCGGCCGTGCGTTGGTGGTGGCTCTGGGCCGTTTTGGCCATGGCGACCGGAGCTATCACCGTGGCGGCAGCCGGCACCTTCAATATCGTCGATCTGGAGCTTGCGGGAACCCTCGAGCGGGCGAACGAAGCCGTCGCCGCTACCGAACCCGCCACGATTCGGTCGGCGATCTACTGGGACTTCGCGTTCATCATCTTCTACGTCCTTGCGCTGTGCACGGGGTCGGTGTGGACGCGGCAGCAATTCAGGGACGGGTTCGGCTCGAGGATCGGCGTCCCCATCGCCGCCGGCGCCGTCGTGGCAGGCATGCTCGACATCGTGGAGAACCTGTCGATGCTCGGGTACCTGTACGGCTGGGGCGATTGGTCCGGCTGGATCCCGCTCGCCAAAGCGATGGCGATCCCGAAGTTCCTACTCGTGTTCATCAGCATCACCTACGTCCTCATCGGTATCACAACCTGGGCGTTCAGGTCGCTCGCAGATCACAGTCGCCGGCGGTAATACGGCACGCCGGAACCAGACGACAAACGGGGGAGGCCCATGGGCCTCCCCCGCAGTCTCTCGATTCAACTGTCGGACGTTTCCCCACCTGCTTAGCCGTCGGAGGTCGGGGGCGTCGGCGGCGGCGGTGTCTGACCACTGCCGTCGTCTGTTGTCACGGTCTCGCTGTTCCGACCCGCAACGAGCCACCAGATCAATGCCACAATCGCGACACCGCCAAGTCCGATGAGAACCCATCCCCACCATGGGAAACCGCTGTCTGCTTCTTCAGTCACCTGATCGGTCGACTCGCCTGCCGGCGGGATCAGGAACGTAGCGCTGAATTCGCTCCCGTCGGCGGCCGTACCCTCCACCAGCAGGTTCTCGACCTCAGTCTGGCGATCACCAAGGGCAAACGACTCCCACCAGACACCGTCATCTTCCACCGGGATGGTGGCTGTCAGCCCGGTTTCAATCACCCTGAGCTGTGTCATCGAGCCCGGGAGGAAGTTGAGACCGGTCGTTGTCATGATGCGATTGGTGTCGACACTCACGACGACATACGGTTCGCGGATCAGGGGACTCAACTGAGCCACAACCTCGGAGCCAAACTCAGCCATCTCGCCCGGTTCGGGCGTTTGGTCAACCACGATACCGTCGGCATCAGGCGCGTCCGGGTCCTCAACGAACGTGATCGTCAGCCCGAATTCCTCGGCAAGGATCGTCGCCTCGTCGGTCGTCATCCCGATAAACTCAGGGACCTCGACGGCCTCCGGACCCGTCGAGACTGTCATGTCGACCGTCGTACCGGGCGCCACTTCGATGCCGGCCGCAGGGTTGGTCGATATGACCAGGCCCACTTCGACGTCGTCGCTTGCCTGATCGGTGGTGGTCACCGCGAATCCCGCTGCCTCGAGGGCCGTCTGGGCATCGGCAGTGGTCTGTCCCGCGACGTCGGGAACCGCGACCGTCGCCGGCCCGGTCGAGACAGTCACGGTGACCGTCGAGCCGACCTCGACCTCGGCGCCGGCTGCCGGATCGGTCTCGATGACCAAACCGGATTCCACGTCGCCGCTCTGCTGCTCCTCAGTGACGGCAACGAGGCCGACGGCCTCGATTGCTGCCTGGGCATCGGCGGCGGTCTGACCCGCAGTATCGGGAACCGGAACAGTCGCCGGTCCGGGCGGTGCGGCGATTGCCTCGATCAGGGCGGTCATCGAGGGGATGACGGAAACCGCTGCAGCGAGGGTTGTTCCGTCGTTGACGGCGAACACATCCGTGTAGGAGTCGGCAGTCATGGACACGTCGACCTCATCGGCACCGTCGAACACGACCGGCACACTGTCGCCCACCGGAATCAACTGCGGGTCGGTGTGTTGTCCGGGGTTGAGTGGCGCCTCCACGATGAGCGTCCCCACGGAGACCACGACCGAGGCGTCGGTCGCATTCCAAACGACGAGTTTCGCCACGCCGGCGTCGATCGGCTCGACTTCAACGGGATAGGCGCTCCCCCCGCCGTCGCCGTAGCCGGTCACCACCGTCTGGGCCGGGATTTCTGCGGAGTCGATGGCGACGTTCGCGACGATGGCACCGCCGGCCCTGAACGTCACCATGGTTGCGCCAACCGGTATGTACGGAACGGGACTCGCAGACGCGAATGCAAGATCCGTGGCGACAGCGTTGCCGCCGACCGCGACGTCAACCGGGTCACCGCTCGAACCGTTGACGTTCGCCAGGTACGCAGAGGTCGCGGATTCTTGAGCCCCGACACCGACAGCTGCGGCGAGCAGACCACCCACCATCGCAATTACGAGCACAATCCGACTGAATGATTTCATGACCGCTCCCCAATCTCTCGCCGACCGATGGCCGACCACTTTCGACGATTCAGCTTCGCAATGGTATCCCAACTCCCCGAATCGCCTTGCCCATGCACGCGCGTCGAAGAACGAAGGTTCATCCAATACCTTCGGCGCGCCATCTGACACACTTGACGGATGCCTCATGAGATTCCGGCCGTCAGGGATGGAACGCCGCGTAGGGTTGGGCAGGATCCAGCTACCGGGGAGGCGGCGCGATGGCGAAGTACATGATCATGTACAAGGGCGAGGCGACCGACATGTCGGACATGACGGAGGCGCAGGTCGGTGAGGTGATGGCGGCGTGGGGTGCGTGGATGGAGAAGGTCGGTCCGGCGCTCGCCGACATCGGTACACCGTTCGGACCGGGCACCTCGATCGTCGACAACGGAACAATCGGCACGGCAACATCGCTCACCGGATACTCGATCGTCGAAGCCGACAGCATGGAGGCCGCTCAGGCGCTCGCGAGCGACCACCCATACCTCAGCGAAGGCAGGGGCAGCTTTGCGATCGATGTCTACGAGCTTCTACCCGTCCCAATGATGGACTGACCGGTTCAACGCCCGGGCGTCGGCGTCAGGTGTTCGTGACGGGTTCTGCGTTCCACCAACGCAGGACCCGACGCGCGCGCAGGGTGTTCCATCGACCAGCGACCCTGCCCGGTTCGAGGGGGAAGAACGTCTCGCCGGTGTATTGGCTGCCCTTCCCCCATCGGCCATCCGGACGCCTGCTGGACTCCACGATCCCGACCGCATCCGCCGCCCGGGGATCGGGAGCGGCTCCTGCGTCGCGGAGATGATCGAGTCCGCGCAGGACGTCGTAGTGCCATCGGGGAGGGAAGTGAATGGTGGTCCAGGCCTCGTTGATCACCCGTCCGGTTCGATGGGACCGATAGAGCCGGTGCTCGAGCATGAACTCATGGCCACGTGTAATCGCGGCATCCGCCTGCTCCGAACCCGTCGATCGCTTCCACCCGAGGAGTCCCTCGAGAACCGAGATCGTGGTGTGGAACGACGAGTGGGTGGCCCCCTGGTAGTCCCGGCAGTTCCAGCCGCCGTCCGGCATGGCCGCGGCGATGAGGAGTGCGGCGATCGAGTCGACCCGGCGATCAGCGACATCGAAGTAGGAGCCGAGCGCCAGGACCATGCCGTTGACGCATCGCTCCGCAAACTGATGGCTCGCCCAATACGACACCCCACCGTCGACCCAGTCGGCTTCGTCGAACAGCCGCCGACAACCGACGACGGCCCCGGGACTCGATGGTGGCAGGCCAAGGTCTCTGAGCAGAAGCAGCGTGTACGTGGTTGACGTCCACTTGGGCGTGTAGATACCGCCTCCCCAGGTTCCCGCGGGATCCTGGAGGTCGAGCAGCCGTCTCCCCCATCCGTCGCTCTCGACCGCGGATTGGGACGCACTCCATGTGTCGAAGTCAGCGTCGAGCAAGTCGCGCTCGGCCTGCCAACGGACTGCCGGGTCGCCGGCAATCAACCACTCGAGAACCTCATCGGTCACCCTGACATGGTCGGCCTCGCGCAGCCCCGACGCAAATCGCCTCACCCAACCGCCGTTCCTCTCGGCTACGGTCGATGAGAGAGGGGGCCGAATGTCTGAGGACCCGAAGCCGACAAACGAGCAGATTGTTGCGCTGCTCGAGCGCGTCCTGATCGAGATCGAGTCGCTGAAGGATGACCAACGTCAGATCGCTGACGAGCTGCATCAGTTGGCCAAGGGGCGCTCGCGCTGAGTCGCGGTCGCCCCAAGCGATCCGTAGCGCCGGCCGCCGTCATGATCCCAATGATGACCGGGCCGGTGTGCGTCGTCTTTGCTGCTGCGGCCGAAGCGTCGTCGTGTCCACGACCGGGCACGCGTCGGTGTCCAATGTGCTTCGCTCGCCGCAAGCTTCAAGTCGGTCCGCAAGAGCGGTTCGTCCATCAGCATCCGCCAGCCGAGATTCGTCGCACCGCCGACCACCCGCGGATAGGATCGAACCGTGTCCACGCCCATTGACTCAGACGAGCTCAGTGTTTCTCCGCTCGAACTCTTCTTCGATCTCGTCTTCGTCTTCTCGATCACCCAGGTCGCCACGCTGTTCGAGATCGACACGAGCATCCGGGGTTTGGTCGGAGGACTCCTCGTATTGCTGCTCATCTGGTGGTCGTGGTCGCAGTACACCTGGGCGCTGAACTCGGTCGGGAACGATGCCCCCGCCGTCAAGCTCGCGCTCCTCGCAGCCATGGCGGCCGTGTTGTTCATGGCCCTCGCGGTCCCCGACGCACTCGGCGACGGCGGCATGTGGTTCGCGGCCGGCTATGCCGTGGTGCTCCTGTTCGGGCTCGTCATCTTCGCCGTCGGAATGCCTCGAGAGAAGATGTCCGACCTGGCCCTGTACGCGGTCCCGGCTCTGGTCGGCGTCCTCACGGTGCTGATCGGAGGGTTCCTCTCGGGTGATGCCCGTCTCGCCGTGTGGGGCATCGGGAATGCCATTCAGATCGGCGCGGCGTTCGCCTCCGGGCAGGGCGACTTCTCGATCAAGCCGGCCCACTTCGCCGAACGCCATGGGCTCTTCGTGATCATTGCCCTCGGTGAGATCATCGTGGCGGTCGGCCTCGCCGCCGCCGACGGCGGACGTACGGTTGCGACCACGGCAGCGCTCGGCGGAGCGTTCGTCATCGTCGCAGTCTTGTGGTGGGCCTACTTCGACTGGCTGGCGACTGCGATGGAAAGGGCTGTTTCCCTGCTGACCGAACCCGCCCGATCGTCCGCCGCTCGCGACATCTTCACGCTGGGGCACATCCCGCTCATCGCAGGATTCGTGCTCTATGCGGTGGGCGCCGAGGAAGCCGTCGCCCACCCGTCCGAGCACCTCGAAGTGGCGGGACGCACGGCACTTACACTGGCGATTGCGTTCGTCGTGCTCGGCTACGCCTTCCTTGCCTATCGATCCGAGCGAATCGTCACCTGGGAACGTCTTGTCGCGGGTGCCCTTGCCATCGGAGCCGTGCTCGGCCTTGCCACAATCGCCGGTGGCGCGATCCTCTGGATCGTGGCGCTCCTCATCGGTGCCGCGCTCGTGATCGAACGACCGCGTATCAAGGCAACCGAACGGACGGCAGCTGCGTAGACGGCGACCTACACCGGGTTGGCGACCACGTACACGACGAAGACGCCGATCACGATGGCGGCATCGCACGGGTCGAACTCGATCTCGAGGAACGAAGTGAACAACACGGCCGGCAGCGCAAGGTTCACGACCAGCGTGCGCAGGTCGCCGACGGCGCTCTCCGAAATGAAGCTGGCGCGCCGCAGCCAGAAGCCGAGGGCAATCAGCAACAGGATCGGCGCACCCGTGTCGATCAGCGTGAGTCCGTCCCCGCCGGTGTCAACACGATGGGCGTTGACTCCGTTGAGACCAACGCGTGCGCAGCCTCGCACAACGAACTCGGACATCGCGGCAACTACGGAACACCGTTCGAGCGCCGGCCACCTGGTGACACCGGACCCCTACTCCCAACGGAAGAACCGGATCCCGAGAAGGGCACTCGTAGCACCGATCATGATGAAGACGCCCCACGCCAGTCCTGCGTCGAGGCCAAGCCAGGCGTCCTGCATCATCAGTGCGGCATGCCACAGTGGTGTGAAGTCGGCCAGCGTCTGCATGCCGCCGGTCAATACCTCCGGAGGCGGCCCCGCTCCACCGAGGAAGAGCATCACGAACCAGACGAGCATCCCAACCGCCTGGGCCGCCCGCGCTGTTGGGAGGATCGACCCGAGGAGAATCCCGAACAGCGCAAAACCCACAGTGAGGATCACGACGACACCGAGCACCATCAGAACCGAGCGCGGTGCCTCGAAGTCGTACGCGATCCATGCCGCGGTCAGCAGGATCGCGGCGCTCACGATCGAGATCACGAACGCGACCGCTATTTCCGCTCCGACGACGGTCCAGGCGCCGACAGAAGAGGCATGCAGGCGCTTGAGAACTCCGCGCTCACGATCACCCGCCAGATGTGTGGGGATACTGATCACGCAGACGGAGGCGATGACGAGCGCTACATATGCGGGAACGTAGTAGCTCATCGGCCCCTTCCCTCGGAAGACCACCGAGCCATCGTCGGAGTGACTCACCTCGTTTCCGAACACGCCGCCGAGGACGAACAGAATGATCAACGGAAGGGCAAATGAGAAGACGACCGTGAGCGGCTCACGGAGGAAGAGCTTCAGGTTGACCCATGAAAGGCGCACAAGCGATCGCATCTCACGAGCCCCCGCCGGTGATGGTCAAGAACACATCCTCGAGGCTGGCCCGGTTGGCTGCGAGGTCGATCGGCGTCTCGCCGTGTGCCACCAACTCGGCGGCAACCACGGCCAGGATGGGACCATGGCCGGATACCGAGATGCGGCGCCCGTCTCTGCGCAGCGTGTCGACCTCCTCGAGGCTCTCGAGGTAGCCCACGTCCGTAGCGTCCGTCGAGAACGTGACGGTGGCTCCGCCGCCGAAGCGTTCGATCAGACCCGCCGGTGTGTCCACGGCGACCACGCGCTTGTCGTCAATCACCGCAATCCGATCGCACAACTCCTCGGCTTCATCCATGAAATGGGTGACGAGCACGACAGTCGTCCCCTGATCTCTGACCTGGCGCACGAGATCCCACGTGATCCGGCGGGACACCGGATCGAGGCCCGTGGTCATCTCGTCGAAGAAGACAAGACGCGGGGCGTTCACCACGGCGAGTGCGACGAAGAGGCGCTGCTGTTGGCCACCGGACAAGCTGCCAAATTTCGCCGACCGCTTCTCCGATAGTCCCCACTGTTCCATTACGGACTCCCACGGCGGTCCGCCCGGAACGAACGAGGAGAACAGGTCAAGCGCCTCCCACACCTTCATCCGATCTGGCAGGGCAGACTCCTGTAGCTGTGAGCCAACCTCTCGGCGCAGTCGGTTCGCGTCGACGCGAGGATCGTATCCGAGAACCGCGAGTTCGCCGCCGTCGGCTTGTCTCAATCCTTGGAGGCACTCAACCGTGGTGGTTTTGCCGGCTCCGTTGGGGCCGAGGATTCCGAAGATTTCGGCCGACTCGACCGAGAACGAGACATCCTCCAACGCAACGTAGCGGCCGTAGCGCTTCTCGAGGTGTCGAACGTCGATGACCGGCATCAGGGATCGCCTACGCGGCCGCCGACTCCGACCGTCGTGCAGCGTGAAGCCCGCAGCAACGACCCCGGACAATCGACCAGGTGACGAGCGACACGACAATGACAGCAATCTCGCCGAGCACGATCAACGCTGTGCGCTGCCTTGGCGTAGCGTGATCCCCTTGGTCGGACGCCATCTGTCTTCTGGAACGACCGGATACCTTGCTCCTCCTCGTCAATCCTTCTTGGCTCGTCCGCAGCCAACCAGACCCCGTCGCATTCATCCAGAGTCTGACGGCCTGATAACACCCTCACCGCCGTAGAGCAATCTGAGGCCGCCGCAGAAGACGACCAGAGCGCCGGCTCGAACTAGAGCGGGGCAAGGTCGGGCGACTGCACCGCCAACGCAGCGGCTTCGGCGCCCGCCTGCATCGCGGCCGCGAACCCGAGTCCCTGGTGGAAGGCGACGGCGAATCCGGCGAAGAACGCATCTCCTGCGCCGTTCGTGTCGACGACCTCCGGTACCGGGACGGCCGGAATGTCGACCCAACCGTCCGCCGCCGTGAGACCGCTTGCACCTGCCGCCCCGTGGGTGCAGACGGCCACCCGGGTGCCGGCGGCGACGCGATGTTCGAGGAAGTCGCGCCATTCGGGCATCGCAACCGAACTCATCAAGAGATGGTCGGCGGCCTCGATGAACTCATCGTGGTGGGGGTTGATGCCGTCGTAGTCGTGGAGGTCAACCCAGATTGGCTTCCCCATGTCGTGGAGCAACGGCAGGAACGGCCGGCAGTGGTTGGTGATCGTCACCGACGACACATCGGTTGATGCGGCGGCCTGTGCCACCGGCCCGACATCGACCGGGAAGTAGTCGCTGCCGCCGTTCGCGAAGATCGAGATGCGCTCGCCGGCGTCATCCATCAGGTTGATGTGGCGGGTCGTGCCCTCCGGATCGGTCACGCCGATGAACGAGATGCCCCGTCGGTCCATCTCCCTGCGAATCCACAGACCCGCATCGTCATCGCCGACCAATGCCCAGAGCGTCACGTCGGCGCCGAGGCTGCGAAGATTCATCGCCTTGCCGGCGCCACTGGAGCCAACCGTCTCGTTCGACCCCCGTGCGAAGACCGTCTGCGGCCGTGGATCCGGGAAAGCGTCGACGTAGACCATCGTGTTCCAGGCAACACCACCCAGGATCAACGAGTTCAAAGGACGGGGAGCATTCGTCATCGGCAGAAACGATACCGGTGCCGCCATCGCGCGACACGACACCGGTAGTCGTCAATGGGCCATCGGTTCGTCGACAGGTTCAGGTTCGCTCCCACCCTGGTCGAGGCGGAACGGCGGGTACCGATCGGTCATGAGACTGACATACGCGAAGAGCCGCATTGCCCAGCGATTGACACCAATGATGAGATCGAACAACGGCTGCGGGTACCGGCCGGTGAACAGCAGGGTGACGGCAGCGACGAGAACGAGAATGCCGAGCAACCCGCCGGTCCAGACGGGTGCCCCCCACCAGTCCCCCGTACCCCACATCACCACTCCGCTGACGAACAGCCCAACGATGATGTAGTGCGGAATCGCGAGCAACCACTTCACGAAGATCAGGCCTCGAGAGAGCCGCTCCGGATACGCAACATCGAACGTCGCCGGGTAGTCGTCGGCCGACTCGACCGTGAACGGTGGGTAGCGGTCCGTTCCGAGGCCGCCGGTACCGGCGTAGTACATCACCCGCCATGTCCAGCGCATGACGCCGACATTGAAAGCAAACAAACGCTCCGGGTACCGGCCCGTGAACAGGATCGCCCACCATGCGATGAAGGTCAGCACGAAGAACGCGAGCCAGAGGAACGCAAGCACAATGAAGTGCGGGATCGCAAGGAACCACTTCACGAGCCAGAGCCACTGCGACAGCGGGGTATCGATCGACGCCTCGAGGCGCACCGGTTCCACGGATGCGGGAAGCTCGACCTCCGGTTTCGGCGCCTCACCGCCACGTCCGACGAGGGCGGCAAGCAGAATGATCACGACGGCGACGACGAACACGAGGACGCCGAAGGCCAGCATTGCAATACCGATGGGCAGAACAACCCCGGACTTCGCTCCGACCGCGACATCGGCGACCACCCCGGGTGAACCGTCAGCATTCATGAGCACGACCACCCAGGTTCCGCTGGTGACATCCCACACCAGTTCCTGGGACCCCGATCCTGAGGCGGCCGCGACCCAGAAGTCCTGCTCCGCAGGCGGCTCAATCACGTCGCCACCGGAGAAGGTGCGGTAGCGGACCGGCTCGCCCGGACGGATCTCACGAACCTGTTCGTATGCAGCCGAGCCCAGGTAGTCGTTGACGTCGGTCTCGTCCGCGACGCCAAGGAACACCTCCTCTCCGAGCCCCTCAAATCGGAAGCGGACGGAGAGGTCGATGAAGTCCCATAGCCTGTCGGGTGGGGCAGGATCGGCGGCGAGGTCGGCCTCCTCGGTCGTGATCGCGACCGTTTCGGTCCCGAACCGGCGCGGAGAGGTGTCGAAGTAGCCATCGTCCTCGGCCGTGAGTGCGGAGCCGATGGTCAGGAACGTCCCCGCAACGAGAAAGCCGATGGCGATCAATCCCACGATCACGCCAACAACAACCGCAATGATTCGTCCTGCGCTCACAATCTCACCCTTCTGGAACTCAATGCATCATCGTCTCAGACCTCCACAGATACGCCAGAGGAGAAAGGCGGTACCGCATCTGCGTGTCGAGGGTGAACGGCACGAGCCAGGTCCACGCACCGTCCGGTCATAGGGACGCTTGGACAACTGTCCGCAGCTTTCGGGCAGCTTCATCGGTCATCCGGCCCTTCGATCGCCACAGAATCGCACCATCGGGTGTGACGAGCATCGGGACGATCTCACCCACCGAATCGATACGCAAGGCTCGAAGGAACCGTCCGCGGTCGAGGTAGGTCGTGATGGTCGCCTCGCGAACGCCGGGATCGGGGATTCCCGACCGCATCCCACCATCGATGAACCCGGAAACGGGCCGATACACCTTCGAGATCACGGGCAGTTCGTAGGCCCGGAACCCCGCATACTCGCCCGCCAATGCCGTCGCCGTCGGAACCCATGTGTCAACATCTCGCTGTTGCCACTGACGAAAGGCAATAAGCAACAGATTCACTTCTCCCGCCAATGTGCCGGGAAGGCGGTGGTCAACAAGGGAGAGGCTCGTGCCCTTGATCTCGGGGAACTGTTCGACCATCGTCGGATCGTACCGCGGCTAGGGCACTCCGCGTCGGTCCGTACTGACGAGCACCGAACCGAGTCAACCCATGTCGATACACCCTGACCACGTCGGTCGGAATCGCAGATGCGGCCAGGTGTCATCGAGCGCCGACACGCCCACCGATAGCCGCCAGCGAGGGCCCGGCTGCAACCGCTCAGTGGTGGGCTGCGGGCTACCGCCCTCAATCTGCAACGATTCGGCCCCGAGGGGGGTTCATTCAGCTGATGTCGACATCACCACAATCACGCAGAATCCTCTCAACATCCGAGGGTGTGAACCGCGAGGCGTTCTCACCCCTCGACTGGAGCCTCTTCGTCTCGGTCGCGCTGATCTGGGGATCGTCCTTCGTTCTGATGGACATCGGCCTCGAAGCGTTCAAGCCAGGTCTGATCACCCTGATCCGCGTCGGCCTCGGCGCCGCCGCCCTCTGGCTGGTCCCGGGCGCAAGATCCACGCGGATCGACCGAGGCGATTGGCCCCGCCTCGTCGCTCTCTCGGTGGTCTGGGTAGCGATCCCGTTCTCCCTCTTTCCGATCGCCCAGCAGTACATCAACTCGGCGATCGCCGGAATGCTGAACGGAGCAGTCCCGATCTTCGCCGCCGTGATCGCTGTGCTGATGTTGCGTCGCTTGCCGCGCGCGACCACGATCGCCGGACTCGCCATCGGCTTCGCGGGCGTCGTCGCGATCAGCGCCCCCTCAATCGGAGAAGGAGGCACCGAGGCGCTCGGGGTGTGCCTCGTCGTCATCGCCACTGCGTGCTATGGACTGGCGATCAACATCGCCGCGCCGATCCAGCAGCACTACGGTTCGATCGGAGTGATGGCGAGAATGCTGGCACTCGCGACGCTCTGGACGGCACCACTCGGGCTCATCGGTGCGACCGGCAGCACCTTCGCATGGGCTCCGTTCTTTGCGATTGCCGTCGCCGGCGTCCTCGGTACCGGTATCGCTTTCGTGTTCATGGGGACCCTGGTTGGTCGCGTCGGATCGACCCGTGCGTCGGTCCTGACGTACCTGATCCCCGTCGTTGCGTTGATCCTCGGAGTCGTGTTCCGCGGCGACCTGGTGGCTCCGCTCGCTGTGGCCGGCGTCGCGATGGTGATCGCGGGGGCAATCCTCGCTTCTAGGCGAGACGCTGCATCGGGTCGACCGACGGTCGGACAAGCTGAGGGCGCCGTCGACGGAGCTGGTCTGCCGTAGTATCCGATCAGCGGTTCGTTCGATCGTAGGATTGCGAGAGAACCGCGAGGTGCTGTGACGCCGGGTTTCTACCGATTCGCCGACTTCCCGACGTTCTGCGGGGTGCCCGCCGTCCCAATCGACGAGCTTGATGGTGCCGCGAAGGACGTGGTCATCCTCGGGGCAGATGTTGTCGAGGTTTCTCCGCCATACGACGGGCCGGGCCCGATCACGGCGTTCCTCGCCAACCGGGTGGCCCTCGAGATCCTCAGCGGGATGGCGGAACGTAAGCTCGGCGGGTAGGGACCCGCCCCGGCGCCAACCTCTCGGTCGTCGCTGGAGCGGGCCCTTCGTCGATTGACTCGCTACTGCTTGGCGATGATGCAGTATCCGCCTGCCAGGAGGATGAGAACTCCACCGATCACCATGATCCAGATGATGGGCGTGAAGGCCACCGGCTGGATCGTCTCGTAGTTGTCGAGGTTCTGCGCAAAGATCCCGACGAATGCCTGGAACCGTGGCAGCGACTCGGGCATGCTCTGCATCGCCGCTGCCGTCGCTGGGAAGTTCGCCCCCAGGAACTGGTTCAGCTCATCAGGCGACATGCCGAGCTGGGCGGCGAGATCCGGCAGCATCTTGGTCTGCATCTCTTCGCCCATAGCCCCAACCACCGCGAGCGAAGCCGTTGCCCCGTCGATCAACTCCTGCGTGTAGATCGGCGTCAGGTTCTCGTTCAGCTGATCCGCGTCGGCCGCCTTCTGCGGCAGGTTCAGAGCGAACGTGCTGATCACGAGCACCGCACCGAGCGCAGCCGCCACGATGCCCCAGGTACGTCCCGGCATGAACAGCAGGACGCCGACGACGATCGCCAGCAGGCCTGAGATCGTGAGAATCCACGGCACCGTTGTCGCCGGCAAGTCGTTTGTCGGGATCGCGTCGGCAGACTCGAACAACGCCCGCTGGCTGTCCAGCGTTTGGACCAGGCCATTGAACGTTTCGGTTATCTCAGGCAGCGCCTGCATCCCCTGGGCAACGGCCGGATACTGGCTCTGGACCATTCCGGCGAAGTCTTCCGGCGACATGCCGAGCGCTTGGGCCATTCCTGGTGCAACCGCTGTCTGGAACTCTTCTCCCGCAGCTTCAAGGACCGCAATATCGGCGCTCGCCATAGCAAGCGATTCCTCCGCAAGGAGCGGTCGGAAATCGGTGATCATTTCCTCGAACGCGGGTCCCACCGCGAAGAGATTGTTGATCACCGTCACCACGATGAAGATGATGCCGACCAAGATCACCAGACCGGCCGAGATCTTGCGAGGCAAGCTCACACTCCCAAACCCCATCGCGGCCTTCGTATCCCCGTTCCCTGTCGTCATTACCGGACCTCCGCACTTGTGGTTGCTGACGCGAGAACACGGTCGTCCCCGGTACACAGGACACTAACGATTCTCCCTCTCGCCTGCTCGCATGCGGAGACTCCCGCGTCGGCCCCTGCGCTACTCCCCTGCGCCACCGATGACGGCGGGGTCTGCGATGTTCTGGAGCCGCACCTGGCCGCGGGCCAGGAGGACGCCATCGTCGGCCCGGGTTACGTCCACTTGCCACACCTGCTGGGTGCGGCCCTGGTGGACGGGCGTCGCCGTGGCCAGGATCCTGCCGGTGCGGTGTGAGCGGTAGAAGTCGGTGGAGTTGGAAACGCCCACGGCCCCAGTCATGCCTCTCTCCATAGCCGCGAGTGCTGCACCGAATGAGGCAGCGGTCTCGACCAATGCGCAGTAGGTGCCGCCGTGCACAAGACCGTAGGGCTGGTAGTGGCGATCATCGATCTCGAGGCTCAATACGACGCGCTGCGAGGTCGCCTCGTCATACTCGATCCCGATCAGCCCGTTGAACCCGGCCGTCGGATCATGATTGACCTGCATGTGACGGACCTCCGTGTGCGTGCACCGAACACGCTACCCCAGAGCGGAGTAGCCGAGTAGCCCGTCCCTTGTCCCCCCGGCCGAAGGACGGAGGGACAAGGGAGAGCGCGAGCGACGAAGCAGAGGGGCTCTGGGAGTCTGGGTCGCGGCGATGAGCCCGGCCGCGAACCCCCTACCTAACCGTCGCGACCACTTCACCGTGGAGCACGACGAACCACCCGTCGGGATCGGCGGCCCAGTCGAGCCATCCCTCCGCGAGGTCGTCGAGATCTTCCCGTGAGGCCATACCGCTCTCGATCGCGTGGTCGGCGAGCGACGACTGTCGAATGCGGTCCGCCCACAGGCCGCCCCACCACTTCCGTCTTTCGGGGGTGGCGAAGCACCAGGCGTTCGCGGTCGCTTCGACCTCTTCGAAGCCTGCCTCGTGTGCCCAATGGAGCAGGTGCCGCCCGGCGTCGGGTTGGCCTCCGTTGGCAACGGCAACGGCCCGGTACAGGGAGAGCCAACGGTCGAGACGGACGTCGAGGGGGTACCAGGTCATTGCCTCGTAATCGGCGTCGCGTACGGCGACGATCCCACCTGGTAAGCACACGCGGCGCATCTCTCGCAGCGCAGCGACAGGATCGTTGAGGTGCTGGAGCACCTGGTGGGCATGGACCATGTCGAAACTGTCGTCGTCGAATTCCAAGGTGTACACGTCGCCAACCTCGAATGAGAGGTTCGTCGCGTCATCCGGCGCGTCGGCTCGTGCCTGCTTGACGATGCCCTCGACGCTGTCGATCCCGATCACCCGACCGGGTTCCACTCGACGGGCGAGGTCGACAGTGAGCGTTCCTGGCCCACACCCCACATCGAGGACGCACAGTCCCGAAACAAGGCGGTCGGCCACGTACCCTGCCGAGTTCTCGACGGTTCTCCATCGGTGGGACCGCAGCACGCTGTCGTGGTGGCCGTGGGTGTATCGCGCCATACGGGTCACGATACCGCCGCGCCCTGCGCCTGCCGGGCGGGATTCCTGAATCTTCAACCCCCTCCACTGCATCCCAGCACGGGCAATGTGAGCTTCTCCCCTGGTCGGGTTCACCGGACGGCAGAAGGATTGCCTGACCGAGATCGGAGGTCACATGCCGCTACCCACCAAAGCCGACGATGTCTGGAAGGAGATAGAGAAGTGGCCGTTTGCCGTGCTCGGGTTCGTCAATCCTTCGGGCGAACCTCGGGCAGCGGGAGTGATGTACGTCGCGCGAAATCGCCGCCTCAACGTCGTCACCGGTCCGGACACATGGAAGGTCCGTCACATCCGAGCGAATCCGAACGTCTCGGTGACGGTGACGGTGCAACGCCTCCCAATCCGGATCCGACAGGCCCCGCCTGCGGTGATCACGTTCTATGGACACGCGACGATCGTCCCAATGGACGACGTGGACGCCGCCCTCAGGTCGGATCTCATGCGCGGCATCGACAATACGATGGGCGAGATGTGCGTGATCCAGATCGAACCGGTCGGCCACTTCGTCACCTACGGGATCGGCGTCCCGCTGATGAAGATGCGTACACCCGATCAGGCACTCGCTCGGGTCCCCATCAGGTGACGCCGAGGGCTTCCGCAACGGCCTGACCGTATCCAGGGTCACACTGAACGAGCGCCGCTTGGTGGGCTCCGGCCTCGAGCGACTCTGCCGGCATGGTGCTGTACCCGTGCCTGAAGTCGTCGGTGAGCCAGAGAGCGAAGTCGTCGGGACTCTGATCACCGGCGCGTTCGAATGCGTCACACCACCAGGCCTCGACGTCTGGTGGGTTCACCTCGATGGGTGTCACGGTTGTTGCGACCGTCGATGTCGTCGAGAGACCGTAGGTTGTCGTGACGACGACCGACGTCGGTGTCGATGTCGATGTCGGCGTCGGCGTCGCGGATGGCGGAGGCGTCGTAGTCTCACCGGACGCGCTGACCGCCGTGGAGGACGCCGGTTGGGTCGACGGCTCCTCGGCCACATCGGAAGCGCCGCACGCCGATATGACCAATACCGCCACCACCATCGTCTGTATCAGTCTGGTCATCGTTGCCCCTGCCAAGTCAGAGTAGCCCTCGGCACGAAACGTATCCGGGTCCTCGCTTTCGGGCACGCTCGATCCTCACCGCTACCGCCGACCGACGCTAGCCGAGAGGCTGGACTCCAACCACGACGGGGTAGCTCTGTGCTCGCGCGGCGTCCGCTGACATGATGGTCCGGCCGAACGGGACCAGTGCCGCTCCTGCGAGCTTGACGTTTGCGACGGCAAACGGGATACCGATGATCGTGATGGCAAGCAGGAACGCCGAGATGATGTGGCCAATCGCCAGCCAGATGCCGGCGACAACCACCCAAATGACGTTCCCCATCGTGTTCAGGCATCCGCCTTTGCCGGGAATCTCGACCATGACCCTTCCGAACGGCCACAGGGCGAAGCCGGCGAGCTTGAACGCCTGAATCCCGAACGGGATGGTGATGATCAGGACGAACATCACCAGGCCCGCGAAGGCGTAGGCGATCGCCATCGGCAATCCGCCGAGGATCAGCCACAGGATGTTGCCAATGATTCGCATCGCTACCCAGGCGCTCCTTGTGCTCGGGTGTGTCGGTCCGGTCAGACGAGGTGAGGCATCACCTGATCGGCGAACAGTTGGAGTCCCCGCCGGTCGGTCCCAACCTCCTGGAAGTACACGATGGCGTAGCCCAGACCGGCGTCCTGCCACGAGAGGATCCACTCGACGATCTGTTCGGGCGTCCCGGCGATTCCGCCGCCGTTGACGTAGTTGTTGTCGAACACCTTGTCGACCTTGTCCGCGCCAACGATCGGAATGAAGTGTTGCTTGATCGCGGCCGATCGCTCGGCCACCTCGGCCTCGGTCTCGCCGATGACGATGTTGAAGTTCGAGCTCCGCACGATCTCGTCGAAGTCCCGCCCAACGTCATTGCAGTGCCCGGCAAGGATCTCGCTCTTGTCTTTGAATTCCGCGAGGGTGTACCCGAAGTTCGTGTAGTCGGCGTAGCGGGCAGCGATGTTCAGCGTGAGCTTGGGCCCCCCACCGGCGATCCACATCGGGATCATCGGATCCTGGATCGGCTTGGGCTGGCAGAGGGCGCCCTTCAGGTCGTAGTAGGTGCCGTCGTAGTCGACGACGTCCTCGGTCCACATTCGGCGCATGATCTCAACGCCTTCGCGCAGCATCCCGATCCGCTCGGATGCCTTCGGGAACCCGTAGCCGTAGCCCTCGTACTCGTGCTCGTACCAGCCGGCCCCGATCCCCATCTCGAGGCGTCCACCGGAGATCGCATCGATCGATGCCGCGATCTTCGCCAGGTAGGACGGCGGGCGATACGAGTTGCACGTGCACATCTGGCCGAGACGGACGGTGTTGGTTGTGGCCGCCAGCGCCGCCATCAACGTCCAGGCCTCGTAGACCGGTTCCTGGGTTGGCTCCGGCACCGGGTGGAAGTGGTCGTAGACCCAGACCGACTCGAATCCAAGGTCCTCAATCGCTTTGGCGGTCGAAAGGATCGTGGGCCATTGTTGATCGACCGGCACGCCGACGAGGTCGTGGCGCCAGCCCTGTGGGGTGAAAGCTCCGAAGCGCATGGACAACAACCTAGCGCGAAACCGTACGACCGGATCGGCCGATGGCGGGTCGCCGCGCCGACACCGGGTGTGCCCTCGCGATCAAGGATCCGGTTTCGGTGTTTCATACACTCGATGGCGTGCTGACGATCTACGAGCAGATCCAAGCGGCGGGCTCCTTCTTCGAAGCCGACCTCGGCAGGGATGTGACCGTCGATCTGAGGCATTCACGCCGGCATTCACGAAGGAGCACGACGAGGCGCCGCTTCGATTCAAAGGAAGTAGATCCACGGCAGCGCCAATCGGACGGCTCGATTCGACAGGAGAGGTGATCATGGGTGTGGTGACGATGGCGCTGTCGGAAATGAGGGAGGTCTCCTTCGACGGATTCCGACCTGAGCCCGAGCAGGCAGCGCACCAGATGATGACGGAGCGGCTGGGCCGGTATCCGGAGGTTGCCACGTCGTTCCGTTCGTTCGGATACAACATCGATCGCTCCGGCGAGCGGTCACACGAACCCGACAACGAGGGGTACCGACTCAACGTGGCCGTACCGGATGGGTTCACTCCGCCCGAACCGGAAGTGTCGATCGTCGTGGAGCGTCCGGGTGCGTTCGTCGTAGCCGGCATCGAGGGTTCATTCTCGGATGATCCGTCGGGATCGTGGATCACAGAGGGCCGGCGGAGTCTCCAAGTGACGGTCGGGCGGCAGGGCCTCCGCGTCCATCCGTCCTATCGCTGGTTCGAAGAGGCGCGAGAGCTATCGGAACCGACCCGGAATCGTTTCGACCTCTACCTCGAGATGGAATGGTCCGAACCAGTGCGAGGGCAAGAATCATGAGGCAACAGTCCTCCGGCCGGTTTGAGGTTGCTCTCCCGGCGTCGATGGCCATCGACCTCTTCACACCGGAAGGAGAACGATCGTGGGTTCCGGGATGGGATCCCGCCTATCCGGCCGGTCAGGCCAGCGAGACAGCCGCGACGGTGTTCACGACGGTCGCAGACGGAGTGACCACGATCTGGACGATCGTCGAAATCGACCGCACCGCCGGAGCCGCTGTCTACAGCCGCGTTACACCCGGACACCGCGCCGGGATCGTCCGGGTTTGGTGTGTCGATGCCGGAGAAGGTCGGTGCATCGTCAACGTGACCTACGACATGAGCGCCCTTGGGGACGATCCCGCCGAACTCGAGCGCTACGAGGAGCCGGCATTCGACGCCATGATGCTCGAGTGGTCTACCGCCGTCGCGGCTTCATTGCCCTGATGAGAAAGGCCTCCCCGCCGTAACGTGGCTCCCCTCACATCGCCGCAAGGCCGGCGTGGCAGATGCCGGTGACCTCCGAGACTCCCTCCGAATCGGCACGCCGGGGTCGACGAGCGCGTCAGTGAGGGCGTCGACGACCGGTCCGGCTCGGACAGGAGGAGGCCAACCTCGACGATGCGCGCCACCGACGGATCGACATTGGGGGCCCCAGGTCGGTGGCTGCGAACGATCCTTCGAACCAGTACATTCGGTCTGGATTCGCTCCCGCCGCCCCCAATAGGATTCCGCCATGCCCGACTTCGCCGCTTCCCTCCGTCCGGCGCAGCCAACGAGCGCTGAGGGGTTGATGTTTGCCCGCTACCTGGACACGGCAGCCGACGGAGTCTTCCGGTTCATGCTCGGCAGGGGGTCCGAGCGCGTGCTTGCGAAGGCCTACCTGACGCCCGGCCACGACCTCTCGTTCGACCACGTCACGTTCGCCGAGATCGGAGGCGAGATCGTCGGGATGGCATCTTCCTTCTCGTCGCAGCAGCACGATCAGTCGTCCGAATCACCGCTCTTTCGAGCCGCGGGATGGCGCAACGTCCGGATGGCGGCGGTGTCGACTGCCCTCTTCCGCCTGTTCGGCTTCATCGACGCCGTCGCCGACGGCGACTTCTACCTCCACGCCCTTGCCGTGAGCCCTGAACGCCGGGGCTACGGCCTCGGATCGACGTTGTTTCACCACGCCGAAGAGCGGGCTCGCAATGCAGGCGCAAAGCGTCTCAGCCTCGTCGTCGCCGTCGACAACGAGAACGCTCAGCGCCTCTACGAACGGATGGGGATGACGGTCGTAGCGACTTCGCCGCGTTCTCTGGTCATGCCAGACGGCCAGGTCCATCGCATGGCCAAGGACCTCTAGCACGCTGCGAACCCAGGGTTCTCGGCATTCCATTTGACGCCGTGGGCCCACAGAACCGGCGACCTTTCCAGGACCGTTCATTCCGCGGGCCCACGGCGTCATATTCGAGGTGGAGAACCCTGGGTTCGCAGCGCTAGGCGGTCTCTCGTTGGAGGGTCTCGAGCAGCGGGGCGCGCGCCGCGCGGGCCGCGGGCCACCACGAGGCGGCCGAACCGGCCGCGATCCCGGCGAGCATCAGGACGGCGATCACAGCCACCGGGATCGTCGGTAGTCCGATACCTGCGCCGATCCCCCGGAAGAAGGCGATCGACCCCCCGATCGCCAGGACCGTTCCCGCCAGCACTCCAACGACCGCGACCAGCGTGAACTCCGTGATGAGCCCCGTGAACACCTGCCGGCCAGTGCTGCCAACGGCCTTGACGGTGGCAATCTCGCCGCGTCGCTCGTTGATCGACAGCGTGACCGTGTTGGCGATGCCGACGAGTGCGATCACGACCGAGATGGCGAGCAAGGCGTACACGAGGTTGAGGAACTCTGCGAAGACGTTTCCGAGCGAAGCGAGGAACTCCGCCCTCGTAACAGCCTCGATCGTCGGGGCGTCAGCAATGGCAACAGCGAGTTCCTCGGTCGTCGCGTTCCCTGAGATCAGCACGTACTGCGCCAGATCCGGCACGCCTCCGGCGATGAGCGTCTCCGGCGTGAGAAGGAGCTTGGGTGCTTCGAACCATGGCAGCAGGTTGTCGTAGACGGCGACCACCTCGAACTCGACCGGTCCGAGCGGAGTACGAACCAGAGCAACGTCCCCGAGTCCCACGCCAATCTCGTCGGCGAACCCTCGCTCGATCGCGACCGTCGTGGCCGACAGGTCGTCGAGGCGTCCCTCGGTCACTGCAGCGTCGTAGACGGAGCCGATATTGCTTCCGCCCACCGCACCGACCTGCGTGATGGAATCGTTGACCGAGGTCGTGACGGCGTACACCGGCGCTGCGATGTCGACACCGGGAACCATCCGGAGTTCCTCAACGGCTGCTGCCGGGACCGACGGCTGGATGATGGCACCGACGGGCTTCACCACGTTCTCAGCGAGCACCGCATCCGCCGTGCTACCGACCACGAAGGCGCTGACCGTGGCGGCCTGAATCGTGAAGAACACGACCAGAGCGAAACCGATGAGGAGCGAACCGGCGGACGACGAGGTCCGCGTGGCGTACCGCGAGGCGTTGCGAGAGGCGATCATCCCGGGGGGCCCCAGCCGCTTCGTGATCGGTGACGCCAGTACCGCTGCGAACCGCATCAGGTAGGCGCCCAGCATGAACGCGCTCACGAGCAGGAAGAGCAAGCCGAGGCCGGAGGCCGGGATGTTCGGGGCCAGCGCACCAATCGTAGTGACCACAATGCCCACGACCAGCAGGGCAACGCCAGTGACGGTCTTGCGCCTGGGCGGCGACGCGGGCTCGACGTCTGCGTCCGTGAGTGCCTCGATTGGCGACACCTTCGATGCACGACGATTCGGCCACCACGAGGAAACGACGGTCACGCCGATGCCAACGATCAGTCCAACGACAATCGGTGTCAGCCCGGGGTCGCCGGTTCGCTCGAACGTCGAACCGCCGAGAAGTCCGAGCACGAACCCCAGGCCGCCGACAAGCAGGCCGCTGAGGAACACACCAAGCAGGGTGCCGATGCTGCCGAGCACGAGCGCCTCGACGAACAACTGGCGCCTGAGCTGACCAGGCGTCGAACCGACGAGACGAAGCAGAGCCAACTCGCGAGACCGCTGTGCAGCGGAGACGCTGAACGTGTTGGCGACAACCACGGCTCCGACCACAACCGAGACAACGGCGAAGATGGTGAGGAAGACCGAGAAGAAGCTGAGGTCGGAGTCGATGCGAGCCTTCTCCGTCGCGAACCATGCCTCCGAGGTCACAACCTCAACGGGTTCACCGGCCAAGGCCGCCCGTGCGATAGCGGCAGTGTCCGCGACCAGGATGTGGTCGACCGAGGCGGAAGACATGATCGGATCATCGTCGGCAACGAGCACGACAGTCTGGCCAGGAGGGCCGGCAGCTTCTCCGAACGTGACGAGTCCAGACAGCGTCCGCTCGACGACACCGTCGGCAGTGACGATCGCGACGGCGTCACCGATCCGGAATCCGGCATCGTCAGCGCTCGCCTGGTCGAGCACCGCAGTACCCGCCAACGTCGGTGCTACGCCGCCCACAAGGTCGTACGGGTTGAGACCGTTCGGGATCCAGTTGGTGACGATGTTCTGGGCGGCCAGGTCCTGTCCGGCTGCCTTGCCGTCGACACCGACGATCTGCCCGTACGTCGTCGAAACGGGAGCCGAGGGAACACCGGCACTGGCGAGCGCGACGGCGGAACCGGCGGGAACCGGTGCCCTGAAGACGATTTCGCCGTCTGCCGGTCCGCCGAATTCGGTGCCAAGCTCTTCACCGAGAACGACAGCGCCTACTTCGGAGTGCGCTTCGGCGACCAGGTCACCGCGGCCCTCAAGAGACCCGGTGAGCGTGAGGGTGGCGACGACAAACGCCACGCCGAACGTGATAGCGGTGAGCGTCAGGGCGTAGCGACTCCGCTCGAACCACGCCATTTTGATGCTGCGTCGAAGCATGTCAGACGCGATCCCGGATCACGGAGAGCACGTCGTCGACGGTCGGGTCGGCTTGCGACCCCCACACGGCCCCATCCCGGAGGTAGACGGCGCGGTCGGTGTGTGCCGCCGCGACCGGATCATGGGTCACCATGACGATCGTCTGATTGAGATCGTCTACGGCACCCCTCATGTACCCGAGGAGGTCTTCGGCTGACCTGGAATCGAGTGCTCCGGTCGGCTCGTCTGCAAACACCACCTGGGGTCGGCTGATGAGCGCGCGAGCAACGGCCACGCGTTGCCGCTGACCACCCGAGAGTTCACTCGGTCGATTCGAGAGCCGATCCTGGATGCCGAGAACGTGCGTGAGGTCGGAGAGGAACTCCTCATCGACGCGGACGCCGGCGAGATCGAGCGGCAGGGTGATGTTCTCCCGCGCGCTGAGTGCCGCGACGAGATGGAAGGACTGGAATACGAAGCCCATCTCGGTACGACGCAGGATCGCGAGTTCTTTGTCGGACATCGTGGAGATGTCGGTGTCTCCGAGGTAGGCGGCGCCCCCGTCAAGGCGGGTCAATCCCGAGAGTCCATAGAGCAGTGTCGACTTGCCTGAACCCGATGGTCCCATCACGGCGGTGAACTGGCCGCGTTCGAAGTCAACCGACACGGAGTCGAGAGCCACAACCTCGGTGGAGCCCTCCCCGAACACCTTCCGCGCCTTCACAGCACGGACGGCCGGAGCCTCAACGAGGGTCTCGACGGGCATGGGAGCTGGGGCGGTAAGCACGGTGTTTCCTCGGATCTCGCGGGCGCAATCGTATTTCGCCCTAAATACGAAGCTCCTCCCGGAGTCGGATGACGACGACTCTCGCCGTCGCGCGGCGCGCCGCGCCGGTGTGAGGCGCGCGCCACGTCGGAGTGGCGAACCGTCCAGCGCCGGGAGCCCGCCTCGGTGGCGGCGGCGTCGATGGCACCACCGATTCCGCGGGCCCACGGCGCCACATACGAGGTGGAGAACCCTGGGTTCGCAGCTTCAGCCATTCCGCGGGCCCACGGCGCCACATACGAGGTGGAGAACCCTGGGTTCGCAGCGTTAGGAGTCGGTGGTGGGGGCGTCGTGGTGGTCGCCGATTCCCAAGCGGCTGGACGCAAACCCCGTGATGTTCACGATGACCAGGAGGATCACGGTTGAACCGACGGCGATGACCCAGAACCCAGACCCGACGAGAACGCCAACGGCGGACGTCACCCAGATCCCGGCTGCAGTCGTCAGCCCTGCGACCCGGCTACCCGTGCGCAGAATGGCGCCGGCGCCGAGGAATCCGACACCGGTCACGATGGCCGCCGGGATCCGGACCGCATCGCCGGCCCGATCGGCCACTGGGGCGTCGCCGATGATGAGAATCGAGCCGGCGACGAAGAGCGCCGCCCCTGCCGCCACCAGCATGTGGGTTCGGATGCCGGCCGGTTTGTTGAACAGTTGTCGATCGAACCCGATGAGTCCACCGAGAAGTGCGGCTACAACCGTGCGCCCAACGAGTTCCCATTCAGTCGGCATGACCCTCCAACGATGCTGACGCATCGTACGCCACGCGGTGGCGGAATCGACGGCACCCCGCTGAAGGTCGCGACACGCCGAGCTAGCTCGGGATCCACGCCCGGTATCGACGGTCGAGGTGCTCGACCCGTAGTTCCTCGTCGTAGCATTCCGACAAGGCGTCACCCGTCAGCACCGACTCGATCGGCCCATCGGCGATGATCCGGCCGCGCGACATCAGGGCAATGTGATCGAAGCCCGGCGGGATCTCTTCGACGTGGTGCGTCACGAGGACAGCGGCGGGACTCTCCGGGTCGACGGCGAGGTCGCCGAGCGACGCGACCAGCCGCTCCCGGGCTCCGAGGTCGAGGCCGGTCATGGCTTCGTCGAGGAGCAGTACCTCCGGACGGGTCATCAGACTTCGTGCGATGAACACCCGCTGCTTCTCCCCCGTCGAAAGCGTTCCGTAATCCCGGTCGGCAAGATGACCGGCCTGCATGCGTTCGAGCAGGAGACGGGCGAACTCCCAGTCGGCCTCCGTGTAGTCGTGCCATCGGGTGTCAACGAACGATGCGTGTTTGCCGGTGATGACGATGTCGATCGCGGGGAGGCGGTCGCGGATCATCTTCGCCGGACCCGATCCCACGTATCCGACACGTTCGCGCAGCGTCCGGACATCCACCTTCCCGTGGGTTTCCCCGAGGAGCCGCACCGTACCCCGGGTGGGACCGAGGTAGGTGGAAGCGACCTGGAGCATGGTGGTCTTGCCGGCACCGTTTGGCCCGAGGAGCACCCACCGCTCATGCCGGTGAACATGCCAGTCGACATCCGAGAGGAGGTACCGCCCGTCGCGCACGACCGAAACACCCTCGAGTCCGAGGACCTCGGAACGGTCGACAGCGTCTGTCTTGCTCACGGGACCTGCCAATCCTCCCTGCCGGATCATGCGGTGCGGAGATAGTAGACCTGCCCGGAATACGGCCCCTCCGGTCCCCGGCGGTATTGTGACGCAGGTACCGCCGGAGATTCCGCGAGCACCAGGGAGGTCCTCGAATGTCCCACAAGAAGAGCTGGATGGACTCGTTTTCCGAGACCGTAGACAAGGCAACGAAGGCGGCGGCTGAAGCCTGGGATGGAACCGCCGATATCAGGAAGGAAGCCTGGGAGAAGACGAAGGAGGCGGTCAACACCGCCTCGGACGCGCTCGACGAGGGTGTCGAGAAGGTCAAGGCGGCCTACAGGGACGGGGCGGGCGACGACTCGGAAGGAGAGGTTCCGGTTGAGATCGACGCGCAGGTTGTCGTGGACGTGGATCTGGACGAACCCGCACCGGCGACGGACGGGTCGATCCCCGCGACAACTGCCGACATCGACGACCCGGATGAGACTGACCCGACCGAGCTGAGCGATGACATCGACGAGAGCGAAGCGTCGTAGCGGGGTCCGGCCCGCCTGCTCGGAGTCGGCCTCCCATACCGGAGCGCGCTACGTGCTGGCCCCCCAGTTTCGAGCGGTCCCGAGGGCTGGCCTGACGTCGCGGTTGGCATCGACGAGTACGGCGGTGCAGAGTCCAGTCCGGTCCCCGTCCTCCCATCCGTCCACGGTTGGCATGAAGACTTCAATCCAGTACCGGGAGTCGGCGTACGGCTCCCCAACGTAGGCGGCAAATTGGGCTTCACAACGGGCGTTGACCCAGTCGTAGAGCTCGTTCGTCTCCGGGGTAGGTCGACCCGAAGCCATCGATCTCGACTTTCCCGAAGAGCTCGGCTTCGTGCAGTTCGTTGCAGTCGACCACCGGCACGCTGTAGACCTCGGTCGCGGTGCCGGGGTTGAAGCACTCGCCCACCGAGAGCTCATCGATCGCTTCGCTGCCGTCGAGTTGTGCGGCGACGAATCCTATTCCGAACACGGCAATCACGATCAGGAAGATCACCGGCCTTATCCATGACATCGAGGAGATAGGCGGTGGTGTAGGAGTTGGGCGCGACTGCCACTCGGGACTCGGAGTCGACCAGGGGTCACGTTGCTCGCCCGGCGGCGGCGGTGCCTGGAGCGTCTGTTGCAGCACCTCGTTCTGCTTCTCTTGCTGCTCCGAGATGAAGCGAATCCTTTCGGCGAGTGAGCCAGACAGAGGCACGGATGACCCCGTGGAACCGGCAGCCACCGTGGACGGTTGGTCGTCGAGCGCCCAGTCGGGCAGCGATTCCACCCCGGACCGCGCACGAACAGCTGCCTCTGCCTCCTCCGTTGCTGACGGCTCGTCGGACTCTTCAGAGGCTGGGTTCTCTGCCTCACGCGCCTCTGCAAGCTGTTGGGCAATGTCGGCCGCGGACAGTTCCTCGTCCTGACCGAAGGGCGGAGCGTCGGGAGTCGGATCGTCGTACTCGGGCGCGTCGTTCGTCTTGGTCTGCGGTGTCTCCAGGTGGTCGTCCGAGTAGAGATCGCCATCCATGACGCGCTGCCGTGCCTCGCGCAGCAGTTCCTCGCTCGACGATCGGCCGCGATCATCGGTCATCTATCTCTCCCACGACTGCTCCCCCTCTATCGGCAGCGTGGATCCGTGACCAAAACAGATTCTGTGGTGCGCCAGCGACTGCACACCGGTCCACTACAACCCGGACGCAGCAGACATGCGGCCTACCAGAGCAGGAGGAAGGCGGTGGTCATGATGCCGACGGTCAGGCCGGCGAACATCGGAAGAGCGTACGGGAACCGCTCGCGGCGGGCGAGTGCCCAGCCGAGGGAGTTCACGGAGGCGTACAACAGGGCGCCGGTAGCGACCGCGGCGACCGCCGTTGCCCACCTCGCGTCGACGAACAGCCCGATCCCGCCGAGCACGAGAGCAAACGCGGTGCCGTACTCCGCGAGCCAGTGGGGCCAGAACAGGGTTCCTGCCTCGGCGTCCCGCGCACGGAACACGCCGGCGGAGAGATCGACCTGCTCTCCAGCCAGGATGTCGCGCGTCCATATGGCCGCCATGGCGACGCCGATCACGATCATCAGGCTCGGAACCACGATGCCCAAAGAGACCTCCTCGACGAGGTCTCCCGATCATACGACGCCGGGTCCCGGCCGCGCCGCACAGAGGAAGTCTCGTGACAATCGGAAGGCTGCCATCATCGGGAAGGACACACCGCTGATCGAACCAGGACGGAAGCGAGCAGGCAGCCGTGACCCAGGATCACTACCCCTACACCACGACCGGGGACTTCGTGCCATACGGCTCGGCGCGTCTCACCGAGGACGAGATGCGAGAGCGAGGAACCGCCTTCCACGAGGCGATGTCGCACCGTCGGTCGATTCGGACGTTCAGCGCCGACCCGGTTCCACGGGACCTGATCGAGACAGCGATCCTCACTGCGGGGACCGCACCTTCGGGAGCACACCAGCAGCCGTGGACCTTCGTGGTGGTTGGCGATGCCGAGACGAAACGTCGGATTCGCCTCGCGGCCGAAGAAGAGGAGAAGACGAACTACCTCGATGGGCGGATGCCAGACGACTGGAAGGACGAGATTGTCCGCCTGGGCACGTCATGGCAGAAGCCATATCTCGAGCTCGCGCCGTGGATCGTGGTCCTCTTCGAACAGCGCTACGGGCTCGACGCCGAGGGCCGGCGCCGGAAGCACTACTACGTCAAGGAGTCCGTAGGAATCGCGGCCGGGATGTTCATTGCGTCACTGCACACCATGGGTCTCGCCACACTCACCCACACCCCCAGTCCCATGGCGTTCCTCACGAAACTGCTCGAACGGCCGGCAAACGAGCGGCCGTTCATCCTGTTCCCGGTCGGCTACCCGGAGATCGGTTCGGTGGTCCCTCGGCTCGAACGCAAGCCGCTGGATGAGATCCTCGTCGAGTACGACGGTTGAGCTACCAGGCAGGTGGGCAGGGACCTGGGCTGGGCAGGCTGCACGAGTCGCCCGACAATCGCGTGAACAACACCACCACGAGGAGGAGCGGGGCATGGTCCGGGCACTCGGGAGGAGCGGCATCGACGCCCCGGCGTCGGCATGGGTTGTTGGGCCATTCGCGGCGTCTGGACGTTCGACGGCCACGCTGCCGGTTGGAGCGCCGTCGACGGCCGCGAGTCAACGCTCGCGATCCAGGAAGCCGTCGATCTCGGCGTCACGTTCTTCGACACCGCCACCAACTACGGCTGCGGCCACAGCGAGCGGATCCTCAGTTCGGCCCTCGCTGGACGTCGCGACCGGGTGGTGATCGCCACGAAGTTCGGCCACCAGATCGACGCCCTCGCGAAGAAAGTGACCGACTGAGACGCATCCGAGGAGGCCGGCGACATCGTTCCCCACATTCGAGGGGACCTCGAAGCGGGCCTCACCAACCTGGGCACTGACTACATCGATCTCCAACAGTTGCATCCCGGCGGACTCGCCATCGACCGATCACTGATGGCGCGAGGTGAACTCGAACGCTCCGTCGCAGAGGGGAAGATCAGGGCCGATGGGTGGAGCACCGACCGCACGGATGCTGCGGCGGCCTTCTGCAACGGACCCGGCTGCGTGGCCGTGCAGCAGCAGCTCAGCATCTTCGACGGGAATCTGGAACTGCTCGCTATGTGCGAAGAGGTGGGCCTGGCGAGCATCAATCGGAGTCCCCTCGGCATGGGCATCCTGACCGGCACGTTCATCGCCGACAGCGAGTTCAACGACGACGATGTTCGCGGGAGCGCGCCGTGGTTCCCCGGTCTCGAAGACGGTCGGCCGGCGCAGCGGTGGATCGATGCACTCGACTCGGTTCGCGACGTGCTGACGAGCGACGGCAGGACGCCGGCACGGGGAGCGATCGCCGGGCTGTGGAGCCGAAGCGACGTCACAATCCCGATCCCCGGGTTCAAGACCCGGGGACAGGTGCGCGAGAACGCCGGTGCCATGGAATTCGGGCCGCTGTCACCCGGGCAAATGGCCGATATTGACTCAATCCTCGGCCGATGGCACCGTCCGGGCGACAGAAACCACCCAGCAGCGGCGGGCGCCCGAACTGGGACGTCTGATGGTCGGATCGAAACGGCCTAGAACGCGGCGTATGCGACCTGACCGACGTTCACGACGTTGACGATCAGATAGACCATCACGGCGAGCCGCAGGTAGGTCACCATTCTCGAGGATGTAATGCGAGTCCCGAGCGCGATCACCGCGACGCAGATTCCCACCTTCACGAGCATCGCTGACGGTGTGCCGATCAACGGAGCGACGAGCGGATTGGCCTCGAATCCCCCGAACCCCCCGATGATGAGGTTGGTCACGAGTATGTCGAGGACGTTCAGGGCAAGGAGTGCGACGCCGAGGGCAACCGCTGTTCTGCGCATGACCGGGAGTTCCCAGTCGATCACGCGCATGACCGGTGTCCGCTGCCCGTGGACCATTTCGATGCCTTCCTTCTGAGCGCCGCCCAGCGCTCACTGCGACCCTACACCACGTTGAGTATCGAAGTGCGAGGACGTCTGGAGACGCGAGAGCCACCACTGATGCCTCCGCCGCCCGTGTGCAAAGCCAGCGGCGGACCAACCAACCTGGACAACACAACGCGGTGCACCGGCGGGTCCCCTACTCACCGACGGAGAGACCGCACACGTTCCGGCCCTGATCCACTCAGAACCGGCACGCGTGCGGCCGCGTCGCAGACTATGAGCACGGGGTCTCGGCCGCCCCGAATGGGTGTCGGCCGTCACTAGGGTTCGCCGGCACCCGGGAGGACGATGACCACGAAACGGCACCTGACATTGACGAACTGGGGAGCCTATGAGCTCGAGACCGACGGCTTCGAGATCACCGCGGTCCACCCGTTCCCAAAGGACCCGGATCCGTCTCCCATCGGCCAATCTCTCAAGGCGGTACGCCGCAGCCGTGTTGCCCGCCCTTCCATCCGTGAGAGCTGGTACCGAAACGGTCCGGGCTCCAACAACGACCGACGCGGATACGAGCCGTTCGTCGAAGTGGATTGGGACGTCGCCCTCGACATGGTGGCCGCCGAACTCGACCGGGTACGTTCCGAGTACGGGAACCAGGCGATCTTCGGAGGCAGCTACGGCTGGGCGAGCGCCGGCCGGTTCCACCACGCCCTCGGCCAGGTTCACCGGTTCCTCAACTCGATCGGCGGGTACACCTCGTCGGTCGACAACTACTCCATCGCCGCCGGAATCGTGATCACGCCCCACGTCTTTGGGATCTCGTTCGACGACCTGGTCAATGAGCAGCCGCAGTTCCCCGAAATCGCAGAGCACACGGAACTCGTTGTCAGCTTCGGCGGCATGCCGATCAAGAACAGCCAGGTCAGCTACGGCGGCCAGGGTCGCCACATGCTCTCCAGCCGCCTCGAGACCTGCCGCGATCGGGGCGTCCGGTTCGTCAACCTCTCTCCATTGCGTGAAGACCTGATCGACGCCGTCGAAGCCGAGTGGCTTCCGACGCGACCGAACACGGATGCTGCCGTGATGCTCGGCCTGGCCCACAGCCTGCTCGTCGCCGGCGACCACGATGAGGCGTTCCTGACCCGCTACTGCGTTGGCTGGGACCGCTTCCGCGCCTATGTGCTCGGCGAGGCCGACGGCATCGCGAAGTCGGCCGAGTGGGCGTCCGACATCTCGGGGGTCAACGCGGATCGCATCCGATCGCTCGCAGCCGACATGGCCCATGCCCGCACGCTCGTAACGGTGAGTTGGTCGGTGCAACGATCGGACCACGGGGAGCAGCCGTACTGGGCGGCGAGTGCTCTGACAGCCATGCTCGGACAGATCGGCCAGCCGGGCGGCGGCATCGGATTCGGCTACGGTGCCGTGGGCCTCGTCGGCCACGGGGTCGGCTATCACGGACTCCCCCGACTCCCCCAGGGCCGCAACGCCGTCACCGACTTCATCCCGGTGGCCCGGATCTCGGACCTGCTCCTCCACGGAGGTGAGGACTTCGACTACGACGGCAAGCGCCTCACCTACCCCGAAACCCACCTCGTCTACTGGGCCGGCGGGAACCCGTTCCACCACCACCAGGACCTCAATCGGCTCGCGCGGGCCTGGCAGGTTCCGGACACCGTGATCGTTCACGAGCCGTTCTGGAACGCGCTCGCTCGCCGCGCCGATGTCACCCTTCCCGCGACGACTCCACTCGAACGGAACGATGTCGGCGGGAGCACAACTGACGACTTCATCTTCTGGATGGAGCAGGTGATCGATCCGCTGGGCGAAGCCCGCAACGACTACGACATCTTCGCCGGCCTCTCCCGCCGGCTCGGAGCTGAAGACCGCTTCACCGAAGGCCGAACCAGCGAGGAGTGGATCAAGCACATCTACGAACGCTTCCACTCCCATCACCCAGACTTCCCGCGTCTCGAAGAACTCAAGGAGCTTGGTCACTTCCAGATCCCCGAGGGGTGGATCCCGCCGACCGCGTCGACGCTCACGGCGTTCGTCGCCGATCCGGTGAGGTCTCCGCTGTCGACACCGTCCGGCCGGATCGAGTTGTACTCCGAGACCATCGACGGCTTCGGCTACTCCACTTGCCCGCCGCACCCGACGTGGATCGAACCGGCGGAGTGGATTGGCAACGCCGTCGAGTACCCGCTCCACATGATCTCGAACCAGCCGAAGACCCGGCTCCACTCGCAGTGGGACCACGGCGAGACGAGCCTCAACGCCAAGGTCGACGGACGCGAGCAAGTCGGGATGCATCCCGACGATGCCACCGTGCGGGGACTGAGCCAGGGCGACCTGGTCCGGATCTTCAACGACCGCGGCGCCACACTGGCGGCCGTCGCCATCCGGGACGACCTCGTCGAGCGAGTTGTGCAATTACCGACCGGTGCCTGGTGGGACCCGATCGAATCGGACGGACTCGACCGCAGCGGCAACCCCAACGTTCTGACCCGCGATGTCGGTACCTCGCAACTCGCACAGGGCCCGAGCGCCCAGACCTGCCTGGTTCAGGTGGAGCGTTTCGACGGTGAACCTCCGCGTGTCGAAGCACACGACATCCCGATGCTGCTCCCCGACTGATGTTCGCGAGTCGGCCGGAGCGGAGTCGCCGTCGCGATATCCGACGTGAAGTCCCGGTTGATCGTCAGACCACCCTGCCGACGGATCGGCCCGTGTTGGCCCATCCGGCGGCAATCGCCGCCAGCAGGCTGAACACGAAGAAACCGACGGCGAACGGCGTGATCGTCGCACCGATGGCCGAGTCGATGATCGGTGACAGCATGGCACCACCCAACAAGCTGATGACGCCGATCGTGGAGGCGGCCGTTCCCGCCGCGTAGCCGACCTCGTCGAGCGCCCCAGACGTCAGGAGTGGAGACAGCGATGTCTGGAGCGAGATCAGCAGGGTTGTCGCGAGGAAGAAGAAGACGAACGCGGGGACGCCATCCGAAGTGACGGTGATCAGAAGGTTCACCGCAGAGGCAACGACCAGCAGGATGAACACACCCGCCATCGTCCGCCGGGTGCCGATGAGCGTGACCAGCCGGGCGGAGACCAGCGTGAACCCGGCCATCACAATCGCGCTCGAGGCGAAGAACAGGAAGAACGTGTCACCATGGTCGTAGATCTCCCCGTACATCCGCTCCGACGACCCAAGGTAGGGGAGGAATGCCGCGCTCATGACCATCAGCGCGATGGCGTTCCCGACGGTCCGCCGGGTCATCAGGATCTTCCCGACCGTCTTGGCCAACGCCCGGAGGTTGATCGGGCGGCGGTCGCCCGGCCTGAGCGTCTCGGTGAGCCTCGCCGACCAGAGCGCAACCAGCAGGCCGAACACCGGCCCGACCGCGAAGGTGTGTCGCCACGAGCCGAAACGAAGCAGCGTCTGGCCGAGGATGGGGGCGAGGGTCGGCACGATCAGGAAGACCGTCACGATCACCGCCATGGCCCGTGCAAGCGCATCGCCGCGGAACCGGTCACGCAACAATGCCTGCGAGACGATCCGCGGCCCGGCGGCACCGAGTCCCCAGAAGAAGCGGCCGAGCAGGATCCAGGTGAGCGACGTCGCGAGCGTGGTGGCGAAGCCGGCCGCCGCATAGAGGATCAGTCCCGCCAGGAAGACGGGTTTGCGCCCGAACCGGTCGGCCAGCGGCCCGTAGATGAATTGGCCGATGCCGAGGCCTGCGAAGAACACCGTCACCACGAGCGCGATAGATGACGAGTCCGAGGGAAGGCCGAGGTAGTCGCGAAGCCCGGCAAACGCCGGGAGCATCGCATCGATCGAGATTGCGACCGTGGCCGTGGCGGCCGCCATCAAGGCGAGGAACTCCCGTCGGCCCTGCGTCCCTGCAGGCTGGCTCTGCCGTCCTGCATCTGAGGGCGCATCCATGATGGATGAGACTACCGGTGGGTCCCACCGGCGAATTTGCCGAGACGGGTCGACCAGCGGCGGGTCCTCAAGGGTCTACCACGGTGAAGAGCTTGGGGGAAGTCCACTCCCGAAAGGAGACCCATATGAGGAGGATCGTCGCACTGTTCCTCGCGGCCGGTCTGACCGCGGCGCTCTGGTGATCCCGACCGCCGCATCGGCCAAGGCCCAGGTCACCGAGTTCACCGGCACGCAATCCGCTGCAGGAATATCGGCGTTCCTGTCGTACCGAGTGTCCGAGCCGACCATTCACTACTCGCATGAGTCCTACTACGACGACGTGACAGACGATTGGCGCACCACCGGCGCCGCGACGGTCCTGACGAACTTCACGGAACCGATCCGGACTCCCAACGATGAGCGGCCACATGTGGGGCACGTTCCACAACGACGTTGAGAACGGCGACGGAACCGGCGCATGGGATGGAACCGGAACCGGCAAGATGGTGGACGGCGCCCCGATCTTCAAAGCGGTCGCACACGGCTCGGGAGATCTCGAAGGCCTGAAGATGACCGCAAGCCACGAAGGAACCCCATTCGGGACGATTGCGATCAAGCGTCGCATCTCGGACCCCCACGGCTTCTAGGCGACCGCCTCGACAGCAGGGGTTCTGTGGGCCACACCGACGGCCGGTGTGGCCCACGCGCGCTGCTACTCGGTCGGCAAGGCCTTGTCGGGGGTGAGGAGTTCGTAGAACTCGATCCACGAATCCTCGGTCAGATCGCGCACCTTCTGCCCCGCGGCACCGGTGTCGGGCAGCGTGTTGTCACCCCGGTAAGGGGAATCGATGACCGGTGCCGTCCACTCCATGTACACGACGTCGCGCTCCCCCGGCAGCGTGCCGCCGTTGAAGTAGACGCGAACGTTCTCCCGCTGGCCGCTCGCCTCGTAGATCTGACCGATCTCGGCCACGAGCGACGCCACCTGCCTGGCCTGGCGGGACTTCGTCACCCAGACTCTTCTGATTACGTACATCATCACCTCTCGATTGGGGTACCCCGACGCTAGCCGGGGTGCGGGTCGTCCGGCGTGGTACGGTTCGGCCATGGCACGACCAGGTCTACGTCCATCGTTCAATAACTTCAGGAACAGCGATCTCCCGCTGCTCGAGAAGCTGCGACTGGTGGCGAAGAACAACGCAATCAAACTCAAGAACGGCACCTCGTGCTGTGGGAATCACGGCGAACCCGGCTGTTGAGTGGGCCCTGACGGGTCCGGTCCGGACTCCCACGAACACACCCACGAGCACTGAGCGGGCACCTGCGGCGAATGTGCCCGGCCGGCAGGGCCAATAGACGGGAATCCCCGCTTTCGGTCCGGGGGTCCGTCCAACTGGTCAACCGCACTCGTTGGCGGTCGCCCTCATGCCCGGATCAGGCCGGTTCGAGCGCCTTGTCGAGCACCTCGTCGATGGTCGAGACGATATGGAACGTCATCTCGTCACGGCAGCTCTCCGGTATATCGTCGAGGTCGACCTCGTTGCGCGCCGGGATGATCACCTCGGTCAGGCCGGCCCGTTGCGCAGCCAGCACCTTCTGCTTGACTCCGCCGATCGGCAGCACATTGCCCTGCAGGGTGATCTCGCCGGTCATGCCGAGATCGTGCTTGACGTTGCGACCCGAGAGCAACGACACCAAGGCCGTCGTCATTGTGATCCCGGCCGATGGACCGTCCTTGGGCACTGCGCCGGCGGGCACATGGACATGGAACTTCCGATTCAAGGCCGCCGGATCGATGCCCAACTCGTCGGCATGCGATTCGATATAGGACAGTGCAATGCGTGCCGACTCCTTCATCACATCACCCAACTGACCGGTCAAGGTCAAGTCCGACTCACCAGCCATCGACGTCGCCTCGACGAAGAGCACATCGCCGCCTGCCCCGGTGACGGCGAGACCGGTCGCCACACCGGGCGTCGCCGTGCGGTCCTTGACCTCGTCTCTCCAGACCTTCGGCTTGCCGAGGAGATCCTTGACGTCCGGCTCATCAACCTCGATGACCTCCGCGGAGCCCTCGCCCCGGGCGATCCTGGTTGCAACCTTCCTCGTCAGCTTGCCGAGTTCGCGCTCGAGCGAGCGGACACCCGCCTCCCTGGTGTAGCGATCAACAACGGCGGTGAGTGCCTCCTCGGTGACGGCAATCTCCTCCGGCTCGAGGCCGGCACCGCGAACCTGGCGGGGAAGCAGGTGATCGCGTGCGATCGCCACCTTCTCGAGATCGGTGTAACCGTCGAGGTGGATGACCTCGGTGCGATCGAGCAATGCCGACGGAATGGTCTCGAGTTGGTTTGCCGTGGCGATGAACAACACGTCGGAAAGGTCGACGTCCAACTCCAGGTAGTGGTCGCGGAACGTGTGGTTCTGCGCCGGGTCGAGCACCTCGAGCAAGGCGGACGACGGATCGCCGCGCCAGTCGGACCCGACCTTGTCCATCTCGTCAAGGAGGAAGACCGGGTTCATCGTCCCGGACTCGATGAGGCCACGCACGACTCGTCCGGGACGAGCGCCGACGTATGTGCGGCGGTGACCACGAACCTCGGCCTCATCACGGATGCCGCCGAGAGCAACCCGCACAAACTTGCGGCCGAGGGCGCGAGCGACCGACTCACCCAACGATGTCTTGCCGACGCCGGGAGGTCCAACGAGGAGCAGGATTGCGCCTTCACGCAGATTGCCCGCGTCCTCGAGTCCGCGTTCCTTCCGGAGCTTGCGCACCGCGAGGTGCTCGACGATGCGTTCCTTCACATCGGCGAGCCCGGTGTGGTCCGCGTCGAGAACGGCCCAGGCCTCGTCGAGGTCCAGGTGGTCCTCCGATGTCTCTCCCCACGGGACGTCGAACATCGTGTCGAGCCAGGTGCGGATCCAGGAGTGTTCCGGGGACTGTTCGGACATGCGCTCCAGCCGATCGATCTCGCGTTCGACCGCCTCACGGGCCTGTTCCGGCAGCGCAGTATCGGCGAGCTTCTGCCGGTACTCGGACGAGGTGTCGTCTTCCTCTCCAAGCTCCTTCTTGATCGCCTCGAGCTGCTGACGAAGGAGGTAGTCACGCTGGGACTTGTCGATCCGCTCGGTCGCGCTGTCGCGAACCTTCCGACGCAGGGTCAAGTCGGCGAGCACCTCCCCCATCCACGACATGAGCTTGCCAAGCCGTTCGCGAATATCGAGTGTCTCGAGCAGTTCGATCTTCTGCTCGAGCGAGAGATCCGGTGAGTAGACGGCGAGGTCGGCCAATTGGCTGGGGTTCTCAATGCCGAGGACTCGATCGGCCACGCCGCTCATGCCACGCTGCTCCAATACCTCGCGGACCACCGCTCGGTATTCGCCCACAAGGTCGTCGAGGGCTTCGTCGTGGACGTCCGCTTCCGGGCACTGTTCGGCCTCGACCCAGAGGGCTCCGTGCTCGTCGGTGCTTCCGACTCCGACGCGGGCACGGGCCAGGCCTTCGACAACGACATTGGCTCCGTCCGTGTCCTTGATCTGAGCGACGGTGCCGACGCTTGCGTAGTTGCCGTTGAGCTTGGACACCAGCAGCAGCATGCCGTCGGACTGTTCGGCGGCAGCAACCGCCGTGATGGATTCTTCGGTCTCGGTCCGCAGTGTCACCACCATGTGGGGGAACACGACCCCATTACTCAGTGGGAGGACCGGGAGGGTGAGTTCTCGAGTATTCGCCATGGGAGCCTCGCTCCTTCTCGTGATTGGTGAGCTTTCAACCATTGTTCGACGCACCGTATTCCGGTGGATGCACAGAACTGATACGGGTACGCTCAGATATCCAGTCATGGGAACGCTCAGCCATGGCGCGGCGCCGCGGAACGAGCCGACCCGCGCTCAACGCGCACCGGCCGTCGCAGCGCTGCGGGAGGGGTTCGAGAACCTCGAGGAGACCGACGGACTGCCTGAGGCGATGGACGGAGAACCGGATCGACCAAGCGTCAGATCATGACTCTTTGACGACGATAGCGTCACGCCACATCCGGACCGAGTTGAGGAGCGCAATCCCCTCGCAGTGCTCGAGGTCGTCGACATGGACCGGCCTCTCGATGAGGCGACCCTCGTCGAGGAGGACCCTTCGGTAGATTCCCGGCAGGCAGCCGCACTCGACCGGCGGTGTCACCCAATCTCCTCCCATCTTGACGGCGACGTTCGCGATGGTGGACTCGGTGATCTCGCCGCGCTCGTTGATCAGCAGGACGTCGGCCACGTCCGGATGCCGTGAGCGACGCTCGTCGTAGGGGTCGCGCCTGGTGGTCTTGTGGTAGAGGAAGGGGCTCGATGTATCAACCGGGTCTGGATCGACCGCAACCGTCACGGGCCCACGGCCACACTCCAGGAACGGTTGCGCGACGGCACGGATGAGGCCACGGCGACTCACCGTGAGACGGACCCGAGAGTCGCCACGTCCTTCGACAGCGGCTGTGAGTTCCCGGATCAGCGACGCCTGCTGCAACGGCACGTCGAAGTAGTCGGCCGATGACGCGAGCCGGTCGAGGTGGAGGTCAAGCCAATACCAACCGCATTCCGTGTCCCACCGGATCGTCTCGAGCAGTTCGAAGTCCGCTCGGCCGTAGTCGAGGATTCGAGCCTTGACTGCTGCCTCCTCGTACTCCTCGCCCGGCTCGGAGCCGAAGGTGACGCCTCCCCCAACGCCGTACTCGGCCCGGCCGGTTTCCCCATCGATCACAACCGTCCGGATCCCAACGCTGAATGAGGCGCGAGGGCCCGGGGATCCGGGCGGTGCCACGTACCCGATCGCCCCCGTGTAAACCCCGCGAGGCTCG
The DNA here is from genome assembly GCA_963700375.1 of uncultured Actinomycetota bacterium. Taxonomy (GTDB): domain Bacteria; phylum Actinomycetota; class Acidimicrobiia; order Spongiisociales; family UBA5794; genus JAHEEL01. The sequence continues at coordinate 696,253 of CAVOXF010000006.1, forward strand.
GATTCGAGATCACGAATGATCTCCATTGATCGGACCTTGGGGGCACCGGTGACCGACCCACACGGGAACAAGCCGAGGAGAACATCGACAAGCGGCTTCTCTCGATCGATGTCACCAACCACAGTTGTGGTCATCTGCCACACGGTGTCATACCGCTCAATCGCCATGAGGCCCTCCACCGCGACCGATCCGAATTCGGCGACGCGCCCGAGGTCGTTGCGCAGCAGGTCGACAATGATCAGATTCTCGGCTCGGTCCTTTTCCGATGCTTCGAGGTCGAGACGCCGAGCCTCGTCCTCGGCTGCCCACCTGCCGCGGGGAGCAGTCCCTTTCATCGGTCGGGTCACGAGCCGGTCGGAGCCGGTTCCCACCGGGTGCCGGTTGAAGAAGAGTTCCGGCGAGGCACTCGCAACCTGGAACCGGCCGGTGTCGAGGTAGGTCCCGTAGCCACCGGCCTGCGCTGCGGCAAGGTCGTGGTAGAAGGCAAGCGGATCACCTGAGAAGTCGGCCCTGAGGCGGGTGGCGTAGTTCACCTGATACGTGTCACCGGCGATGATGTGGTCTCGGATGATCTCAACCGCCCGTTCGTACGCCGCCCGATCGTCCAGCCAGCGCCACGCCGAAACGTCGTAGGTGCCCAACCCGCCGACAGAACCCGAATTGAGGGTGCGGGAGGCGAAGAGCCCAAACCAGACGAGCGGGAGGGCGTCGTGGTAGCCGCCGACCGCGCGGGATCGCACGGCAAGGTTGGGATCGAACCCCGGAGCGGCTTCGTAGCCGATGAATCCGACGGCCCAGAGCCCATCAGCCGCCGCCCGCTCCACCCTGGCAACTGCGGGGACGACGTCGTCGACAGTGGTGGCGACGACCTCTCCGACCTGATCCTCGAAGACCGCGCTACGACGACGGTCGGGCCGCAGATCATCGAACCGTGCCACCGTCTTCATCGAGCGAGCGTACCCCTTCCATGTCGTCTCCACCGGCCGCTCGACGTGGAGGAGTCGGCCAGGTGCGTAGGCTGATCAGGCACAATCAGCAGCAAGGAGGTCTTGATGATCAGAGTGATCGGATTGGCAGTCGGTGCGCTGCTCCTCGCCGGTGCGGCGATCGGCGCCGTGTTCGCGATAGGTATGCGCGCCAAGTATCCGCCGGTGACCACGGCCGTTCGCCGGATGAACCGCAAGGTGATGAATCCGCGAGCGATGAAGACCGCAGGCACGCCGGGGGCGTATGCGGGGGTCATCCGTCACGTCGGCCGCACATCAGGTACGGAGTACGAAACACCGGTGGGCCCGTACCCGACCGAGGATGGCTTCGTCATCGCGTTGCCCTATGGCACGAGCCCTGACTGGCTGAAGAACGTGCTTGCCGCCGGTTCGGCCGTCATCGTGCATGAAGGTGAGACCTACACCGTCGATCGCCCGGCGATCATCAACGCCGCAGAGGCGCTCGACTACGTGCCTTCCAGCGAACAGACCAGCCTGCGCATCTTCAACGTCGATGAGTTCCTGAGCGTCCACATTGTTGAGGTGGACGAGGCGAAGTAGTCGCGTCCGCGAGCGAGGCGGTGTGGGCAGTGTGGCTATCGTCGCGACCACCGCGCACCTGAGGCGAACTGTGGACACCACCCCGACGCGCCCGACCATCAACCTCCCGGATCCGTCGTCCGGCACGGTCGGCCTCCGCGACGCTTTGCCGACCCGCCGTTCGATCAGGCAACTGCCGGCAGGGATGACGGTCAGCGCCGTGTCGCCGGGCAGCAGACCGGACACGAACGCCGTCAGGAATGCCCCGTTCTTCATGCAGGGGGTGTTGCTACCGATGTTCAAGATCATCCCAGGAATGTCTCACTCGGTCGCGGACGGCGCAGGCCGGTATGTCGAGGTCGTGGAACTCGGACCCGAGCAGACCGGCAAACTCGTCGCCTCGAAGCCGAAGAAGATGACTGGGCCGATCCTCGAGATAGAGATGGACCACCTGGTCCGCCCGGACCTGCGGCGGGCCGAGTGGGACGCAAAGAGGCCCGTGTCGGGCAACGTCGGCTACCCGGCCGATCAGTCGGGTGGGTGACCCGGCAGGAACCGATCGCCGGTTGCGGGCGAACACCGTCACCGGAGCCTGCCGACAAAACACCTGCGATGTGAGCGATCCACCGCCGGTACAGTTTGAGCACTGCAGACCAGGTCCACGACCTCGACGCAGAGGATGCACGGCATTCGGCAGCGAGCGACGACCGCTCACGCGAACCAAGGAGAGACCATGAAGAGCAAAGGCACAGCAACCTGGAACGGGGATCTGTTCAGCGGATCGGGGATCGTATCGCTCGACTCCGGTGCCGCCGGGACGATGCCGGTCAGCTGGGCGAGTCGTACCGAGGCCGCCGAGGGCAAGACCAGCCCCGAAGAGCTGATCGCGGCGGCACACGCTGCCTGCTACTCGATGGCCTTCAGCAACATCCTCGCCGGCGCCGGCCACGTTGCCACACAGCTCGACACGTCGGGTGTCGCGACTTTCGCCAAGACCGACGCCGGAATGCGAATCACAACGATGGCCCTGTCGGTGGTTGGCCAGGTTCCCGGCATCAGCGCCGAGGAATTCGCCGAGCTGGCGGCACAGGCGAAGGACGGCTGCCCAGTCAGCAACGCGCTGGTGGGCAACGTCGAGATCACCATCGAAGCAACCCTCGCCTAACGGCAACGGTTCCGCACTGCTCGGCGGGCCATGGCCAAATCGGCCGTGGCTCGTCGTTCAGAATCCAACTCTCGCCAGCACGTCATTGACGGCCTTGGCGCTCGACATCACGAAGAAGTGAGCTGACGGGGCTCCGGAGTCGAGCAGCTCCGTCACCTGCTCAACGGCCCATGCGACCCCGATATCCCCGGTCCGGTCCGGTGCCGCCTCGATCTCGTGACTCAGCGCCTCGGGGATCTCGCAATGGAACGCTTGGGGAATGCTCGTCAGCTGACGTGGACTCGTGAGAATCCTCAAGCCGGGGATGATCGGCACGTCGATGCCCTGCCCCCGACATTCATCGACAAATGAGAAGTAGTGCCGGTTGTCGAAGAACATCTGCGTGACGATGTACTCGGCGCCGGAGCCGACTTTCTGCTTCACTCGCCCCACGTCGGTCTTCAGGTCCGGCGCCTCGACATGCTTCTCGGGGTAGCCGGCAGCACCGACGCAGAACCCCGTGGGTGAGGCGTCGGCGAGCCCGTCGAGGAAACGGCCTTCGTTCATCGCGGTGATCTGCCCGATGAGATCGCTGGCGTAGTCGTTGCGGGTCCGGCCCCCGACGAGCGACTTCTGGTGTTCGGCGGTGTCGCCGCGGATCGCGAAGACGTTGTCGATACCCAGGTAGTGCAACTCGATCAGGAAGTCCTCAGACTCCTCGCGAGTGAACCCTTCGCACAAGACGTGTGGGACGGCATCGATGTTGAGCTTGTTCTGGATGAGGGCGCAGATGCCGAGCGTGCCGGGCCGCTTCCTGGTTCTGCGACGCACGGGGCCGTCGGGTGTCTGCACTTCGATCGTCTCTGCAGGATGACTCGTGATGTCGATGAACGGCGGCCGGTGCGCTGCGAGTTCGTCGATCAGGCCAAGGAGGCTGTTGAGATCGCCGCCCCGCCTGGGCGGGATGATCTCGAAGCTGATGACCGGCTCCGTGGCGGTGGCGAGGTGTTCGGTGACCTTCATCGGCGCCCGTGCTCCAGGCAACGATTCGGGAGATCAGTGATGGGATCGGCGGTCATGTGGCTCTCTGCGGATCGGCAGTCGGTCACACTATGCACGTTTCGGGGGTTCCCGCACGTCAATGGAATTGGGGCTGGTCCGTAGAGCTCCCATCGGTATTGTTGGCGCACATCGGTCGAACGAAAGGAACACGATGGATCTTGGTGCATTCTCGGTGAGTCTGGCGGTCCAGGACATGGCGGCGTCGCGCGCCTTCTACTCGAAACTGGGGTTCGAGATGATCGCCGGCGACGGCGAGACGTGGACGGTCCTCGCCAATGGGGGGACCGCCATCGGTCTGTTCCAGGGCATGTTCGAAGGCAACATCTTGACCTTCAACCCCGGTTGGGTCGGCTTGGGCGAACCCGTCGAGACCTTCACGGACATCAGGGGGCTCCGGGATCGGCTGGTAGCGGACGGAATCGAAATGGTCAGTGACACAACCGGCGAATCCCCGAACGGCCCCGCGAGCCTGACGTTCGTCGACCCGGATGGCAACGCCATCCTCCTCGACCAGCACGTGTAGGAGGTTCGGCCGAATCGGTCGGGTAGGACTCGACGACGAAAACCCCCCTCACGCGCCCCGTGCGGCTGTGTAGTCTCGTGCCATGGCCGATACCTACACCGTTGAGCGCTCGGCAATCATCAACGCCCCGGCAAAGGACATCTACGCGCAGATCATCGACTTCCGCAACTGGAGGGCCTGGTCCCCGTGGGACAAGCTCGATCCGGACATGACCCGTACGTACTCCGGCGCCGACTCCGGTCCGGGGGCGGTCTACGACTGGTCGGGCAACCGCAAGGCCGGCGAGGGACGGATGAAGATCACCGACGCCACCGAGCCGTCCGATGTCACGATCACCCTGAACTTCGTGAAGCCGTTCAAGTCGTCGAGCACGACAGCGTTCCGCCTTCGGCCAGCCGAGGGTGCGACGAAGGTGACGTGGTCGATGACCGGGCCGAAGACCATGATGGTCAAGGTGATGAGCCTCTACAAGAGCATGGACAAGATGGTCGGACCGGACTTTGAGAACGGCCTTCAGCGCCTCGCCGTGGTCACGGAGTAGCCGACTCGAAGCCCAACTGAGCTCACCTCGGTCATGAGACGCGGTCGGCGCTACAGGGCGGCGATGTTCCTCCGAAAACCGGCCGTCTCGTTGGTTCGGCCCAGTTCTTCAGCAAACCGCCGCCCGTCCCACACCGCCGCAGCGATGCTTCCGGGGCTGAAGGCGTCCCCCACGGTCCTCACCGACACCAGGCCTGCGCCCTCCCACTGCTGGCGGCGGTCGCGGAACTCGAGATAGAGGTCCTCGTTTGGCAGCCGGCTGGTGACCAGCATCACGGAGTCGCACTCGATCAGCCGCTCGCGTTCGGTGTACTCGCATCGCGCAACGAGGCCGTCCGACACGACACGATCTACTCCGTGCGCGGTGATGATCTCCACGCCGAGGTGGAGCAGGCGCGCCTGGATACGATCTTGTTCCATGGTCTTGCGGGCCCACGTCGCCACTTCGGATTCCGGCGTGACGTAGACCACCGAATAGCCTTCCTTGACCAGCTGTTCGGCCATCGAGCTTGCCATGTAGTAGTGGTCGTCATCGAACACCCCCACGCGGCCGCCGACCGGGCGGGTCCCCGACATGACATCGTCGGGAGTCAGCACCTCCACCGGATGGTCGAGTCTGATCGGGCCGGAGCGTGACACACCGATGCCGTCCCTCCGCCATGCCGCACCGGTTGCGATGGCAATGTGACCGAACTCGTAGGAGAGGATCTCGTCCGCCGACATGGCGCTCTCGAAGTACACCTCCACGTTCGCCATGCGGTCGATCTGGGTCCTGCGGTAGTCGACAACGCGCCGCCATTCGGCGAGACCAGGGAGCCGTGCCTCCCCGGCGACCCGGCCGCCGAGGTCCCGGGTCGCCTCGATGAGAACCACCTCATGTCCACGTCGGCCGGCCGACATAGCCGCCTCGAGACCGGCCGGGCCGCCGCCTACCACGAGGATCCGGTCGTCGCTCTGCCTGGGCCGCATGGTCTCGGGGTGCCAGCCCCGCCTCCACTCCTCCCCCATCGACGGGTTCTGGGTACACCGGATCGGGGTCATCGTGTAGTCGCCGGATACACAGATGTTGCACCCAATGCACTCACGGATCTCGTCGATCCGGCCTTCCTCGATCTTCTTCGGGAGGTACGGGTCGGCGATTGAGGGCCGAGCGGCACCGATGAAGTCGAGAACCCCCTGGCGGACGAGGCGAACCATCGTGTCCGGAGAGGTGAAGCGGCCGACGCCGACGACCGGCTTCGATGTCAGGTCCTTGAGTCCCTTGATCAACTCTTCGCGCTCACCTTCCGGTCCGAATCGAGACGTCACGGAGTCGTCCGGCCAGGCGCCGACCATGAAATCCCACACGTCAGGCAATTCACCGATCATCCCGAGCAAGTCCACCATTTGATCCCTGGTGAAGCCGTTCGGTCCGATCAGTTCGTCGACAACGATCCGACAGGCCACGGCTGTCTTGCCATCGACGGTCTCGAGCGTGTCCTCGAGAACCTCGCGAAGCAGACGCGCCCGGTTCTCGAGGGATCCGCCGTACTCGTCGTTCCGGTCGTTGTACCGTGGGGAAAGGAAGTGCTGAATGGTTGACAGGTTGTGGCCGGCGTAGACGTAGACGATGTCATAGCCGGCCTCGATCGACCGGATGGTCGCCTCCCTATACCACCGTCGCAGATCGTCGATGTCCTGTGTGTCCATTCGCCGCGCCTGGATCGGGTAGAGGTCCCCCGATGTCGGCCGATGCGATGGGCCCATCGGCGGGATCCGGGTGTACATGCTGTTGGCCGCCATCCCGGAGTGGACGAGTTCGATAGCGGCGAGCGACCCGTGCTCATGGATGGCGTCGGTGACGAGGAGATGCGCGGGGATATCCCGGTCGTCCCAGATCCGTCCCTCGATGTAGGGAGCAACGTCGGACGAGTGGTGGATCTCGGTCTCCTCCGTAGCGATGACGGCCCAACCACCCTCTGCCTTCATCCCCCGCATCGCCGCGAGTGCCGATGGATCCCGGTAGCCCATGCCGTTGCAGTGCGGGACCTGGAAGAAGCGGTTGCGGGCCGTGACCGGACCGATCTGGACGGGTTCGAAGAGGACGTCGTATCGAGGATCGCGAGCGATCGTCATGTGGGCACCTCCGAGGTCCAACTCAAAGTACCACTATGGCCCTGGCGCCATTGAGATCCCGGTCAGGAGACGCGTGGCGTCGGCGTGGGCCAGAGCAGCTCGAAGTGCTCCAGCATCATCATGGTGTCATCGTCGACGGCAACTCCGACGCTCTCGAAGAACTGGAGGTGCCCTGCGCGCCACCATGCCAGCGTTCGATCACCTTCGCCCTCTTCCCACGCGAACGCCTCGTCGACGTCACCGAACCGGCGAAGCGATACAACCGTTGTCCGCATGACGCAAACGGGCGTGCCGTCGCCGTCGAGGATCAGGTTGAGATCCCCGGGCTTCGGCATCGGCTCCTTGCCGTCCTCGTAGTCTGAAGCCAGGCCGGCGGTTGCGCGCTTCGGGCCATCCCGGACAAGGAGCGCCAGTTCCGTGGCGAGTTCGGGCAACGACGGGTCGCCGAACGCCCACGCCTCGTAGGGCCCGTCGACACCGGTCGCCGCCACAAACTCGGCCCAGAAAGCCTCGATCATGCGTGGACCCTACGGCGTCGCCGCTGCCCGGCGCAACACTCGGAAGAGCCAGATGTGGCGTCGCCGACTGGTCGACCGCCCGATTCGACGGTTCGGCAGTGTGGAAGAATCAGCTACGTGTCACCACCTTCCGAGATCATCACGCGAGACCGACGCCTCTACCACCTGGGAATCACTCCGACGGACGTCGCGGAAGCGATCTTTCTCGTCGGTGACCCGGCGCGTGCCTATCGAGTGGCCGAGCGCTTCGATTCGATCGACTGCGAAGTGACGAACCGCGAATACGTGACCATCACCGGGTTCTACAACGGCATATCCATGTCGGTGGTCGGCACCGGGATCGGAACGGACAACGTCGAGATCGCCATGATCGAACTCGACGCGGCGCTCCGGATCGACCTCGAGACCGGTACGCGGCGACCGGATGCCCCGATGCTGGACATCATTCGGATTGGAACCTCTGGTGGTGTGCGTCCGGATATCCCGGCCGGCACGTTGTGCGTCGCGGAGTACGCGCTCGGTCTCGACAGCACCGGGCACTACTACGAATCCCCAGTCGCGGATGAAGTGGTTCAACGAATCGAGGACGAGGCCCGGCGACTCCTCGATGAAGCGTCAGGCGCGGCCGCCCGGTTCGGAGGCCGTCTCCCGGTCTACGCGTCGAAGGCGAATCCCCTGGTCACGGCTCTCCTGACTCGTCATGCGGCGGCCTCCGGGATGCGATCAGCCACCGGAATCACGGTGTCGGCGCCCGGCTTCTTCGGCCCTTCGAGCCGTTACATCGAAGGTCTCGCGAACACTGTGCCGGACATCAAGGGCACCCTGGCGCGCCTGTCGGTTGACAAGCGAAGAGTGCTGAACATGGAGATGGAATCGAGTTTGCTGTTCCACCTGGCCGGAGCGTTCGGCCACCGGGCAGGAGCAATCTGTCCGGCGATCAGCGAACCCGACACGGCTGCGACTCCAATCGACTACGACGCCTGCGTCGACGCGGCCATCGGTGTGGCACTCAAGACGATGGTCGACCTGCAGGCCTTGAGGCCAACCGGTTGAGGCGGCGGCAGACAAACCCGGCCGAAGGCTTCGGCCATCTGGCACGCCACACGATGGTCGAATTGGTCACCTGGATAGGGCCATGCCCGAGATGGATGATGCCTGAAAACCCTGGCGTGCCGAATCTGTCACCGGGTTTGCCCCCGAGCACCGCATCCTCGATGATGAGGTGGCCGCTGCGGTTGTTGCTGACGATGAAGATCGACGCGCCGCCCTCGTTGGCATGGTTGTGCTCGATCTTCGTCCCGACCGCACGGAGTGTCATCTCATTCCCGTCGTTGTAGATCGCCGCGCCGCTTTCGCCGCCCGGTGACCCGGACCGTTGTGGGTTGGCTCCCCAGCCCGTCGTGTCGCTGCAATTGAACGGGCTGTTGGTGATCGTCCACGAGACACCAATCGAACTGAAGCCGCGTGCATTCGAGCACTCGGTGCCGAACGCAGGCCCGCCGCCGACGTGCTGTAGGCCACATACACCGGAATGCCCTGGTATTGGCCGAGGACCCGCACCGACGCTCCCCCAACGTCCGGACCGGTGGCGTCGCAGCGATTCGTGGCGAGGACAGAGTTGACGATATTGAAGCGTCCACCGCGGACCCACACAGCGGCCCCACCGTCGTACTCGACACCGGTGGAATTCGCCTCGGTGAGGGTCGGGTTCTGGAGGATCGGTTGTGGGTGGTCCTGGTCCTGGCAGTGCAAGGTGGTCCAGACCTGGTCCGGGTCACACGTGTTCATGGAGATGATCCGGATGTTCCCACCGCCGCTGAGCGTGACGAGTCCCCTCCATCGATGACGACATCCGGATGCGAGATGTCCTCGGCTCGCCCTGCCGCCGGAACAGAGTACGAGCCGTCCGGGTTGCCCGGCAGCGGCGAATCCCGCGAGGGCGGTGCAGTCTGGTCGAGATCGAGCGCACGTGCGAGGAACGATGCCACGGAGCGGTCGGGGCAGAATCGATCGCTCGCCGGAGGGTTGCAGACCCTCGTGATAACGGCGGCGGCGAGTCGGTTGATGTCGTTCTCGAAGATGGTGCCTTCGTCGTCGGCGAAGGAGTCACGGTCGGCGGCCGGGGGGTGCAGTGCTCTGGCAAGGAAGGCTGCCATCTGCTCGCGATTGACGGTGGCGTTCGGGCACTCGCGGTCGTTTGATGGAGGGTTTCCGCCGCGGGTGATGACGACCGCAGCGATGCCGTCGATCGCCCCTTCGTGGACGTTGCCGTCATCGTCGACGAATGAGCCGTCGGGCGACAACGCCGCAGGCAACACAGCCAGCGCGAGCGCGGCCAACCAACCCATACGCAAGAACATCGGCACTCCGACTACCCGGCTTGCGGATTGCGGGATCTACAGCGCCGCCGGAGGTCAAATGCTTGCGCTCAAGGCTCGGTTACCGAGACCCGAGATACTCTCTGTACCTGAGTGGAACGGATGAAGCGCCAGCATGGCTGACGGGGGTGTCGTGATGAACAAATACGGGAGAATTGCTCTCCTTGTTCTCGCGCCCTTGTTGATCCTGCTGTTGCCGGTCGCCGTATACGCGGCCGACCGCTGGGTGAACAACGGAACGCTGCCCCGCAACGTCTCCGTCGCGGGCCTCGATGTGGCAGGGATGACCCCGGACGAGGCGCTCAGCATCGTGCAGGCCCGCCAGAACGCGATCTACGCGAAACCAGTCCTCTTCGTGGTCAACGGCAAGACGTTCCAACTGGAACCGTCGGAGATGGGACTCACGGTCGACGTTGAATCGGCCGTAGCGAGCGCCGACACCGCGAGCGACGACGGATTGATCAGCGGCCTCATGCCGTGGCTTCGAAGCTTCACAGCGACCACCATGGACTCCCCCGTGGTCGCCACCGTGGACACCGACGCCATCGACGCCGTCATCGAACAGTGGGAACGCGAAGCGATCCGCGTCCCGGCGTTCGAGGGCGACATCAACGTCACCGCGGGCGTCGTGCGCGTCGAATACCCGAGAGCCGGTCTGCGGATCGACCGGGAGGCGGCTCGCACCGTCGTCGAGAAGGCGATGGTATCCGGCAGCAGCGAAGTCCACGACATCCCGCTTCTTGATCGCCCACCCGCACTCTCCAACGAGGATCTCGACGAGGCAGCGGCCACGATCGAACGGATGATCGGCCGGCCCGCCATCCTCACCAATGCCCTGTACGACGCGACCCTCACGGTCACCCAGGCCGAACTCGCGGCGGCCGTCACCGTTGAATTCATCATCGAGTCGCCGGCGCGGATCGACATCGGCCTCGACCCGGAGATCATTGTCGCGTCGGTTGGACCGCGCCTCGCCGAACTCGAGCAGCCACCGGTTGAGGTTCAGATCGACACCAACCTGACCACCGGCGCGGTGTCGATCGTTCCCCCCGAGTACGGGCAGCGTGTCGATCCCGAAGCCCTCGCTCCGGCGCTGACTGCGGCAGCGCTCGTGGGTGGGCAGGGGACCCTCCCCATGATCGCTGATGTTGCTCCGGAGATCACGCCGGAAGAGGTCGAGGCGTGGGGCCCGCTCTCACTGGTTTCGCAGTTCAGGACTGATTTCCCCGCCGGCCAACCCCGCGTAACGAACATCCACACGATCGCCAAGGCCGTCGACGGGTCGATTGTGATGCCGGGTGAGACGTTCTCGATCAACGAGACGGTTGGCCGGCGCACCGAGGCGAAGGGTTACGTGCGAGATGGGGCGATCATCAACGGCGAGGTCTACTGCTGCGACAGCCCCACGAACGTCGGTGGCGGCGTGAGCCAGTTCGGCACAACGTTCTTCAATGCCGTGTTCTTCGGCGGCTACGAGGACATCGAACATCAGCCGCACAGCATCTATTTCAAGAAGTACCCGGAGGGACGCGAAGCCACGCTCGGCTACCCGCACCCGGATGTCGTGTTCCGCAACAACACGGACGCTCCGGTCATCATCAGAACATCGCGCACCGCTTCTTCGGTCAGCGTCATCTTCTTCGGCAACAACGGCGGCCTCAAGATTGCGGCCGAACGTTCTGATCGAAGGAACTTCACCGATCCACGGGTGATCTACGAGGAGAACCCAAGCCTGAAGCCGGGGACCGAGAAGGTCGTATCCCGCGGGTCGGAGGGATGGACCGTCACGGTGACGCGAGTGATCACCTACCCCGACGGGACCATCGTGCGCGAGCCGTTCACGTGGCGGTACCGGGGCAGCTCCAAGAAGATCCAGGTGGCATCCTGCTCGACCGCTCCGGGTTCGTCCCGATGCACGAAGCCGCCGGTCGAGGTCACGACCACGACCGTGCCGGAGGAGACGACCACCACGGTGCCCGACGACACCACAACCACGACCGTGCCCGACGGTTCGACGACGTCCACCACAACCACGACGACCACCCAGCACCACCACAACCACGACGACCACGACGACCACGTCCGAGCACCACCACAACCACGACGACCACTCCGACGACCACGACCACCGGGGGTTGAGCTGGATCGGGAATTGACAGCAGCATCGATCCGGATCAGTGGGTAGGTTTGCCGAATGAACGATCTGTGGCCCAAGGACGAAGTGGCAGTTGCGGATGAGAAGACGACGCTCTTGGCATTCCTCGGCCATCAGCGGAAGTTCCTGCTCCGCAAGGCCGACGGTCTCACCGACGATCAGGCCCGCAGGGCGACGTGTCCCCCGAGCGATCTCACGATGCTTGGACTGATCCGGCATGCCGCCGAGGTGGAGCGGGGGTGGGCGCAGCGTTCACTCCTCGGCCTCGAAGTAGGACCGATCTACTCCCGCGATGCTCATCGCGACGGTGACGTCGACGGCGACTTCCACCCGCCGGCGGATGCCACGCTGGCCGCAGCCCTCGAGACGTTCTCACGGGAAACGAATGCCGCCGACCTCGTGTTCCGGTCGGCCGATCTCGACGATGTCGAGCAGTGCGATCGGGCGTTCTACAGCGTCCGGTGGATCCTCATCCACCTGATCGAGGAGTACGCCCGCCACCTCGGCCACGCCGACCTGATTCGCCAGGCGATCGACGGCCAGACCGGCGAGTGATCCGACCTCCGCTTCGGCGACGACATCGAATCGATCGCCAGCGTTGGGGAAGCGATCCCGGCAAACGACGCCTAGTTCTTGTGCTCGACAGCAACACCCGCGGCACGTGCCAGCATCTGGAGTTGCGCGAGACGCATCTGGTCGATGAGGCGGTTCAACACTTCAACAGAACGGCGTAGATCAGTGACACACAGGTCGAGAGACTCGACCTTCTGTTCAAGGTCCGCGATGCGCTGAGCTTCGGTGATCATCGCTCCCAGTTCTTGACCATGTTCTCGACATCGGCAGAATCACCGCAGATCTGTACCGCGCGTGCGCAGGCCACCTTCCGATCGATTGCCACCCACCGGCGACTGCCTTTCACTCGACCGGTGCCGTCGGCCCCAGGAGAGTCCCTTGGGGTCGCGGGGGCTTCATCGCGCACGGCCGCCAACTCCGCCGCTCGCGGGCGCATCGCAGGAGATTCGGCGGCGCTTCACCGGCGTGCGCCGAATCTCACTCTCGACCTGCTCACCCAAAGGTGATTCAGGCTGCGCTGGCTGAGGGCGGAGTGATCAGAATCGGGACCGCGGACCGGGCTACCGATGACCGCCAGCCGCGCCGGTTCGCCACCCTTTGGGGCATGACGATGGAGGTCGGGCGGATGCGTGAGGCCAGGTCGAACACGGATCGGGCGGCCGACGCGTTCTCTGTGACGACGGCCGACGCGTCCGAACTGCCGATCATCGACGAGTACGTCTGGGCAAGGCGCTCGAAGTAGATCTCGCTCGCGTCCGGAACGGTGAGGTTCTCGGCCTCGGCGAAGTCCCGCACGTCGCTCATCGTCTTTCGGGAGACGAGAACCACCACGGTGGCTCGCCCTCCTCTGCTGACGACGTTCTGAGCGACTTCGAGTGTCGGTTCCCCGTCACGGGTCGGTTCGACCACGGCGACGATGTGTTCTTGTGTCTTCATTTCTTCTCTCTTCATGCGATTTCGTCTTGATTGGTTGGTTCACCCGCAGACCACGGAAGTGCGATGACGAGACCCCATAGGTACTCGTCGTCGATCGGGTCTCCGGAGAGGAGTAGGCGGTAGTAGATGGGACCGAGGACATGATCCAGGATCCGGTCGATCTCCCGCGTGGAGGTTTCGGGGTCGACGATCCGGCGTACGAGGCTGCCCGCGATGCGGCGGCGCTCCTCCCAAAACCGATGGAACGCCGCGGCCAGTCCCGGATTGCGGGCCGACTCGCCGACGATCCCGGCGAGGATCGCACCGAAGTCGGACCGTGTGTTCAGCCGCACGACATCCTGGAGGAACACGAAGAGTGCATACCTCGGATCGTCATCGGCCGGCACCGGATCGTTCTCGGCGGCCAGCACCGTGAGGAGGTGCTGCACGAGCACCTCCTTCGACCTCCACCTTCGGTACAGCGTGTCTTTGCCGACGCCGGCCGTCCTGGCGATCTCATCCATCGACGTGCCGGTGAAGCCCCGGCGCGCCAGGACCTGCCTGGCAGATTCGAGGATCGCTCGATCGACCGCCGGGTCCCGCGGACGTCCTCGCCGCGGTTGCACGGTGCTCAGTGTATTCGTCACCTAAATACATTACCCTACTGTCCCGTTTGGTAATGATGTTTCTCAGATTGCCGCGATGCCCGGGCGCGCGTCGGATCCGTGACCCCCTTCGATGGGAGGCGATCCCGCGGCATCGGCTGCCTGCGGCGGAGGCGATCGCCCCCGAACCGGGTTGGATCAGCATGGTTGACAACGTGTCGGGTGACCAGAACTGTCCACGTGTCGCCCGTGAGGAACCGCCGCGAACGCAACCATCGAAGCACAGACCCCGGGAGCCAGGCTCCCGGGGTCTGTCGATACGCCGATGTGAGTGGCGCCGAAACTTCACCAGGTGTCAGCTGATGAATCGGATCGTGAACGGATATTGGTAGTCCTCGCCCGCCGAAGCCTTCACGGCCGCCACAATGACCAGGATGAACCAGGTCACGAAGACGATCGGCAAGAGCACGAGTCCGATCAGGACCAGGATGAGGAACGCGGACACGATGCCGTATATCAGGAACGAGATGTTGAAGTTCAGCGCCTCCTTCCCTTGCTGATCGACATACGCGTCGTCTCGCTTCCACAGCCAGATGGCGAACGGGCCGATGAGGGCCGGAACGCCGAGGAACATCACGAAGGCCGACAGGTGGCTGAGCGCCGCCCACCCCTTCGCATTTCCGGCAACGCTCGATACGGGAGGGACCATGGTGGATTGAGTGGTTGTCATCTTCTGCATCTCCCTTCAGATGTCTTTGATGACTGCATCATGCGACCCGTACACGCCGACCGGTATCGGGTATCCCCCTACCTCGACCCTGAGCAACCCTGACGCCGCACGCACGCACAAGGGTTCAGCCCAGGTCGGGTGCGGACGCGGCCGTATTGAGCTCTCGGGACGCGTATGCTCGGCCGATGACCGACCGGCCGCTTGCCTCACCGATCAAACCCATGCTGGCACGAGCGCGCGAGACCCCGCCACACGGCGAAGGCTGGGTGTACGAACCCAAATGGGATGGCTTCCGGGCGGTGGCCTGGGGTGGGACCGAGCCCAAGCTGGAGAGCCGCAACGGCAGGCCACTGCTGCGGTACTTCCCGGAATTGCTCCCCGCGCTCGAGCAGCTTCCGGCGGGGACGGTGGTCGATGGCGAAGTCGTCGTCGTGGCCGACGACGTCACCCAGTTCGACCACCTCCAGCGTCGGATCCATCCCGCCGCCTCTCGTATCGAGCGGCTGTCAGGAGAGATTCCGGCCGAGCTGGTGGCCTTTGACCTGCTCGCCATCGGCGGAGAGGACCTGCGCGCCGCCCCCTGGTCCGATCGTAGGACGCGGCTCGAGGGCCTCCTCGGCGACCTCGGGTTTCCGTGGCACCTCTCCCCGGTGACGAGCGACTTCGCTGAAGCCAAGCGGTGGTTCTCGGAGTACGAGGGCGCCGGCTGTGATGGGATCATCTGCAAGCTCGACGATGGTGCCTATGAAGAGGGCAAGCGGGTCTGGATCAAGTGGAAACACCGGCGCGACTGTGACTGTGTGGTCGGTGGGTACCGGGTCCACAAGGACGGCGACAAGATCGGCTCGATCCTGCTCGGCCTGTTCGACGATGAGCGCAACCTCCACTTCATGGGCCACTGCTCCGGCTTCTCCGATCACGACAGGGTCGAGCTCTTGCTCCAGTTCGAGCAGATCCGCTCTGACGAGAGCTTCGGAGGCGACGACGCAGTCAGGGTTCCGGGCGCCCAGAGCCGCTGGTCAACCGGCAAGGAACTCGGCTGGATCCCGGTTTCGCCCGCTGTCGTGGTCCAGGTCAGCTACGACCAACTCGAGAACGGCCGCTTTCGCCATGCCACCCGATTCGAACGGTGGCGCCCCGACAAGCCGGCCGACGAGTGCACGCTGGAACAGCTCGAGCGCCCAGAGGGTGCCGGCTTCGGCGAGGTTGTTTCCTAAGTCTCCGGGTCCTCTTCCCAGTTCTCGGCGCGCCGTTTCGAGGGCTGTACACGAGGCGGTTCGCCGGGCATCTTGGGGTAGTGCGGCGGCCAGGGAGCGTCGCCGATACCCCGCTCTTCGTCGGCAGCAACAAGAGCCATAGCCGCATCGAGCGAGCAAGCGGCCTCGTCGATGCCGTCGGTCAGGTCGCCAACTCGGGCCCAGCGTTCCTTGAAGCTCATGATGTCCATCGCACGGTGGTCGATGGTGGAAAGCTCGTCCCACCGGAACGGTGTCGAGACCAGGCCGGTGTGCCGGATCGAATAGGCGCTGGCGATCGTCTTGTCCCAGGCGTTCTGGTTGAAGTCAAGGAAGACGCCGTCGCGCTCCTCCTTCCACCATGCCGTGGTCGCCAGCCCATGGCGCCGTTCCACCTCGCGGGCGATGGCGAGGCCGGCGCGTCGCACCTGGAAGAAGTCCCACAAGCGTTCGAGCCTGACGTAGATGTGTATCCCCCGGTTTCCGGAGGTCTTCGGCCATCCAATCAGCCCGAGCTCGTCGAGTACATCCTTCACCGTGACGGCGACGTCGCGGGTCGCCGCGAATTCGTAGCCGTCTGTCGGATCGAGATCGATCCGCAGCTCGTCGGGATGCTCCAGATCGTCGGCCCGGGCGTTCCAAGGGTTGAGATCGAGGCAGTTCATTTGCGCCATCCAGAGGACATCGCCCTCGTCTTGCGGCGCGAACATCTGGCCCGGCCGGGCTGAAGGGAAACGGACGTCGACGAGATTGGGAGCGTTCTTCGGGCGCTTCACGAAGAGCGGTGGTTCGGTGACGCCCCGATTCCAGCGCTTGAGCAGCGACGGCCGGTTATAGACGCCCCGCAGCGCTCCCGTCGCGCACATGAGGTAGTGCTCAACGACGTCGAGCTTGGTCCACCCCTGTTCAGGGAACATGATCTTGTCCGCACTCGAGATGCGAATCTCCCGACCGCCGGCTTCGACGAACACCTCATCGAGAACCATGGTCGGTCAATTCCCGTACTGGAGGGTTTCGGGGCGTTCGAGCAGCACGGCGTGCGCCGGGGCGTCGGCAACAGGACGGTGGTCGACACCCGAACGGACGACGAAGACGTCACCGGGCCGGAGCGTGATCGGGTCCGTGCCGTGCATCTCAATGCGGAACGTCCCGTCCCAACATAGGAAGAGTTCGTCTTCTTCGTGGTGATGCCAGGGAAACTCGCCGTCGAGTCTGGCAACTCGAACCACGGCATCGTTGACCTGGATGGCATCGGCCGGCTGCCACGGTCCGGGCAGGCCGGCGATGAGGTCGGGCAGTGACACCGCGCGATCGTTCATGTGGCGAGCGTAGCGCCCGTCCCCGACCTGAGTCACCGGTCGGCCGGGTCGTATCCCCTGCGGCTGGAGATCATGTCGATGACGCCGAACACGACGATGGCGCAAGCGATGGTGCCCGCGACCAAGTAGATGAGCATCTGCGGGCCTCTCGCATCAAACGCTCGACCCACGACCCAGGGAAGGGTCATCGAACCGAGTCCGGCGCCGAAGACGAGCAGCGAGGTCACGCCACTCGTTACTGGCATCCGCTCCTCTGTGTAGTTCATGCCGCTCGCGAACACCGAAGCGATCGACACACCGAATCCGATCGTGCCGATCCACAGTGAAGGCGCCCAGTCGGGGAAGAGCGCGATGAGGCCGAGACTCGCCGCGGCGCCGACAAGGTCGACGAGGAGCATCGAGCGAGATGACAGATGCATCGACAGCGGGATAGCAAGGAGACGGCCGATCACGAGCCCTCCCCAGAACACCGAGTTGAGGACCCGCCCGGTTGTCTCGCCCCCGATGCCGATCTCGTCGGCGTACGAGAATATCCAACCACCGAACGAGAGTTCGGCGCCGACGTGCATGAAGAAGAACAACGCCATGAGACCAAGGAAGAGGGCATACCGAGCCAACACCGACCCTGCAGGGGCGTCGCTCACCGCCCCGGGTGGCGATGGACTCGCGCGCCGCGTCAGCGCAAGCGCAACCGGCAGCATGAGAACTGCGAACAGCCAGTACGCGGTCGTAGCGTCTCCCTTCACAACGGCGAACCGATCGATGACAAGCGGCGAGACGAATGCCCCAATCGCGAACGACAGGTGCAAGGCGTTCATGTAGGGAGGAACGTCGCTCCGGAAGACCCATACGATGAGGGTGTTCGTACCCACATCAATGAACCCGAGAGCGAACCCGAACGCGGCGAAGGCAACGACGAGGAGCCAGATCACTCCGATGAACGGGATCAAGGCAACGACCGCAGCCGTCCAAACGAGGCTTGCCGCGAGGACGTAGTTGCCCGGGAGCCGACCGAAGCTGCGTCCCGCGGCGAGCGATCCGAGGATGTAGCCGAACGAGTTGGCAGTGAACACGATCCCGATCGCCCCGAGCGTCGACCCGGTCCGGTCTCTCAACTCGGGGAGCACCGGCCCGATCGACGAGAGCATGATCCCCTCGAAGAAGATCGCCGCATAGAAGAGCAGGGCGAGCCGGACCTTCGGAGAGGCAGGCCCGCTTTCGGTCATGCAGGGTTCGGCCGTCCGAACGCGACGGAGGCTGAGGTGCGAAGTGTCATCTCAATCCGACGTGGCGGCTGCGTCCGATGGCTTGTTCCCGGCCTCATCCTCGAACGCTAGCGACGGTCACATCCGCCTCCCAATCCATTCAAAGTGTGTGCTGTGACGCCACGTGCGCCTTGCCGCGACCGGCCCGATTGCAGCAGATCGACATCCGGCGGGCTGCGAAGCGGGCAGAGCAGAACCAGTACGATTGCCTCAGCGGCGGAACACTGGGTTCACCACACGTCGGTAGCGAAGGGAGTCCTCGATGCGGCGAAAGCTTCTGCGCCTCGCCATGGCGATCGTCACCGTTCAGATCATCGGTTCTGTCGTCGGCCTCGTCATGTCGAAACGAATGTCCGAAGGTGACGGGAACAGCGACGCATTCACGGTTGCCGCGGTGTTCGGAGGAAGGAAGTTCCGCAGCCGTGCCGTCAGCCTGACATCGGGTGTCGTCGTCACTTGGATGGGGGGGATCGATCTCGACCTACGTGGCGCGTCGCTCGCTCCAGACGGGGCCGATCTGCTGGTGACGACAACGATGGGCGGCGTCCAGGTGACGGTCTCCCCCGAATGGGCCGTTGACGTCGACACCGACACGCTTGTGGGCGGCTTCGACGTCCACGTCACGCCTCTGACAGAACTCCCGCACGACGCGCCCAGACTCCGGATTCACGCGGTGACCCGAATGGGTGGCGGACAGGTCACGGCCAAGACGGCATGATTCGGATCGGATGGGCAGGCAGCGCCTCACCCTGAGAGCGTCCACCGCCCGGCCCCGCAGGCGACGCTCGGCCTGCCCCGGTAGCCCGGACTGGGGCGGCCCACGGCCCGATGAGGAGGTTGCAGCGGTTGCTCGACGGATCATCGCCTTGGAACGCACGAGGGAGCGCCGGCGTTTCGCCCGAGAAGCGTCACCGCGATCGCCTCAACATCCTGGACCGCCCAGGAGGCCGAGACCCGAACGCTCCTTCGGTCAGTAATGCCGGGCGACCGCGTCGACCGGCCACGAACCCCAGTGGCCGACCGAGGCCTCCTCGAGAGACACGTCAGGAACGATTCGCGACTTGGTGGACGAACGGCGATTGGAGATGAACTCACCGAATTCGCCGATCCCGATCTCAGTCTCGAGGGGATGTCGCGGGCGCGTGTCAGGGCGGACGGCATCGTGGTTGCGCCGCTCTTCCTCTTCGTGCGGCAGGTACCCGTCCGCTTCGAGATCGCCGACGATCCGTTGGGCGGCGCGCTCGGTGATGCGGGTGCGGACCGCAGTATCGCGCCGTCGGATGCTGGGAGTCTCAGCGATGAGGATGAGCGCCCTGGCATGGTTGGTAGGAAACGTCCATTGTGCCGCTGTTCGGTGGTCATTGTTCTACTCCGCCTCCGTGAAACCCGACCGCGGTCGCAGGAGCCGACGGTGCCGATCAGCTGCACCGGCCGCACGAGGAGGACCAAGCTCTCGTGCTCGGGAAGCAGCGGAGAAGCCTTGGTGGCACCTTCCGCCTCGAGCACCATCGACATTGCGCGCTCACGCAGGCACACGACCCGACGATGTCGATGCCCTCCACGCTTCCCCCGCCACCGAAGACGACGCCGTCCAGCGCCCAATACCGGATACGCAATTGACGACAGCCTTATCGTGATACTACTATCCGATTATGACTGGTGCAGCGACTACACCGGCGGTTGGCTCCTTCCCCGGGCGGGCGGCACCCTCCGACGACCGCCGCCCTGAGGAGCCTGAACGACGAGCGGCGCCTGGATCGACAGCCGAAGCCGCTCACCCGCCTGGCATCGCACCCCGGGTCCTGTGGACCCGCGGTGCCCAATGCCAGGTTCTTGCCGAAGTACTCGGTGGAGGCACGGCCACGCAAGCCGGCGCCAACGTGGCCGAATCCTGCATTCGGACCAGAGCTTCACTGCTGGTCAGCGGGCACCTCAACTCGCTTGACCTCTGCAATCTTGCCGTGCCGCACGGATTCTCCCCCGGTTCCACTCGTTCGATCGTTGCCGCCGTCGGCAGCGGCCCACACTCGCGCCTCGCTGCGACCCTCGCCTACGCTCTCGCTCAGCAGCTCGGGGTTCCCGTTCGTGCCGTCTACGGCCACCACGACAGCAGCGAACGAGGCCGGGCGCTCGCGATCCTCAACGGCATTACCGCACATCTGCCCGGTATCGATGTGGAGCCGGTCCAAGCACCCAACCCTGCTGCGATGGTCAGCGGCTTGCCGGTTGGAGCGCTCCTGGTCGTTGGAGCTCCCGGCGGCGCTTGGTTCCAACGTCAGTTCTTCGGGCCAGGTGCGCGCATCCGAGCGAAAGCCCCCAGCGGGACGATCGTCGTCAAACACGTTCCGACGCGCGTCTATCAGATCATGCAGTCTGCCACCGCATTCGGCCCGCACATGCGCGTGGCCGACGCACGCCGGTTGACCAACTCCCGGCACCTGATCGTCGCCCAGGACGGGCGACTTCTCGGTCTCGTCGCAGACAGGGCGCTCGCGGAAGCTCGACCCGATCTGGAGCTTCGTGACGTCATGGAGAGCCCCGTGTTCCTCTCCCCCGAGGAGGACCTCGACCACGCAGCCGAGTTGGTCAATCACCATCGTGGACGTGCCATCCCGGTCGTCGATTCTCGTCACCGTATCATCGGAACCGTCACCGCTACCGACCTCGTGGCGCGGCCGCCATTCTGAATACGGCGGCGTAGATTCGAGGACTCTCGCGAGACCCCAACATGTCCCAACGGATGGAGGGGGACGGTGACCGGCTCGGAAGGTCGGGCAGCGAACGACGCTGCTGGTGGAATCATCTCCGGAACCGGACCTTGGCCCACCACCGCGCTTCGGGTAGACCTGGTCACCGCGAGCCTCAATCGAAGGCGCCTGCGCCGGCAGCAGCGTCGAAGAACGGGGTGCAGGATCTGGAAGCTCACGCTGCCGAACGTGCACTCCGTCGGCTCGGTGGGGTGTTGTCTACCGTTCACAGCTGTCCTCGCCTGGCACCGGTCGGCACCTGTCAGACAAGACCCCGGTCTCGGGCAAGCGCTGCAGCTTCTGTCCGTGACGAGACGCCCAGTTTCGTGAGCAGAGCGGAGACGTGATGGTCAACGGTCTTGGGCGATACGAAGAGGCGCTCGGAAATCTCCACGTTGGTGAGGCCATCAACCACGAGTTCGAGGACTTCGACTTGTCGAGGTGTGAGACCCGCAGGATGCGATCGAGTCTCCTTCCTCGGACCTCGGGGGACGCCGTGGACACCCATGAGGCGAAGTCGCCGGCGCAGCTTTGCAGCAGCCGGCACCGCTTCCAGTCCGTCGAGGATATCGAGCGCCTCGAGGAGGCGAGGCGGGTCGTCGCTGTCCATGAGTGCAATCGCCTGCTCATACACGCAACCGAGTTGCGCCCACGCCTCCGCTGCTTCCCGCCAGTTGCCGGCAATCTGCTGAGCGTACGGCGTCTCCGATCCATGGAGCGGTTCGATCGGGCGCCCGGCGCGCCACATCCAGAATGCGAACTCGTCGGTGATCCACGGCTGTCTGGCGGCCAAGGCCAGTTGGTACGCGTCAGCAATCGCCGAGCCGACTCCCGGCACATCGTCACGCAGCCAGGCCAGTTCGGCTCGGGCCACTGCGACCGGCGCAATTCTTTGGAGTTCGCCCGTTGGTTCGACAAGCCGCCAGGCCTCTTCGAGAGTCAGATCGACCTCTGATTGCCCACGGCGGACGTACAGCCTGGTCAGAGTCGCGAGGGCGGGCATATTCGTTATCCCGGGTTCCTCCGGCCGACGAAGCACCCAACGAGCGTCCCGTTCGGCCTGTGGCCAACGACCGCGCTCGAAGCCCAGACGGGCGCGCTCCGCGGTGATGTAGTAGATGGACCCGGCGAGCTCCCTACTCCAGGCATACGCAAGCCCCTCCTCGATGTACCGCTCTGCTCTGTCGTACTCGCGATAATCGAGGGCGGTCCAGACGAGATTGGCGTACGCCCGGCCGGCGTGGTCATCGAACCGTTCCCTCACTGCGATTCGAAGGCTCTCTTCGAGGAGGGCATATCCCCCCAAGTCGCCAACGCGCAACCTCGTGCTTCCAAGGTTGTTCAGCGCGTGGGCGAGCGTGTCCTGATCATCGAGCTCTCGCGCCAAAGCGATCGCCCTTGTCGCCCAGTCCTCGGCTGCATCGGCTTCCTGCGCAAGCATGAAGACCTGCGCCAGGTTGCTGTAGGCCATCGCCAATTCCTTCGATGGACTGACCGACGTGAGTACCTCGACCGCAGCCAAGCCGTCCTCCACGGCCTTCTCGCTGTGCCCCAGCCACCAGTGCAGCCGAGAGAGCCACCGCAGCAGATCTCCTTCACGATTGGTTTCGCCGAGCTCTTGCCACAGGACGAGCGCCCGTTCAGCCGCCGCCAGCCCCTCAACCGCATCATTCGTGAAATAGCACTCGATGGCGTAGTCGGTGAGCAGCTGCGCTCGCTCCTCGACTGAGAATTCGGCGACATACTGAATGGCGATCCGGAAGTGGGCCACGGCCTCCCGGTGTGCTGCAGCTCCTGATGCCCGTCGTCCTGCCGCCGGTGCATACCGAGCGATCGCGGCCCCGTCGCCGGCCTGCCGAGCATGGTGAACGATCCGGGCAATGTCCGCGTTCCGACTCACAAGGATCTTGATCACGAACTCATTCAATCCTCGGCGTCGCAACGACGTCAGCGACCCCTCCATGGCGCCGCGCACGAGCTCATGGCGATACCACGCGGCCGCACCATCGAACTCGATGAGTCCGCGCTGGCGGCATTCATCGAGTGCCCCCGATCCGTACTCGGGAAGCGCCTCGAGCAACCAACGCTCGGTCTGACCCGGCACGACCGAGATCAACTCGGCCACGGCCCTCCCGGTCGCCGACAAGCGTGAGGCGCGGGTTCGAACGGCATCACGCACGTTCAGGGGTACGTCGTCACCGGGAGCCATCAACGCCTCTGTAACGAGGAATGGGTTCCCCCGCGTCTTGTCGTACAGACCTTTGACGGAGCCTGTGTAGCCGACCGCTACCTCCTTGACCGCCGCCATCGACAGCGGCGCCAGATGAACGCGATGCACGGCGGACGCCGGCAGGTCACCAACGACAAGCATCAGGGGATGGTCGTCCGGCACTTCCTCGTCGCGATACGTGAGGATCACGGTCGCCGGGACTCGGTCGATGCGGCGACCCAGGAATTTGAGAACATCGAGAGTGGCTCCGTCGGCCCAATGGACGTCTTCGACGATCACAGCGGTCGTGCGACTTCCCTCGGCAACCACATCGAGGACCGCATCGAAGACATCACCACGCTTCCCTTCGACGACCGCATCCTTCAGGACACCGTCCACCTGGATCGCTATGTCGTGAAACGGCCCGAGCGTCCTCGGGGTCGAGAGATCGTCGCACGCACCCCACAGGATGCGAGCATCGTCTCGGTGATTGTGAGAAAACGATCGAACCAAACGGGTCTTGCCGATACCCGCCTCTCCACTGACGAGGACAACGGAGCCGGAAGCGCGCCCGGCGTCCGCGAGGGCGCTGTCCAGCACCGCGAGATCTGCCGCTCGTTCGAGAAGATCCACATTCTGAGCGTACCCCAATCGCCGTAGCGCGTCCCGTCGGCGCGCTGCTCGGATTGTCGGAGTCGCTGCTCTTCGACGGCCAGCGCACTGCGTGTGTTCAAGCCGCTGAGCGACGGGGGTGCCGGTGCGGTGACGATCGCCGCTGACTCAAATCGCCGCGCTGACGGTGATTCGCCACGAGGGCTCCTCGTCGTCGGCCCGATTCGCGATGACCGACTCCGTGGGACCCCGAGATAGTTGCCGATAGTCACCCAATCGTGCGGGGCATCGTCGACCGAGATGCCCTCACCGTGTCGATGGCGGTCGTTGGCACCTTGAACAGGTGGCGGGATCGTCTTGGGGGACGCATCGAGGCGTTCAGTCGCTCGGCGGCGGCTTCGCGGTGCCGGTCCTGCTGGATGGACTCGATCAGTTTGTTCTGCATGTAGAACATCTGGACGCTCCTTCGTCTTGCCTGTGTTCAGTGGAGCCATGGTCTCTCAAGAATCGCCGGCCCGCATCGGAGAGAACCCCCCATATTGCGCCGGCGGCTCCCCATGTTGGAATCCGTCCGGTGTGCGGTTGAAGGGTGAACTGAACCCGCCAAGGACGTTGGAGCGTTCACCTGCAGGCATTCGACGAGCGATGCCGATCCGGCAGAGCATGAAGTGACAGCCGGCCGGGTCTCCGCCCGAGGACGTTTCGAGTGTCCGTCGCACCGTTGCGTCTGCAATCGTCCCTCCGCTTGGAGCAGACCGCCGGTTGGAGATGCTTCGGACGGGAAGCGCCACAAGAGACCGAAGCAAGCCGGATGGAGAAGTCGAGGCCGGTGCCCGAGAGATGGGAGCATCGCTGCGCACGATGTAGATCGGCACAGCACTGGGAGCTCGGATCTGTCTTCGAGCTGCTCACCCCGCCCGCGAATGCAATGGGGTCACGGCGGTGCTGCGGAGACCTAGCCGTTCGATGCCGCGCGGCACGGCCGCGATTCTCTGCGTGGGTCTTGAGCTTCTCGCCCAGGGCGGCGAGGGGGTGCGTATGTTTGGGGCCAGCCCACTCGATGCGGGCAAACCGAACCGGGGAGGGTTCCATGCGACGACGGCTTCTAGCGGTGTGCAGTTGATGGCGACGGTTGCGGTGGACGTGGTGATTGTCGGAGGTGGCCAGGCGGGTCTCGCCACCGCGTTCTACCTGGTGGAGGCAGGTCTCGATTTCGTAGTTCTGGAGCGTGGCCATGTCGGAGAGACATGGCGGACGCAGCGGTGGGACAGCTTCACGCTGAACACCCCGAATTGGATGAATGGGCTGCCTGGAGCCCCCTACGTCGGCACCGATCCGCTCGGGTTCATGACCCACGGTGAGCTCACGAAATCGTTTGAGGCATATGTGGACCATTTCGAACTGCCCGTGCGGACGGGGGTGACGATCACCCGAGTGCAGAAGGCCGACCGCGATGGTCGGTTCCTGGTTGTTGGCGAGGCCTCGACCGGCGACCCTCTTCTGTTTGACGCGGGTGCGGTCGTTATTGCCACCGGGATTCTCCAGTCACCGCGTATTCCACCGGTTGGCGCCAAGATCCCGGAACGGATCCTTCAGATTCACACCGGCGACTACCGGTCTCCCGATGTCTTGCCGGCAGGTTCGGTTGTCGTTGTAGGTGGAGGACAGTCCGGTGCACAGATCGTTGAGGACCTGCTCGCCGCGAACCGCACCGTCTACTTCTCGATCAGCAAGGTCGCGCGCCTGCCGCGTAGCTACCGGGGACGCGATTTCATGGACTGGTGGCTCGATATGGGGCTCTGGGACACCGTTCCGAACGATGTTGCGGATACCGCCGAACTGCGAACCAGGAACCCCACGGTGTCCGGCGTCGGAGCCCGGGGCCACACCGTCAGCTACCAGCAACTGTCTCGCGACGGAGCACGACTCATGGGCCGCCTTGTCGATGTCCAAGGCCGGACGCTCATCACCGACGACAGGGTCATGGAGTACATCGAGCACGCCGACGCGAAATCCCGAGAATTCAAAGACGGCATCAACCGGTATGTCGACAGCGAAGACCTTGACGCTCCCGAACCCGAGCCCGATCCTGCCGATGTACCGGTCCCGGCGGGCGAAACCGTTCCCTCACGCACAACCCTCGACCTCGACGCGGCCGACGTCGGCACCGTCATCTGGTCGACCGGGTTCACCGCCGACTTCTCCTGGATACACCCGGCCGTCACCGACGACGAGGGCAATCCGAGACACGAACGAGGCGTCGGCACGATCGACGGCATCTACTTCATCGGGTTCCCGTGGCTGTCGAAACGCAAGTCAGCCATCATCTTCGGCGTCGACGAAGACGCACAACACATCACTCGAACCATCGCTCAACGCGCCGCGAACGGCCAACCGGTCACCACTTCCTAGCCAGCCTGGAGCGCAGCGACTGCCCGAGATCACGCAACCGAATCGCGATTAGACCGCCGACCGAGAATCGGGGAGACTAGGACCCTGGCGCGAGAGAAGGCCACGCATGGCGCATCAAACGGCACAAGCGGGATACGCGCAGCTCGTCGATCGCCTGAACCGCTTCCCCCAGGGTGCGCCGCCCTCCGACGTTCTCCACGCCATCTTGAAGATGCTGTTCAGCGAACGAGAGGCCGGGCTCGTGGCGCTCCTCCCGATCCGGCCGTTCACGGCCAAGCGAGCGGCCCGCGTCTGGAAGACGACGCCGGCCGCCGCCACGGCGATTCTCGAGGAACTGGCGGGACGCGCCGTCCTGCTCGACATGGAATCCGCCAATGGCAAGCGAACGTTCGTGCTGCCGCCTCCTATGGCCGGGTTCTTCGAGTTCTCCCTCATGCGCGTGCGCGGTGATCTCGACCAGAAGGTGCTCTCCGAGTTGTTCTACCAGTACCTCAACGTGGAGGAGGACTTCATCAAGGCGCTGTTCGCCGAAGGTCAGACGCAGCTCGGCAGGGTGTTCGTCCAAGAGGCGGTCCTGCCGTTCGACAACGGAATCCAGGTACTGGACTACGAGCGAGCGAGCGAGGTCGTCCGCGGCGCTTCGCACCGCGCCGTTGGAATCTGCTACTGCCGCCACAAGATGGACCATGTCGGGCGCGGCTGCGACGCGCCGCGCCAGATCTGCATGACTTTCAACAACACGGCTGCGTCGTTGGTCAAGCACGGTTTCGCCCGCGAGGTCGACGTCGAGGAGGGGCTCGACCTCCTTGCCGAAGCCCAGGAAGGGAACCTGATCCAGTTCGGTGAGAACATCCAACGGAATCCGAACTTCATCTGCAATTGTTGTGGCTGCTGCTGCGAGGCGATGATCGCGGCGCGCCGATTCGGCGTCCTCAATCCGATCCATACCTCGAACTACCTCCCGGAGGTCGACGTCGGGCAATGCAACGGTTGCGGGAAGTGTGTCACCGCTTGTCCGGTGGAAGCGATGAGCCTGACCTCGGCCAATGACCCCCGGCGCCCGAAGAAGAAGCGAGCGAAGCTCGACGAGCGCCTCTGCCTCGGCTGCGGCGTCTGTGTCCGCACCTGCGATCGGGACGGGGTCCGGCTGGTCGCTCGATCGGAACGGGTGATCACCCCGGTCGACTCGACGCGTCGGGCCGTGATGATGGCCATCGAGCGCGGGAAGCTGCAGAACCTGATCTTCGACAACCAAGCCCTGGCCAGCCATCGGGCAATGGCGGCGATCCTGGGCGTCATCCTGAGGGCGCCCCCGGTCAAGCAGACGCTCGCCAGCCGGCAAATGAAGTCGATCTACCTCGACCGACTCCTTGCCGAGAAACGGTGAGCGTGGGCCGAGCAGTCTTCTCCAGCGAGGCACGCTCGTGGGGTGGGTGCAGACGGCTGAGGGGCGCCAAAGGTCGACGGCCTCTGGCACGGCGATAGCTCTGTTCCGCTATGCGGTCATGGCGGCCGAGGTGCCGGAGAGCCTTCCCACGACGATTCGCTGGTTGGCGCGGTTGGGGGCCCGCAAACTGGACCGTTGGCTTCGGCAATCTCAGGTTCCGAGCGACGATGCTGGGACCGATACCCGCGCCCGCTAGTGGTCCTTGGTCGGGTCTGCCCATGGCCACGGAGTCTGATCCTGCGTTGGCATCTTGTCGGATATCTCCTACCGGGGGTCGCCCTGTGCCGGAGTTTTCAGATGGCGGGTTGACCGGCCGACTGGCAGAGGGATCGACTCCGCTTCGGCGATATCGACTGAGCGCCCGGCACGGATACGACCGGCATCGAGGCGCGATTCTGTCGGAAGCGCCGCTGCTTGAATCCTCGACATTCCGCTGATAGCGCGGCGACCAAGATCTGGCGCTCTGTCTGTCCGAGTTGGCGATCACATGAATCTGGAACCCGACACCATCCCTCCCGGTCGGAAGGTGCCGTCGTCTGCGATGATTCGTAGTCGTTGATTGCGGGGAGTTCGCTTTGGAGGATCGTGCGCTGGAGATTGTCGAGCGGCTCTGTTCCGTTGTTCCTGATCGTCGCCCGGGAGGTAGCGGGAACGACGAAGCCGTCGATCTCGTAGCCGCACTGCTCCGTGCGGCAGGATGGGAGGTGTCGCTGCCGGCCTTCGATTGTCTGGACTGGACCGGAGGGGATGCAGTATTCAGAGTTGGCGCCGACGCCGTCCCGCTTGTGCCGAGTCCGTACGGGTTCGGTGTGAATGCCAGCGCCCCCGTTCGGGTGGTCACCACCACCGCGGATCTGGCTCATCGTGATCTGACGGGCTCGATCCTCGTCGTCGCCGGTGATCTCGTCTCAGAGCCGCTGACCCCGAAGGGATATCCGTTCTATGGATCCGAGGAGCACACGGTCATCATCGAAGCCCTGGAAACGGCCCGACCGGTCGCGATCGTCGCGGTCACGGGGAAGTACCCGGAGCTGTGTGGTGCTCTCGACCCGTTCCCCTGGATCGAGGACGGTGACTTCGAGATACCCGTAGCGGCCGTACGCCCGTCCGATGCCGGCGTTCTCCTCGCATCGGATGGGAAGGTCGCTCAGGTTTCGATCGAAGCACGTCGGATACCGTCTACTGCCCGCAATATCGTGGCTCGAAAAGGTCCAGCCGATCCGAGGCTTGTCGTGTGTGCCCACATCGACACCAAGCCCGGGACACCCGGTGCGGTCGACAACGCAACCGGAGTCGCTGCGCTGGTCATGCTGGCCGAGCGGCTCGGGACACATGACGACCTACCGATCGGGATTGAAATGCTCGCGGTGAACGGGGAGGACCATTTCGCCGGACCTGGAGAAGTGGCCTGGCTTGCAGCCAACGTCGGCCGCCTCGACGCCATCGAGCTCTTCATCAACATCGACGGAGCCGGCTATCGGCGGGGAGATACCGCCTTCTCGTTCTACAACGTTGACCCTCATCGCGCCGACGCCATCCGGGCGGAGTTCGGCACTCTTGACGACCTCCAGGAGGGGCCGCCGTGGTACCAGAGCGACCACGCGATCTTCGCGATGCAGGGCCGCCCGGCTCTTGCGTTCACAACAGAACTCGTCGTCGAGATGCTCGGCGAACTCTTCCACGCAGACACCGACACCCCCGATCAAGTCGCACCCTCACGAATCGTCAACCTCGTGGCAGCCCTCGAAACGATGATTGCCAACTGGTAGGGCGGCCCCGAGAACAGCCCCGTTTCAGCTCGGGGCGCTGCTCCGCGGTGCCTGGCGGCCCGGTTCTCCGAATCCGAGCCCACTGCCAACGGAGAACCGGTCCGGCTTTCCCGCAGGTCGGTCACGACTGACCCCGAGATGGTTGATTGCGAAGTGCGGAACCCAGTGATCTAATGGACATGTGCCCAACGTTGTCACCGTCGTGGACATCGGCGCCACCCCTGAGGCGGTTGCGTCGGTCCTCCTCGACGCCGAGGCGGCTCCGGTCTGGACCAGCGGCCTGGTACAGCTGGAACTCGTTCAGGGCGTCGCGGGGGAACCCGGAAGCGTGGGGTTGGCACACTATGGGCAAGGGCGACGACGGTACACACTCCAGGACCGCCTCATCGCTGTCACCCCGAACCGTCACTACCTGTCGGAAGTAACGGGCGGCGGGTTGACGGCAACCGTCGAGACCTCGCTCGAACCATTGGCGACCGGAACACGGATGACCGTCAGCTGGTCTGGACGAGGGACGAGCCCCGTGACTCGACTGACGCTTCCACTGCTGAAGCCGCTCATATTGCGCCGGGCCAGGTCCGATCTCCGTGCACTCGGGAGCCTTGTTGAATCGACCAGTTCATGACCTCAACGATGACCGGTCAACCCGACTGAGCGTGCCCGTCCACCCAGAAGCGGTGCGAATCAGCCTATCGAGAGCTGGTCTCCTCGCTCCGGCGAGCACTCGTGAGGATGCGTGGTTGTGCCCACTCCGGCAGCGATCTCAGACGCCCGAGAGAAGACGGACGATGGCCGCCCACAGACCCAACTTGGGGCGCGCGAAGCCCCGACGTCGTAGCCACCGCTCTCCGAACCCGACCGGAGACCCGATTGGCCCGCCAACACCCGACCGTGTTGGCGGTGATTCCAGGTGATCGTGGCTGCCGTGCCGGGTGGGCGGGTCCAGTGTTCAGGTCCCGAGGGGAATCGAGACCGTGCCAACGGCTTCGGCGCCCTCGATCGGCTCCGTGAACCGAATGCCATCGTCAAGGACGAGGTCGAGCGCCGCTTCGGCCGCCTCGGTGAACAGCACGTATCCCGGTGAACCGACCCGGCCGGCCGCCGAGTTCTTCAGCAACCGGTGTGCGGTTGTGATGTCTGGTCCCAGCACTTCGACGTGGGTGCCAATGGACTGCACGACGTAGTTCCCATGGTGAACAACGAACTTCAGGTCGAGGGTCTTCTTCACCTCGCACGCATTGCACGAGCACGTCCACGTCAACCCGGCCTCGTCCAGACGCTCCACGAAATCGTCGTAGCAGCCCTTGATACGGTCGACGAGCGCCGCACCCTTCAGAACCGCACCATCCTCGCCCACGGCGAACACGGCATCGCCTTCGAACTTGACGAGCGTGAACGGCGGATCGATCTGCTCCACGATCCCGCCAAGGAGATTGGACATCAACCCGTACGCGTACGGGATCTGACCGTCAGCGAAGGAGTCATTGGCGTGCTCCTGCCTGACGCCCTCCAGGAACACGGTGTACCCGGAGATATCGGCGAGCACGACGGTTCCGATGTGCTTCCCTGCCGTCAAGTTCATATTCATCACCCCTCCGGTTTGAAAGCCAACGCTACTCGGACACCGGGACGAATGAATACGTGACGGACGAAGGGCAATCGGGTTGGCCGGTCCGACCGACCGCCCGTATCGGCACACATGTGCTGGTGGCGGAATCCGCAAACTGCGCATCCCACCACTGGGTCACGGCAACGCTCTTCTCGGAAGACAACCGGCCGGCGCTTCCGCACAGCTGAATGCACAGGCGCAGAAGCAAGAAAGGTCAAGCGAGTGATCCAGCCGTAGGATCGAGGTGTTCGGAGGAACCGCAGCGGCTTCTCCCAGCGTCAAAGGGGCGTAAGGTCGGAGCAACCTGGGCCCGCGGGCCGGTGGTCAGAGAGGGGATCCCCCGCTCGACTGCATCGAGGCTCGGCACCCCGAGGAGGACAACATGAAGCGCGCTATCGCCATCGCGCTTGCCATTGTCCTGAGTGTCTCAGGATGTGGCGGCAACGATGAAGACGACGAGCAGCCAGGACTCGCCAACCCGGCATCAGTCTATTGCCAGGAGCAAGGCGGCACCGTGGACATACGAACCGACGACGGCGGCAACCAGACCGGCTACTGCGTCTTCTCGGATGGAACCGAAGTCGACGAGTGGGCCTACTACCGAGGCGAGGCGGAGCCGGTTCTCCCCACCGAGTAGTCGCCCGCGACACTTCAACCTATTCGAGCCGCGGCAAAGGCCTGCGCTCCGTCCTCCGTGAACGGTACGCCGCCCCAACACGTCTCCCTCCCCCTCCCCCCGGTCCGCACACCGCACAGGCGGGGCGAGACCGTCCTGCACTCCGACGCCGTCTCGAAGGCGGCTCGGCTTCGGATGTGAAGTCGCGACGCCGCGGCCATTCCGAAGCCGATCCCAACGGTTGTGTAGGGTTCTCAGAGGCTGATGGCGGGCGCGACCGTGGAGCGGAGGGATGCGCTGTTGACCGACGCGACAACACGAAGCGAGCGTTGGAAGACCACGGCGCGGGTCGTTCCCATGATGCGGTGGCTGCCGGAGTATCGGCGTAGCCGGCTACACCGCGACCTGTTGGCGGGGGCGGTAGTTGCGGCGTTGCTGGTGCCGCAGTCGCTGGGCTACGCCCGCATCGCCGGCGTACCGGTGCAGGTCGGGTTGTACGCCGTGCCGCTGGCGCTGCTCGCGTACGCAGTATTGGGTTCGTCGCCGCAACTGATAGTTGGCCCGGCGTCCACCGTGGCGATCGTCTCCGGGTCGTTGGTCGCCGACATCGCTCGCGACAACCCGCAGGACGCGGTCGCGATCACGGCCGCGCTGGCGATCGCTGCGGGGATCGTCCTAGCGGCGATCGGCCTGTTGCGGGTCGCGTGGCTGGCCGAATTCTTGTCGAAGCCGATCGTGACGGGCTTCGTCTTCGGCTTGACTGTGACGATCATCATCGGCGAACTGCCCACGTTGCTGGGCATTCCCAAGCCGCCCGGCGACATGATCGGTGTGCTCGTTCGCACGATCCAGAACATCGACGAGACCCACGTTCTGACTGCGATCGTCGGTGGAATCGCCCTTGCCTTGCTGTTTGGTGGCCGGAGGATCGCACCCCAGGTCCCGTGGGGCCTCGTCACTCTCGTCGCAGGCGTTGCAGCCTCGCAATTCCTTGACCTCGCAACCAAGGGGGTGGCAGTCGTCGGTCACGTGCCAGCCGGCCTACCGCCGATCGGCCTGCCCTTCATTCCCGCGCACGATTTTGGAGCGGTCGTTGTTGGTGGCGTGTCGCTCGCTCTCGTCGCCCTGGCCGAGGGACTCGCCGCGACCCGTCTGTTCGCGACGCTTGGCGGCTACCGGGTGGAGACCGAACGAGAGCTGGTCGGGATGGGCGTCGCCAACGTTGCCGCCGGCCTGTCCGGAGGACTCGCCGTGACCGGCAGCCTGTCGAAGACGGCGGCCGCCGAACGGGCCGGGGGCCACAGCCAGGTGACGGGCCTCACGGCGGCCGGCCTCGTCGTCGCGGTGCTCATAGCGTTCACCTGGTTCTTCACCGAGTTGCCGTTGGCCGTGCTCAGCGCCATCGTCGTCGCAGCAGTGTGGGGGCTGATGGACATGACCGCGGTACGCCGGTATCGCCACGTCCGCACCGCCGATTTCGTGGCCGCTGTGGTGGGGGCCGCATCCGTCCTGCTATTCGGACCGCTCTTCGGGCTGGGCATTGCGATCGCCGTGTCGCTACTGGCGATCATCTACCGCTCGAGTTCACCGCGCATCGAGGTGCTCGGCAAGATCAGCGAGGAGAAGGCGGCCTGGGGCCGAGTTCGTGGTCATCCCGACCGACTACCGGTTGCAGGTGTTGTGGTCGTGCGTCTCGACGCGCCTTTGTTCTGGGCGAACGCGACGGCCATCGAGGAGCGGTTGCTCGCCGAGGTCGAGAACTGGCCCGACACGCGGGCGCTCGTGCTCGACCTGGAGGCCACGACACGCCTCGATACGACGAGCGCCGACATTCTGCGGCACCTTGCCGACGAGCTCGCGAAGCGCGATATCAAGATCTATCTCGCCCGGGTCCTGCACCATGTCGAGCACGTTCTGGAACGGTCGGGCTTCGTCGACACGGTCGATCAAGAAGAACATTTCTGGCACAGCATCTCCCAGTGTGTGCGCGCCGCCCGCCGGGACAACGGGCTCGAGGGCAGTGAGCCGCATCCACACGAACCCGATCCGGCGAACGACGAGGCCGAACTCGACGACCGGGTCTCGTTGGCCGCTGACGTGTTCGGCGAGGACGACGAGACGGACGAGGGCGTCGAAGTCGAGGTGCTCGATGAAGACCCAAGCGACCGCGATGCACCCGATCAGGCGTCCTGACAAACCCGGCAACGCAATCGAGATCGCCCGCCCAGCGGCCGCCATCTCTGGGTGCTCCGATCCAGTCCCGCACTCCGAGTTCAACGGTGCCGCCGCGCCAACCTGAGCCACATTGCTCGATTTGAGTTGACGTATCCCGATTCCCTACATCGAGTTCCCGAGAACTGAGAGGACCCGCGGTGTGACTACGTCTTATAGAACTGACAGAGGTTGGTTACATCGAGGGCTCTGAGGAAGGAGCTCGAGATGACCGAACACGAACAGCGGCGCCTGGTGCGCCATCGGCTTGCGATCCTGCGTCACGCCGAAGAGGTGACCGGCAACGTCGCGATGACATGCCGTTACTACGGGATCAGCCGCAACTGCTTCTACAAGTGGCGGAACCGATTCGACGAGTACGGTGAGACAGGTCTGAGAGACCGTTCGTCTCGTCCGCACCATTCACCGAACGAGACCGACTCCGAGGTCGTCGGCAAGATCATGTATCTGCGCCAGAACTATCACTTCGGGCCGCACAAGATCGCCATGTATCTCAAGCGATATCACGACATCACGATCAGTCCGTCTGGGGTGTGGCGGATCCTCAAACGCCTCGACATGAACCGGCTTCCCACCTCCCAGCGGCACAAACCCACCAAACAGCGGTGGAAACGGTACGAGAAGCCACAACCCGGCCACCGAGTGCAGGTCGACGTCAAGTTCCTGGGCAAACAGGGCACGAAGCGGACCAAGTACTACCAGTACACCGCCATCGACGACTGCACCCGCATCCGGGTACTGCGCATCTACGACCGCTGCAACCAAGACACGTCGATCCGGTTCCTCGACTACGTCTTTGAGAAACTCCCGTTCCGCGTCGACGTCATCCAGACCGACAACGGAGCCGAGTTCCAATCCCAGTTCCACTACCACGTCCTGGACGCCGGCGTCGGTCACGTCTACATCAAGCCCGCAACACCCAGACTCAACGGCAAGGTCGAGCGCTCCCACCGCATCGACCAAGAAGAGTTCTACCGGATGCTCGACGGCGTCGTCATCGACGACACGAACCTGTTCAACGACCGACTCCAACAATGGGAAGACTTCTACAACTTCAACCGACCCCACGGAGGACTCGCAGGCGACACACCGTATGAGAAACTACGCAAGAAGACGACAGCCCCGCTGTAACCGGCCACCGTCAGTTGCACACTCGCCCTGCCGGCCGTGAGGAAGATGAGCGAGCGGTGCAACGGTGCTCAGACAGCGAAGCTTCTCGGTCTGTCGCGTCGGCAGCCCGCGGACGCGGAGTGACGCGGTTCGTCGATGGCCTTCGCCCGGTCGGTCCCCTGGTTGCGCTCCACCGAGTTCATGAATTGGTAGGCGCCCGTTCCTGGTGCGTTCATATGGGTGCCGTACGTTCGACTTTGACAGTTCGGGACGTTCCCGAACGGAGATGCGAGTTGCGATGAACAGACGTATGCAGCGCACGCTGGCGGTCGTCGCCGTGGTGGTCGGAGCGTTTGCGGCGACCCAGTCGGTCGCGTTCGCGGCACCGCCCGACGGTCCCGCAACGAACGGGGCGTTCTTGTGCCCCGCGGTGGGAGACGGCGTCGCGAACGCCGACGCCCACAACGGAGCGCACGGCGTGTCGGTGATAGGACCGATCGCATCTGGATGGTCGTTCCTGCCGGGCAACAACCAGGCCGGTGCCCGCGCACCTGACAATGCGTGGAACAACGCAGGCCCCGCGTCGTCCCCGGGCCCGGGCGGCGGAAACTCGGACTGGTCGCCGATCTGGCCCGACCCGACCCAGTAGCCAGATCGCCACGCTCCAGGGTAGGGATGGGTCATAGGCCACCCATACCCGCCCTGCCTGTTGGATACCCCAGGGGGCCGTGGCCGTAGACGTGTCGCTCTTCTTCTGGACAAGTGGGTCGGTGTCGAATTGGGCCTCGTTGGGGGGTCGCCGTCGGTGCGAAGAATGCGAGACCGTGGAGGTACGCGTAGCGCTCCGACCAACGTCGTCACACCCAGCCGGATTGCGGTGGTCCTTCGGAATGGGCCACAACAAGGTCGAACGACGCATGCCAACCACCAGGAGCCTGCCGGATCGCACGCCCTTCCGCTCCGCCGACCGGTCTGTTAGGAATAGGGGGAAGTGCATCCACGCGAGAAGGGAGGTACACAATGACGTGGAACGCTGCACTCGTAATCAGCTACACGACGCCGATACCGGATCGTGAAGCCAAGGCAATGGAAGTCTTCGCCACCGCACTCACCACCTTCGGCACCCTCGCCGCAGACGGCAAATGCGCCGAACCGGAAGTCTTCCACCACCTCATCGGCGGCGGGATGATGATCGTCAAGACCGAAACCATCCCCGCCGCCTACGAGATCCTCGAACTCGACGACGTTCGCAGGATCGTCGACACGGCCGTGTTCTCAGTCAGCGACTTTGGTATCGAAGTCATGGTCACCGGCGGCCGGCTGATGGACAACATGGCGCTCTACACAACGATCGGCGTTGAACTCGGGTACATCTGAGCCCGACACCAACCAGAGAGGGGCATACCGGAGGGGGGTGCCTCTCTCACCCTCTGACGCCGCCAACGCGAGCAGTTCACGGTGTCAACTCAAGGACCCCCTCAGCCCCCCGACCGAGTACCGCCTGGTGGTGGCCCTTCGCCGTGCGTCTCGACCCGTACCGCAAACCCGGCACCTGAGGGGATCGCCAGTGTCTGTCTCTTGATCGCTGACCAAGGCTCCGCGCTTCCGTCTCGGTGACCGCAACGTTCCGAGCCGCTGGGTTGCGCCAGGATGCTCCGCATCCGACGACGGGTCGCGGTGTTGCTCAGTTCCAGTACCGGGCGTGTTCAGGGATAACCCACCGCACGCCACCGCGTGGATCATCCACATCCCCCGTGTATCTCGGAACGATGTGAAGATGGGCGTGGTCCACCGTCTGGCCGGCATCGGCACCCACATTGATCGCCACGTTGAAGCCCGTCGGTTCGTGGTCGGCCGAGATCCGGTCCTTGGCTCTCAGCGCCACAACCCACATTCCGGCCTGCTCCATGTCCGACAACGCAAAGAAGTCGGCCTCATGCCGCCGCGACACGACGAGCGTATGGCCCGGCGAGATCGGGAAGGCGTCGGCGAACGCCACCGCGAACGTCGATTGCTCGATGACCTCACCGTCTTGGATGCGGGTACAGAATGGGCAGTCGTTCACAGGTCCTCCCTCGCACGATGGTAAGTGTGCCAGACACTGAACGAGTTCGCGCCGAGGCGTGTCAGAAGATCTCTAACCGGTGGTGTCGGCACATTCGGGCGAACCGGATGGTCTTTCGGGGCCGCTCCCCGTTCGAGTGGCGGCTAGATCGATTCCGACGACGGTCGGGATGACACGACCTCGCCCCGCCCGTTCGCTGAGGAAGGATCGCTGCCCGACCGAACCACCCTTCGGATCTGCTCGAGACGAGCCTCGTCGATGAGAGCATGGAGCGCTTCGATCGAGCGGCAGAGGTCCCCAATATGCCGATCGTGAGACTCGACGTTCTGTTCCAGATTCGCCAAACGTTGACCGTCGGTCATTGTCGCTCTCAGCTTCTCGCCTCTCTCCCGGCATCGGCACACATGGGCGATATCTGAACCTCATCGAGCGCTGGGACCTCGACAACCGCTAGCGGCGACGGCTGCGACATCGCTCCACGTGCGACCACGCGCACCTGAGTCCACGATGAGCCTCGCGATCACCGGTCAACGACACATGACGGAACGCACCCACCATCCCCGCAGAAATAGCACCGATCCGGTACTTCAGTCGTCCTTGTCCTTGTTCTTGTTCTTGTGCTTGGCCTTCGGCTTCGCTTGCTCGGCGCGCTGTTCCTTCTTGAACTGGCCCAAATTCCGCGGGGTGTCGTTCTCGGACTGCCACTCGTCGTCTTCGCGCATCTCTTTCAGAGACTGCCCAAACGCCCAGCCATCGCCCTCGAATCCGGCAATGACGTCAGTCAGCGTTTGCTCCCGGTACTCCGCCAGCAACAAGAGCTTGTACAGAGCCCCCCATCCGACGACGTCATCACCTGCACGGAGGTCGACGATCTCGCCGGCGAGTGCTTCGACGGCTGGATCGTCATCGGCGGATTGATCGGGCTCGCTGCCGTCGGCAATGTCAACGTCGCCGGGCAACCGCGGCGCGAAGAAGTCGGCGAGCATCTGTGCACGCTGCATCTGCTTGTCGGCCAACTCGCCGGACGACCCCGCCGACTCACCGCCGTCGGGAGCCTCATCGTCCGCGAACGCCACCGCGCCCATCGAACCGACCAGCAGCAACGAAACCGTCAGAACAAGCCAGCGTCTCATCGTCTCTCTCCTGATATCGAATATCAGGATGCCTTCCCACAGCCTCAGTCCAACCGACCACCACAGTACACAGGTACAGCCCTGCAGCAAAGAGGCCGACCGACCCACCCCACATCCGGGCGTCTCGAAAGCCTCGCTATCGCCCTCGACGCTCGTTCTAGCGATCGCCTCGATCAGCACGCATGGCAAGCCATCGCCACAGCCGGGGCAGAACCTGCCGAATCGATCCCTCAGCCGGAAGCCGTTCCGGCCAGGCCCCCGAGTCCGAAGAGGCTGACGCTCGCAGACGTCGCGTCGCTACACATCGGGTCGGATGCGGACGATCTCCGGTCGTGTCGATCGGGACCGGAATGCCCTGCCCGGTTGGGGAAGTGACAGGTCATGGTTCCAGATGCGGTCTTGACCATGATGAGGAGCAGTGATGATGCGGCCGGCGAATGCGGGCGGGCATGGCTCGGTTCAGTTCGGATGGAGGCCCTTATCCCCTGGCCTGCAACGACCGCGACCGGTCACAATCTGAGGGGAGAACACCGGCAACGGCGAGGAGGCCCCAATGCTGTGTTCGCTCCCATGTCGACCCGTGATCGTCATCGGCGCGCTGGCTCTCGTCATCGGCGCATGTGCCGATAGCGGGTCAGGTACCACCATCGCATCGACGACCACCGCAGAAGAAGTGACGACCACGACCATGCCTGTCGAAGAGACCGATGAGTACCGGGCACTCGAATCGCAGCTGGCCGGCGCTGAGGAAGAACGCGATCTCCCGGCAGAGCAATTGGAGCCGGCCATCGGAGCCGCCATCGATCTGACTGAGTTCGCCGAGGCATGGAGCAGCGGGGACCCTGATCAGATCCGAGCCTTCTACACCGACGACGCGGTGATCATGCCGATCGGCGTGGATGAAGTCCAAGACGGCAAGGTCGCCGGGGGCTGGGGAATGGGCGACGACATTGATCGAGAGGCCCTCCAGCATGCAGGCGGCACCTATGAGATCTTCAACCCGATACGGGTCGGCGACATCGCCGCATTCACCTGGCGGTGGGATGTCACCGGGTTCATCATCACCGGAGCCAACATCCTCCACTACCGCGACGATCTCATCTGGCGGGAATACATCGACTACCAAGCAGGCGAATAGCCGCTGCCTTCAGCACCTATGCGTGCCCATTACGGGGTGGTGGGGGTGTTTCAGCGCCCGTGTGAGGGCTTTGATGGCCGAGTCAACCGTCATCGGCTACGCAGCGAAGACGATCGGGGGTTGTCTCGAACGCGTCGCGCTCGATGCGCGGCCGCCGGGCGATCGCGGGTGCGGGTGGGGGTGACGCACTGCGGGGTGTGCCATACCGATGTCCACGCGATCGACAACGACTTCGGCGTGTTCTCGTTCCCGGTTGTGCCGGGAACGAGATCGTAGGCAGCGTCGACGAGGTCGGAGCAAGACCGACGACCGTCCGCTTCGCGCACGGGTCGCCGTGGGCCTCGACTCGGTGGCCCGCGGACATCTGGATCACCACGTGCCGGAAGGTTTATCCCACGTTTATCCATTGCTTGGTAATGAATTAGGCGATTTCGACCGATACTGAAC
The DNA here is from genome assembly GCA_963700375.1 of uncultured Actinomycetota bacterium. Classification (GTDB taxonomy): domain Bacteria; phylum Actinomycetota; class Acidimicrobiia; order Spongiisociales; family UBA5794; genus JAHEEL01. The sequence continues at coordinate 736,402 of CAVOXF010000006.1, forward strand.
ACTCGTTCGAATCAAGCCGTCAGGGGATAGGTGACATGAAGACGCGAACCGCCGCCGTGCTCGCATTCGGCGCGATGACCGCGCTTGGCCTCTCGTTGATCCTCGCCCAGGGCGTCGAGGCGAAGAACGAATCCGACTTCCTTCCGGCATTCAGAGCCACATATCCGGCTGCGGTCGGCAGTCGAATCGACTCCTGCACGATCTGTCACAACGTCCAGGGATCGGAGTACAAGCTCAACTCCTACGCCAGACAGTGGAAGGAAGGCCAGGATTTCGCCGCGATCAACAGCCGCGACGCCGACGGAGACGGGTACACCAACCTCCAGGAGATCGACGCCCGCACGTTCCCGGGGAACGCGTCCGACAACCCGTCCACCGTCACCACCACAACGACCGTTCCGGGGGCCACCACAACCACGGCACCACCGGGCAGCGGCTCGGCGATCTATCAGGCCAACTGTGCCTCCTGCCACGGCGGCAATGGCGGCAACCTCGTTCCCACCACGCTCAGTCTCTCCCGGATCGTCGATGTGGTCCGCAACGGGCGCGGAACCATGCCGGGCTACTCCGGATCTCTGACGAGCGCTGAGATCCAGTTGGTGTCGGAGTACCTATTCAACTGGGGCCCTACGGCCACAACAACCACAACAACCACCCCGGGGACCCCTCCCCCGCCGCCCCCGGACGGATCGGCGTTGTACCGCGCTTCGTGCGCGGGATGCCACGGCGCCAACGGCGGTGACCTGGCTGGAACGTCGCTGAATCGGAGTCAGCTCGTGAGCAGCATCACCAACGGCACGACAACCGGCATGCCAGCATACAAATCGACGTACAACGCCACTGAGATCGGCGCTATCGCCGACTACCTCCTCTCACTCGGCGCCGCTCCGACGACGACAACCACGACGAGACCCGGATCGGCGCCGCCGCCGCCACCCAGCGGCGCCTCCGTCTACTCCAGCAACTGCGCCGCCTGCCACGGCGCCTCCGGCGGAGACCTCGTCGGACGCAACCTCACAACCAGCCGGATCTCAACGGTGACCAACAACGGAACCACCGGCATGCCCGGATTCTCTTCCCGCCTCTCGCCAGCCGAAACCAGCGCCGTCGTTGCCTATGTCGCCGGCAAAGCCGGAGGCACAGCAACCACCACAACCACCAAACCCGGGACGCCGCCACCCAGCGGCGCCTCCGTCTACTCCAGCAACTGCGCCGCCTGCCACGGCGCCTCCGGCGGAGACCTCGTCGGACGCAACCTCACAACCAGCCGGATCTCAACGGTGACCAACAACGGAACCACCGGCATGCCCGGATTCTCTTCCCGCCTCTCGCCAGCCGAAACCAGCGCCGTCGTTGCCTATGTCGCCGGCAAAGCCGGAGGCACAGCAACCACCACAACCACCAAACCCGGGACGCCGCCACCCAGCGGCGCCTCCGTCTACTCCAGCAACTGCGCCGCCTGCCACGGCGCCTCCGGCGGAGACCTCGTCGGCCATGTGCTCAGTGATACCAGGCTTGCTTCGGTGATTTCGCAAGGCACGGGAACCATGCCCGGCTACGCCTCTCGCCTTGGGTCGGCGGACCTCGACGCTGTCGTCGCCTACGTTTCTTCCCTCGGTGCCAATTCCCCCGTCGCCACCCCGGGCGCCACGCCTGTCGGCGGCGAGGTCGAAGGTACCTACAAGTATCTCTGCGCCACATGCCACGGCGCCGACGGCGAAGGCCGTGGAACCGTGGCGCCCTTCGGTGAGAACCTCGATGCCGCAGGCGTGGCGGCCATGATTCGGAACGGCGGGGCTCGCATGCCCGGTTTCCCGGATCTCACCGAGGAGAGTCTCGATGCGCTCGTTGCACACACGCTGCTGCTCGCCAATGGTGAACCCACGGTCGTGGAAGCCTCGAGTAACGAGGACTTGAGCGCTCTCTCCGCCGCAGGGCACAACATCGAAGACGACTCGGACGCGGTCGCCGCGGCGGGACTCAGTACCGATGGCCAGGGTCTGCCAATGGGCGTCCTGGCGGTGATCGCCTTCGGGATCCTGGGCTTCGTCGGCGGCATCGGATACTCACGAACCCGAGCCGCGCGCCGCACGTCGTAGCGCGGAATCTGCAGCCGTCAAACCGAGCACCACACGCTTCGCGCGAGGAGCGTCACCGCGCCAAACGAAGGCGACAGCGGCGCAACGCTCCGATCGGCAAGTCTCACGGCACGCCGCGCCGAGTGCGGCGGAGTTGCCCGACCGACCGCAGTGGACGGAGCACTATTGCCCGGATACCTGGGCCCACCACCTCCAAGGCTTGGGCCGGCGCCGGAAGCCAGGTCGCGTCAACCGGCGGCGCCTGGCCCGTCAGCGTCCAGCAGTTCACCATCGAGAATCTGCACCGTTCGATCCGTGAACTCGACCATACGAAGATCGTGAGTAACCATGATCCCGGCCTTGCCTCGACTCTTGATCTCGGATGCGAGGAGCTTCACAACTTGCGTCCCGAGCTCAGTGTCCAGGGAGGCGGTCGGCTCGTCGACGAGGATCAGATCCGGATCGGTCACCAGCGCTCGCCCAATGGCCACACGCTGTCGCTCGCCGCCCGAAAGCTGTTCTGGGAGATTGTCGCCCCGTTCGGTGAGCCCGAGCTCCTCGAGCAGCTGGTTCGCCCGATCATTGATCTCGTCGCGGGGTTTGTCCGAAATCGAGGCCATCACCGTCATGTTCTCTTTCGCCGTCAAGAACGGGACGAGATTGAAGCCCTGGAACACGAACCCGACTCGATTCGCCCGGAACCGAGTCTGCTCCTTCTTCGAGAGATCGGTGAGAACGGTATCTCCGACGGTCACGGACCCAGATGTCGGAGAGAGGAGACCACCGATTACCGAAAGTAGCGTTGTCTTGCCGGATCCTGACGGACCGACCAGTGCCAGGAACTCGTTGTCCTGCAAGGAGATACTCGCATGGCACAAAGCCCTGACCGCGGTGTGGCCTTCGCCGTACACCTTGGTCACATTGTCCACGAACATGGCTGTCACGCCTCACCTCCAAGAGCAGACGCTGGATCGATCTGGATCACCCGCCGAAATGAGAAGGCCGCCCCAAGACCGCCCATAGCGACGGTGGCGAGAAAGAGCGACACGGCGCTGGCTGGCAGGAACGCCACCGGAACCGTTGCCGGAAGCATGAAGCCGAGCAGCCTGGCCAGGACGAAACCCCCGACGTAGCCGGCAGTTGTGGCGATCAACGCCTGGATCAGCACCCCCTGCAGGAGGAGCGCGTTGGGCGAACCGATCGCCTTCAGGATGGCAAGCTGACCTCGCTTCTCGAGCGTGATGAGGGCGAAGAACAACGCGATGACGAGGGCGACGACAACGAAACTGGCGGCGATAATCGCCCTGAACGTCGCCTGCTGTTGCTCCACACCGGGCAACGACAGGACGGCCTCATCGGTGGTGACCGTCTCGGTGGTGGCCAGTGCGTCGTCGATCACGGTCGCCACCGTGGCCACGTCGACGCCTTCGTCAACAACGATCGGGAAGGCCTGCGCGACTGACCCGATGCGGGCCGTCTCGGGGCGCACTTCGGCTCGAAGGGCTTGCCACGTCTCCAGCGGGACCCAAAGTGAGCGAGCCAGGAGGTATTGCGATTCCTCAACGAATCCGACCACCTGGAGTGATTGTGCGCTACCCACGATGGTCACCAAGTCTCCAAGCGAGACGCCATCGGCGTGCAGCGATGAATCGGCCAGGACAACGCCAGGCTCTCCAACCTGAGGACGCCGGCCCTCGACCAGCTTCGTAGGCTCGCCAGCGTGTCCGGGGATGTGACCGATCACGGCGGCGTCGAACGGTTCTGCCCCGGCGACACCGGTGCTGAGCAGGACACCGAGAGCGCCCACATCGGCCACGCCGGGAACGGCTGATACCTCGGCCATGGCGGACACGGGCAGTTCGCTACGCACCAGGGAGCGACGGCCATCGATCGAGTAGACAAGAGCGTCCGAGTCGCCGGTTGCCAGAGCCCCGGTTGTTCCAATGAACAGGCCGTCCGCGAGCGCGGCGAGCACGAGCACCAGGAATACGATGAACGCGACCGCTCCCACGATCGAGAGCCAACGGCCGCGGCGTCGCCGCATCTCGGCAAGGGCTATGTTCATCAGTTGCCGCCTCGCGCTGCTTCCGCCGGCTCCACTTTCGCGATGCGCCGGACCGAGAGGAGTCCGGCGAGGATCGAGAACACCATGACTGCAACGGTGATGGCGACCACCAGAGTCGCGTCGACAGAGAGCGGGAACGACGCGCTCGAACCAAAGGTCGCCGCCCACAGCGCGGCGGTGGCGAGCAGTGAGCCGAGGAGAACGAGGACGACGATCTGGACAACCAGTGAAGACGCCAGATAGCCGGTTCCGGCTCCGATGGCACGCAGCGTCGTGAAGCTACGGAGCTTCTGGATAGTGAGAATCAGGAAGAAGAAGCCGACCACGAGCACAACAACTGCGAACGTGATCCCCACGATCAACGCGAAGCTCTGGCTGATCGAAGCCACACCCGGGGCTGCTGCAGCCGCCACCGAGCGCTCGAGACCCTCGACACCGGCAACGGTGGCCGTGATCCGTTCACCGAGTTCCGCTGGGTCCTCTCCAGGTTCCGGCTCAACGCCAACGAGGGACAACGGGACGAACGGGGTACCTGGGAATTCGGCTTCGAAGATGGTGGCCCACCCGTCGAAGTCTATGTAGGCCGTCGCGAGCACGGCGTAGCGAAGATCTTCGACATACCCGACGATCGTGAGTTCCGAGCCACTTGGGATGAGCTTGATCGTCTCGCCGACTTCGAAACCCTCATCTATCCCGGACCTATCGACCACCACCTCACCCGGACCGGGGGCGCGCCCTTCGACGATTGGATCGGGTCGGCCTGGGCCGGAGAAATCCACTCCCCAGAGTGACAGATCGGTGAGAGTGCCGGCGACATCGACCGTCAGAGTGAGCTCACCAATCGGCGCCGCAGCCAACACGCCGGGCACCGCGCCGACGTCGCCGACGATCGACTGGTCGAGCCGGCTGGCCTGCAGATTGCGGCGCGCCGCGTCCTCATACACCAGAACCTCAGCCGAGTTGTTCTCGATCGCGCCGACGAAGAAGCCAAGAAGCGTTGCAGAGAGAGTATTGAGGAAGAGCAGGAGGAAGATGAGCAGGCCGACAGCGCCGGCCAACAGACCGAATCGGAGCTTCGACCTCCAGAGGTCTCGCAGTGCGATGAACACGATCCGGCAGCCTAGGGGCAGTCATGTCCGTGGGCAGGTGTCGCCGCCCTCGGTCCCCAGGCGAGGGGCAAGATCCGTAACCAGTCGTGGTTTCAGATCGGTGCTGGAATCATGCTTGTCGCGCTAGCCCTCACAACCTGACGATCGAGTCGCTCACCCGCTCCAAGTCCCACGGCCCCTCGGCACCGCCTACGTCATCATTCGAACACCCGCGGGTCGGCGCTAGGGCCGAGCGGCGATCACGTTGCGCGTGGGCGCTCCCGGCCGGTGCTCTGGCCACCGACTCGGTGTGAACATCGTCAACACGTGGTGAACAGCGACACGATCGGCCGGTTCGCCGGCGCCTTGTCGGTCAGCTGTTGAGGGCCGCTACGAGGTTCTTCGTCGAGAGCATGCCGTAGTCGAATAGGAATTCGCTGCTGTCGTTCATCGTGATCAGGACGCGTTTCATCATGCCCTTCTTCACCCCCTCGGCGGACGCGATCTCGGTGCGGGGAAGGACGATGTCGAACTCGGTATCGGTGTTGTGGATGTACGCCACGTGGCCACCCGAGACGGCAAACGCTCCCAGCGACCCGGCGATCCCTTTGAGGATCTCCTTGTTCGAGGAGTCGTAGAGGGTCCTGAACCGAACCTCGTCATCACCGACGTTGAGCTTGCCAGTCAGTCGACCGCCGTCAGCGGGCAGGTAGTTGATGGACCATTCATTCGCCATGCGGCCTCCTAGCAGCGCTCCGCAGCGAGCCTACACCCACCGAAACTCGCCCTCAAAGATGGACGCTCGGCGGCCGTATACCTCTCGCGCAACGGGAGATCTACGGTGTCTCCGCCGCGACGAGTTCGCAGTATGTCCGCGCGCTTTGCGGATGACGCTCATTCCACACCATCATCAACCGCTCGTCTCGTTCCACGAACCACTCGTTCGAAACGTGCTCGCCGATGCCGGGAGCCTCACCACGTTGGCTCCGTATCACTTCGTCAGCATCGTCGCGAAGAGACAGGAACTCATCGACGGAGATGCCGTACGCCGCCTTGAATCTTCGATCGAAGTCAGCCTGCATATCCTGGGAAGACGTCGCCTCCGGTGAACCAGACGCCTCGGGCAACCGGAGAGCCAACCCGGAAATCGTATTTGCGCTCCCTCCGAGACTCCCCGCGGTGAGTTCGACACAAGCGGCAAGGTCGTCATCAGACATCGAGACCACTGGGCTACACGCGACCGCGAAGACGGTCACCGCTGCGAATGCAGAGAGCCACGCTCGTATCGCCCGCATGGCCCAATCCTACGCCCACGGACACACCGCCACCCGCGTCGCCACTCACGGGCTGGACGATTCCCTGGGTTCGATCCCTCAATCCGGACTGGAATCGTGCCGATGACTGGCGTGCAAGGGACCTGCACCAACGCGTCAGGTGAATGCCCACAGTTTCCTCCGTGGCTGTGGGCATTCGCTGTTCACGTCCCATTCCGGTTCGCCCGGTTGCTTCGATTGACGAGTTCCGGCCGCCGTACGGGTCGATCCGGGTGAGATCGCGGCGGCCGTTGATCGGTGCCTCGTTGGCGCATTGATTGCCAATCAAGGTTCTGCGCATGACGGTCGAGACCACCATGTTGAGCGGCCTCGATCTGAGGCGATTCCTGGCCGTCCACCGTGTCGGTATTGACGAGCAACGGCCGGGGACCGTTTCCGCGTCAGGCCCGCCGTGTCTCGGACAGCACTGTTCCGTCCGGTGCGCGTACCCGAACGATCATCGACATCTGACCGGGCAGGCTGTGGGTTGCGCACGCGAAGCACGGGTCATAGGCCCGGAAGGCCATCTCGATCTTGTTGAGGACCCCCTCGGTCACGTCCGTTCCGGCGGTGATGAGTCCCTGGGCGGCCTTCTTGATCGACATGCAGATCGGAGCGTGATTGTTGGTGGTCCCAACGACGAGATTGACCTTCTCGAGGATGCCCCGCTCGTCGGTGGCGTAGTGGTGCGTGAGCGTGCCCCGTGGCGCCTCGAGGGATCCGATGCCCTCGGTCGGTATCTCGGTCGGGATCGTCCGGATCTCCGGGCTCAGGATCTCATCGTCGCGTGCAAGCTCCATCGTGCGCTCGGCAGCGTGAACAACCTCGACGACGCGTGCCCAGTGCGTGGCAAGGGTCTGATGAACCGGTATGGATCCGCTGCTGTCGCCCGTGAGCGTCTGGAAATACCGTTCGTATTCGGCCTGCGCAAGTGGAGTCGCCATGCCGTCCGCCACGTTCAATCGCGACAGCGGACTCGCCCGGTAGATCCCGCTGTCGGGACCGTCCTCGAATCCGTGCCAGCCCTTCGCCTTCAAGTAGGGAAACTTGAGATAGCTCCAGGGTTCGACGTGCTCGGCAATGTGCTCGAGGTAGTCCCTCGGGTGGTACTTGACCACCTCGGCGCCGTCGGGATCAACGACTCGGATCATTCCGTCGTAGATGTTTGGGTGGTTGTTCTCGTCGACGGTGCCCATGGAGTGGAACCGGCTGGTGTATGTGTCCGAGAGGATGAGGTCGAGATACTCGGGGTTGGCGAGGACCACGTCGTCGAGAATGGTCAGGGTGAACTTCGCGGCCTCCAGTAGCCGCTCGGCCCGATCGATGATCTCATCCCGCTCCTCCTCGGTGACGCCCTTGGTCACTCCCCCGGGAATCGACGTCACCATGTGGATGGTCTTGCCGCCGAGGATCTTCACGATGTCGTGGGCTGCCGCCCGAGCCTCGATCACCACCTTGCCGGTGTCGATGCCGAGCTTGTGGATCATGCCGAGGATGTTGCGTTGCGCCGGTGGGGACTCCGGGCCCATGACGAAGTCGGGCCCGCCCAGGATGAAGAAGTGGGTCATGTGGTCCCCGGTGAAGAAGGCTGAATACAGCAACTCACGGAGCTTTCGTGCTGCCGGGGGAATCTCCACGTGGAAGGTGTCGTCACAGGCCTTGGCCGCGGCCAGGTGATGCGCCTCACTGCAGACGCCGCAGATCCGCGACGTGATACGCGGCATCTCTTCCACCGGACGTCCAACGCAGAATGCCTCGAATCCGCGAAGCTCGGGAACGATGAAGTAGCAATCTGCGACCTCGCCGTCATCGTCCACGAAGATGTCGATCTTGCCGTGACCCTCGAGTCGCGTGATCGGGTCGATCAGGATTTCCTTCATCGTTCGACCTCCGCGAGTTCGGGTTCCCCGGCCACATCTTCGACGGTGACTCTGCCCAGCGTCGCATGGGCCATCGAGAACCGGTAGAACGTTCCGACCGGATCGACGACTCCGTCGAGGATGCGGTCGATCTCCTCGGGATCCTGTGAATCGATGACCGAAGCGAGGGCGGCGATCATCTTGGTTCCCTGGTCCTTCGAGTTAGGCGGCGCGCCGTAGCACCCGCGGCACGGCACACCGACCGAGATGCACAGACCCCCGCAGCCGCTGCGCGTTGCAGGCCCCATGCAGAGGATTCCCTGATCGAGCAGGCACCGTCCGGGCTCAGGGATGATCTCGTGAAGCCGCACAAACCCGCTGATCTTCTTCTCCTCTCGCACGAGCGGGCATTCGTCACAGCACGTCCGATCCCCAGCGCCCAGGACGGTGCCCTTTGGCGGGAGGGGTTTGTCGTTCTGGAGGATGTCAATCACCGTCTCGAGGACTGCCCAGATCTGATGCGCCTGAGGCGGACAACCGGGCACGAAATAGTCGACGTCGACGACCTGGTCGAGCGCCCGCACGGTGTCCCAGAACTCCGGCAGCTCCAGCACACCGAATGGCGTGTCGGTGCGTTCTTGAGGGCGGACATCCTCCGGATTGTCGGTCGAGGGCGAATCGCGGTAGACCCAGTCCATCGTTGCGCTGCGAGTGGTGGTGTTGGAGAGCGCGGGAATACAACCCTCACACGCGCAAGAACCAAATGCGACGAGGATCTTCGCCTTGCGCCGCAGCAGCTCCGCCATGTAGGCGTTGTCCGAGTTGCGGACCGCACCGTTGAACAAGCACAGGTCGATCTCGCCGTCGGCCATCGACTCGACGTCCTTGACCTTGAAGTCCATCGCCACGGGCCAGAACACGATGTCGAACGCTGCGTCCACATCGAGGATCTTCTCCTTGATGTCGAGGACCGCGATCTCACAGCCCCCGCACGACGATGCCCAGTAGAGGGCGAGTTTCGGTTTGGAGACGGTCTGAGAAGCGCCGTCGATGTCGGCTTCGATGTCGATGCTCATGTCTTCAACCTCAGCGGTCCGAGACTCCTCATTTCGCGGGCCATGTCGTTGGCGGTCTCCGCCCACTGGTCGCCCTCACTGGCGGAGACCCACACCAGCCGCAGCCGCTCGGGGTCGATCCCGAACCCGGTCAGCAGCCGCTTCAGGAGATGCACCCTGCGGAGCGTCTTGTAGTTGCCCTCCTGATAGTGGCAATCGCCCGGGTGGCACCCTGAGACGATCACGCCGTCTGCCCCAAGCCGGAAGGCCTTCACAACGAAGGTCGGATCCATCCTGCCAGAACACATGATCCGGACGATGCTGACCGACGGATCCCATTGGATCCGAGAGATCCCTGCCAGATCGGCGCCGGTGTAGCTGCACCAGTTGCAGAGGAACGCGACGATTCTCGGTTGCCACGTCTCCACGCGCGGCGTCTCGATGGCGGTTTCGTGCTCGATTGCTGTCACCATCTTCCACCTCTATCCAACGGGCGCCAGGAGTCCGGCGAGCTCAGCGAGGATCTGGTCGTCGGTGAAGCCGGCCCCGCCGATGGCCGACGCCGGGCATCCAGCCACACAGGTGCCGCAGCCCTTGCAGAGCGCTTCGTTGACGACCGCCACCTCTCCTTCCTCATCAAAAGTGATGGCCGTGTAGGGACAGAGGCTGAGGCAGGTCTTGCACCCGCCGCACAGCTTCTCGTTCACGGTCGCCCGCACCGGGTCGATGAGGACTTGGCCACGCCCGATCAGCGACAGAACCCGCGCCGCCGAGGCCTGCGCCTGCGCGACGGTGTCCGGAATGTCTTTCGGACCCTGGCTGCATCCGGCGATGTACACGCCGTCGGTCGTGGTGCCGACAGGATCCAGCTTCGGGTGGCGTTCCATGAAGAAGCCGTCCGGGCTGCGGCTGATCGAGAAGATCCTCCCCACCTCGTCGGCATCGGCCTGGGGTTCGAGCGCGTTGCACAGAACGACCATGTCGACCGGGATCTCGCGATACTTGCCGATCAGGGTGTCCTCACAGCGGACGATCAGGTGGGGGCCGTCACCGTTGGTCATGAGAGCCGGAACCACTTCAGCAACCTTCCCTCGGATGACGGTGGACCCCTCCGAGAGCACACGGCTGTAGAACTCCTCGTAGCCCTTGCCGAACGCGCGGATGTCGATGTAGAACTGATAGACGTCCGCGTCGGTTCGCTCCATGGCGAGGTGCGCAAACTTGAGCGCTGCCATGCAGCACACCCTCGAGCAGTAGCGGTTGTAGTTCTCATCGCGAGAGCCGACGCAGTGGACGATGCCGATCGCCCTTGGAGCATCGCCGTTCTTGCACACGACCTTCCCGCCGGTCGGTCCGGTAGCATTCAGCATCCGCTCGAACTCGAGGCTGGTGACCACGTTGTCGTAGCGGCCGTAGCCGTACTGCGTCATGCGGCGGGAGTCGAAGCTCTTGAACCCCGTCGCCACCATGATCTGTCCGACATCGAGAGTCGTCAGCGTGTCTTGCATGTCGAGTCGAACAGCCTTCGGCGGGCAGATCTCGGCGCATGCGCGGCACTCGGCGCACACTCCGCAGTGGAGGCACCGCTGCGCCTCGCGGCGGGCGTCCGCCTCGGAGAGCCCGAGATCCACTTCTTCGTAGTCGCCGAGTCGGTCAGCCGCCGGGCGTTTCGGCATCGCGGCTCTCGGTACCGTGGGAATGTCGCCGTACTTCGGAGACTGTTCGAACGGCCGCTGCTCGAAGCCTCGGCCCGGATCGGCCGGCGGCATGTGGCTCGCGAACTGATCGAGGGGGCGTCCTCGGAGAAAGCGGTCGATTGCCTCCGCGGCCCGTCGGCCCTGCCCCATCGCCTCGACGACGGTCGCAGGGCCCAGCACCGCGTCGCCCCCGGCGAACACGTTCGGCAGGGTCGTGCGGAGAGATTCCGGATCCACCTCGAGGGTCCCCCAGTCGCTGAAGGCCAGAGTTCGAGGTTCGTCCCCGTTTCCGTACCAATCGGTGTCGGGACGCTGGCTGATCGAGAGGATGACGGAGTCGAATTCGCGCTCGTGGTTTGATCCCGCCATCGGGACCGGTCGCGGACGACCGCTCGCGTCGGGTTCGCCCAGTTCCATGGTTACGCACGCGAGTCCCCGCACGGCGCCGTTGGTGACCAGCACCTCAACAGGGGCTATCAGGTATTCGAAGCGCACGCCTTCGGCGACGGCGTCCTCGAACTCATCTTCTTCGGCCGGCATCTCGGCTCGGGTTCTGCGATACAGAACCGTCACTTCGGCGCCTTCGCGGCGTGCGGCTCTCGCCGCATCCATTGCGGTGTTACCGCCTCCGACGATGGCGACCCGGGCGCCCGTCTCCTGTGGCAATCCGAGGTTGATGTTGCGGAGGTAGTCGATGCCGGAGATCACGCCGGCGGCATCATCGTTCGGGATTCCGAGGGGCATGCCCTCGTGTGCACCGATCCCGAGGAACACGGCCGAGTAGCCGTGCCCGTTTGATCTGTCCGTCAATTCGTCGAGCGTGAAGTCGCGTCCGAGTTCCATTCCGGTCTTCATCTCGACGCCGAGTTGGCGAACGTATTCGATATCGCGTTCGACGATCCAGGGCGGGCATCGATAGCTGGGGAGGCCGACGGCGAGCATCCCACCCAGCCGGTCGTGCTTCTCGAAGACTGTGACCTTGTAGCCCGTCGTGGCGAGGTCGAAGGCGCACGTCAGGCCGGCGGGTCCGGACCCAACCACCGCCACCTTCTCGGCGTAGTTGTGCTCCGGCGGTTCCGGCGTCGCATCGGGTTCGTGCTCACGCTCCCAGTCCATCGCGAACCGCTTGAGGGCTCGGATCGAGACCGGCTCGTCAACATGATCGCGGCTACAGATCTCTTCGCACGGCGCGTAGCAGACCCGTCCACAGATGAACGGGAGGGGGTTTGACCGTCTGATGAGCCGGGCGGCTTCGGAGAACCGGCCTTCGGCGATCAGCGAGATATACCCGGCGGCGTTCTGGTGGATCGGGCAGGCCTCCATGCAAGGCGGCTTGCCCTGCCGATCGATCGTGTAGGTACTCGGAATCGCCTGCGGGAACGCCTTGTGAATGGCAGTGCGCGAGGACATGTATTGGTTGAACGGATCCGGAACGGAGACCGGGCACACTTTGATGCACTCGCCACACGACGTGCAGTCGGCCGTGACGAAGCGCGCCTTCTCACGCACCGTGACGTTGAAGTTCCCGACGAAGCCGTCGACCGACTCCACCTCGCTCTCGGTGAGGAGATGAATGTTTTCGCGCCGGTCGGCAGCGACCATCTTCGGTGTGAGGATGCATGCGGCACAGTCGAGTGTGGGGAATGTCTTGTCGAAGCGCGCCATCATGCCGCCGATGGTGGACTGCCGCTCGACGACGTAGACCTCGTTGCCGGCATCGGAGATGTCGAGTGCGGCTTGGATACCGGCGATGCCGCCTCCCACGATGAGCGTGTTCGGATTGACGTCGGCGTGGGTCGCCTCGAGTGGTTCATGCAGGGCGACCCGTGCTACAGCCCCATGGACAAGCGATTCGGCCTTGGCCGTTCCGGCGACCCGGTCCTCGTGCACCCAGGCACACTGCTCCCGGATATTGGCAATGTGCACCAGATACGGATTGAGTCCCGCTTCCTCGCCAGCGGCACGGAATGTGGGCTCGTGCATCAGCGGGCTGCACGCTGCGACCACGACCCTGTTGACGCCGTTCTCCTGGATGTCGCGCTTGATGAGTTCCTGCCCGGCGTTGGAGCACATGAACTCGTAGTCGCGCGCACAGACCACCCCCGGCAATTCGGCCGCGACGTCGCGGACCGCCTCGACGTTCACGGTCGCGGAGATGTTGAAGCCGCAGTGGCAGACATAGACGCCGATCCTCGGCTCTTCGGTAGAAAGCATTTCAGTTCCCCTCTCCGCGAAGAGCGGACCGCCCGGCCATGGCGGCCGATAGGCGGGGCGCCTCGATATTCACCGGCACGAGGCCATGCTGAAGACCTACGTCACCAGCCGAGCAACCAAGTGCAAGCGCGAGAAGCTGCGTGAAGTACAGGATCGGAATCTTCCGTCTACCACCATTGCGCTTCATGCTGAGCAGATCCAGGTTGGCCTGGCAGAGAGGACAGACCGTCACGATGCAGTTGGCACCGCCTTCGACCGCCCAGTCGATCAGATCGGCGCACAGCCGCTCTGCGACCGCCGGGAACGTGGCCTCCAACATCCCACCGCAGCACCGCACCTTCGGGGGGTAGTCGATGGGGAAAGCCCCGAGCGCAGCGAACATGTGATCCATGGCCATCGGCAGCTCGGGATCTTCGTCGATCGCCCCGTACGGCCGCACAATCTGACATCCGTAGTAGCAGGCGGGTCGAAACTCGGCAATCGAGTGGTTCTGGAGGGCAACGATGCGGTCAAGTCCGATGTCGTTGGTCAATACGTCGAGCGGCTTGCGCACCGGGACCGAAAGGTCGGTCTCGAGACCGGCTTCCGCGAGGGCCGCGTTGACTTGCTCGTGCAGCTCAGGCATCTGAGCCAGGTGCTTCCTCGTTCGATTCAACACGTAGTAGCAGGCACTGCACGGTGCTATGACATCGTCTCCGATCCGCTCGGCCAGCGCCAGATTTCTCGCAGAAATCGCGTACGCGACGGTCTCCTTCACCGACGTATAGGAGGTCGCTCCGCAACAGTTCCAATCTTCGAGTTCTGCGAGTTCGACGCCGAGCTTCTCGAAGACGGCGCGTGTCGACTTGTCGTACGCCACACCTGAGGCATGGAGGCTGCATCCCGGGTAGTACGTATACCTCACCTGCTACCTCCCGATTGATGCATAGCCGACTGAATCTGTGACCTTCTGGCGCTCGACCAACTCCTGAGGGAGGTCGAACGTCTCGGCCTTCGCGATGATGCGACGCAGGCCGTCAATCCCTTTGATCCTCTCCGGGCGGAGATGAATGCGACCGTGGCGCCACAGGGCAAATCCTGCGCGGCGCCACCCGAAGAGGGCGAGCGGATTGGTGCGGAGGAAGAAGAGGAGGAGCAGACCCGTTTCGTAGCTGCGACCGTATCGCGTCACCATGTCGATGAACGTCTCGGAGAAGACGTGCGTTGGGAATCGGTCAGGGAAGATGCCGGTCTCGATCGCCACCCGCCTCAGGGCGTAGATCAGGTCGGTGATCTGGATATCCGCCGGGCAACGTGTCGTGCAGTGGTAGCAGGATGCGCATACCCAGATGGTGCGGCTTTCGAGCAGCTCCTCCATGGCGCCCGCCCGAAACATGCTGATGACTTGCCTCGGGGTGACGTCCATCGCATAGCTGACCGGGCAGGAGGCTGTGCATGTGCCGCATTGGATGCAGCGGTCGAGCCGCGCCCCGCCCGGAATGCGGTCTATCGCGGCGAGAAAGGCGTCTCTCAGCTCGCGCTCGCTCTTGGGAAACACACCCGGCGCTGCGGGACCGGAGCGCGGATCTGCGACTCGCTTCTTCACTGCACACCAGCCCTTTCATCGATTGCAGCATCCGTCCCGTCGATGAACGCCACTACTTCGTGCACAACGGCCGCAACGGCTTCTGCGACCACCGGAGTGAGCTCTTCTCCGAATTCGTCCGAGAGAACCATCTCGATACCCCAGATCGCCACCTCGTGCGGCATCTCCCATCCCATGCTTCGACCTAGGGCCATCACGGTCGGGTAGTTGATGTCGTGAAAGGAGTTGAGCCGCACCGAGCCGCTCAGTTCGGCCTCGTGGAGTCGAACCACGGCGCCAGGTCGATGCACACCGCTGGCGAGTCCGTCGATGAGCGCCGCGCGCCTCCGCCCGCGCAGAACATCGAGGAGGGCGAATCCGGCCCACGGCAAGGCGACGACTTCAATGTCGGTGCGACCGTGGAACTGGGTCGCGAGGGCGTGGGCTGCGTGGAGGCCGACGCCATCGTCTGAGGCGATCTCGTTGCCGAGACCGACGATCACGACTGGTGGTACCGGGGAGGTGTCGCCTCCCGGAACGCCGGCAGCTTCGAAGCCCCCTGCACGAGCACTCGATGCCGGCGATGTGCGGCTCGGTGTCATGGTCGATCCTCACGACGATTGTGCCTCGCTCACACCGGACCGTGATTGGGTCTTTGGTCACTTTGTTACGAAAGCCCCTATTGCCACCTGGCGAACACCCGCTCGTTCTTGAGGTTCGAACCGGGTCTGCTTCGTCACAAAGGTACGAAGGACTCTATGAGGTGCCCCGTGACGTAGGTCAGTCTGGGGGCTGAGACGGGAGGGTTGCGTATGGGCGCACGGGATCACCGATTCGCCGCAGGATGGTCGCTACGTCTCGCTCCAGCCGGTGGGACCCTGTGGACAGTTGCTCCCCGAATGGCACAACGCAGATCACGCGGAGGTTGCATATGACGGATCTCGAACGAGTGTTCAGGAATCATCCTTTCGTCGCAACACTGAGCGACGCGCACATCGCCGCATTCGAGAGCTGCGAACCCACATATGTCACATTTGAGCCGGGTGACAAGATCGTTCGGGAGGGCCAGGTGGGCGACGCGTGCTACCTCATCGAGGAAGGTGAGGTCGCCCTTGATTTCTACGTCAGCGGAAGAGGTTCGCATCCCACTCAGATCGTCCACGGCGGCGAAGTTGTGGGCTGGTCCTGGTTCTTCCCACCCTATCGAGGGGTCCTCGACGCCACCGCGCTGACTCCCGTCACCGCTCTGAGAATCGATGCGGCGGTCCTCAGGGACAAGATGGAGACAGATCCCGCGTTCGGCTACGCGATGCTCGTTCGCCTCGGCAGGGTGGCTGTTTCACGACTCGACGCGTCGCGCCGTGAACTCATCGATAGCCATGAAAAGAAGGTCGCCGATCCTACGGAGCGGCCCAAGCACCCCGGTGACTTGAGTCGAACGGGATAGCGCGGCCCGGCGGACAGTTCTGGCTCGGTCGCTCGCCGTCTGAGCGCCTCTGGCATACCTGGATCTGGCCCTCGCCGCTGAGGTGCCGTCGCATCCAGGCGCAGGGTCGCGCGCCACGCCACAACAGCCAAACCGTCACGGGACGACCGGGATGCGTCGCGACCCACCGTTCCAGCTGCAGCACTGCCTCCCACGCGGACGTGTCCTTGGGGGCGTGCCGATGCGCCCACCAGACGGCCGGGGCCGGCTAACAGGTGATGTGCAGGATCGCGTAGACCTCACCCTTGTCGATGGGGCCAAGCAACTCGCACGCCTCTGACGTAGGCAGGGCGATCAGCTCGACCCCTCGATCCTTCGCCTCTTCCCACAGCTCCGGCATGATCGGAAGCTGGCCGGATGCTCCGGTTCCCACCACCAGTCGTTGCGACGACCAAGGGATGCTCTCATCCGCAGACAGCGGCGTGTGCCCATACCGGTTCCGGTAGGCCTTGGACGGTCCCTTCTTCCGGGGACGAACGCGACCCGCTTCCACCACCACGTCGTGGTCGAAGCGGGTGCCATCGATCACGATGGCGCCGAAACCCGGGTAGGCAACATCCACGGCCGAACCATACGCACCGCGGAAACACCCTGCACAGACCAATTGACATGCGCGTGGGCAAGGAGATGGCACGCCACCGGGGCGGCCAATCGAGTTCCGACCGGGCTGCTTCCATTACCTCAATCGGACCCCACCGCCTCCACGAGACCCAAGGCACCCCACACCGTCCACCAAACCCCCCACGGATTACCCACATATCCTGACCTATGGGCGGGTACACACGAGCCGAACAGTCACCCACCCGGATATGCGCTGCCGAGGGCCGCTCACTTCCGGAGCTGCAGGCGAGCCACGACCCCGTCGTCGGAGGTCTCTCCTGTTTCCACGAACCCGAGCCCGGCGTAGAGAGCTTTCGCGACAACGTTGTCCGGTTCGTAGCTGAGCGCTGCCGTCTCGCAGCCCATCTCGGCGCCCCACTTCAAGAGAACCTGCATTGCCCTGCGGCCGTACCCGAGACGTTGGTGGGCCGCGTCGATCACGAATCCGCCGACCCAGTAGCTGTTCTCCTCTTCGTCGACCGCCGCCATGACGAAACCGACGTACGTGTCGCCTTGTCGGATCGCGTACGGTTTCCAACCCAAACCCTCGTATTGGCATAGGGCCAGATACCAAGCGACCGGCATCACGAACAGTTCCTGGCCCCGGCGAGCAGCGACGTTCGCCACAGCACGCCAGTTTTCGGGCCCGACCGGCTCCACGACGACGGATTCCGAAGTGTCCACTCGTACGCCTCCGCTGTTCGAGTTCGACCTCAGCTCGATTCGGGGAAAGAGTACCTCGCACGCTCAACCCGACATGGAGGACCGTTCCCAGACCGCCTATGTCGGCACATATGGGTGGCATCCACGATCGGAGCGGATCGCCCGTATTGCCGGACATAGGCGGGGGTACTGAGTCTCTCGTACTCGATGGCTGTGGGGCTATCGTGGCCAGATGTCCTTCACACCTTCTCCAGAGATCGAGGCGGTCGCGCGAAGAATCTTGGCAACCTGGAACCAGGGTGACGTGAAGACCATGTCGAATCTGTTCTCGTCCAGCGCCAACCTTCGGGTCCTCGGTTTCGACGTTGACGAGCAGTGGAACGGTCCGGATGAGTTCCTGAGTGTCTTCGCGGCCCAGAGTGGCGAAATGCCCGACTGGAGCATCGAAAGTCACCATGTAGAGGCTTTTGAGGACGGTTCATTTGGCTGGGCGACTCTGCAGTCGACGATCGTCACTCCAGAGGCCGAAACGCCGATGCGTCACACGGCCGTGTTCCACCTCGATGGAGGAGCTTGGAGGGTCGTTCAGTGGCACAACTCGATACCCGTCCCAAATCAACAAGTATTCGGTGTCGAACTCACAACTACGTTGGGCCACTTGGTCGCCTCGGTTCTCGATACCAGCTCCGACCTGGCTGGAGCCTCCGGATCAGAAGGCACCGCGACGCTGGTATTCACCGACATTGTTGATTCAACGGTTCTCGCTCAATCCGTCGGAGACGTTGCGTGGGCGAAGATGATTGGTTCGCACGAAAGGACCATTCGACGCATCGCAGGTTTGCACGGCGGAACCGTTGTGAAGTTCCTTGGTGACGGCTCGATGCTGGCTTTTGAGTCCGCCCGTGCAGCGATACGAGCTGCGGTCGAGCTCCAGCGCTCCTGCGATGCAGAGCCCTACGCCGTTCGTATTGGCATTCATACCGGAGAGGTCATCCGCACCGCCGATGATCTTCTCGGCCTCACGGTGAACAAGGCCGCAAGAGTTGCGGCTGCTGCTACCGGCGGCGGCATCATGGTCTCGTCGACGACTCGGGACCTAATCGGCCAGATGGAAGGTGTGCGGATCGGTGAACCGAAGATCGTTCGACTCAAAGGGATTTCGGACGCTCACCAGATAGCTCCCATCGAGTGGGAATGACCGACGTCGGCTGATGTGCTCATCGAAGGATTCGATCCGCCCATATCGGCAGCGCATGTGGGTGGACGTGGTCGGTTCGGCGGTTTGCCGGATCGGGCCGGTCTCTCGTTAGTCCTCAGACTCCCACGCCGCTTCTGCTTCACGCTCCATGACTTCGAGCCGGTCGTAGTAGTCAGGGAACTCCCGCAGGTGAGCGAGGGCGATCTTCGCCGTGATTACCGGATCGTCGCCGGTCACGTCGAGATCGGGAAACCGCGTCCCGTGTTCCGATTCGACGTTCATCCCCGTCGCAACGTCCTCGACGGTGTACCGCTCGTTTGAGATATCGATACCCGCTCGTTCGAGAGCTTCGCTCGCATCAGTGGCATTGAACACCCATATTCTCCTTCTCGATACATCGAATCGTAGCCAACGCCCCACAAGCCCGCGTCTCCCCGCAATGCAGACATCTGACAGATGATCCCGCCCATACGACCGCCTGGGTATTGGCCGATTGGCGGTCTAGACGAATCCGTCGTCGGTTCGGTCAGTATCGCGATCGAGGAACAGTTCAATGAGGCGTCTCGCGAAGAAGCCGATCACCCATGGTGCGACCAGGGCGAGG
Source organism: uncultured Actinomycetota bacterium (assembly GCA_963700375.1). GTDB lineage: Bacteria > Actinomycetota > Acidimicrobiia > Spongiisociales > UBA5794 > JAHEEL01. The sequence continues at coordinate 755,886 of CAVOXF010000006.1, forward strand.
ATGAAGAGGAGTATCGCTTCGGCTCCTGTGTCGCCTCGGTTGTAGACGACGATCCCGGCAAGGATGGTCACGATGTTGGCGAGGATCGGGATGAGGATGAAGATTTTGAGATCTCGGTCGGTGCTTTGATCGTTCATCGTACGACTCCTTGTCGGCGATCCTGTCTTGGCGCGCTACACGTAGTCCGGTGCGTATTCGAGGAGATCAGCGGGTTGGCAGTCCATTTCCCGGCAGATCGCATCGAGGGTGCTGAATCTGATGCCCTTGACCTTCCCGGTCTTGAGCAGGCTGAGGTTCGTGACGGAGATGCCGACCCGTTGCGACAGCTCCGTGAGCGTCATCTTGCGCTTCACGAGCATCATGTCCAGATTCACCAGAATTGCCATATCCCGATCATCTCACATATCCTTTATGTTTCACAATAAGGATTCAGTGTAAAACATTCAGTTCGTCCACCTTGGCTCGGCACCGGTCGGCAAACGTAGGTCCTTGGGCGCTCGGTATCCGGTGGCTCGCCGAATGGAACTGAGAGACGATGGCACAAGAGTCGAGCTTGCCATTGAGGAGGCTGTTGTGCGGCGCAAAGACCTTGTGCCCGTCTGGCCGCACGGCGAGGAAGAGGCCCCCGAGATCTACGTGCGCACCGACCTCGGGTTTGGTCGACGCCGACTCGCCACCCTGGCCGGGATCTCCTACTCATACCTCTCCGCGATCGAGAACGGTGCCAAGGTTCCGTCCGCCAAGATCCTCCACGTCATCGCGGAGCGACTCCAACTCCAGCCCCACGAGCTGTACGCCGCCGCTGAGGCACGCTTGGCGCGAGGGCAGCGCCCGACCGACGCCACCATCGAGTCGGATGCGGCGCTCATCGAAGCCCAGGAACAGCGCTTCCTCAAACGACAGGCAGCTCGGCTCGGCCCGGATCCCTCACTGAAAGCGGACGAACTCCACCAACTGATCGACCGCCTGCAGCCCCAAGACGTCGCCCTCATCCGGGAGACCGCCCGAGGACTTGCCCGGTAGGCGTAGCGGGCCTCGAGGTACGCAGCGCCACGATCCCATGTGCGCAGCTCAATGGCCCGACAAGCTCGGTCGATCACCCGTCGGCGTGGACCCGGCTGCTACTGGGCAGCGAGGTAGGCGTCGATGGCTCGCCGGGCAGCGGTTCCACGATCGATGAACCACTCGATGTAGTCGCCCCACTCGTCGGTACGCGAGATGTGTCCTTGGCGGTATTCGGCGATCCGCACCGCACGTCGTTCCCGGCCGGGGTCTTCGAATTCGAGCGTGTGGCCGTAGGCGGTCTCGATCAGCTCACGATGGGCCTCGAGGTCGCGGAGGAGTTCGAGGTTGGCCGATCGGCTCCCCCGGTTGATGTAGATCTCGTGGCGGAGCAGGCGGTTGCGGGCGAACGACGTCGACAGGGAGGCTCCGCGGATCGGTGACGGCGTGGTGAAGTAGCTGCGGGGTTCGGGCCGCCGGCCGTGGGCCCAGTCGAGGTGCCGGAGGCCGACCGTGTCGACGTACTGTGTCCAAAACTGGAGATAGGCCTCGGTGCGGAGCCGCCCTCCCGAATTCCCCCGGTAGGAGCCGTGGGACGAGGATCGCCTTCGCCCCTCCCCTCCGGCGGCGAGGCGTCTCGCCATTGACACAACCATCGCTGCGTCCTTGGGTGAGAGCGAAGGAATGAGCGCCTGGAGTTCGGCGAGTGCGCCCGAGGCGCTGACGCCGCGTTCGGAGGACGGCCAAGGTTCTGATTCGATTCGTCGTGCCTGTGGCGCCAGTCGTGCCGCAGCGAAGTTCGTCGAGTCCATATCGGCGACGGGCGTCGGCGCCGCCATGCTATTTGACACCACCTCTTCAATTGAGTCGGTGTGGAGTTCGCCGTTCGCACGGGCGAGAAGGTCCGAGGCCGGTGTCTCGAGGGCGGTGGCGAGCACGGTCTGCACGGTCCCCGATGGAAGCTTCTGTCCGGATTCGATGGCCGAAAGATAGGAGTACGAGATGCCGGCGGCAGCGGCGAGTTCCTTGCGGTCCTGGCCTCGCTCTTCTCGGATATCTCGGACTGCGGCGCCGTAGGCGGCGAGGAATGCGGGGTCGCTACTCGGCTGGTCCGGGGCCATGTCGTCACCCTACCACACAATTACTCCTTGCAGTATTACTTTGTGTGGAGTAATATACCCTGGAGTAGTCGCCAGAAGGAGGCACCATGCAACAGGATTCCGCACTCATCACCTTCGTCCTCGACGAATCCGGATCCATGGAACCCATCGCCCAAGCCACCAGGGACGGGTTCAACGAGTACCTCGACGAGCAGGTCGGCCACGGTGGTCCGACCTGGTGGACGCTCACGACGTTCGCCAACCATCCCCGCACCCGCTTCGCCGTTATCCCCGGCGCCGAAGTTCGGCCACTCGGCGACGACTACTCCCCCCACGGCATGACGGCGCTGTACGACGCGGTCGGTCGGTCCATCACCAAGACCCAGCGCTACCTCGAAACGCTCGGCAGCGACCGTCCCTCCGATGTCATCGTCGTCATCCTCACCGACGGAATGGAGAACGCCTCACAGAAGTGGACCGCCCGCCAGGTCTTCGACCTCATCACCGAGGCCGAGAACAGCGGATGGCAGTTCGTCTTCCTCGGCGCCAACCAGGACTCCTCGTCGGTCGCACAGAACATGGGAATCCGTAAAGGTGCCGTCGTCGACTGGGCCCCGTCTCCTCAATCACACAAGCACGCCATGGCCGAAGCGTCATACGCCACAAGCGACTTCCGCCGACTGAAACAGCAGCAGACTCGCTACCGAGATAGGCGCGGCAAGTAGACGGACACCGCAACTCGTGCGGGAGCGACGCTCTTCCTGAAAGCGTCGCGATATCAGCCCCGCATTCCGATCTGACCGCGCCTCCGTTTGGAGCTGCCGAGCCTCGCGCCTCCGTGGCGTCTCAACGCGCAGAGAACACCAACCACACCATCCCACCCAGCCGGTTGTGGGCGGTGTGATGTGCTCCATGCAGACCCCCGTTCTCGGTTGTTGATCGATATCAACCCGATGGGTGTTGAGGACTCCTGGTATTGCCGGTGGTTGGCTCCAATTCGGGGATGGACGGTTCACGCAGCTGGTGGCAGCTGGTCAGCGATCGGGTGTTTGGCCCATATCTCGGCGCGAACCTCATCTCGAGCATTGGGAACTGGTTTCAGACCGTGGCTGCTGCCATTGTCGTGTTCGGACTGACCGGTTCGAACACACTCGTTGGCGTTGATGCCGCAGTTCAGTTCGGATCGACGTTGCTGCTGGGACCGTGAGCTGGATCACTCCCCAACCGGTTCGATAGGCGCCGAATCGTTCTGTTCGCAGGGTCGATCGCCGCAGCAGGCGCTTGGGCGCTCGCGCTGCGCGTGCTGGCGGTCGGCATCGAAAGTCTCCCAGGGGTGTGGCCGATTATCGCCGCAACCGCTGTCTTTGGCTTGCGCGACGGTCTTGGTGCTCCCGCTCTCGACGCTCTCGTCCCGTCCCTCGTGGGAAGGCAGGATCTCGACAAGGCAATCGCTCTCTTCTCGACCTCCTTCACGGGCGCAAGGGCGGTTGGCCCAGCATTGGCGGGCCTCGTTATTGCTGCAGCAGGAGCGGCTATCGCATTCTCACGAATGCCCTGAGCTTCATTCCCCTGATCGTCGTGCCGGCGGTGATACGGCCCAAGCGACCTATCCCTCGCGCAGACGACAGTTCGGTTCGTCGGGAACTCAGCTACGCACGGTCGAATCCGGCAATCCCGTGGCTGCTGTTGGCAACGTTCGCGGTGAGCCGGGCCAGCGATCCGGTTGGCACCCCGGCTCCGGCGTACGCCGAGACGGTCGGCCTCAGCAGCGCCTTCGTTGGTGCGCAGCTCACGGCCTTCGGTATCGGCGCGGCCATCGCAATCGTGGGTGTCGGGGCGATACAGGGCCGCATCGGAAGGAATCAGGCACCATTGGCAGGTGCAGCAATCCTTGCTGCAGCCGCGCTTGGGTACGCCGCTGCACCGAGGCCGAGCCTGGCTCTCGCGTCCCTGTTCGTCGCTGGTGTCGGTTCAGTGGTAGCGATGTCCACCACGAACAGCAACTGGCAGGGCCGACTCGCCGAAGTCATGCGAGGCGGGGTGATGGCTGTCTGGCTGATGGCATACCTCAGCTCAAAGACCTTCGCGGGTCTCATCGACGGCGCCTTCGCGGACATCTTCCCCCCTCGAGGTGGAGAGATCGTGGCGGCCATATCGCTCACCGCAGTGACGCTCAGCCTGAGCCGAGTCGAAGGCTACGACACGGTCACGACCTGACGTCGCCGACCGCAAGATGGATGCCGCATCCCGTCGTCCCGACGCCAACCGTTCACGACCCGCCCATGTCGGCACATTCGAGCAGGGGCCCGGGGCAAAGAGGAGCGCACCCACTGACCAGGCTTTCAGGAGAAGACGGGGCTTCTCGGTTGGACTTTGGGTGCGCTGGCCGAGAATGGTACCGAATTGGATCAGGCGGTGCTAGTTGAGCGGCCTCGACAGGACGACTGGTTGGTGGGCAAATGGGCCCTGTCGAGATCGCAACTCTCGACCCTACCGAAGTGAGCTGCAACTCCCCGATTGATCGCCTACGCGGGCGGGCATTGGGGGCTGGTGCTGTCGGGCTACGGTGCGTTCCCATGGCCCCGATAGATGGGGTGTGGGGTCGGATCATCCGCAGTTCGGGTGACGTGTTTCACCAGCAACGAGGCACGACCTTCACCTGCTCGGTGAGTGGCGCCACCAGCGACCTGGACACCGTCGACCGCGACCTATCACGGAGACACATTCGCCGCGAATCTCGCCACGACGGCGGATCCGCCGGCACCGGAAGTATCCACGACATCGGTGCCGGCGAAGACTGCCGAGATACCGCCCGACCACTACCCGAAGCGTCAAACTGGTGCTACCGGAACCGGTCGCCATCGGATTGCCTGAGCTCGGCACGTATGGCGTCGGACGACGGGATTGGACGTTCGCTGATCCGCGACGCGGCAGCCGGAAAGCCAAATCCGGCGCGTACTACCCGGCAACAACCGGCAGCGACCAGACCGAGGTCGACGCCGCACCCGATCTGTCGGCGGCTCCTACCCGGTGACAATCAGCTCCGAGCATGGCGAACCTGCTGGGCCCACCTCTCGGTTCACACGGCTGCATCTACATCGGAGCCGTCGGAGAGATGGTGTCGGACGCCGACCCAAACCCGACGATGATCGACTTCCCACTCGACTTGATCGTCGGCCTCGATGAACCGGAAGGCCTGGCCACGAATGAGCAGTCGGCTGCTCTCTTGGGGCATGGAACTCGACCACGCCGGCTGGCACGTCCATTGATCCCGACCACCATCGCGACATCTGCACGACGCTGCCCGAAGGCTGGAACGCGGCGCATGAGGGCGCCGGGCGCGATGGTCTCGAGGCATGGGATGAATTCGCCGCGCCCGATATCGAGACCGGTTCCGCGAGTCCCGGGGGACCGGGCGGCAGCGGGTCTACGACCGCCGATCCCAGCTCAGATGACCAGCCCTTCGGGTACTCGCCACAACCCCTCTCGACTATCCGGTCGCCCGACGGCATCATCGCTACAGACATGGAAGGCATCTACTCGCAGTATCCGACGGGTTTCACCTGTGACGTCTGCGGCGGCATCGCAGTCGTCGACATCGACGATGGTGGTCACTACCTGTGTGCCCCACACGCCATCGAACCGATGATGGAGATTGACCTCACCGGAGACCGGCCAATCGTCGTTATCGCAAGTGCGCCCGCACCCGCGTCAGAAGTCGTCGTGACGAGTGGACGGACGGCAGCACCCAACGCGGTGACCGCTGACGCGGATGTGCAGAAACTGCTCTCGGACGTCGTCATCGGACTGCGTGCCATCCGATACCGCCTTGAATCCACCCCGGTCCCATAGCGAACCGGGACCGTAGGGGTCTGGCATCGGGGAACCCGCTCGCCATTGAGCAGACCAACACACCGGCAAGTGCGCCGCAAGTCGCAGTGTGCAGCCAATCACCCGAACGCGTCGGCCTTCCGACAGGGCTCGAGAAGAGGATCGCTTGGACGACAGACAGCGTCCACGTGCCGAGGCATCGGACAGGGAGCTTCACCTCACCGGACTCTGCCGACAACGGACCCGCGCTCCCTGAAGAGGGCGACGCGACACACGGCGGGGCCGAGGCAAGATCTCACGAGTCGACGCCTCGTCCTGCACGGGCCGCACGACCGCCGTCCGATCGCCACAACGCCGAATCGTCGATCGTGCAGCCGCACACCGACCCAGACGCAGGATGCTCCCCCACCGTTGGGGGGAGCATCCATATCGGCCCGGAGGTCGACCGATCGCGTGAAGAGCGGGTGCCGTCCTAGCCGTTTCGCCCCATCCGACGCAGGCCGCCGCCACTGCCGACGTTGTCGCAGACTCCGTCGCCGTTAGCGTCGACGAAGCTCTCACCGTCGCAGTCACCGGAGCCGCGGAGACCGTGGCCACCCTCACCACGCGTGCCGCGCAGATCGTTGATGCCGTCACCGTTGGCATCCACGTAGTTGTCGCAGACACCATCGCCATCGGCATCGGCGAAATCCTTGTGCATACCGAACCTGGAATCGACGGTGTCGCCGGCGCCCCAGCCGTAGCCGGTGCCTGCTTGGGACCCGGCCCCGACGAGATCGCGAACGCCGTCACCTGGACTTGCTGCCACCGCGGCGGCTGCCATCACGACAACCAGTAGGCCCACTGCGAGGAGGAGACCAAAGGCCTTCTTCATGATCCTGTTCCTTTCTCGAACGTGCCCGAAGTATCGGCGCCGAATCTGAACAGAGCATGTGACGCAGGTGAGGCTTCCATGAGTATGCTCGCGGCCCGCTCCACTCAGGATCGAGCGCCTGGATCCGTCGAGAGCCTCCGCCGAACCCGAACCGTTCCGATGCCACCACGACGTGTCTCGTTGAGCACATCCGTGATCGCGTCCCGTGCAGAGCGTGCAGATTGCCGGACATGGGCGGAGCACTCGGCGCCACACAGAGTCGGTCTATCAGCTCGGTTCAGCCGAAGGTGCGGCCACGTCCAGCCGTTGCAGGATCTCTGCCGTCGCCGCCGTCAGCGCAACAAGCATCTCGGCGGCTTGGACGTCGGTGTTGTAGTCATGGATCGCCAGCTCCGCAGAGATCTGGTCGGATCGGCGCGCCGCATGAGAAGGATTGCGCCCTGCATCGCAGCGATACACGAAAGGACAAGATTGAGCAGAATGAAGGGGTAGGGGTCGAAGCCGGTGTTCCGGTTCCAGAGCATCCACACCCCAAGGAAGATGAGCGCAGTGAATACGAAGAACCACGATCCCATGCCGTTTCGCAAGCGGTCTGCGGCGCGCTCGCCGATCGTGAGTGCATCATCCTCTCGCACCGCGGGATGGACTCGCCAGAGGTTCCTCGCGTGATGAATATCCCAGCGGTTCGACATAGTTCCTCCTTGGTCAATCCGTCTCGCAACGATAGAGCCACGGGTACGGCTGCACGGCAGGAATGAGCCGCACATGTCGGCTGCGATGACCCCCTGAAATCGCAGCGCGTATGGGCGTACCTCCGTGATCCGGGTCGTTGTGGTCGGTTGCTGTGTGTGGGGCTACTCGCGAACCAGCCGGGCCGGATCACCTACTGCGTCTGGTAGGTAGGCGCACGGGGGGTCGCGATCAGGCAGGCAATCCCAGCGTTCCCGCGCCCACTCCCCGGCGACTTCGTCGAGTCCGTGGAACGACCCTTCGAAGATGCTTATCTCGGGCCACTTGACGGTCTGCGATTCGCTGATCTCGATGTCGAAGACTCGTGTGAAGGTGAACCAGAGACGGTCGCCGTCGAATCGGAAGGTGATGTCGAACTCGGTGTCGTCGTTCAAGATCTCGACCGTGCCCCGGTCGTCTCCATCGAACCGAATCGTGAAGGCCGGACGCTCGTCGCCGTTCGTAGGGGTCCGGTACATCACCCATGTTCCGCTCAGGACGTTTGCATCGGAGGATTCCAGGATCGTTTTGTCGCAGCCGTCGATGTAGTGCTCGCCGGATCGGTGATGATTGATTCGGCGCCCGAGGCGTTGAGCGGGTCCGATTGGCTCGTCAAACGATCCGGCCGGGTGATAGGTAGAAGGAGGATCCCGATTGCCACCAGGAAACGCACGAACCAGAGGAAGCTGAACCGGCTGGGCCGTCGCTTCTTGCGAACATCGTGCGGTCCGAGATCGGAAGCCATCTCCCGAAGATGCTCGTCCGGGTCCTGTGCTTCTCCACTGAGGCGGGGATCGCCATCGTCGGTCGCCGACTCAACCTCTAGGAATGAGGCATTGCCGTTCCGGCTCGATCACAGAACTACACCACCAGGACTCCAGGATGTCGTCCCACTTGGCGAGCCGGTCGTCGGCTTGAGGGCTGCAGTCCCGCATCGCGGTCAGTTTGAGTCGCGCCCGGGCGACCGTACCGGCGGGGTCTGCCGCGAGGTGGTGGGCGATTGCCCGGTGCAGGGCGAGGCCGCGGTGGTCTTCCCGGGTCATGGCAGGCGGGAAGTTCACGACTGCCTCGAGACCTGCAGCTCGGGCGATGCGGGAAAGACTCTTGAGCGTTGGACTCTCTGTTCCGGACTCGTATGCAACGACCGTCGGCTGCGATTTCCCGGCAACGCGTGCGAGTTCGGCCTGCGTCAGACCGGCGGTGCAACGGAGATTGATAACGACGTTCACACGGGAGACTATGTCCGGGCGAATATGTCACGATCAATGGGTGTGGACCGCAGGCGGATCGCCGAGGTGCCGGCGAAGGGCCGCGTTCGAAACAGGTTCGATGGAACCGTGCCGCTTCGAGTCATGACTCCTTCCGATGGATGCGTCGCGGCTCATCGTGGCGTCGGGCGTCGGACGTCGAACTCCCCGAACCGATACGCCCATCGAGAGGCGCGAGTGCTGGCAGCCCCCGGGGAAGAGGGCCGTGTGTGTCGCAACCGCCCCCTGTTCCGTCGGCAGTCAGCTTGTCTGCGTCGATACAGGGAGCCAGCGGGGTTGGCCCCAGAGGTACTGCTCGTCGGCGTTGCCCTGCGTATTGGTGTAGCGGAAGTAGAACGTCGTATTGGACGGTCGGTAGACGGCTGGAGAATCCCGACCGTCTCGATTCCAGTCGCCCGCGATGAGACGGTCGCCGGGGTCACCGAAGTAGAACTCGAACTCGGCGTTGCCTTGCGTGTTGGAGTTCCGGAAGTACACCAGTCCGGTCGACTCGCGATGTAGCCCGACGGTGTCGGTGCCGTCGCCGTTGAAGTCGCCGACAAAGGGCTTGTCTCCGGGGTTTCCGAAGTAGTAGGCGTACTCGGCAGCTCCGAGCCCGCCTTCATTCGCCCCGAGTTTGTTGATGACGTACACCCGTCCTTCGGTCTGGCGGTAGATCGAGATGGTGTCGCAGCCGTCGTTGTCGAAGTCTCCGGCGAGCGGGATATCTCCAGGATTCCCGAAGTAGAAGCGAATGTGGGCATTGCCCTGCGTGTTGCTGTTGCGCAGATAGACGTAGCCGTCCGACTGGCGATACAACCCGGGGGTTTCGATGCCATCGCAGTCCCAGTCGCCCATGATCGGGAAGTCGCCCGGGTTCCCGTAGTAGAACGACGTGCGGGTCCCATCGCCTCGTGCGAGCCGCCAGATCCCAGTCGCCGGATCGACGAGCCCCACCGGCTGGGAAATCTGGCGCAGTGGCTGCCAGGCCAGATCGTATCCCCAGAACTCGGTCAGCAGCCGGGTCCCTGCCCCTGACGCAACGTTGTAGGACCACAACTCGCGGAGATCCTCGTAGAGAGCGCCGATGCCGTGAAGGATCTCACTGCCATCCGGTGACCACACTGGGTGATCTGCGTCGGCCAAGACGGTCAGGCTCGATCCGTCCGGCGCGATCGTCATCATCGGGCCGTTCATCTCCCCACACAGAAGTGTTGATCCGGTCGGAGCCCAGTCGATCGTATCGAGCAACCCTGACACCCCGGCCGTGCACTGAAACGACTGCCGATTTGACCCATCGGCGTCGATGACTCCGACGAAGTGCACGCCAGCGACCATACCGACACCGGTGTACTCCAAGAACACGAGTCGCCGGCCGTCGGGAGACCACTTGACGAACGTGATCGACGAAGGCACTCCAGGACTCAACCAGGGAAGGCCGACGCTCGGCGTGGCGACCAACACCGCATCGGTGCCGTCCGCGTCCGCGACCCATACGCCCCGGTCGTCGCCGTAGGCAATGCGCCTGCCATCTGGAGCCCACGAGATCATCGTGCCGTGCCAGTCGGAGAACAGCACGCTTGCTGACCCAATGATCGGATCGATCAGGCGGATCTCGAACGAATCGTCGACGCCGTAGTGCAGGTAGGCCACTTGCGACCCATCGGGAGTCCACGTCGGACCGGCGTTCCATGTGTAGAGATTGACGTAGGGATCGTCTTCTGAGCCGTCAGGACCCATGACCCGCTTGACGAACACGCCACCATCGAACGTGACCCTGCGCCGATCCGAGCCGTCCGGGTTCATCGTGTAGATTTCGGAGGCCTCGGTGTACGCCACCCGACCCGATTCACCCGGAAATGTTGCAGCGACGGGCGTGGCGGCGCCAACGACGACAACACCCGCACCGAGCACCGACGCAAGTGAGAGCGTGAACCACCGCATCGGCCTCGTCATGGCAACCCCTGATGCTCGGTGCCCTTTCAGGAAAACGGAAACCGAGCGGTGCGGCCAGGGCCATACGACCCTGGCCCCGAACGCCGGCATCGATGCGCGGCGACCGGATCCCGCAAACCATCGAATGGAACGCCACCGGTGCCCGTTCCACGTTCGTCGCTGGAGGCACACCCTGACGACCCGGCCGCTCATGTCGACGCGCAAACCTGCCGAGCACCAGCCCTCACCATCACACCAAGCCGGACGGGCGCTGTGCGAATGCCCGACAGAAGAAGGCTGCGGTCCAGCCCGGTAATCGGGAATGGGGTGCGGCTGTTAGGAGAGTCTCTTGGCGTGGAGGGGTCTGGTGATCCGCTGTGACGTGGGTCATCGGTGCGATTCTCGGTGAGTACGGCCGAGTGCTCACAGGAGGTAGCACCGATCACCCTGGACCCTTCTGCTGCGCAAATCGTCAACGCGGCACGGGCTGCAATGTGTCGCCTGGCTCAGCTTCAGACGGTTAGACCCCGCACGATGGAAGCTCGCTCCCATTGAGCGGCGCAGTAAGAACTGTTTGGGGACCGATGAGAGCCTCGTCGAGACCGAGCCAAGTTCCCTCCAAACCCGGCCACAACGAGCTGGGCTGCCATCTGAACACCCAGGCTCGATCAATCGAGACAGGCGCGCTTGTCCCGGTGACGATCGCCACGACCGGACCGCCATAGAAGTTGGACCAGCAAACAGAAAGCAGTTCCTCGTCATCAGGGACGGAGAAGTGAAGACTGTCGGACAAGTAGATCTTGCCGTCTGCCGATCCTCGCTCGAGAGCCCACATGAACTGGGGACCTGCGGCCAAATGATCAGGGTTCAAGAAGTAGCTCAGAATCACAGGCTCACCAGTCGACGGGAGCAGGATCCAATCAACCTCCATGTACAACGGAGTACCGTCCACCGACAGACGGATATCGGATTCACAATCACCGGCCTGGCAGACGTCGACATACTCGAGCCGTTCAGGTCCAAGAGCCGCGGCTGTCGCACCATCAGGACGGACTGACCCGTCATATGCGGGCAAGGCCCAAGTGGAGTTCGAGGGCGGCGGCGCAGAACCACCGGGCAGAACACCGAAATCGCCGGCAACGCCCGTCATCTTCGCGTTGCCGTAGGCGAAGTCGACGTTTGCGTTGCCCTGCGAATTCTCGAACCTGAGATAGAACCGGCCATTCGACGGACGGAACAGCCCAACAGTGTCCGGTCCCTTCGTCGGATCTTGTGCCCACAATCCGGTGATGATCTGATCACCCGGATCGCCATAGAAGAAGTAGCTGTCGGCAATGCCAGTTGTCAGCGTGTTGCGGAAGTAGACGAAACCCGTCGACTCACGGTGCAGACCCACGGTGTCTTGACCGTTGTTGTTGAAGTCACCAGTGAACGGCTTGTCACCCGGATTGCCGAAAAGGAACGAATAGTCGGCAGCACCGAGCCCACCGCCGTTCGAACCGAGTTCATTGATGACGTAGATGCGGGCCTCCGACGGTCGGTAGATCGAGACCGTATCGCAACCGTCCTTGTTGAAATCCCCGGGAAGCGGAATATCGCCCGGATTGCCGAAGAAGAAGCGGATATGTGCGTTGCCCTGCGTATTCGCATTCCGGAGATACACGTATCCGTCAGACTGGCGATACAGGCCGGGCGTGTCGATGCCGTCGCAGTTCCAGTCGCCGACCATCGGGTAGTCGCCTGGGTTTCCGTAGTAGAAACTTGTCGTTGCACCGTTCGAAGCGTCACGGAGATACCAGATCCCGGTGGTCTGATCGACCACACCCGTCGTGTCCTCCGGCGTTCCGGCGAGCGCAGGAGCGCCGGCCAGCACCGTCGCGAGCACCGTCACTACCAGCAGCGAGAAGCGAGTGGTCACGGTCGTCCTCCTCGGCGATACCCCTCGAGCATTCTCCGAGGCGGCATAGACGACAAGGGTCGTCCGACCCCAATTCCCCACATCGATGGCCGCCCAAGACCGATAGCCTGCCGCCTGCATCGGTTGTCGCCCCAAGGGGTCATAGCAGCGCTTCCGTCGAAAGGCACCGTTCTAGGTGACCCGACCGAGTTGCTTCTCTCAGCTCAACCGGAGATCCACCGCCGAACCGGGGTGTGCAACACCAACCACATCATCCCTCCCAGCCGGATTTGGCCGAGTGGTAGTCAACCATGGTGAGGTGGCGGTATCAGCTTCCGCAGCCAAGCCTTCCACCGGGCTTGAACCGCGGGGGTGTCTGCGGCATTGACTCCACGGGGAGCCGTGGCGAGGGAGGCAAGGCCCTCCGTAACGTGACCCACAAGACGGGCAGCTTCCCGTGGCTGGTCGTCTAGGACCAGCGGACCCGCCTGTTGTCGTGCCACAGATCAAGGAGGTCACGATCGCCCTCCACGGCAATCATCGAGTCCTTGGGTCGGTTCCATAGGACGAGATAGAGGTCTGAAGCGTCTCCGGTCAGGGTCACATCGGCAGGCCCGTCGCCGCGAACGGTGGTGATGCCGTCCGGTGTGAAGGTCAGATGCCAGCGGTCGTCAGTGTCCTCCGCGTGAACAACCATGGTCCGGATGGTCGTCGTGGGGAACTCGTTGGCACGCGGGGCGAACCCGCTGACCATTTCGTCGATCCCGTCTGAGGCGAACACCGAGTCGAAACCAGATCCGGCTCCTGTCGCGTTCTGGGCGTCAAACCGATGTACGGCCGTCTCGTGGGCTTGGCGTCGTGCCCACATCGCGAGTGGCGATGGTGCGGGGAGGAACGTGGGAATGTCATCAGTCGGTGATGCCGACTCGAGCGCCTGAACGAGGTTGGCGTTCGTCTTGAGATACCAGTCGATCAGATCGTTGTCGTCCGGCCAGAAGATGGCGAGGCCCGGCCATGACTCGATGTGTTCTGAGATGTCGTCGGGAAAGAGCTTCGATGTGCGTCTCGCGACACGTGCCGCAGCCCAGAGGTGAATCTCGCTCAGGTGACGGACCAGGTCCCGCATGTTCCACCCTGGGCAGGTATCGACATGTACTTCGAGGCTGCCCTGTCGGGCTGCCTCAGCGAAGATCCTGGCCTCTTGCGCAACGGCCGTGATGTGCTCGGCGATTTCCACAATGTCCTCCCACGTGGTCTGGGGAAGCGTCCCGCTACCGCTCGGATAGCCCGACGACGACGGTCGGGTCATCCGAGAGTCGGGACCTCATGCCCTGATCGGGATCTCTCCTACAGCTTGCCAACGACGTGGGCGAGTACCTTCGACATCTGGTCGTGGGGGCTGAACTCGACCATCCTGACCGCTTCCTCGACCACAACGGTGTGACCGGATGGCCAGTAATAGATCTCGCCTGCACCCACGACCTCTTCGGTGCCGTCCTCGTAGTTGACGCGGATGCTGCCCTCGAGAACGAACCCCCAATGGGGACACTGGCAATGGTCCCGTTCGAGACCCTCGAGCAGAGGACAGAAGTCGAGACCGGTCGGGTACTGCATGTACGCGCTGGTCATCCCGCCCCAATCCTGTCCACGGATCATCTCTCCGAGGGCCTCGTGGGCGATCGGGAGATCTTCGACGTTGCTCTTCATCTTCACTGCCTCCTCATGGCTCAGCCAGGCGTCGTCGCGATGCACCTGTACTGCAAGTTGCAGCACACTCTATACTGTATGTTGCAGTAGAGTCAAGGCCATGTCTCCAAGAATGACAGCATCCTCGTATGCGGTCCTTGCCCTCCTCGATCTCAAACCCTGACCGGGCTACGAACTCACACACCAGGCCCAGCGAAGCCTCTGCTACACCCGGCCCAAGTCCGAGCGTCTCCTCTACTCCGAACCAAAGAAGCTCGTCGAACTCGGGTACGCCACCTCCCACCAAGAAGACAGCGGCGGTCGAACCCGCAACGTCTACACCATCAGCGCCAAGGGACGCGAGGCTCTCGGCGAGTGGGCGAGGACCCGAACCCAGGCGCCACGACTCGAGATCGAAGCCCTCCTCAGACTGCTCTTCGCCGATCACGGATCGCGAGAAGACCTTCTCGGAGCCCTCGACGAACTCGAGAGCGACATCGGCGAACACCACCAAGCCATCGTCGAACCCATGGCCTCGTGCCTTGACGGCGGACATCCGTTCCCACGAAGAACGCACCTCTCAGTGCTGTTCGCAACGTTCCAGATAGAGGTATTCGAGACAATCGAACGTTGGGTCGGATTCGCCCGCGACGAGATCGACGGATGGCCGACTACTCAAGACCTCGGAATGACCCCACGCACCGAGACCCTCACGCGCCTGCTCGCCAAAGACCGATCACCGCCGAACCTATAGGTGCGCCCAAGAACACCCCACGAGCGGAAACCAACACCCCACATCATCGATCAGTCACATCCGGGCGGCCTAGACACAAGTAGCGAAAACTATTTGATTCTGACAAGAATCGTCGCGATACGGACCTATCGGCGTCAATGCCGACGCTTCCCACGGGAAGCGTCGTTCTGCTCCGGTCGACTCGTTGGTCCAGGCGCATTCGACAGAAGGCGTGGCGCTGCCCACTCCGGCAGCGATCTTCAACGCCTTCGAGAAGACTGACGACGGTTGCCGATTGCACCGGATACGGGCAGTTCCGCGCGCTCTCATCGGTGGTCGTGTGGACGCGTCGGGTATGCCCCTCCCAACTCTCACGCCGCGCTCATTCCGACCGCGCTCAGGCGTGAACGGGAACCGGCTATGCGGTCTCGGCCAGCACCTTGTTGGCGGTCTTGCCAGGCATCAGCTCGCACTTGACCAGCTTGGGCAGCAGGTCGCGCCAGAACGGTTCTTGCTCAAACACCTCGCGGAACATCGGCATCGCCTCTTCGTACCTGCCGACCGAAGCGAGTGTGACGGCCGTCCAGAACCGCATCTCGACAATGTGCGGAGCGAGTTCGCGGGCGGCGCCGTATTCGTTCACTGCGTCTTCGAAGCGTTCGGCCTCAATCGCCGAGTCACCGGCGTTCATGTGCTGATAGGCGCGTTGCAGGATGAGAACGCGGCGCAACTCGCCAAGCGGATCGACGTGGTCCTCTACACGCAGGTCGAAGAGACGGTCGACCCAAGGCCGAGCACTCGACTCTCCCGCGACGACGATGAGTGCCGCTGACTGCTTGCCGCGGATATCGCCGCCCTCGGCCTGAGCGGCCTCCAGCGAGGTCACCAGCCGTTCAGCGAGGTCCCGCCCGTCTTCAAGCGATGCCTCATAGGCGCGCATCATCGCTCCCCACACCCGGTCGCTTGCCATCAGGTTTGCCTGACAGCTCACGCCAAGATCCTTGTTCACGACGTGACCCGCTGCGTCGATACAGCGCTCGCCGGTGTGCGCGGCGACATGACCGCTCGCGTCGACCATGGCAACCTGGCGAACAGCACGACCGACGTCGGAAGCCAGAAGACCGACCAGGGTGTCGACTGCGCTGCGCCCGGCGCGCATCAATTCGAGGCCGAGCGGACCGTAGCTTGGGTCTGCGAGCGACTGCGTTGCGACGGCTCCGACCCCGGCCTCGGCCCAGGGCACAACGGTTCCAACGCTGAACCAGTGACTCTGAACCGCGACACCAAGTTGACCGGTCTCCGAGTCGCGAGCGACGATCGAGTAGGTCGCCACGGGGCGGCGCGGGAGAACCACCGCCCCGACCTTCAAGACATGTGGCCCGATATGGTCCGACATCGGAAGACACGCTAGCGCAAACCTCAAGGCGCACAGATGGCACCGCCCCCACGTCATCGATTAGGCATATGTGGACGGGCGAGTTGTCTCGTGACTCGACGGCGGGTCGCTGAGGTCGGCGTGCAGATGTCGGGTTGTTGGTCGTCGCCAGGTCGGTCCCTTGGTTGCGCTCCACCGAGTTCATGAATTGGCAAGCGCCCGTTCCTGGTGCGTTCATATGGGTGCCGTACGTTCGACTTTGACAGTTCGGGACGTTCCCGAACGGAGAGGCGAGTTGCGATGAACAGACGTATGCAGCGCACGCTGGCGGTCGTCGCCGTGGTGGTCGGAGCGTTTGCGGCGACCCAGTCGGTCGCGTTCGCGGCACCGCCCGACGGTCCCGCAACGAACGGGGCGTTCTTGTGCCCCGCGGTGGGAGACGGCGTCGCGAACGCCGACGCCCACAACGGAGCGCACGGCGTGTCGGTGATAGGACCGATCGCATCTGGATGGTCGTTCCTGCCGGGCAACAACCAGGCCGGTGCCCGCGCACCTGACAATGCGTGGAACAACGCAGGCCCCGCGTCGTCCCCGGGCCCGGGCGGCGGGAACTCGGACTGGTCGCCGATCTGGCCCGACCCGTCCCACTAGCCAGATCGCCACGCTCCAGGGTGGGGATGGGTCATGGGCGATCCATCCCCACCCGCCCATCATGCCTGCGGTTTCAGTGAGTCATAGCGGCACATGTGGCTCTCCCCACAGGAAGCGTCGCGATGTACGCGCCAGATTGTCCACTGATCGCGCCTGACACGACGAATGTCGCGGCAAGTGGAACTGCAAGGGTTCCCATCCCCATGCGCCCATGACGACACCCCCGTCCCGGCCCACGCTCGACGCAAGCGGCTACATCGAAGGTAGAGCTCCCGCTGGCAGAATTCGCGCCGAGACCGAACGGCGCACAGATCCCGGCTGCAGCGGTGCGGATCTCGGTCAACCCGCCCCGGCCGCGTCGCGAGTTCGCGGTGCCCGACTCACAGGCGGGCGCCCCCGCCGCTGAAGTGCAGCCACGGCCCGCACAACCCGTCGGTCACCGGTCGATCGGGCCTTGTTCGCGACGTCGTCGAGATACCGGCGAGCGAGGTCCTCATTGTCCGTGGCCCAGGCATGCGCGGCCAGCGCTGTGAGGACCTTCCGGCGGCTCCGCGCGGCACGGAACCCTTCCCACATCCCGCCGAACTCGTCGAGGATCCTCGCCGAATAGCCCGGAAACCCGAACCGACCTGCCTCGTTGAGTGCTTGCACAGCCCGGTCGCCGCTGTGCGATCCGACGTTGCTGATAGCGCGCCGCGTCCGACTGAGCGTGATACCGCGGTAGAAGTTCCCGACGCCGATGTCGTGCTCGTCGCAGAAGTACCGCTCGGGCCTGCCGGCGATCTTGGGTGCTCTGGGCGAGCACAGTGGACAACGGTCACGCGGCTGCGTGGTTGACATCGCGTCTCCTTCGACATTTGGTTGCCTTGCGGCCGCATCCCGCCCGAGGGCGATAGGCACCTTGGGTGTCGATCCCAGGTTGCCGAGCTCCTTCCAGAGCCACTCTTGATGCGAACGACGCGAAGCGTACCGGACGTCACGGGCGGGACGCGCCCGCCGTGATCCCACAGGATGCAGATGCCGCGCCACCCATCCCCCTCGGCGAATACGGCTCCGCCTACATCGATGTTCGAGGCGCGGTAGACAGGATCGCCGGCCTGGACCACAACCACCGGCTTCTACGTCCAGACGCATTCGTCCGAGATAATCGGCACTCCAGCCAATCGAACGCTTCCGACGCCTTCGGGTGAGAAGGCGTCGTTCTGGCAATGGCCGGTGCTCCGATCCCGAGGTACACACAACAACGCGCTGCTACCGCTTCTTGTCCCGAGTGTGGGTAGTGGACCATCGGTCAGTTCAGCGCCTGTCCCTGGATTGGTCGATTGGGTGCGCCCACGCAGCCGGCCCTACTTCGCGCCCGCATCTTGTACCAGAGACTCGATGACGGCAGCGATGGCCGGTAGCGTCGCTGTGGCTGGTGCGATCACTGCGACGCCGCCAGGAGTTCGGAGCGCGAGTTGTCGCAGTTCACTGTCCGCAGGGTTGACGTCGATCAGGATGGCGCCGGCCTTGGCGGCGATTCCCGCGAGGCGGGCCGCCACCGGCACGCCTCCCGAGGTTCCAACGGTGATGCACAGCGAAGCACGTGCCGCCAAGCTCCCGGCCGTCTTGATCCGGTAGTTGGCTTCGTCGTAGAACTCATCGAACCACAGGACATGGGGACGCGTAGCAAACCCGCACCGGGGGCACTCCAGAAGATCCCGTACCTCGATCCAGTCGGATCCATCCGCCCAGGCGTCGAGGTTGCTTGGGATCGGGAGCACTCCGGTGCACCCCGCGGTGCAGCGCATCCCGCCGTGGTGACCGTGGATTTCGGAGGTCTGCCGTTCGCTGTTGCCGGCTTTGATATGGAGTCGGTCGACGTTCTGGGTGATGAGGGCGAACCGGTCCCCCAGGACCGGTTCGAGATGGGCGAGGGCGACGTGTGCCTCGTTGGGTTCGGCGGAGAGCGTTTCGGCGCGTCGGTCCAGGTGCCACCGCCAGCTCCGTTCGGGATGTCGCGAGAAGTACGCAAGGGTTGCCTTCGACATCGCTGCAGCACCATCGCTGGTCCACAGGCCATCGTCGCCGCGATAGGTACGTATCCCGCTCTCCGCTGAGATCCCGGCTCCGGTGATGAACACGACGTTGCCACCGGTCGCCACGCCGGACTGGATCGCTTTGATGGTTCGATCTTCGAGCCGCATCACCGCACCCCCATCCAGTTGGCAGCACCGAAGTAGTCGACGAGCTCGGCCGTCAGGGGCAAGAAGGGAACACCACCCCGGAAGCCGAACTCCTCCAGCTTCGGAAACTGATCCACCATGTCGAGGAACTCGCGGCACACCATCTCCGTGGAGATTTCCAGCCGCCAGAGGTTCGGAAGGCGGGTGAGTAGCGGCACGGCGTCGGGCGTGATCAAGGTCCGGCTGATATCGAGGACGACGAGGTTTGGATGCTCCTCGACGATGCGGGCAAGCCCGTCGTTGGTGATATCGCAACTCCCGAGTCGCAGGTGCGTCAGGTGGTTCATGCCGGTGAGGGCATCAAGCGCGTGGTCGGTGATTGCGGTCGCGCTGAGATCGAGACGTTGGAGATCTCGCAGGTTGCTCAGCGACTCGATGGTGGCGTCGTTGATCCTGGTTCGCGCGAGATCGAGCGAGGTGAGGCTGGGGAGTTCGTCGAGGCAGTGGCATGTGCGTCGGAAGAGATCATTGTTCGAGAGCTCGAGGATCTGGAGGTCCGTGAAAGTGGCGATCGCACGCAGCTGGTCGTCGATGATTCCCATTCTGTCCATCGTGAGGCGGGCGAGGCCGGGCCATGTCCCGAAGGAGGCCGCGTTCGGGCAGGTCACATGGTTCT
Source organism: uncultured Actinomycetota bacterium (assembly GCA_963700375.1). Lineage (GTDB taxonomy): Bacteria > Actinomycetota > Acidimicrobiia > Spongiisociales > UBA5794 > JAHEEL01. The sequence goes on from CAVOXF010000006.1 coordinate 775,787, forward strand.
CGGAGTACACCAGTTCACGAAGCCCCGGCCGCGACGATTTGGCAAGGCCGTCGGGGGTGACTTGCGTGTCCTCGAGGATCACGCCATATGGAGATGAAACGGAGAACAGCGCGTTGAGCGCTTCGTCGTCGAAGTCGCAGTGACGTGCTGCGAATGCATCGAGGTGAGCGAGATGGGTGAAGGTTTCGGCCTTCACATCGAGGATCAGGCGCTTGGCCGGATATCCGCGAAACGAATGTGTGGCGTGGATCCATCCCATTGCCAAGTCCCACACAGAGTGAGCGGCCGCGGCTTCGATATCGGCGTCGGAGACCGAGCCGTTGCCAATGTAGAGGGTACGGAAAGTACCCGGACTGAATGCGGACAGTAGTTGGGCCGCACGACCGGCATCGTGTTCGGGGATTGACAGCGCGAGTTCGGCGTTCGCGTCGACAACGGTCTGTTGGACGGCGTCTACCGCGAAGACTGGGCGGCCCGACTTGAGTTCCACAACGGTGACTCCGTCGAGGAGAACCCCTCCGGGAAAGTGGATCGTACGTTGCGCAGGTCTTGTCTGTGTGGTACTCATACCACGTAGAGTAGTATTTCTCTACTATTAGAGTCAAGAAGATCCTCATGAAGTAGCAATACCACACCGCAGGTGCTACATTGACCCCATGCTCGCGAACGAACCGGCTCCCCAGGATCACGAAGCATGGGCAGAAGCGCTCGGTCACACCATCAAGGTGGTCCGGACCGACCTCGGCTTCGGTCGACGCCGACTCGCCACCCTGGCCGGGATCTCCTACTCATACCTCTCCGCGATCGAGAACGGTGCCAAGGTTCCGTCCGCCAAGATCCTCCACGTCATCGCGGAGCGACTCCAACTCCAGCCCCACGAGCTGTACGCCGCCGCTGAGGCACGCTTGGCGCGAGGGCAGCGCCCGGCCGACGCCACCATCGAGTCGGATGCGGCGCTCATCGAGGCCCAGGAACAGCGCTTCCTCAAACGACAGGCAGCTCGGCTCGGCCTGGAGCCGTCACCGCAGGCGGACGAACTCCACCAACTGATCGACCGCCTGCAGCCCCAAGACGTCGCCCTCATACTTGAGACCGCCCGCCGCCTCGCCCGGTAGGCGTACTGGATCTCGACCCGCGCAGCGTCACTACCGTCGTGCGTGATGGGACGGCCCACGGGGCTCGGTCTATCCTGAACCACTCGATGTAGTCGCTCCACTCGTCGGTACGCGAGATGTGTCCTTGGCGGTATTCGGCGATCCGCACCGCACGTCGTTCCTGGCTCAGGTCCTCGAATTCGAGGTTGTGCCTCGGGAGCACTCCTGCGACGCTTCTCACTGGAAGGGGCGACTCCCAACGTCGGCAATCGTACCCGTTCTTGGCCGGCGGTCTGACCGGCTACCGACGATGTCGCGCGCTACCGTTCGGGCGGGGCGTCAATCGGTGTTCCCATACGCAGGAGAAGAGACCATGGCGGGCGAAGCAACTGACTCGTTTTTCGAAGACTCGCCGAACAGCGTCGTCTACGGTGCCGGAGCGGTCTACGACCTCAGCGACGAGGCCCGACGGATCGCCGGACGCATCGGCAGCATCAAGGCCGACTACCCGCGTCCAGACCCGACGGAGGATCACCTGCTCGCCGAATACGAGAGGGACGTCAACCTCCTCCGGAACAACCAGAGGACCCTCCTGGCGGTCGCCGAAATCCTCGAAGCTATGTCGGACGAATGGCGGTTCCGCTGGCCTTCGTGAACGCTGGCGGCCTGGCTGAATGCGATCGCTCGAAACCCTTGGTATGTAAGGTTATCGGCCCACCTCTTGCGCGCGTATCGAATGAGATCGGGCGGGCGCGGTCCGAAAGGGCTCCAACCGGAAGGAACGAGGTCATTTCGAGAGCCACGCCTTCGTCGGAACCCGTCTCCATCGCGGTCGTCGCTCGCACCCCGCGATCACTTCGGACGAGAAGCATCGTTCTGACAACGGCAGGCGACCTGATCCGTTCGCGAAGGCAGAAGAATGACGCGAGAGCAGCCGCGGACCTGACCGCCCCCTCCTCTCGCCAAGGGCGGAAGGGGGTGGCACACGCCCATTGGACGGCGGAACGGACCCAACCGAGTCGATGCTATCGGCTCAACCGGAGATCCACCGCCCGACCAGGGCCTGCAGAACCACTCGAATCATCCCACCGAGCCGTTCATGCAGGGGGAACGGGCCTTTTGGCTCTGGCTTTGGTGCTGAAAGTCAGGCAAGTCTGAGTACAGATCCATGTGAAGGGCGAGGCTCGTGGGTTCTGACCTCAGCGTTGACTTGGGTGACGGTACGGCGATTGGCTATGCGGAGGTGGGCGAGTCGGATGGGTTCCCCGTTATCCACATGCACGGGAATCCTGGCTCCAGGCTCGAAGTGAACCTTCCTGCCTTTCGGACTGCTGCTGACTTGGTTGGTGTTCGGCTTATCGGGATGGACCGTCCGGGTATCGGGCTATCTACCTTTCATCGGTTTGCGCTCACCGACTATCCCCAACTCGTCCGACAGTTTGCCGATGCGCTTGGTCTGGAGGAGTTTGGAGTCATTGGCGTGTCAGGGGGTGGCAAGTACGCATGTGCGTGTGCCGTCATCCTCCCCCATCGGATCACCCGCGTTGCATTGGTCTCGTCCACCTGCTCACGGGATATGCCCGGAGCCAAGGCGACACTGAACAGCGAGGACAGGTTCTTGTATCCCCTAGCCGCGTATGTGCCGTGGCTTGTCCGTCCGGTCTTTGCCAAGCTGGCTCATGACGCCACAAGGGACCGGGATTCCCTCATCGCCATGCTCGATCGCTTGGGTCCAACCGACCAGGAGATGCTGGCTGATGAGACCTTCCGACTGGCCCTAGCCCGAAGCGTGACCGAAGCGTTCCGTCAGGGAGGGCGGGGAGTCGCCCAGGACTACACGATCGAAGCTCGACCATGGGGCCTTGAACTACATGGCATCACAGTGCCCATCGATATCTGGCATGGCGAAGACGACCGTCTTGTATCCGCTGACGCCAGCCGAATACTCGCCAAAGCAACCAATCCCACGACAACACACTTTGAACCCGGTGCTGGCCATCTCATGCTCTCCACCTACGCCGAACAGATCCTTCGAACCGTCACCAAGCGCACAACCACAAGTCGATAGCCCTCATATTTCGGCCATATGCGCGCTCATTTGGCCGGTTGTGGGCGGTGCTGTTGGCGTTGCCGGCGGGTGCGCCACATCAGGGTGCCAGCGACTGCGAGGGCCGCAAACCCAATCGCGGCGAGGACCAGTAGGGCGTTGAGTCCGAGTCCTCTGGGCATGAGTACGACGTTTGGGAGTCCGGTTTCGGGATACGGCCGGATGGCTTCGGCGACGGCTGGGCTGTTGAGGCTGTAGGTGTCTTGGTCTGCGTCGGTGAACACGAATGTTGAGACGCCGTTCGGGGCGAGGAAGATCGTTATGCCGCCTGCCCCGGACATGAACGGGACTTGGAAGTATGTTCCCGCTTCGGTGCGGTGGGCGATGCTCCAGAACGATGCGTGGTACGCCTGATCGCCGTCGGCGAAGGTCTTCCCGGTCGGCAGCCCCGTGAGCTGTCCCGACCGGTAGAGGGCGTCGCTTGTTCGTGTCGGGTGGAGGAGTTGTTCGCCGTTGTACGCCCCGCCGTTCTGCAGAAGGGCGGTGATCTTGGCGACGTCGTCGATGGTGAGCCTCAGACCGGACGCCATGTATGGGACGCCGCCCTCGCCGTCACCGATGGGGATGGCCATCATGGTCATGTGGTGGATCCCAATGGGGCGGAATACCTCTTCGGCCAGCCGTTCCCATAGGTCGGCATCTGATCCTTCTCTGGTCTTGAGGAAGGCGTCCATGGCTGCGGCGAGGACGAAGGTCTGCGATGACGTGTATCGCACGATCTCGTTCGGCCCCCATGAGTAGTTGTCGGCGGCGAACGCGGCATCGAGCTTGCCGATCACGGTTTCAGCGAGGTAGAACCTGCGGTTGTTCGGCCCCGTTTCGTTCGCGTCGATGTCGTATGGCATTCGGTCGGGCGAGTTGTCGCCGACACCGGTCGCCATGTTCAGGACGTCGCCGAACGTCACGTCGGCCCAGCCGTCGTGGTCGGCGGTGACGTCGAGGTAGTCGGCGATGCGCAGGTCGAAGACGTCGTCGCCGTACTTCTCGGCGAGCCACAACATCGCGACACCGGCCCCGATCGATTTGCTCACCGACGCGGCGCCGTGCTGCATGTAGCGGGGGTAGGGGTAGTCACCGGAACGGGTCCGGCTCGGCTGCAGATAGACGATACCGTCGACAACGACGCCGGCTGCGCTGATCTCTTCCGGTTCCAGACCGGCCGTGAACGAGTCGAGGACATCGCTATCCACCGTCGCCTCGAGATCGGACCAGTCGACGACCGGTACTTGATCGGCCACCTCCTGGGCGAAGCTGCTCGCGATGACTCCGTTCTCGTCGATGACTCCCGGGTCGTACTCCATGGGCACGTGGCCCCACATGTCGTAGATGTCGCCGTCGGGAGCCGTCTCCTGCGTGATCTGAAACCGGAACGAGGACACACTCGTGTCGTCGAACAGGAACGTGGCGACCCCGTTGTGGGCTTCACCGGCACCGTATTGCCGGTCGGGTGGACTTCCGAGGGTGAAGGGGAATGAAGCTCGCGAGCGTCCGTTGTCTGCCGGCTCGGACCAGACCCTGCCCGGCGACAGGATCAGCGACCAGTTGTCGGGGTTGACGATGATCGAACGTTCTGACGGGACGAGATAGCCGTCAACCGCGACAAACCCGGCCGAGAAGCCAGGGAAGAACCGCTGGGTCGGATAAGCGTAGGAACTTCGCTGCATCTCAATGCGCGGCACCGTCAATGTCCCCTCGAACCGATGAAGAGCCGGACCCGACCCCTCGACGGGAAGGAACCATGATTAGTCGACAATCTCCACCGCCCCAACATCGGGCGACGTCAGTTCATATTCCGTGAGCGCGCCGCGCACCTCGTCTGCTTCAAGACGGGGACTCGCCAGAAGCACCATCAGACCCGACGCAGCGAGAATCCCGACCACCAGAAGTGAGAAACGCGGTAGCCGCACAAGGCTGTCAACGACCGCTCCAACTGATGCGACGGGGCGTCGCCGAGGATTAGTCGATGAGCCTCTCACAGACATCCACCTTCGATCGTATCGGGCACCCCCAACGTTGACAAGACCGATTGACCCAACCACCCCGACACGCATCCCAGATCGCCCTGCGCCGATTCGCGCATCGAGACAGTGCGCATGTGACCTTCGACTCATAGCCCGTTCGTGCGGCATCGATGACAATCGCAGACGGAGGTAGACATGAGGATGCCCGACCAAGACTCCCCAATGTCCGTGATGGCGTTCGCCGTCGGAATGGTCACCGGAGCGGTGATCGGATTCGTGTTGTGGATCGCCACCGATACCTTCGCGTTGTTCCCGGCGTTCATCGGCATGGGTCTCGTCCTCGGAATGGTCCTCCAATCCGCAGTCGACCGCCCAACCGACAACTAACACGGCCACACAGCCGACTGGGGGCGGTTGCGCTTGGCTGCTGGACACCCGGTGGCTCGCCGGGTGGAACTGTGAGACGATGACCCAGAGTTGAGCTTGCTGTTGAGGAGGCTGTGGTGAGTGCCCAGACAACGCCGACGCCGTGTGCCGTGGTGAGACGCGAAGACCTCGTACCCGTCTGCCCGCACTGCGAGAAAGAGGTTCCCGAGATCTACGCTCGAAAGCCCAGCGGATCGTTCGGGATCGGTCGGGGATTCGTCTTCTTCTGCCCACACTGCCGAAAGGTGATGGGATTCGGCACCCAGTGGTACCCGTTCCCCGGGTAACGCACAGAGCCGACCTGACCCCGCCCCAGTGACACCGACCGCGCATATCGGCAGATGTGGGCGGACTAGACACGTCCATGAGCGAGTCGATCGCAATGACACAGAAGCGCGTTGGTGGAACTGGCCGAAGTTTCGATTCTGCGGCGCGGACCAGACGGTGTCAGTCCGAAGCTGCCCGGCTGCCAGCTAGCAACGCCCATGTCAAGAAGTGTCGTGGTGTGACGGTTCCGTCGGAACGCGTCGCCATCGCTTCGGGCGAAGAGCGTCGTTCTGGCAACGGCAGGCGACCTCATCCGTTCGCGAAGGCAGAAGCGTGACGCGAGAGCCGCGGCGGACCTGACGGCGCCGCAGGTTGGAAGCGAGTTGGCGTGGTGGACTGATCGTCGGACGCTGCGCCGCTGCCGGCGTGGCGGCAGGCGGCGTCGATCGATACCGGGTGCGTCGTGGATCGATTCCACGCCACAACTCGCGTCGCGAGTCCGCCGATGACGACGACTCCGGCAGCGAGGGCCGCGGTTCTTCCCCGATGGCGCGGCCGCGGCGATGAGGCCGGGGCGGTCGCCGCGTGCTCGGTGGTCCGAGTAGCGCAAGCCGTCAACGTTGGGCCTTCTCCTCAGTGGTTGGTCGGTGCCCGATCTCCAACGCGGCGAGGTTGCTCTCTCCTCGATACTCGAGACGTCCGGTCACCTCGAGGGAGAGGTGTCCGCCCAGGTACTCGAAATCGGTATCGATGTTGCGTCGTTGGGCCGGTAGCGGTACGGGCAGTACGTGTGGTCCGCCGACGCCGTGTCCGATGATGTGTACGCGATAGCCGTGGCCGCGACCCTTGACTTCCCACCGTTGGCCGTTGGTCTCGCTGTGCACCCGGGAGAAGGGCGGAGCGAGGCGGATCACCTTGGCGCCGATGCGGACCACGACCCCCCCGACGTGCGCGGAAAGGGGTCCTGCGGTCAGGAGCCCCCCGCCGAATGCGACGCACACATCGGGCCGGTCGAAGCCTTGGGCCTGACCCCACCACCATCGTTCCGGAAACCCGGCGCCCCAATTCTTCTCGGCGTACACGTCGGCGTCGCTGATCTCCCATTCCTGATCACCGACGCGGGCGGTGCCACCTGCTGCACCACCGAGCAGGTGCGGGTGCCAGTACTGGCCGAGAAATGGCAGTGCCGAGAACAGACCGCCGCCTCCGAGGGCCAGCGGCCACGTGACGGGCCGGCTTAGCGATAGGTCGGCACGAGCGTCGGGACCGAGGTCGATGTGGACCTGGGTCTCAGTCGCAGTGAACGCCCCGTCACCCGCGGTGACGAGGAATCGGTCCGACGCGGCGGCGGCTCCATCGAGCACCGCCGCGCGGACAAAACCACCAGGATGCGCAGCGATCGCCACGGTCGCCCATTCACCATCCGGATGTCGGTTCACGCCGCACAGCACGACGAGCACGCGCTGGTGCACCATGTCGGTGACTCGCCAGAAGTAACCTTCCATCTCCGCCCCGTGGGACGGCCGCGGGTCACCGAGGGGGAGGTTTGCGCCCGTGCGCCGATAGATCGAGTCGAGGCGGCCGAATACTGTCATGAGGCAGGGGCGGCCCCGCACAACGGCTGCAGACCGGCGAGCACGTGCGCGGCCTCGGGGCGTCGCTCGAACACGGACTTGTCCGCGATCTCGCCGATGATGCCGAGTGGCGGGTCGTAGTCGACCTCGAGACGCATGAGGCAATCCTCGCCGTCGGGGGTCAGCGCCTCCGCGAGCGACGCCCGACCGTTGCTCTTCGATCGGCCCTCGATCCGAATCAACTTGTCGGTCTCGACCTCAACGACTTCCCACTCGGTATCGACCTCGACACCGACAACCCTGATCACCGGATCGAAACGGTCACCGGCCTGAACCGGACACCCGGGGGCGTCCTTCGCATCAACGGCTATTTCCGAGAACTCCGAAAGTCGCTCGACGTACGACAGCAGTGCGAATACGCCGTCCGCCGGGCACGACACGACAGCTTCATGGGCGATCTTGGTCATTTGGCTTCCTGCGGGGTGAAGTACAGCCGTTGAACAGACCGCACGTGGAAATACCCACTACCCGACTTGGAGCGCACCCTACCATCGTGGGCGGACGTCCACGATGGGGGCCGTCATGAAGCGCTGATGGAAGCGACGACGTCACGCCGGCAACGCTCCAAGGTGCCACCAATTCGGCGGTGACCGGCACAGGCCCTCCTCGCGCCACAACCTGCGCAGCTTCTTGTGATTCACCACGTAGCCCTCGCGGCGCACCACCGCCTGGGCCTTGCGTCACCCCGGACGAGGATGACGTCGAGCAAGGCGGCGGAACCTCCTGCGCAGATTCACGTCGTCAGGTGGGACCGGCCAAGGCGGATGGTGCTGGGTGGAACGATGCTGACCCACAACCCGCCACGCCCCGGGCTGGGATACCCCGAACCGCTCCCGCGGCACCACAACGGCGCGGCGACGACGATCCGGGGTCACCGCCTTCCCCCAGCCAACTCCTTCGACATCGCCTTGTCCAACTCGGCCTCGGCGAGGAGTTCCGTCAATCTGGCGTTCTCGACCCGGAGTTACTTGAGCTGCTTCGCTCCGCGATGAGCAACATGGGCCGTGCCGCCCATCCGTCGGGTGAATCCCGCCCGGTCAGCTGTCGAACGACGCACTTGCGAACAAGGCGCAGCGATACGCCCACTGTCCACTTCTCGTTGAAAGCGCCGTGATGCGACGGTTCCATCAGACAGCGTCGCAACACGACGCGAAGGTGCCGTCCGAAACGCTACGCCTCGACGCTTCGGGAGAAGAGCGTCGCCATCTGCACAATGTCGACAATCCGACAACGCCGACGGGGGAGCATCGGCTCTTCGTCTTTTGGGCTACGGGCGGCTGCCGTGGGTCGGCGTGTACCGGCCGGCCAGTCGCTGCGAAGCACGGGTGCTGCCCGGTGAGTGCGAGCTGGGTTTCCCTTCACGGGAACAACTCACTCGGCCACGGTGGACGTTGGCGGAGGATTGATCAAGGGCGACGGAGCCGCACTGCGTCGCATGGTGCCCCAACAGTGTGGTGATCGGCATCCGACCGCGCCGGTCTGGATGGGAGTAGCGTGACTTCGTGTCATCTGCCGAGATTTCCGAGCGAACGAGCCGCCTGGCGAAAGCGAGTGCCTCGTACGACGCACGGGCATGGACCGATACGTTTGAAGCCTTCTTCGCCGCCGATGAGATCGCGCCGCTCGGGCCTTCCGATCTCGAGCGCTACGCAACCTCGGCGTACATGCTCGGGAACGTACGCGCGATGCTCGCCATCCAGGAACGGGCCCATCGCGCGTACCTCGCCGATGGTGACACGCTCGGGGCGGCCCGGGCGGCCTTGTGGCTGGCAACCAACCTGGCGAGTCGGGGGAAGCTCCCCCAGGCCAGCGGATGGGTGGAGGTGTCGGAGCGGCTGCTCCAATCGGCGCCCGAGGACTGCGTCGAGCGTGGGTACCTGCTGATGCCACAGATGCTCCGCCATGCGACGGCGAACGAGTTCGACGATGTGGTCGATCTTGGCGGCCGTGCTGCCGACATCGGGCGGCGGTTTGGGGACCCAGATCTCACGGCCCTCGCCGCCCAGACCCAGGCCCGCGCACTGCTCAGGCTGTCGAGAACGTCCGAGGGACTCCGACTGCTCGACGAGGTGATGATTTCGGTGACGAGTTCGCAGCTCTCCCCCATGGTGACCGGTATCGTCTACTGCAGTGTCCTCGAAGGCTGCTACGAAACGCACGCCATCAAACGGGCAGCCGTATGGACCGAGTCGCTCACCGACTGGTGTGGTGAACAGCCCGACCTCGTCGCCTTCAACGACCAATGCCTGGCCCATCGCTCGGAGATCCTGCGACTCCAAGGCGCGTGGATCGAAGCCGTCATGGAGGCCCAACGAGCGGGTGAAGCCGGAGCTCGGTTTCAGATCGCTGCTCAGGCGCTTTACCAGCTTGGTGAGATCCAACGCATGCGCGGTGACCTCGCGGCTGCCGAACAGACCTACCGCCAGGTGAGCATCGATGGCGCCGACCCCATGCCGGGCATGGCACTGTTGAGGCTCGCCAAGGGCAACTGCGACGCGGCATTCACATCCAGCACCGATGCCCTGGCCGAGGCGACCGATCCGTTCGTCCGGATCCAGCTCCTGCCTGCGATGGTCGAAATTGCCGTCGCCTGCGCCCAGATCCCCACGGCCACCAGCGCTGCCAGGGAACTGTCCGAGGCGGCCGCGGCCACCAGCACGGAGGCTCACCTTGCCTGGGCGACCCATGCCGAGGGGCGGGTGGCCCTCGCCGAGGACCGCATGGCGCAGGCAGTCGTGTATCTCAAGAAGGCGAAGGACCGGTGGCAGGATCTGTCGATGCCATACGAGCTCGCCCGCGCCAGGGTCGACCTCGGGCGCGCCCTCACGGCGCGAGGCGACAGCGACGCCGCAGACCTCGAGTACTCGGCCGCACGGACCGTCTTCGTCGAGCTCGGCGCAGCGCCGGATGTGACGGTGGTCGACAACCTCATGCGTCGTGCGCGATCCGAGTGGCCGGGCGGTCTGACCGATCGGGAGGCCGAGGTGCTCCGTATGCTCGCCTCCGGTGCCACGAACCGATCGATCGCCGCCGGTCTTGTACTCAGCGAGCGCACCGTCGACCGTCACGTTTCGAACATCTTCACCAAGATCGACGTGTCCTCTCGGTCAGCCGCGACGGCATGGGCGATCAGGAACGGCATCGGCTGAGAGCTCATCTTGCCGACCTACTCATGGGTAGTTCTACCCATGTCCGTCATACCCCAAAGATGGGTGATTTGGGCGATGCGGGGAGACGCGGGTTCCCGTACGTTGGCATCACGCCACCGAAGGGGAACCGACATGACCGACACCCACCACGAGACCCGCACCGAGTCCTTCGACACCATCGTCATCGGAGGCGGCCAGACCGGGCTGACCGTCGGTTACGAGCTCACGCAACGGGGGGTCGACTTCGTGATCCTCGACGCCAATGACCGCGTGGGTGACGCGTGGCGCAAGCGATGGGACTCTCTTGTGCTGTTCACTCCTGCTCGCTACAACGGCCTGCCCGGGGTGCCCTTCCCGGCCAAGGGCGACACCTTCATCACGAAAGACGAGATCGCTGCCTACCTCGAGACATACGCCGAGGTGAACGACCTCCCGATCCGCTCGAAGACAACGGTCACCCGAGTCAGTTACGACGGTCAGCGGTATGTCGTCGAGGCAGGCGGCCGAGAGCTTCGTTCGGCCAACGTCGTTGTGGCGATGGCGAACTACCAGGTCCCCCATGTCCCGGAGTTCGCGCCGGACCTCGACCCCGACATCGTTCAGATGCATTCGGCGCAGTACCAGCGGCCTTCTCAGCTCGCCGAAGGTCCTGTCCTGGTCGTGGGGTTCGGGAATTCAGGTGCCGACATCGGGCTCGAGCTTGCTCGCGACCGTCAGACCTACATCGCCGGGACCCCGGGACCGGTCATCCCGTTCCGTATCGAGCCGTGGCTCGGCCGCAACATCGGCGTGCGGCTCGTTCGGTTCGTGGCCGTCAAGGTGCTCAACACGGGCACGACCATCGGACGCAAGGCTCGGCCCAAAGTGATGCAGCACACTGGAGCGCCGATCGTGCGGGTCAAGCCGAAGGATCTCATCGAGGCTGGAGCGCACCGCCTCGGTCGCGTGACCGGTGTGAGGGATGGTCGTCCGGTTCTCGACGACGGCACTGTCATCGACGTCCCCAACGTCGTGTGGTGCACCGGTTTCCGCCACGGGTTCGACTGGATCGACCTTCCCGTCTTCGATGACACAGGCCTGCCGATCCACGATCGGGGCGTCGTAGAGGCCCAGCCCGGCCTCTACTTCTGCGGTCTGTTCTTCCTGCACGCCCTTTGGTCGGAAACCCTCACCGGTATGCCGACCGACGCCAGGTACATCGCCGACCATCTGGTGTCGACGAGGACCGCGGTTCATCCAGTGCATGCGTGATCACGGTATCGACCCGTCCGGTTCCGTTCTCAGCAGAGATGACGGGATCGTGGGCGCGAGGCCGATGACCCGCGATTGCGTCAGTTTCTCACAAGAGGCGTCGCGATGCGGACGTGTCGGCGTTAATGCCGGCGCTTCGACACAAGAAGCGTCGTTCGGGTACTGGCCGGCAGGTTGGTCCAGGCGCATCGACCAGAAAGCGGTGTTGCGGGATTCACAAGCCCGAGGGTGTTGTGACCTGTGGGGTCTCGCCCCTTCCCGAAGGCGTCGCCATGAGGTCGATTGCCGCCAGGAGTTGGAGCTTCCATCAAAGGGCGTCGCAACACGCCGGGATGCCTCGGGAGTAGGTGTCGGAGACCGTCGCACCCAGAGAGGAGCGCCGATCTTCAGAGCAGGCGTTCGATGGTGCCCCGGAGATAGCGGGCTTGGCCGGCGTGCTGGAGATTGTCACTGATCACGCTGATCAGGCGCACACCGACCAACACCGGCGGGTCGTAGGAACGGTCAATGATGCGATCGAGTTCCGAAGCATCGACACCTCCCAGATACTCCACGGTGCGCTCCACCACGGCATCGTGATAGGCGACCAGCGCCTCAGAGGACTCAGGGACCACCGCTGCCACGTCGTCGGGAGTGTCACCGTATCCGGTCGCCATTGCATCCCGGTCGATGCCGGTCCGCACGGCCCAGACACGATCGGCCCACACCTGGTCCATCGCCGCAATCTCGGCGACGTGATCGTCCTGGACGCGACTCAAATGCCAAACCAGCCACGCAATCGAATTGGCGCCCGGCTCAGGCCGATACGCCAGACCCGCCGCGTCAAGGCCATCGCACGCCCCATGAACCAACTCGGGGATGCGCCGGAACGCTTCGACCAGCAGTGTGCTCGTATCCATTCGCAGGCCTCCCGTGGGTGTTCGATCGCACCAGTCAACCACGCCACAAGCATCATCAGCGCCGCCCTCGACGCCGGTACCCCACTCCGAGACGTCAAGGAAGCCGCGTCACATACCGACCCGACGACCACGATGCGCAACGACCGCGCCCGTCAACCACACGACCGGCACGCCACCAACATCGTCGCCACATCCGCCGCCGGAACCACACAAAGACCCAATAGCCGCCCACATCGGCACACATGGGCGTGCTAGACGGTTGTAGCGGTGGAGTTGGCTGGGTGCATCCGAAAGAACCACTTGGCCTCCCGACGGTTCGTCCCTGCCGGGTTCGCTCATTGGACACCGCCGAAGAGCACAACTAGCGGTCGGTACGGATCGTCAATGCCTCGGTGTCGCGAGCGAATCGCATGAGCACGCTGCGATTGAGACAATGCCAGATACGCGGACCATCGTTCCTCGTACAGAGGATGTTCGCGTCGCGGAGAATCCTGAGGTGCTCGGAGACAGTGGACGGGGAGAGGGCCAGGTGAGCGACGATCTCTCTCACGACGAGTGGCTTGCACTCCCGAAAGAAGTCAATGATCTCCATACGGGCAGGGTGGCCCATCGCCTTGGCGATCGCAGCCATCTCCCGACCGGTGAGTGAGGCCGGATCAATCGGCAGGTCGCCGTCGAGGCACGGCGGGGGCGGGCTGAGGTCCATGACTGCCAGCGTACTGAGCGACGCTGCTCATACCATGAGGCCGAAAGACCATTCAACGTCGATCGGTGGTGAAGTCGTTCGAAGAACTCCGCCGGGCACCCGACATTGCGGCACTCGCAAACGTCGATACCGCCAGTCGAATCGCAGGCTTCCCAACCGAGCAAGCACCCGCCCAAATGGGCTGTCGCCTCAAGGGGTCATTGCAGCGCTTCGGCGAGTAGATCGCGTTCACACACAAGCGCGTTGGCTTGGCTATCTGGGGTATCGATCCCGACGCGCAGGCTAGACGACGTCGGCCCGAAGCTGACCAATGGCCCGCAAACGGCGCATCCGTCGGAAAGCGGCGCTCGGCTTGAGTGGACTGCCGGTGAGAAGCGCTTCGCACAAGGAGCGTCGCAATGCAGGCCGCCCAATCGACGCAGTGCACTCCCTCGATCGACATCCCCCGCGACACAACGGACCCATCGAGCGAAAGATGCCGGGTGGTAGAACGTGCGCTTCGGTGAAAGGGCATTGTGCGGGCCGGCAGACTCAGGGAAGGCGCCCCGCCCAGGCCAGCGATGCGGTTGCACTGACGACCAGCGCGACCAACGCGGCGCCCGCAAACCAGTCGGTGACCTCGACGCGTACGACCTCGACCTGGACGCTCTCGCCCAGATCCTGGTATACCCGGCTCAGCTCCTCCGCCGTCACCGCGCTGAGGGCCCGGCCTTCCGTCTGGTAGGCGAGCTGCTCGAGAGCTTGGCGATTGACCGGGACCGCGATTCTCCCCCCATCGGATCCTCGATGGTGCCGTTCTCGGTGCCAAACGCGATCGTGTGTACGGTGATGTTGCGATCCCGCGCCTCCGACGCTGCCTCATCGTTCGGGCGTCCCTGCGTGGTGTCCCCGTCGGAAAGCAGCACGATGGTGCCGACCGGTGCCGCACCGACATCACCCTCGCTATCGTTCTCGCTTCGTGCGATAGCGTCGTCGATGGCATCGAGTCCAAGGAACACCGCTTCGCCGATGGCGGTGCCCTCGCCGAGGGACGGTTCCTTCTCGATGGTCCGTCGCACCGCGTCGAGCCGCGTGGTCGGCGATATGGCGAGACGGGCTCGACCGTCGAACGTCACCACTCCGACGGCGACTCCATCGGGAACTGTGTCGAGAAACACGCCGGCGGCGTCACGCGCCGCGGCGGCACGATTCGGGGTGACGTCGTCGGCCTGCATCGACAGTGACGTGTCGATCGCCAGGATGACCATCTGCTGTGCCTCCTCGGCCTCGCCGGCGATGACCGGCCGTGCGAAGGCCAGTGCGGCGGTGAGCACGGCGATGAGCAGCACCGCGGCGGTGGCGTGCCGTCGCCATCCCGGTCGGTCGGGTGCCACTTCGTCGAGCATGTCGACGGTGGTGAATCGGAGGGCGTACCGTCGCCGACGCGTGTGCACGGCGAGGTACGCGGCGCCCAGGACCACCGGGACGGCGAGGAGGGCGAGGCGCACGGGGGCGAGGAATCCGAAGTCGGTCATCGGTGACGATCTCCCAGTGCGAGAAGGCGGGTGCGGCGCGTGGCGACGAACTCCACGAAGTCGAGCACCCAATCGCGGTCGGTCCACAGGGTCAGGTGATCGGCGCCGCACGTTGCGAGCAATTCAGCGGTCTCGGTGCGTCGACGATCAGCCAGGTCGCGGTACTGCTCCCGCACCTTCGGCTTCGCGGTGTCGATCAGCCGGCGTCTGCCGGTCTCGGGGTCCACCACCGAGATCAGGCCCACGTCCGGCAGGCTGACCTCGCGAGGGTCGACGACCTCGATGGCCACGACTTCGTGTCGGTGCCCAAGGGCGCGGAGCGGGCGCTCCCATGCGGTGCCGCCCAGGAAGTCCGAGACGATCGACCACCATGCCCCGTCGCCGAGCGGTGCGCCCCACGATTTCGAGCGCCCCGGGCAGGTCGCCCTGATCGCCGTCGACCGGTGGACGTCTCAGTGCGGCGAGCACGCCACCGACGTGGGTCGAGCCGCTTCGAGCCGGAACGATCTCAAGTCGGTCGGATCCGGGTTTGGGCGTTGTCCTGACGGCTCCGATCCGGTTCCCGCCATCCGATGCCAAGAGGGCGAACGCTCCAGCGGATGCCCACGCCAGCTGGTGCTTGGTCCACTGTCCGGTGCCGAACGCAAGACTCGCAGAAGAGTCGACGACGAGCCACATCTCGAGCTCGTGGTCCGCGATCGTGTCGCGCACGTGCGGCTCGTTGGTGCGGGCGGTCACCGCCCAGTCGAGGTGTCGGGGATCATCGCCCGGTACGTAGGGGCGGGCCTCTCCGCGTTCGGTGCCATGTCCGGGGAGCAGTCCCGCGTGGTCACCGGCAAGCAATCCGTCGAGGCGCCGCAGGACCGTCAGTCGGAGCCGCTCCGTCGGCACCTGCGACGGTGAAGCCGCACGCGTCCGCCGCGGGAGTTCCTGCACCGCGGTGGGCGGTCCTGAGCGTCGGCCGAAGCGGCGCTTCATCCGACGCTTGTCCAAACGGTCCGTCCGGTGGCGTTGGTTACCGACTCGAACGATCCGAACCTCGGCGCGGGCACCGTCGTCAGCACCTCGACCAGGATGTCGTCGACCGTGACACCGTCGGCGACGGCGTCGAACGACAGTACCAACCGGTGGTTGAGCACGTCGTAGGCGACGTCGTACACGTCCTGGGGAAGGAGATGGCCCCTCCCCCTGATCAGGGCAAGGGCCTGCCCGGCCTGAACGAGGCCGATACTCGCCCGGGGGCTCGCCCCATAGGAAAGCAAACCGTCGATGGCCACGTCGTACTCCTCCGGTGTCCGTGTTGCGAGCACGAGGCGAACGGCGTAGTCCTGGACCGCAGGGTCGACATACACACTCGCTGCGGCTCGCTGGAGCGTGCGCACGTCGTCGAGGGAGAGGATCACCTGTGGGATCACCGTCGGGCCGCCGGCCCGGCCGACGATCTCGTGCTCATCCTGTGCGGTCGGGTAGTCGACCGGGATCCGCATGAGAAACCGGTCCCGTTGCGCCTCGGGGAGGGGGTAGACGCCCTCTGATTCAATCGGGTTCTGGGTGGCGAGCACGAGGAAAGGGTCGGGCAAGGGGTGGGTGACTCCGCCGAGCGAGATCTGGCGTTCCGCCATCACCTCGAGGAGCGCCGATTGCACCTTGGCCGGCGCTCGGTTGATCTCGTCGGTGAGGACGAAGTTGGCGAACACCGGTCCCAGCTCTACATCGAAGCTCTCCGTCGATTGGCGGTACACCCGGGTGCCGACGATGTCCGACGGGAGCAGATCGGGTGTGAACTGGATCCGCGTGAACGTGCCGCCGAGTGCTCGGGCGAGCGTCGACACGGTCAGGGTCTTCCCGAGGCCCGGGACGCCCTCCAGGAGACAGTGGCCGCCGGCGAGCAGGGCGACGAGGACGCGTTCGAGGACGCGTTCCTGCCCGACGATGACCCGCTGGAGCTCCGCCATCACCTCGCGTACCTGGATGGCGTGCGCGACGGGGGCGTGTGGGTCGGGTGACACTGATGGTGTCGGGCCGGGAGGGGTTTCGAAGGTCGTCATGCCTGGCTCCCTTCGTTCGGGGCCGTGTCGTCGGGCGTGGGTACGCCGAACAGGTCGTCGAGCACGGTGCCGAGGTCGTCCGGGATCCCCGTGGCGCCGTAGAGGTCAGCGAGCAGCTCATCGAGTGATGGGAGCGATTCGACGTCCTGCTGGGGCGGGACCGGGACCGGTCGGAACAGCTCGTCGAGAAGATCATTGAGCGATTCATCGAGTCCCGGCAACAGGTCTTGGCCCTGGGTGCCACCCTGTGGGTTCAGGAGCTCGTCGAGGAGGTCCTGGAGTTGATCGAGGCCGGGGATGTCTCCGAGTCCCGGGATGAGGCTTTCGAGCCCGCCGCCCTCGGGGGCGGGCACGGTCGGGGCATCGACGCCACCGGCTGCTTCGACCTCATCGAGCAGGTCGGCGAAGTCCTCGACGGGTACGGCGAACCCGACCCCATCGTTGCCGCCGGACATGGAGGCAATGGCGGTGTTGATGCCGATGACCTTCGCTTCGGCGTCGGCGAGCGGACCACCGGAGTTCCCAGGATTGATCGGGGCGTCGGTCTGAATGAGACCCGTCAAGAGGCCGACCGGTGTCTCGAGCTCCCGATCGAGGCCCGAGATGATGCCTGCCGTGACCGACTGCGTGAACCCGAAGGGACTTCCGAGTGCGAACGCCGCTTCTCCGACCTCGACGGAGTTGGGTTCGGCGATTGTCGCTGCCGTGAGGTCGGTGGCGTCCGGCAGAGCGATGACGGCGAGGTCGCGTTCCGGGGCACGCCCCACCACCCGCCCGGTGAACGTGCGGTCGTCGGCCGTGCGGACCGTTACTTCGTCGCCAAACGAGACCACATGGTGTGCGGTGAGGACGAGCCCGGCTTCGTCGTAGATCACGCCGGATCCGACACCGCCCCCGGCGTCGAGACCGCCGAACACGTCGATCTGCACGACCGCGGGGCCAAGTGCCTGGGCTACCGCAGCCGGGTTGCCCGCCTCCCCGCCGGCGACGGTGGCGGTGGTGGCTTCACCGCTGCGATTCCACAGGAGTGCCATGGCGACAACCACGAAGGCCGCAGCGATGGCGGCGGGGACCAGCCAGCGGCGCCGGCTCGGTGGAGCCGGCGGAGGCGGAGCGGCGACGGGGACCTCCGGGACCACCTCGGTGTCCGCCATCGAGACGGCGGACGAGGCTGTCGCGATCTCATCGGTCACTGGCGGTGACGCCGGTAGGTCACGCCATGAACGGTGTGGGATGCGCTCGGTGCGCGTCCCGGGATCGAGCTGGGTCAACGGAGCCTCCGTGGTCGGGTTAAGGGGCAACGTATCTGAACGCGCATAAAGCCAGTGTCAAGGCCGGAGGTCACACCGGGATGGACTCGTGCTCCCACGGGGCGACGGCCGGATGGACACCGTCTGCGTCGACCACGGTCTGCGTATCGGCGTCGGGAGTGGTGGGCATCCACACGGTGAAGGTCGAACCTGCGCCCTCCTGCGATGTGACGGTCAGCTGTCCGCCCTGTGCCTCGGTGAGCTGCCGGGCGATCGTGAGTCCGAGGCCGGCGCCGGTGTCCCGGTGCCGTTCATGCGGGCCGCGCCATCCACGTTCGAAGACCCTGGCGTGGTCGCTTGCCGGCAGCCCCGGTCCCTCATCCGTGACGGCGACCCACGCCCAGCCGGTCACCGTGCCCCAGTCGACCGTGACGCTCGACCCCCGTGGAGCGAGGCGGATGGCATTGGCCATGAGGTTGCCGAGCACCGTGCGGAGGGGCGCTCGCTCGGCCGAACCCGTCGGCAACGTTCCCGATGCTCGGATCTCCAGGTGGAGGCCACGGTTGTGCGCCGGGCCGCTGAACTCCTCCGCAATGTCGGCGGCGACCTCTGCAATGTCGGTGGCATCGTGCGTGGCTTCGACGACCAGTCCGCCGTGCCCGGCGAGGTCGTCGACGGTGCGGTCCATGCGGTCCAGCGCGCGGCGCGCCGCGTCGATGAACCCCGCAGATTCGGAGTCGGCATCGGGATCCATCGCGGCCAGTTCCAGGTTGGCTCCCATCACGGCCAGCGGCGTGCGCAGCTCGTGCACGACTTCCTGGAGCCTGCGGTCTCGTTCCTTTTCGGCGGCCTCGACCTCGTCGAGTGCGCTGTCAACCGTGCCGAGCATGCTTCCGGCGACGATCCAGCCGACGGCGACCGCTGGTATCACCGACAACCCGAGCGCCACGAGGCTCCAGCGCAAGGTGGCGGTTCGCGCCTCGGCAGCAGCTGCGGGATCGTCGTCGGAAACGAGGACGACGATCTCGCCATCGACCTGGGCGACGCCAACCCTGGGTTCGGAGAAGTCGGGCGTCTGCCATGCCGAGAAGGCTGTTGCGGTGACCGCAACGACGGCGGCGACCAGCAGGGTTGCCACAGCGATGCCGACGGCGAGCTTCACTCGGACACCGGTGGTGCGCGGCAGCGACGAGGTCGCGGTCATATGCTTCGGAGCCGGTAGCCGCGTCCGGTGATGGTATCGATCGGGCTCGCTCCCGGCTGTGCATCGGCGAGCTTCTTGCGCAGATTCGACAGGGTGACGCGCACGGTGTTGGTGAAGGGGTCCGCATGCTCGTCCCACACGTGTTCGAGGAGTCGCTCGGCGCTGTGGACCTCGTCGGGGTGGAGGACGAACCACCGGAGCAAGGCGAACTCCTTTGCAGTGAGGTCCACGGGAACACCGCTGAAGGTCACCTGGTGTCGGGCGGTGTCGACCTCGATGCCGGCAACGGACACGACTGAGCTGCCGAGGGCGGTATCACGGCGCAGCAGCGCTCGGACCCGGGCGCCCAACTCGCGCAGGGAGAAGGGCTTCACGAGGTAGTCGTCGGCACCCTCGTCGAGCCCGCGGATGCGGTCGTCGACGCCGCCACGGGCGGTCAACATGATCACCTTGGGCGGCAGGAGCCCGGATTCCGCGTTGGCCGTACCCCCGTTCGTGACCTGTCGGCACACTTCGAGGCCATCGACATCGGGGAGGTTCAGATCGAGGCACACGAGGTCGTACTCGCTATAGGCGACCCGGTCGAGTGCGGTGGCGCCATCCGCTGCGACATCGGTGGCATAGCCATCGCGCCGGAGGCTGGTAGCGATCGCAGACGCGAGGTCCCGCTCGTCCTCGACGACGAGGATGCGCATCAGCAGTCTTCCGATCGGTCGGCGACGCCATTGGCTGCGGTGGTGAGGGTGGGGGCTTCTTGCATGTGGGTGTTTTGGTGTGCGGTATTGAGACGTCCAGATCGACCGCGAAGTTCCCGACTCATGTGACGGCCGCCGCCGGACCACGGCAGGATTCGGTGCGGAACACGTTCGGGGCTTCCGTCGGAAACCGTGTCGAACCCGACGCTCTTGCCAAAGGGCGTCTGCAGTCGAGCGATCGACGCTACGACGGGTCTGCGGACCCGCGTGCACTCAGACAGGTTTCTCGTCAGAAGCGGACAACGAAAGTCGAGCGCTGTGCGGCCGTCGCAAGGGTCACATTGACCATGCCCTGCCGGTCTGGGTTGGTCGACCAACTCTGGCCGCCCAGGCAATCTGCCGCGTGCCGGTCACCCGCGGCGGGAGATCACCCATGTGGTCACCCCCCATGCGGCGATCAACCAGGTGGCTAGCACCGCATAGGACCGGGCGATGTGATCGACCAGGCCCGACGTCAGGCCGTCACGGAGCACGTTTGCCATGTGCCAGAACGGCAACACCTGGTGGATGGCCCCGAACCAGGCCGGGAACCGCTCGATAGGGACCACAATCGGCGAGAACATCAACACGAGGAATACCAGCAGATTGGTCAACGGATTTATCATCCGTGGGTTCCTCACCGAATGCCCCAGCGCATACCCAACCGACGTCGCCATGGCCGCCGCCAGACCGGCTGCCGGCACGATCATCAGACTGGGGGTGAGTGTCACCCCGTAGACCCAACAGCTCAGGCCCACGGCGACGACCACCCCGGGAAGCGAAAGGCCGGCAAAGACGGTGAAGGTGGCGGCAGCGGAAGCCAGTCTTGGCACCGGCAACGACCAGATGTAGTCGTAGGTGTCGGCGAAGCGGTGATCGGCGATGACCGACGGGACCAGCACAAAACCAAGCGGGAACAGCGCCAGTGCGGGGATCCCGCTCACCAGGAACGTCCGGCTGCTCGCCGACAAGTCACCCAGGAAGAACCCATACATGATCCCCATTCCGGCTCCGACGAGGGTCTGGACGACCAGGGTGATCATGAGGAAGAGCCGGAGGTTGGTGATCTCGAAACGAAGCATGACGCGGTAGCTGCGCCACAGATGCCCGATACCACGGCGTGGCTGCGGGATGATCCGATCAGCGGTGATGCTCACGATCGCCCTCCCAACGCCCAGGTGGCTCCTGCTGCGGCCACGATGGTCCATGCTGCAAGGACCAGATAGGAGAGGGCGACGTTCTCGACGAGGCCCTGGGTCAACCCTGCTCGAATCACGTCGGCCATGTGGACGAACGGCAGATAGGTGTGCGCAGTTGCCAGCCAGCCCGGCAGATTCGCCGGCGGGTACGCCATGGGCGAGAAGCCGATCACAATGAACACCAGAACCTGCGCGACCAGCGCAACGATCTTGGCGTCACCCAGAAGGTGGGCATAGGCGTGGCCGATCAACGAGCCGCTCACGAGTACCAAGAGCACTGCCGGCACGAGCTGCGCGTTGATGCTGAGACCAACGTCGAAGCGAATCCACGCCGCGAGGAGTGCGGCGGCCGCGCCGGGGAGAGCGACGATCACGTTGAACACCGTTGCGGCAGCGGCGCTTGCCGAGCGGGGTACCGGCAAGGAAGCGAGCCAGTCTGCCGAACCGCTGAGACGCTGTTCTGCAATCACTTGCGGGCCGGTTACCACCCCGACCATCACCATGGAGATGGCCACCGCTCCGGTGCCGAGATAGAGGGCTTGTTGTGGAGCGATGTATTCGTAGAGCAGGCTCATGCCGAGGACGAGGCCGATGCTGGTGAAGACCTGCACCAGCACCAGACCGGGCAGCACCAGCCGCATCCTGGTCAGGTTCCACTCGACCAAGAGGGCAAACGAATGGAGCCAGAAGCTCGCTCCACGCTGTCGTGACGTCACTCGAGCCGGCGCAGCAACGGCAGTGTTCATGCCGACACGCTTTCGTGGCCGGTGAGCCGCACGTACACATCTTCGAGGCTGGTTGCACCGAGGGCGTACTCTTCGGCGACGCCTTCATCGATCAACGACTGTGCCCACTGGATACCGTCGGTTGTTCGTCTCTCGCTGACAACTGTCGCCAGAGTGTGGCCGACAAGGGTCTCTGATTCCACGAAGTCCGGGAGTTCGGGCACGGGTCGGCCGGGGGTCATCATCAGTTGCAGACGGAGGTGGCCGCGGTCGCCTGCCTTGAGCGATGATGGAGTGCCGGCGGCGACGATCTTTCCGGCGTCGATGATCGCCAACCGGTCGACCGACTTCTCCGCCTCGAGGACGTTGTGGGTAACCAGGATCACCGCAGCCCCCGTGTCTCCAAGCCGGCGGATCTGTTCCCAGAGCAGACGGCGACGCAACGGATCGACATCGTTGGTGGGCTCGTCGAGGATCACCAACGGGCCCGGCCATACGGCGGTCATCACGAAACCAACCAAACGACGGACTCCACCCGACAAGTTGGTGCCCAGGGTGTCGGACCACTCATCGAGATCGAGCGCCGCAAACAGCTCCCGGCGGCGGGTGCGCACCCCGCGGCGGTCCCCACCTCGGATCTGGCCGGCGAGATCAACCGCCTCGCGGCTCTTGAACGACTCGATCGGCATGGCGGCCTGCGGAAGAAGCGAACAGAGCTGCCGTGCGTGGCTGGGATCGGCGACCAGGTCGTAGCCGCCGAGCGTGATCGAACCTGAGTCGGGCTTGAGCAGGCCGATGATCTGCTTGACCAGCGTCGTCTTGCCTGCCCCGTTCGGTCCCAATAGTCCGTATACCTCACCCGGCTCCACCCGAAGCGAGATACCGTCGTTGACCATGGTCTCACCGTCGAAGCTCTTGTACAGGTCGGTGACCTCGAATGACGGTGGTCCGGAAGCTGAGATGTCGGTTGACTGTCTGTTCATTGGATCCTCCTTTCGTTCCGTTGGGCTCGGATCTGCCGATGCCGGGCGAGATGTGGCCTAGAGGACGTCGCGCTTCACGGTCGAGACGAGGCCGATTGTTGCCGGGACGGCGGCCCAGAGGACGAGAGCCGCGATCGCCACCAGCACTGTCACCTCGTTGCTCACTCCGGAGACGACGTTGGCGAGCGTCGGCGGGATCCAGTTGGCTGCCCCGCCGGCGATCTGCACAACGAGTGGCGGAGCAATGACCAACATCAGGACAGCGCCGGTGACGGCTCCGCCGGTGTTGCGTACCAGTGCCCCGATGCCGGCGCCGAGCAAGGCCCCGGCGGCACCTGCGAATGACGACGCTGCAAGCAGCCGGACCATGGCGCCGGTTGAGATCAGGAACCCGTATTCGGTGGTGGGCAACACCGCAGCGACCGCTCCTGCTGTGAGTGCAACCCCGGCGAGCCCCAAGACGGCGCCGCCGAGCGCAACGGCGGTGAACTGGGCGAGCTGCGCATGAAGCCGCCGTGGAGTTGCGAGAAAGACGTGGATCACGGTTCCGTGTCCATAGCCGCGGGCCACTGCGGTGGCTCCAAAGAGCCCGGCGATGATCACCGAGTTCGCCGAGAAGGCGATCAAAGACTGCTGGTCGAGGGATGTGGACAGGAATGTCTGCGTCCCGTCTGCGTCGGACCCCCAGGCGACGAGCGCTGCGTTGAGAGCGGCCATCGCACCGAGCACGGCAAGAAAGGCGAGCGGCATTCTGGTGGTGGTGAGTCTGCGGATTTCTGACCGGACGAGTTGGGCGTTCTTCATGAGACGACCTCCTTCTTTCTCGATATCGATGGGTTGGTGCTGGACGCGTCGCCGGTCCATGCCATGAACATCTCTTCCAGCGAGCCCTCCTGCAACGACAGCTCGTGAAGGACGACACCCTCGCGATATGCGTGTTCTCCGATGACCTCTGTCGAGAGGCCCTCAACGACCAACGTGCCGACGTCCTGGCGCTTGACCAGTCCTCCGATGCGCTCGAGAGCGATGGCCAACTCCCCGGGAGCTGTGGTTCGCACCAGAACGGTCGGATTGCGCAGCTCGTTGATCGATCCTGCTGCCACCAGCCGGCCCTCATTGATGACAACGAGGTCGTCGGCGAGCAGTTCGACTTCGCTGAGAAGGTGGCTCGACACGAACACGGTGTCGCCGTTGGCTGCCCGCGTTGCCAGGTTGTCTCGAAGTGTTCGGATGCCGCGCGGGTCGAGGCCGTTGCCGGGTTCGTCGAGAACCAGGACCGGCGGGTCGCCGAGCAGCGCCAACGCCAGCGAGAGTCGTTGCTTCATGCCAAGCGAGTAGGTGCCGACCCGTCGGTTGGCGGCCTTGGGGCTCAGGTCGACGGAACGCAGCACCTCGTCTACCTGGGCAGCGGGGATCCCGGTGGCTTCGGCCTGGATGCGAAGATGGTTTCGGCCGCTGCGCCCGGGATGGAAGGCGTTTGGTTCCAAGACCACACCCAGCGTCCGGGCCGGATCGGGCAGGTCGCGGTACGGGATACCGCCGATGGTGGCCTGGCCCTTGTCGGCCGATGCCAGACCAAGCAGCATCTTCATTGTGGTGGACTTGCCCGATCCGTTGGGACCGAGGAATCCGGTAACCCGACCGGGCTGGACGGTGAATGTGAGCCCGTCGACCACGGTGGTGTCGCCGTAGCTCTTGGTCAGAGAGTCGATTTCCAGCGTGAGTGATCGATCGCGACGTTGCGGGGGCCGAGGGTGGATGCGTTCTGTTTCTAGTGTTGGATGTGCCATTGCCGGCTCCCTCTCTGTGTTGGTTGGATGGAAATCGCATGCGACCCGAGGTGTGGGCCTGGTCTTCCGGTCGAATAGCTGCTGCATTGCCCCTCCTTGGTAGGTGCCCACAACGTAAGGACCTGAGGTGTGGCTGTCTTCGGGCAACGGAGGGATTCTCGGCTCCGCTGTTTGGGGGAAGATTCCCGGTGCCGGTCGTCCCGGACTCCCCCAATTGGGGGAGTCGAATCAGAACCCGATGTCGCCGTCGCCGGGTTTGACCAGCCCGCTCTCATAGGCGAACGCGACCGCTTGGGCGCGGTTGGTGAGACCGAGCTTGGTGAGGATGCTTGAGACGTGTGACTTGACGGTTGCGGCGCCGACGAACAAGTCCTCCGCGATCTCGATGTTGCTCGATCCGCCGGCGACGGCGACGAGGACCTCCCGCTCCCGGTTGGTGAGCCGGTCGAGACGAGAAACCACCGATGAGTCGAGGGATGGCGGTGCGGCGAACCGGCTGATCAGTCGCCTTGTCACCGATGGTGCCAAGAGAGCTCCTCCATCGGCCACGGTGCGGACCGCTGCCACCAGGCCTTCCGGCGAGATGTCCTTGAGAACGAACCCGCTGGCTCCTGCCTGGAGGGCCTTGTACACGTACTCGTCCGGGTCAAAGGTGGTGAGGATCAGCACCTTCACGGGCCAATCGGCGGAGTCGACAATGGCCTTGGTGGCAGCGATGCCGTCCATCCCCGGCATGCGGATGTCCATCAGGATCACATCTGGGCGGTGGGTACGAGCGATCTCGATTGCGGCCGTTCCGTCGCCGGCCTCGGCAACTACCTCGATGTCATCTTGAAGCCCGAGCATCGTGGCGAACCCGCCACGTACCAGAGCCTGATCATCGACGACGGCAACCCTGATGCTCACTGGTCTCCGATCGGTAGCCGTGCTCGGACCCGGAACCCACCTTCGGGCCGTGGCCCGGCCTCGAGGGTACCGCCCAGCAAGATGGCGCGTTCCTTCATTCCCACGATCCCCTGGCCCGATCCCGGCAGCGTGCCTGCCGCCGTCCCCGTGTCTGTCACTTCGATGTCGAGGTAGCCGTCGGTTTCTTCGAGACGCACATGCGCGGCGGCGTCGACCCCGCCGTGCTTGAGCACATTGGTGAGCGCTTCTTGAACAATACGATACGCAAACAGATCCACCCTGACGGGAAGCTCGGACGGGGCTTCGGTGGCCAATGAGATGCTCATCCCGGTCTGTCTGAGTTGTTCCACGAGTTCGTGAACCCGGCTCAGGGTCGGCTGTGGGGCGAGCTCGCCGGATGCTGTCTCGGGACGAAGCACACCGAGAAGATGGCGGAGCTCGTCGAGAGCCCTGCGCCCGGCCTCCTCCACCGCGCCAATCGCCACCTGAGCTCGTTCGGGATCGTCTGCAACCACCAGTCGGGCGACACCCGCCTGCACGGTCATTACGCTGACGTTGTGAGCAACAACGTCATGGAGCTCACGGGCGATACCGGCGCGGGCGTCGGCGATGGCTCGCTGGGCCTCTGTGGCCCGCTTCCATTCCAGATGCTCGGCACGCTCCCGAGCGGCAGCGACGTAGAAGCCACGGATTCGGACCCGACGACCCACGTACCACGGCAGCGTCGTCACAACCAGCGCCGCGACTATCTCAGAGGCAGGGTCACCATCCGCCACCTGGCCGAAACCGACGACGGCGAGGGCGACGGCCAGCGCCGCCAGGCCGATCCATCCCTTCGGGAAGTACCGACCAACCGCATACAGCGACGCCAAGACGAGAAAGATCGGATTGCCCGGGAAGTCGAACGCCGTCCAGGCGAGCGAGTTTGCGAGCGCCACCGCCAACACGGCGAGGGGCCAGCTGCGCCGCCAGAACAGAGCGACACAGCCGATGGCCAGCATGAGAAACCCGGCAACCGGGATCTTTGAGATCCCCGCCCCATCCTGGGCAGCGACGTTCACGATACCGGCGCCGAAGACAAGAACCGCCACGGCGACGTCCACCCCAACCGGCGAAAGCCGCAAGCGGTCACCGATCGCCCAGCCGCCAGAACCCGTGGCACTCGTCTCGATATCGCCGGTGTCCCGCGGGTCAGTCATGGGCTGGCTCCTCCAGCGGTGATACCGAAGGTGCCGACGTAGTCGGCCAGTTTCCAGGCGAAGTGCTCCAATTTTCGTCGCATCTCTGCGGTTTCACCGGGCCAACCACCTCGCCGCACGTGGATCACCTGGCTGTTCGATACCCCAACCCGGTTGGGTATCTCGGCGGCACCAGCCAGTTGATCTACCTCTACACGTCGACCCATTGCGGCGATGCTAGCCAACGCCCCAGAACGCGCACACGTTCAAGAACCAGAGCGTCAGTTCGAAGGTCTTCAGCGCCCGGCAAAGGACGCTTCCGCTGGAAAGCGTGGCTGCGGAGCGCACCGATTGACCCCATGCATTGACGGCTATGGGTGACTATCCGACGACCGCGAACGTCCGCCATTCTCCGGGAACGCCTCGGAGTTCTTGAACCCCGCGGTCTTCGAATTCGAGTCCGGACCCTGCCACGAGATCGCGCACCGTAGTCGAGACAAGCACCTCACCCGCACGGGCCTGAGCGGCGATACGCGCCGCGATGTGCACAGCAATACCGGCGATATCTGTTCCGAGCTTCTCCACTTCGCCGGTGTGGACACCCGCCCTCACCTCCATCCCGAGGTTCCGTGCCTGCCGCACGATCTCCTGAGCACATTGGATTGCACGGGCCGGACCGTCGAATGTGGCGACAAATCCGTCGCCCGTCGTGTTCACCTCTCGCCCGCGGAATCGACCAAGCTGCGATCGGATCAGATCGTTGTGGGATTCAAGAAGCTGTCGCCAATGCTGATCACCAAGCTCTGCGGCCGTGCCCGTCGATTGGACCACGTCCGTGATCAGCACCGTAGCCAGAACTCGGTCAGGTTCGGCCGCCACTCGATAGCCGGTAAGGAACTCCCGGATCTCCGTCAAGGCGCGATCTGGCTCGAACCACGGGACATGGTCGGCCCCCTCTAGCTCCACATACCGAGCATCCGGGATCTCGCGTCCCAGAAACCGGGCGTTCTCAACATGACAGATCATGTCGCCTTCTGCGTGGAGGATCAACGTCGGTACCCGGATGGTTGAGGCGATCCCACGAACATCGATGTCAAACGCCATTCGCGCGAAATCCGCTGCACCTCGCGGCGTCGCCGCGTTTGCCTGCAGACGCACCATCCAGTCCCTGAGCCACGGCGTCGGTTCTTGGCTCGGTGCAAAGAACTCGACGAAGCGTCCACCCGGCTTCCCCCATTCTTCGGGGTAGGTCGCAATATTGGATTCGAACTCCTCCTCAGTTAGTTCTCCCCACGGCCAATCCTCATCCTTGCGCTCGCGAACCTCGGCACCCATCAGTATCAATCCGGCAGTTCGGTCAGGGTGTGCAGCCGCAAACAACATCGAGAGCGGGCCGCCCTCGGAGTTGCCGATCAACGTTGCGGAGTCGCTTCCAACAGCGTCCATGACCGCTCGAATGTCGTCCATTCGTTCGTCGAGAGTCGCTGCGCCCGGAACCCGATCCGACATCCCCATCCCACGCTTGTCGAACAAGATCACCCGAGAGAACTCGACCAACCGCTCACAGAAGTGACGGAACGCCGGAAGTTCCCAATTGACCTGAAGATGCGACCACGCCCCCTGCACATACACGATATCGATAGGGCCATCCCCCACAACGCGATACGCAACATCCACGTCACCACTACGTGCGAAAGAGACATCCAGCATCCACAGACCATACCCTGCCTGCCGCGAAGCGCACTCGCCTATATCGGCTGCGGTCTCAGGGGGTGGACGCAACACCTATGGGCGGCAACGCGTTCGCACTGAGTGTCGGGTCATCGACGTGACAACGGCCCGGTGCGTGCACCGTTCGCGGCTCTCGGCTTCTCAGTCAAGACCGTTGAGATTGCGCTCTTCCTGCTCAGTGAACTCAGCGAGCTTCCGCGCCTCCCACCGTGAGGCTCCCCGGCTCTCAAAGATGAAGACGCTCACGCCGTGTGCGGCGAGTCCAATCCCCCAACCGATGATCACCCAGTACGCCCACTGGACGCCACCGCCCTGAGCCAGGTCGAGCAGCACGAGTCCTGTATTGACCACGACGTAGATGGCCGCGTGAACGTAGAAGTCACGCAGTTCCTTCACACGCTTCCGAGCGCGTTCGACAGCTGCATCGTGCGGGTCCCTGTCCGACATGTCGGCCACCTCCCGGGATAGACCCCTTCTCCCTCTGATTGAACCACGTCAAGCCTCCGCGTGCCACGTGCAGATCGCGTCGGTTCGGACCAACGCCACGCGAAGTCTGCCGACGACATGGCGCGACCGACCCCATACCACCCATTTCGGCACATATTTGCAGCCAGGAACGGAACGCTTGTGTGTTGGTGACTCTTCGGACAGTCTCAGTTGATGGGTTGGCGCCGTGCCGACCAGTAGGCGGCCAGCCAGAAGAGCCCGAACGCTCCGAAGATCACTGCCGACCAGATGCGCTCAGCGGTCGCCTCAACGGCAACGGACCGAACCACGAAGACGATCGAGGCGACGATGCTGAGAATCCCGAGGATCAGGAATCCAGTTGGCGGGAAGGATGACTGCCGAGCCATGACTCCTCCAGTCCGTGGCGAATCGTCATCATCCCACTGCACCCAGACACTACAAGGGGCATAGGTCACGACCGGGTTCACCACAGAGCGGGAACACACCACACGTCATGGTCCACTACCCGCCCATGTGTGCTGCGCTCCACGGCGTCGTTACACGCGGTCTGTTGAGGCGGGAGTGTTGACCGATCAGCGAGCAGCATCGAACCGATACCTCGTGCGATGATGGCACCGTGGCGCTTTGGTACCGGGCCACAATTCGCCTTGCTGCCGGCTTCCTCGCCGTCTCATTTGCGCTCCACTGGCTGATCGACCTGTGGCTCGGGTCACGGGGCGATTGGACTCTTGTCCCGTTCACTCTCGTTCCATGTCTCGCCGCTCGGGTTCCTGGCAGGGCTTGGCGGGTTGGCATGGTCGCACCCTCGGTATCGCCTTGTCGGAGTCTCGGGTGTTGTACTCGTGGGCATGTATGTCACGGAGAAGTTCGGAGCGAGGTGGATTCACCCAGGCGACGCTGGGAGTTTCGTTCCTGCATCACTGCTCGTGGTGCCGTCTCTTGGGTTGCTGGTGGGATTCCTAGAACTGGAGCGAACCAGTCGCGGCTGGCGGTAGGGAGCCGCCGTCATCGCTGCCCTTGCGGCGCTGTTGGTCTCCGCATTGTTGGTGCTCTTCATCATTGTGGGCGTCTACCTACCGGGCAGTGGCTTCGAGGGCTTGTGAAGGATCCATGGCACGGTCGCGTGCGTGGCAGCCGACTTTGAAAGACACCCTCGGTGCCGCCGCTCTGAGCACCCGGATCATCCCGCCCAGCCGACTATGAGCGACCTGGAACCACTCGTTGGGGTCGGTTTCGGGTCGAATTCCTCTGGCCCTACCGGCGAGGGCTGCCATCGTTCTAGGGGACGGTGCTCGACAGTAGCGAGGAGCCCTGATGCTGCGCCCGTTCTCTTCCCGACCGCTGGTCCCGTTCGCCGTCATCGTTCTGGTTGCCGCCTGCAGTAGCAACGATGGCGCATCGGACGGCACGACGGCGCCGGAGTCCGAGCGAACGGCCGCGACGCTCCAGGCAGAGATAGAGAGCGCTGCGGATGCTCTCATTGATCAATGGGGAAGCGACCGGGATGCGTTCTTCGGCGTCGTCTGGAGCCTGGATGCCGGGTACTCGGCAGCACAGATCATTGCCGCTGCGGCGGACGAACGCATGCGCGTGGACGGAGCGATCGCTGGATCCAATGGCGGTGTCCTGGAACCGGAGTACGAACCGACCGGTCTGCTCGAGCTGCCTGAAATCGACGCGGCCCAATTTGGCCCGGTCGTGGCCGTTGCCGCGCCCGGCATCAGGAGCGCGCTGGGTCGACTCGCCGACGATACCCCGTCAAACGCCAAGGTGACCGGCCTCGGGCTGCTGCAGGAGGCCTTTGATGGGGGACTCGCCGCGTTCGAGCGCAGCGAGGAGCAGGCAGTGCTTGACAGACTTGATAGGCAGGTGACGTTCCTGGTGTTGGATCTGGCGCTGCGCGGATACTCCACCCAGCAGATCCTCGAGGGACTGATGGTCGGCTCGATCATCGTTCACGTCGAAGACGACATCAAGTGCGTCTACGTGGCGACCACGGATCGCACGATGGTGCGGCCGGTTCGCCCTCCGGCCGACATCTTCATCGAGTTGGCGTGCCCTGCCGTGCCTGAGGATGCGCCAACCGAGGTGGCCGGTGCCACGACGACCACGACAACGACCGAGGCTGGGGCGTCCACGACGACCACGTCCACGACAACGACGGTTCCTGAGGCGCTCCAGCTTCCTGCCACCTACGAGGGCAGCAGCGAGCAGCGCCTCTCCTGGTCCAATGCCAAAGGGATGTGCACCATCAACACGACGACGATGCGTGTGACTCTGCACCCCGACGGCACGGTCACCGGGACCGTCACCGGCACCGAGACATTCCACACCACCACCGACAACGATGCCAACAACGTGACCACTGTCATCTGCCTGGAGCCTTCCGCGAATCCCTATTCGTTCGAAGTCACCGGCACACACACAGCGCAATACGTGACCCTCGGAACGGTCGAGGTACAACCCTGGGTGCAGGGCCCATTCACCAGCGAGACCATGACCCTCACCTACACCGCAGTGAGTGAGCTTGGACTGCTAGGTGACCAGACTTATGAGGCGGAGTTCAACCTCACGCCGATCCAGGATTGATGGCCCTGGGCCTTTGACCCCAAACCCGGACAGATGAGGCTCCCCACACTTCTCCAGCCGCACGGCGCCACGGTGGCATGCCGCGCCCGCCCCGCAACCACCCGCCCGTGTCGGCTGCGATTTCAGAGGGTTGTTGCGACGCTTCGGCGTGTGTGTCTGATGGTGTCATCCATCCGAGGGTTGGTGGCTATGTCCTCTAGCCAGTGTGCGGACGGCCGGTGCATTCTGGTATTGAAGGTCGATGTCCCGGCAGTCGAGTCCGCCCCCTGCAGAGGGAGCCGGGGATGGTCGGCGAAAAGAAGGACGTTGGTTTCATATTGTGGGCAGTCTTGGCCCTCGTGATCAGCGCCGCCGTCCTCTTCGGCCTGTCCTTCATCTACTTGAGCCGCAGCTTGCGCGACTTTCCCTCGCCCGGCCCCCGTCGGGAGACGGTTGAACCCTGGAATCGCGAGACGGAGCCGAGATATCGCGCGTTCTGGGACAGTGGGCGCGCAGTAGACGTCCCCGCCGGTCTTGCTGACAAGATCAAGGCCGGAATGCGCGATCACGTTTCGGGAGAGTGGGGAAGCCCCAGCCTGACCCGCCTGCCAGGCGAACTGCTCGCGGTTCGCGACCCCTACGTGGGCCGGGGGACGTCCCCGGAGGATGCTTGGATGGTTCGCCTGGATGCCGACGAGTACCTCGCCAAACTCGCCTTCGACGTCAGGGAGGTTGACAACACCGACTATCGCCGTCAGACGTTTGTCGTGGTGAGAGGGCCGCCGGATAGTCCCGAGAGTATCAGTTGGCTCCCCACCCTCACCTTGGACGGCAGTTGGCAGAAGCCGAATCCGACCCAGTTTGAGGCTGAGTCTTCCTCGGTGGAGATTCCCAGAGAGATCAACGAGTGCTCAAGGGTCACCGCCCCATAACCGCACTCCTGGGCGCTCTACATGCCGTCCGATGATCCCGCTCAATCAGCCGACGGGTGGCGGAGTCAGAACATCAGCCGTCGCATCTTCGCATGGAAGGATCGAGCTACCGACACCGGCCTCCGAGCGGAAGCCGCACCAAGGACACGACCAGTGGTCCGATATCATCGCTCATGTCAAGAAGCGTCGCGACACCAGGCTCGGGAGCCGAGGCTCGCCATTCAGTCAGAAGCATCGATGCACGCCACGAGCGTCGCGCTGCGAAGACGACTTCAAGCCGCAAAGCGACACACCCAGCCGGTTGTGGGCGGGTGATTTGCGGTTTCTCAAATGGGGGTCACATGTCAGGGGTCTGATGCGTCATAGTGGTTGAGAGAGGAACCGACCGTGACGACGGGGAGGACTCCCACACATGCAACCGTTCACCCTCCGCTGGCTGATCCCGATCACGTTGATCATGCTGCTGTTGCCTGCATGCAGCGACTCTGCGGACGACGGCGCAGCGACAACGGTCCCGACCACCACAACGGCAACGCCGGAAACCACGACCACGACGCCGACCGTTGAGGTCACAGCTCAAGCCGACTGTGTCGTTGATTCGGATGGCACCTGGAGCGGACCGGCACTTCCCGAATCCGGTCTTCAGGGATCGGCGCAACGTGACTACGTCCTGACCTGCACCGCAACATCGTCGGACCCGAGGGCCGCAGTCGAGTGGGTAAACATCGCCGATTGTGACTTCACGGTCAATGGCGAGCAGACCGTCGGCGACTGCTGGGGAACCACCACCGGCACGAACGACGAGGGCATGTGGGAAGGCACGCTCGTTGGCACAACCACATGGAGCGGGACCAGCCCCGCCCACGTGCACGTCTTCGAGCAGACCGCAACAGGTTCCGGGGGCTACGAAGGACTCACCTACGTGACAGCAATAGAAGGCACTGATTTCCCCTGGTCCCTTACGGGACGAATCGAACCCACGCCCTAACGCCGACACGAAAACCGCCGGTCACCACAACACCCGCCCATATCGGCTGCGATTTCAGGGGGTCACTGCAACGCTTCGACCAGAAAGCGTCGCTCTCGTCGGGAAGCGCATTTGTGTCGATATGTGCGAGCGTATTGTCGAATCCGCTACCGAGGAAGAGCTGATGCGCAGCGTGACCTATTCGATGGGCGTCTCACTTGACGGCTACATCGTCGGGCCGGACGGCAGCTTCGACTGGACGGCGCCCGACGCGGAGGTCTTTCGCTTCTGGATCGACGAGATACGAGAGGTCGGCGTCCACCTGATGGGACGGCGGCTGTACGAGACGATGCTGTACTGGGAGACCGCCGACCAGGATCCATCGCTCGACGACTCAGAGCTCGAGTGGGTCGCGATCTGGAAGCCGCTCCAGAAAGTGGTGTTCTCTTCCACGCTGTCGACGGTGCAGGGCAATACCCGCCTGGCCTCGGGCGGCTTCGCGGAGGAAGTCGAGCGGTTGCGAGCCGAGCCTGGAGTGGGCGACATTGCGATCGGCGGCGCGACTCTCGCCGCCGAGGCGGCCGCGTTGGATCTGATCGACGAGTACCGGGCCATGGTCTACCCGGTGCTGGTTGGCGGTGGCACTCCGTTCTTTCCCCAGGGCGAACGTCGGGTGGATCTCGAACTCGTCGAGACCCGCACATTCAGGTCGAGAGTCGTCTACCTCCGCTACCGGGTGGCGCGCCAGGCGGGCAGCGACCCATAACCGGAACTATGAACGGCACCCATACGCGCCGACATGACCGGACCTAGAGTTCCGAGTCCGCCTACCAAAGGATGCGTTCGTGAAGCTGAAGGTCTTCTCCGCAAAATCGGGCAATCGGAATCCGAAGTTCGACACCCTCGAGACGGAAGTGAACTCGTGGCTCGATCTTCACCCTGAGATCACGATCGATCACACGAGCTTTCTATCCCAGCCGAACATACAGTGGTCGCATCTCGCACTGGCTGTCTGGTACACGGAGCGCTAGCCCTCTTCCAGCGCCTGCCAGCACCCGAGGCGAGCGGCCCATATGTGCCTTCCCGGTTGTCACAACTAGGGGAAGCTCGTGGTCGTGACAGGCGGGTCGAGTTCGCCGTTCGGTTCCCGCTGCGCGCTTCATACGATCGCGGTCGCGCGGAACAATCGGGTTTCACATTCTGAGACCGCTGACGAGGGGGGGGGGGGGGGGGGGGGGGGACGCCTTATTCCTCGGGGGCTGGCCGCACCACGCAACCAAAGTAGGCTGGTTCTTCTGGTCGGCTGCACTCGGCAACCGGTCTCAATCGCCAGATCTGCGACGGGAAGAAGATGGTGCAGCTACTCAGAGTTCAATGCTTCACGGTGTCACAGGACGGTTACGGAACGGGCGAGGGCCAGAGCCTCGAGCAGCCGTTCGGACATGTGGATCCCCGCGAATTCGCCGCATGGCTCGGCGAAACCGCCAGCTGGGTCTACCGCACCGACGGTGGCGGTACTCGTGGTCTGGACGATCACTTCGTACGCGACTACGACCGCAACATCGGCGCAGAGATCATGGGCCGCAACAAGTTCGGTCCGCAACGAGGCCCCTGGGAGGATCACGAGTGGCAGGGATGGTGGGGTGTCACCCCACCGTTCCACACGCCAGTCTTCGTCCTGACCCACCACAACCGGCCATCGTTCACCCTGTCCGACACCACCTTCCACTTCCTCGACGCCACTCCAGCCGAAGCACTCGATCAAGCCAAACAAGCCGCGAACGGCAAAGACGTTCGACTCGGCGGCGGCGTCGCCACGATCCGCGAGTTCCTCGATGCCGACCTCGTCGACGCCATCCACATCGCCGTCGTACCCGTCACGCTCGGGCGAGGAGAACGCCTCTGGGATTCCCCCAACAACCTCGCGGATCAATTCCACTCCGAGGCAGTCACCAGCCAGAGCGGAGTGACACACCACATGTTCTGGCGACGCTAACCACACCTCGCCGGCCGCATGAACCCTCGACGTCCATCGCGGCGACAGATTTCTCGTCGCCGTGAGCCCCAACAACGCCTTCCGCTCGCTACCGGCTCGCATATCCGGCTGGGTGTGTTGAGGCAAGCGCTCGACACTCTCTCCAATGCTGCTCGAAACGGTCGAGAGGCAACGCTCGATTGTCGCAGTCGTCGGATTCTCGACCGTTTGACTGAGTTGCTCATGTTGCAGGATATGAGCTACCTCTCTGGCGGTCTCCAGAACTGCGTATTGGTCTCGGGGGTAGGCTTCCGCCGATGAAGATCCGAGTCCTTGGAGAGTCTGCCGTAACGAGATCCGATGGGCATGTTCCGACGCCTCGGTCTGCTGTGTACCGACGGCCACGTCCGGCCGGGAGGCACCGATGAGCGATATCGACGAGATGGAGGGCGGCCTAGGGGACGCGCCGAGCACGGGGTCGGTGGTCCGCTGGTTGGCTTGGTCGACCCTCCTCGGCGCCCTTGGCGCAATCGCTGGTCTCATCTTCCTCGGCGTCATCGGACTCGGCGGCGACTGGTACGGGTCGACGGGCCTCGGTTGGTTTGAGGGGAATCCGTGGTGGATCGCGGTGGCCACGACGGCAGGAGTCCTGGTCGGACTCCTCCGACGAGCGTTTCGCATGCCTGCGAAAGTTCCCGGTCTCATCGAAGATCTCCGGGAAGAGCACGTTGAACCTCGATTGGTGCCATCGATCGTCGCCGTGTCGGCGGTCTCCCTCTTGGGCGGTGCGAGCCTCGGCCCGGAGGTTGCACTCGGGCAAATGGGCGGTGGGGCCGGAGAGGCCATCGGACGGCGTGCCCGCCTTGACCCCGACGAGGCGAAGCCGCTGACGCTCGGCGGCATGGCAGGGGCATTCGGCGGCCTGTTCTCGAGCCCACTGATGGCGATTGTGCTCGTCATGGAGGTAGCACGGGTTCCGCGTCGCCGGTTCCAGCGGACCTTCTATACGAACCTTGTGTCGTCGAGCACGGCCTTCGGTCTGTACTTCGCGATCGCCGGAACCGTGTTCCTAGGGATCTACGACGTTCCGTCGTACGAGTACGAGGACTGGCACCTCCTCGCCGGACTCGGTTTCGGTGTGCTCGCCGCACTCATCACGATCGTCACGGTGTCCACGGGTTCGATGGTGGCGAAGCTCTTCGAGCGCGTTCCCGGTCCGGACCTCGTCAAGCCCGCCGTTGGCGGCTTGATCTTCGGGGTGATTGGCTTCGCGCTTCCCCTCACCAACTTCACCGGCAGCGAGCAGCTGGCCACGGTGCTCGAGAACGCCGCAAGCCTCGGCTCGGGTCTCCTCCTGGCGATCCTGGCCGGAAAGATCCTCGCGTTCGCGGCGAGTTCGGCCAGCGGCTTCATCGGCGGACCGATCTTCCCGATCATATTCCTCGGCGGAACGTCGGGCGTTCTCATCCACGAGATTATCCCGGACATCCCCCTTGGGCTTGCGTTCACTTGCATGCTCGCGGCGGTGCCCGGAGCAACCGTTGCCGCACCGCTGTCGATGGTCCTGCTGGCAGCACTCATGACCCAGATCGGGGCCATTCAGACGGCTCCGATCCTGATCGCCGTCGGGACGGCGTACATCACGATCGTCGCCGTCAAGTCCTCCCAACGCTCAGCATCCGGCGAGCACGCCGGTTCAGCAGGGCAAGGCAGCGCCGGTGACCGGTGAGGACGCCCGCACCGCTCTCTCCATGGCTCTTGTAGCCGCTATCCATGAAAGGTGCCAGCAACCACCCACGTGTTGTGCGACCGCAAGCTGCTCCTACCCGCCCATATCGGCTGCCGGCTCAAGGGGTCATTGCAACGCTTCGGCGAGTTTCTCTGTTGGCGTCGTTGTCAGGTAGTCAACGCTGTCGCGCTGCGCTGGTCTGCGTGTTGGGAAGCTACTGGTTGTCTGTGCGGTTGGCTCGTTTTCGGTAGAGCAGGTAGGCGGCCACACCGGCGATGAGCGCGACAAGTACGGCGACGAAGGCAGTGACGGGGAGTTCATCTGGATCTCCAGGGGCTTCTGCCCGGTCTTCTGCCGCAGGCTCGGGGTTAGCGGTAGTTGCTGTGAGTTCTTGGGTCGGTGTTTGCGCGACCGTTTCATCTGCTGGGTCTTCGTCTCCGGCGACGATGTCGACCACGAATTCGACTTGGCCGGTCTCACCCGAGGGGCCGTCCCAGACGAAGGCGATGGCTACCGGACCCTCAGTCTCCGCTGTCGCCGCGCCGACGAGGGGTCGTGGTGCGACAGCGTTCGGGTGACCGAAGTCGCTCTCTGAGTGTAAGTTCGAGGGATCACCCAGGTTCAGCGCACTTGGGTATCCGGAGTAGCCCTGTGAGATGTCGTTGCCGGACGCGTCGTGGAGTTCGACACTGAACTCGCCGTCATCGGTTGCACCAAATGGCCGGTTGAGGAACGCCCGCACACTCATGGACGATCCGGGTGTGACCCGGACTTCGTACCATGTCGGCTCGGATGATCGGATCGGTCCGAGGTATCCGCCCCGGTTGGTGATGGTGTCGTCGAGCGGCGCCATCCACGCCTCCGAGGACGACGGGACACGCAGTTTCGTCGGTGAGGCCGCATCGGTTGATCCCTCCGTCTCGGTGTAGACGAGGTGCTTCACTTCCGAGTCCGGCCAAAGTGCCGTACTCAGGTTCAGATACCGTTCGTCATCGGACGGTTCGGCGTCCCATTCGATAGCGATGTAGTAGCGACCGCTGATGAGAGGAGGCGGAGCTGGACGCAGCAGCATCTCTGCGACCATGGCGTCGTAACTCTCCTGGTCGAGACCCAACGGCGTCACGCTCTTGGCAATGTTCGCATCATCAGCCCACAGCACATCGAACCCGCTGAACGACGCCGTCGTACCGAGACTGGCCTCCGCTGAAGTGCCGACAGTGGACAACTCGATCTCATCCCGACCGAACCGAGACGACCCCGTGTGATACTCCACCCCCTCAACGTCTGCGATCGAGATCCGCACAAACTCTCCCGGCACCGAACCAGGCACCAGGTTCTCCACCGACGCACTGACAGCGGCACCGAGCGGCCCATCATCGACATCGAACGCATACCAGCGAGTCTCACCAGGCTTGATTGCCCCGTCCACCGTGCTCTGGAGCGCGTTCGGCGACCACCCAGTCGCCCCGAACCGGAGGAGCGGAGCCGACTCGATCGTGGTTCCCCCGTCAAGGGGAATGACTATGGGTTCCGTCCCTTCCGGGAGGGCATCGTGGATCAACACACCGAGTTCAGCAGCCAGGGCCTCTACGGCATCAACCTCGTGATAGGTCCCATCCGTAGCGTCCGCAATGCATTGCAGCTGGCTTCTCGCGGCCTCGTCATCCGCAAGGAAGAACCCGACAGTGTGAACACGCACATCGACACCCTGCTCAAACAGCGTCGCCGCAACCTCACACGGGTCCGGTGGGGCACATGTGTCCTCTCCATCCGATACCAGAATCACGGTACCCCGCCCACGGGGAAGCGCTGCGGCTGCTTCCTCCAGTGATCGACCGATCGGGGTGAAGCCCTTCGCCTCGACGCCATCCACCGCATCGAGCAGTCCCTGCCGATCGAGAGGACCAACCGGCACCACCAACTCCGTGTCTCGACACCCATTCTCCCGGTCGTCATTGGGGACACGGTGCCCGTAGATCATCAACCCAACCTGGCTCCCCTCAGGCAGCCCACCGATCAGACGCGTGAGAGCACTCTTGGCTCCGTCGATGAGCACGACGCCGTTGTCATCGGTGCGATTCATCGAACCAGAAGCATCGAGGATCAGCAGTACCGCACCATCCTCCGGCTCCTGCGCCGTCGACGCGACCATGCCTGACATCAGGAACAGGAGACCCACAACGACCACAACCCAGACACTCCGCATCATGCCGCCATTGTCCAACGCGCAGGCAACCGTCAACAGAGGCCGAAGGCCCCGCCAACACGGCGAGGCGGCGCAGCGCCGCTATCCCACTGGCGAATGCAGCTGCCGAATAGAGACGCAGGCAACCGGAACGGGCCGCACATATGGCGCTCTTCTGCTGTATCTGTGGGTGGATTGGGGGGCGTTGATGTGGTTGCACCCTGTCTGCTTCTAGGTTTCGCGCTGTCTAACGGCTCGGAACCATGGGGAGCAGATCAGGGTGCAGATCAACAGTGTATGGGGACGTGCGTGTGGGTTGACACGCACCGTTGTCGAGGGTGTTCGTTTCGACGAAACCACGAATGCGATTGTGGTGTCGGTGCGGCCTGACGCCAGGGCGCGGAGTCGGTGCGGCCGGTGCGGTCGCCGGTCTGCGGGCTATGACCGCGGGGCGGGTCGGCGACGTTGGCGTGGCCTCGATGCGGGCACTACCCGGGTGTTCATTGAAGCCGACGCTCCACGGGTCCGGTGTCGTGTGCATGGTCCGACCGTCGTGCAGGTTCCGTGGGCGAGACACGATGTGGGTCATACCCGTGATTTCGATGCGATGGCGGCGTGGCTTGCGGTGCGGACATCGAAGTCGGCGACGTGTCAACTGCTGCGGGTTGCGTGGCGGACGGTCGGGTCGATCATCACCCGGGTCAATAGTGACGTCGAAGCGGCCGTTGATCGCCTTTCGGGTCTGCACCGTATCGGGATCGATGAGATCTCCTACAAACGTGGGCAGCGCTACCTGATCGTCGTGGTCGATCACGACACCGGTCGCCTCGTGTGGGCCGGACCCGGCCGCAGCGAGGCTGCATTGGACGTGTTCTTCGACGAACTCGGCGACCAGAGAGCAGCCGAACTCACCCACGTATCCGCTGACATGGCCGATTGGATCGCCAAGACGGTCGCCCGCCGTGCCCCGAACGCGATCCGGTGCGCGGACCCGTTCCACGTTGTGGCGTGGGCGATCGAAGCGCTCGACGTTGAACGCCGCCGCGCTTGGAACCAAGCCAAAGGCCGCAAGGCCCCACAGTCACCTGGCCGACGGGGACGGACGACTGGCGACTCCCGACAGATCGCACGGTCACGCTACGCCCTGTGGAAGAACCCCGACGATCTCAACGGCCGGCAACGCCAACAACTCGATTGGATCGCGAAGACCGACCCGAAACTCTGGCGCGCCTACCTCCTCAAAGAAGGACTCCGCTACGTATTCGCCGCCGGAAGAGAAGAAGGCAGAGACGCCCTCGACCGGTGGCTCACTTGGGCTCGTCGATCACAACTCGAATCGTTCATCTACCTCGCAAAGAAGATCACGAGACACCGCGAAGCGATCGAAGCGAACCTCGAACACGGCCTCTCACAAGGACTCATCGAATCCACCAACACCAAGATCCGACTCCTCACAAGAATCGCATTCGGATTCCACGCCCACAACCCCTCATCGCCCTCGCGATGCTCGCCCTCGGCAGCCACCCACCACAACTCCCAGGCCGAACCTGACCCACACATCCAACAGGAGAGTCACATAACGGCACCTACGGGCGGCTCAGTCTGGGTCGGTCTTGTGCGTCCGGGGTTGAACGACGTTGTTGCTCTTGACAGGTGATGCGAGGCGGAGTGAGGTTGAGGGTGGAGGAGTGTGTCCTGGACTGCTTGGAGGGAGGTCGATGTGTTTGAGATCGGCAAACCGGATCTGAGGGCTGAGACCAGGGAGGGGCTGCCGGGGAGTTTCGTGGAACTCACGATAGGGGTTACGCACTACGAGTTGAGGGGCGACGTTGACGGTCGGAGTGTTGTCCTGGTTCATGGCAATGCGGCGCCCTATATGACGTGGGACAACACGATCGGGGACCTGTGCGACGCCGGATTCCGGGTGCTCAGGTATGACGTGATCGGTCACGGATTCTCGGACAGGCCGCGACTGCGCACCTACGACACGCACCTGTACAACACGCAGCTCGCCGAACTGGTTGACCGTCTGGGTATTCCCTATCCGATTCGCGTGGTGGGAACATCTCAGGGGGGAAGCATCGGCGCGTGTTTCGCGTCCAAGCACCCAGGCAAGGTGGAGAGACTCGCCCTGCTGTCGCCCTTCTTCGACG
This sequence comes from uncultured Actinomycetota bacterium, assembly GCA_963700375.1. Classification (GTDB taxonomy): domain Bacteria; phylum Actinomycetota; class Acidimicrobiia; order Spongiisociales; family UBA5794; genus JAHEEL01. Next base: position 817,520 of record CAVOXF010000006.1, read on the forward strand.
ACTTCGAGGGTTCGAGCGGCGTCTTCGCAACGCTCGCGAAGACACCCTTTGTCGGGGAGGTTGTTTTCCAATTGGTTCCAGACGCCAAGATCTCCGACCTATCGGCAAGGTTGGCATCCGCCGACAAGCGAGCCATTCTCGAACCACAGGTTGCCGAGCAGATGCGGTTCCGGGGGAAACGGCGGGCGATGCTGGCCAACTGGAGAGGCGATGCGCTCACCGACGCAACGTCCTGCTATGAGAGCGTCAAGGCGCAGGGGATTCCCACGCTGCTCACGTGGGGAACCCAGGACAAGGTGCTCGCTGGAGATTCGATGAGCCGGTTGCGTGATCTGCTTCCCGACATCGAGTACCACGAGATCGAAGGGGCATCACATCTAGCCCACTACGAATTCCCAGAGCGCGTCAATCCCATCCTGCTTCACTTCCTCGAATAGCCGCCCATCTCGGCACCTATGAGCGGGCAGCACGAGCGGACCAGACCGCCCAGAATGCTTCCGGTCTCAGGGGGTTGCCTGCTCGTCCCAGGTGCCGGTGTCGGGGCCATGAATCAACACCACCCGGGCGTCCATCCCGCGGCATAGCATTGCGGGTGAGGGGGTGACACATGTCGCGCAGGTCATTCGGGTTCGCAATCGCTGCGATCGGGATCGTTGTCCTGGCCGTCGCTGCCCTAGCCGACCAAATCGGCATTGGGGAGTCAGACGAGTTCGGATGGAAGCAGATCGTGGGAGTCGTGGTCGGAGTCGCAGTCGTCGTCTTCGGGATCATCATCGCCACGCTGGCCGACAAACCAGCGAACGGGGTTGAAACCCAGGTGTAGCGATCTACCGCGCCTGTCGGGCGGTCGGTCTGGAGCAACTCCGCCGTGTCCGATCCTCGGCCCCGAGGAGTCACGCCGTTGCGTGGCTCACTCAGACGCTCACCCGGCAGGGGGTGACAGATTCTCGAGGGAAGCGTCGCGATGCAGATCACGCCTGATCCAGCAAGGACGCGTCTTGTTGAAGGCGTCGCGATGCGGGTCCCGCCTCGTCCGGCAATGACGCTTCCGGCAAAGAGCGTCACCCTGTGGTGGCAGCCAAGGCGTTCGGGTTATGAGTCCGCTGCTCCAATCGGCTGAGTCACTGGCCCCGTGACGTCCCGGGCCAGCGTACGCGCTCGCGCGGGGACCGCACCGGTCGCGGTGTCGCGGCGAGCCGACGCCTATGCCGGAATGGCGAGGTCGCGGCGCCGGAACGCCGCCACGGCGATCGCCACGAATGCGAGGGTCGAGGCGAGGAGGAGCGCGATCGGCGTGATGGCGAGCGCCTCGGCAGGGACGGCGGGCATGTGCGTGAAGGGGGACAGGTTGATGGCGGCCTGAGGGAGCTTGAGCATCTCGCCCAACTGCCCGACCACAAGGCTGATGGCGAGGGTGGCCCATCCGATCGCCGGCGCGAGTCGGGGCGCGAGAGCGAAGGCGGCCATCGCGAAGGCGCCAAGAGCGAGCGTGGGGGGCAACTGAGTGAGCGCGGCCCCCGTCTGGCCAAGGCCCCCGGCGAGATCGCCTCCCGCCGCGACATAGCCGAGCGTTGCCGCGAGGCCCATCGCCCCGATCACCGCCGCCGTGCCGAGCCCCGCGATGACGCCGTGGCTCGCGAGCCACCTCCCACGGTCGACAGACGTCGCGAGTACGGGCTCGAGCCGCCCGGACACTTCCTCCGCGCGCATGCGCAGTAGGGCCTGAATGGTGTATCCGGCGGCAGCCACGCCAAGGAAGCCCATCATGAACGCCGCGAGGACGTCGACGAGGTCCGCCCCGGGAAACTGCTGCTGCAGCATCTCGGTCAACTGTGGGCTCACGTTCTCGAAGTCGTCAGCGGTGGTTCCTACGGCGCCAAACGTGCCACCCATGATCACCATTCCCGCGGTCCACGCCAGGAGCGGAGCCCGTTGGAGGCGCCACGCCAGTCCCCAGGGGCTCAACAACCTGGGAGAGGCCGAGGCCGGACCGGGGCGATCGCGCATGAGTCCTGCGCCAAGGTCTCTGCCTGCGGACAGCCGATAGGCGAGGCCGACGACGAGCACGGCGAAGCCGAAGAACAGCGCCCCAATGGCCCAGTTGTCCTGGTGGAAGGGCCGCATCTGCTGACCCCAACCGATGGGTGATAGCCATGACGGCCACGAACTGATGAGCTCGACCCCGTTCGGCGCGACGGTCCCGAACGCATCACCGACCGCGCGGAGCAGGAAGGCAACCCCGAGCGCGAGCCCCACAAGGCCGTTCGCCCCCCGCTGCGTGACCGACGCCTGAGCGGCCACCGCGGCAACGCTCGCGAACGCCAGGCCCACGCCGGCGAGCGAGACTCCCGCCGCGAGCGAGCCACCGAAGGGGAGTCCGTATGCGGCGAGGACGAGCGTCGCGGCAAGCGCGATGACCGCATTGGCCACCGCTGCAACGATGAGTGCCGCGGTCAGGCGCGCGTGACGGCCAACGACGCTCGATTCGATCAGCTCGGCGCGCCCGGTCTCTTCGTCGAGCCGGGTGTGGCGGACGACGGCCTGCGCGCTCATCAGGGCGACGAAGATCGCGAGTACGAGGTATGACTCGACGATCGACATCGCCCCGAGGCTCGTGCCGGAGGCCGGTCCGTCGGCAAACCTGGACATGATGTTGTCCGCGCTGAATGCGGCACCAGCCGCCCTCTGCGCCGCATCCTGATAGATGGATGTCTCGGCGGCGATGACCGCCGCGATGAGCCCGCAGATCGCAACGATCCAGACGGGGAGACGCACGCGATCCCGTCGGAGCGCGAGCCGGACCAGGCGGGGGGTTCCGGTCCACGCAGTCACGACCGCCCCCCGTCGCCGTTCCCATTCTTGGAGAGGCTCGCGAGTTCATCCCCATAGTGGCGGAGAAACAAGTCCTCAAGGGTGGGAGGTGTGCAGGTGAGCATGAGGATTCCGAAGCCAGCGAGGTGCGTGATCAGATCACCGAGAAGCTGTCCGTCCACCTCGAAGGCGGCCCCGTCGGCGTCAGTCTCAAGGTCGTACACCCCGGTCCTGCCCTGCAGCCCGGTGATGGGGCGGGTCGTGTGGATATGGACCGACGTCCGCGTGAGGTGGCGCATCTGGTCGAGGGTGCCCGTTTCGACGATCTTCCCCCTGCGGATGATGCTGACGCGATCGCAGAGCGCCTCGGCCTCGGCCAGAATGTGGCTCGAAAGGAGCGCGGTCCTCCCCTGCCCCACCCTTTCCTTCACCACGTCCTGGAACACGGTCTCCATGAGCGGGTCGAGGCCGGAGGTCGGCTCGTCGAGGAGGTACAGTTCGACGTCGGAGGCGAACGCCGCGATGATCGCGACCTTCTGCCGATTGCCTTTGGAGTAGCTTGAGCATCGCTTGCGCGGGTCGAGCTGGAAGCGCTCGATCATCTCGTCGCGGAGCCGACGGTCGAGCCCACCCCGAAGGCTGGTGAGGAGGTCGATCGCCTCTCCCCCGGAGAGGTTCGGCCAGAGGTTGACGTCTCCCGGGACGTAGGCGAGGCGCCGATGGAGCGCGACGGCGTCGCTCCATGGGTCGCCGCCGAGGAGTCTCACCTCCCCCGCATCCTTGCGAAGCAGTCCAAGAAGGGTCCGGACGGTCGTCGACTTCCCCGACCCGTTCGGCCCGAGGAAGCCGTGGATCTCGCCCGGGTTGACGGTCAAATCGACGCCGTCGAGCGCGACCGTCGTGCCATAGTGCTTGACCAGACCCTTCATCTCGATTGCCGCATCCATGGCACCCTCCCTATGAGCGAGCGATTCACCATCTATCTGATAGTAACTTTCTGTTGACACTAACTTTCGTGGCAGTCATTGTCAAGTGCAAGTCAATGTCAGTTCTGATATGCTGGTCGCGTGAGTGAAGACACCCCCGTCGTCGGGATGCGCGAGCGAAAGCGACACGCCGCGATGCGTCTCGTCCAGGAAGTCGCCCTCGATCTTTTCGACGCCCACGGATACGCGGAAGTGACCGTGCAACGGATCGCCGCAGCATCGGACGTCTCCCTCAGTTCCGTCTACCGCTACTTCGGAACGAAGGAGCACATCGTTCTCTGGGACGAGAACGACCACATCTGGTCCGCACGCATTCCGCAGGGGCTTCGCAACCACCCGCCGCTCGAGTCGTTGCGATTCATGGTGGATGCTCTCGTCTCCGGGGTCCTCAGGAGCGACCAGGCGCGCCTCCGCCGCAGGATCAGTCTCATCATGAGGGAGCCCTCCGTTGAAGCCGCCTCTGCCCTCCAGGCCTACCGAGCCGCCGAAACGTTCGGCACGGCAGTCTCCGAGGCGCTCGACCGCGAGCACGGCGACCTTGAGGTCCAGTTGTTCTCCCATGCGATCGTGGGCGCGATCGTGGGCGGACTCCACCACTGGTACGAGAGCGCATTCACCACGCCGCTAGAGACGATCATGCGCCGCGTCGCCGCGTCGTTCGAACGCGGATTCGGCCTCGCCGACTGAGGGTCGACACGGTGAGCCAAGCGGGACTCGAACCCGCAACCGACGGGCTACGAGGCAGACCGCTACTCGCCCGTGAGCCCTACCGAATTCTCTGAGTGCAACGTAGGTACCGCTTCTGGATCCTCTGTCGATCAGTACTCTGCCTCGGCGGGCGTGTGCACCCCACCGTTCGTTTGACACAGATTCGACACGGTGCACACTCGGATCGAGCCTCGGCATGCGTCTCGACCAGAGAGCGACGCAACGCCCCGTGGCGATTCGGGCAAGATCTCCCGAGCCAACGCATCTTCTCGAAAGCGTCGCCAACGCGCTCGTACTTGGTTCGGCCCTATCGCTCTTGCCAAGAAGCGTCGCGACACGGTGTTGGTTGTCAATGGTGTCGTGGGCGCATCGGTGGGCGGGATGGCGGTCGATAGCACCTCTATTGCAGGGACAGTTGTCTCAGTCGCTGCAGGTGCTGGCGCTGTGGTGGTGGTCGTTGCGTCCACGCTGCATGCGGACAGCGACAGCAGAAGAACGGCGATCACCGGACCGGTTCGACCCACGCGCCCTCCTCTCGCTTTGTTGGTATCAGTTGAGGTTGAAGTCGCCGGCTACGGGAAGCCAACCCGGACCGGCGCCCGTCCACGTGAACTGGGAATCCGCGTTGCCCTGCGTCAAGTCGTGCCGGAAGTAGAACACCAGGTTCGAGGGGCGGAACAGACCCGGCGTGTCTGCACCATCCACGATCCCCCAGTCACCCGCCACAAACCGGTCACCCGGATCACCAAAGTAGAACTGCCCGTCTGCGATCCCCGTCGACAACGTGTTTCGGTAGTAGAAGAACCCCGACGACTCCCGATGCAACCCGACCTCATCGATCCGATCACCGTCCCAATCCCCCACCACCGGCCTATCACCCTGGTTACCGAACAGGAACGAATAATCCGCCGCCCCCAACCCGCCGCCATCCTGACCCAACGCGTTGATGATGTAGAACCGCGCCTCAGACGGCCGATAGATCGACAAGGTGTCACACCCGTTCCCGTTGAAATCACCGGCAATCGGTACATCACCCGGGTTTCCGAAGAAGAACGTCAAATCCGCGATGCCCTGCGTGTTGGAGTTGCGCAGATACGCAAACCCATCCGACTGGCGGTACAACCCGGGTGTGTCCTCCCCGTCACAGTCCCAATCCCCCACAAACGGATAGTCGCCAGGATTTCCGTAGTAGAAGCCGGTCACCACCCCCGTGGTGTTGCGCAGGCGCCACATCCCCGATCCAGGATCCACCAACCCCACCGTATCCGGCACACCAATCTCGATCGTCACCGTCGCAGTGTTCGACACGCCCGAACGCGTGTCCTTCGCCCGATACGTGAACGAATCCGACGTCGACGCCGACCCGTCGTGCTCGTAGACGAACGTCGTCACCCACTTGTTCGTGATCGCTCCGTGCTTCGGCGATGCCACGATCGACTCGAGCATGAGTCGGTCGCCGTCGGGGTCGGAGTCATTGGCCAACACTTCGATCGTCACGGTCCCGCCGCGCGCGACACTCGCCGTATCATCAACGGCGACCGGCGGGCGGTTCACCGACTCCCACCCGCCATACTCTTCGTCCTTGGGATGGTCGGTCAGATGCCCCGGATTCGAACCGTCCGGATCCACCATCCACAAGTCCTCGTCACCATCCCATGAGGTGAACAAGATATGACGCCCATCCGGTGACCACGCCGGGTCGCTCTTCGACACCGACGTCGAATTCGTGAGCCGTCGCTGATTCGAACCGTCGGCATTCATGACATACAGATCCGGAGAGATCCCGCCCCGCTTCCACAGGAACGCGATCTGTTTGCCGTCCGGCGACCAACAGGGTTCGTACGGCCACGACGAAGCGTCGTCCGTGAGCCTCGTAGCATTGGACCCGTCGGGATCCATCACATAGACATCCGAAGACCCGCTGCGGTAGGACACGAACGCGTATCTTCGACCCGTCCGGCGACCACGCCGGGTCAAACGCGGTCGTACCGGGGGCCTGGGACGTCAGGTTGGTCTTGCCGGATCCGTCCGCTCTCATCACCCATACGTCCCAGTCGAAACTGCCGCTCTTCTGCCTGGCGTAGACGATCTGCTCCCCGTCGGGTGACCAGTCCGGGTTCTCATTCCAGAAAGCATCGCTGGTGAGGTTCTGTTTCCCGCTGCCGTCTGTGTTCATTACCCAGATGTCGGCGCTACCGGCAGCATCCGACGTGTAGGCAATCTGCGAACCGTCCGGCGACCACGCCGGCGCTGTATCCGTCGCCGAATCCGAGGTCAGCCGCGTCCACGCGCCACCGGAGAAGCTCCGCGTGGAGATCTCTCCGTAGGCGTGATCACGGTCCGACACGAAAACGATTCTCCCCACCGCACCCGGCACAGTGGCCTCGGCCGTTTCCGGCACGATGGCCACCCCGGCGAACGTCAGAACAAGCACGGTGAAAAGAGCCAGCATCCTGCGCATGGCATCCCCCTTCTCAGACCTGGGATCGGATACCCCAACAATCCCCCGCCCACCCCGGCACGCCAGGGCACAACGCCCCCTTTTCCCAACCACGGCCACGGCTCCCAGAACACAACAGACCACCCCAAGCCAGTGACGCGGACACCCAACACGTCAATCCCCCCGCCCATATCCGCTGTGACTTCGGGCGATCGTTGCAGCGCTCCTTCTTGAAAGCGTCGCGATGCGGGTCCCGCCTCGTCCGGTAATGACGGTTCCATCAAGAAGCGTCGCGAATCGTGGTTCCACAGCTTCGCAACACCACCCACATCATCGCATCGCGACACACCCAGCCGGTTATGGGCGGTGTCTGAACACCAATTCTGGGTGAAGACTGCGAGCGGTCCTTGACCCATTCGCTTCTCAAGTGCAAGCAACAAGGTGTTCTGATCAGGGCCGGAAGCGACTCCACCACTCGCCCGTGGGTGCGGAAGGCCAACACGGGCTGCGGATAGCTCCCTCGGCAACCTATCCGAGCGGATCTGGAATCGGATGCTCGAGGACTTGTGACCAGGTGAACGAATGGTCCCAGTACGGTTTCACAGTGAACGCCTCGTTCGTTGTTGTGTACAAGTCCACCCAGGCAACGGTTTTGTGATCGGCGCCCTGATCCCTATGCACGTCAATGGTCATCTTCATCCAAGACGTGATCGTTGCGGTCTCGTCGAACGGAACCTCGCCATAGGTAGTGACGCCGTCCAACGTCGCGCACCCCATCACAGCTACGCCCGACATTGCAAGCTCGACCGGGATTGACCCCCCGACGTACCACCCATCGGCTTCCATCGGCCACCAGTCCTCAACAGGGAGGCCCCAATCCGACGGCGGCGTCTCAGAAGTGACGGCTTTCCGAATAGGAAGTTCCTCGAAGGTCCCACGGGCGGTCCCGGAGAACGCCTCGGGCGATCCGAGGCACAGCGTTTCCTCGTCGCCATTCTCGCTCGTATGCGAGGTCGAAACTCCCGGAAACCATCATCGCTTCGAAGTCGAGCACTATGTCGAACGTCCCTCCGGAAAGCTTCGGCGTTGCCAGCGGTGGTAGGTCGCCCTCCGCTTCCGGCGCGGGCCAGATCTGGAAGAAACTCGATACGTACTGGTCGGAGACCTCCGTGTCCTCGGCCCCAACATCTACATGGACCTCGATCGGTGCGTAGGCCGCACCATCCCCTTCGGCTGGTGGGGACGGATCTCCTTCAACACCGGGGTCCGAGTCGCTCGAAGGAGTGCCCTGGCCGGTGACCGTGGCGCTCGGTTCCTCGCTGCCGCTGGTCGGTTCGCTTGACCCAGCACCCTGGTCGGTAACGGCTGACTCGGTGCCCGAGGCGTCGAGCGACTCGGAGCCGCTCGCAAAGAGATCCAGCCGAGTGATGACCACAAAGAGGAGCCCGAATGCAGCCGTGAGAATCAGCCCCGACCAGAGGATGTTGAACATGCAGGACCCTGGCTTCCTGCGACCATCGGACGGTCTGAGATCGGATTCCATCGCCCGGCGATGAAGGTCCACGACCTCTTCTTCCGGACTGAGGCTACGATCGCCGTCGTCTGCCACTGACTCGACCTCCAAGAATGAGGCATTCCCGTTCTGGCTCGATCACAGGGCTACACCGCCATGACTCCAGGCGGCGACGAACCGAGGGCCGAGCCATGGCGTACGGTAGCGGACGAGTACCACCCGCCCATATCGGCTGTGATTTCAGGTGGTCGTTGCATCACCTTCTGGCGAGAGTTGTTGTCTCGTATGGAGGTGAGCGGTGCGGAGATTGTCGGAGTCAAAGGCTCAGTTGCAGGTTTGAGGCGGGTGAGTCGTTGCGGTCGATCAGCCGCGGGTTGGGTCGGCCGCCGTCGACGATCCGAACCCATGTCGTGTCGGCGGGGTGGAAGCGGCCGGTCCCTGCTGGGGAGTGGTCGCCGCAGCGTCTGTCGTTTGCGGAGCGTGAGGAGATCTCTCGTGGAATTGCTGCTGGTGTGTCGCTGCGCTGTGTTGCCCGCCGGCTGGGGGAGGGCTGCATCGACGGTGTCTCGCGAGGTCGCTGCCAACGGCGGCCGCCTCGGGTATCGAGCGTCGGTGGCGCATACAGCGTCGCGGGCATCGAGCTCGCCGGCCGAGCCGGCGAAGCTGACGATGAATCCCCGGTTGCGTGCGGTGGTGGAGGCCAAGCTCAACGAGTGGTGGTCGCCGACACAGATCTCGTCGTGGCTCGTCGACGCATACCCTGGTGACGAGGAGATGCGCGTGTCACACGAAACGATCTACCAATCACTCTTCGTCCAGGGCAGAGGCGCTCTCCGCAAGGAGTTGTGGCGCTGTCTGCGCACGGGCCGCGCCGCGTGCGACGCCCCCAAGGCCGTGGAGCGTCGACGAAGGGCCAGATCCGTGACATGGTCTTGATCTCGCAACGGCCCGCACAGGTGGAGGACCGGCGGTGCCGGGTCATTGGGAAGGCGACCTGATCATGGGCAAGAACCAGACAGCGATCGGGACGCTCGTCGAACGCTGGTCCCGCTACGTGATGCTGTTCCCACTCCCGGACGGCAAGGATGCCGAGTCGGTCCGGATTGCCCTCGAAGCGACCGTCAAGCGCCTCCCCACCCATCTCTGGGAATCGTTGCCATGGGACCAGGGCAAAGAGATGGCCCAACACGCCCAGTTCACGGTCGATACCGGTGTCCAGGTCTACTTCTGCGATCCTAAGTCGCCATGGCAACGCGGAAGCAACGAGAACACCAACGGCCTGTTGCGCCAGTACTTCCCGCTAAAGGCACCGACCTGTCCGTCCACACCCAAGACGATCTTGATGCTGCGGCACACTCCCTCAACGGTCGGCCTCGACAAACCCTCGGATGGATGACACCATCAGACAAACTCGCCGAAGCGTTGCAATGATCACCTGAAACCGCAGCACAGATGAGCGGTCCGGACGGTCACATCAGATCACGGTTGTTGCCGGAGGTGGGCGTCGGGCAGATGCGAGAAGGCCCGCACCTCGACGGGTCCCACGCCGTCACTTCCAGTGCCTTCGCTGATGTCGAGTCCGGGCAAAGAAAGTCGGCGCCAATCCTTCTCATGCCCCCTCGACATGTGGGTCAATGTTGCGCTCTTCGAGGTAGTGGTTGTAGCGAATCCATGCCTCTGAACCATTGACGAGACGTACTTTGCCTGCGGGAGATTGAATGGTGAGGTCGCCATTGTCATGGCGCACCGCCTCTCGCAAGACCTCGTCAGCTGGTCCATGCAAGTAACTTCCCGTGCTTCCGTGAATTTTGTCGTCGTGGTTCGTCATACTTCCACCTTACGCCTCACAACGTACCCCCCAATGATCAGCCGTGTGCAAGCCGCCCGCCCGGTGTCGGCACCTATGGGCGCTCCGACTTTCGGATACGACGGTCGGACTGAACGGCTGTTGGTGGCTCGATGGTCCTTGTCCCCTGAACAGGTGCCGATGCACGAGCCGCTTCCGGAAGGAGGAGAGCTCTGGATCCGTGCATCTGTGTAGGCGTGTCGCCCACTGGGCGTTGCCAAGGGTCTACTGAGGTGAGAGGGACTGGGGTGATCGGGGACAGCATGGGAGGATTCATGAAGAGAACCATTGTCGCCAGCAGTGCGATCCTTGCGTTGGTTGTGGCTGGCTGTTCATCGAGCGACCCGACCGCATCCGAGGAGTACCAGGCGCTCGAACAAGAACTCGTCGCGGCAGAGCAACAGCTTGCCGAGACAGAGCAGGCACTCGCGGAGGCACAGCAGGATCTTGGAGCGGATCAGGCGGAGATGGACATCCTCGCCAGCGAAGAACGAAGCCCTTCGGCTCGCTCACGAAGCGGCCCTTGCGACTCAGGAGACGATGCTGGCCATCATGGAGGATCCGGCATCATTCGGCGACGAGGACGAGGTTCTCGATCTACTCGACTCGATGGCGACTCCAGGTGTCGTCAGCGGGGATCTTGCGTGGGGAGGCACTTCCACCGGCATCTGGCGGACAGGTTGGCGCAACACCCTGTTCGGAGGCACAGACGCCACCATCCGTACGTGGAAGACGTGGCTGTCAGACGACGGATCCGTTGGTGGGTCCTTGTGGACCTGGACTGGAACTGCCCAGAACGGTAAGTCTTTCAGCATCGAGGGGCTCGAACTCAGCCGGTTCAATGAGAACGGTCTGTACACCGAGGTTGTGATGCTCTACCCCTACGAGAACAATGAGGTCCACCGGCGGTTCAGGGAGGGCAACTGACGGACTCGCTTTCCCGTGCCACCGAGATCAGCGCTCGGCAGACACGCCGAGGAGGCGATCCCGACCACTCGAGTACCCGCCCATATCGGGCTCTCCTGCTGTATGTGTGGGTTAGTTTCGGCCTGGGGAGCCGTGGTGGGTGGCTGCCGAGGGCGAGTAGTGCGAGGGCGATGAGGGATTCGGGTCCGTGGAACGCGAACGCGATCCGAGTGGCAAGCGGATCTTGGTGTCGGCACTGGGTCCGTGGGGGATCGGCTTTGATGAAAAGCGGAGCTGTGCAGGCTTTGAGAACTTGCCGACGTCGCCGACCGGCACCTCGGCCATAGCCGGATGATCGACGGCCGCAACGACTCGGTGCCCTGGCGCTAGGTCGTACTGACACGACGACTGTGCTGGCGTGATCGACGTGGACGCCTTCGACAACGGTGCGCGCCAATGCAGACGCGTTGTCAAACTCCGCTGTTCTGCACCCCGTTGTGCGTCCTTTGCTGTCGAGCCTTTGGACAGCGCGAAACCGTACAAGCAGAACAGGGTGCAGCCGCGCCAAACCCTCTCCAAACCACCCACACATACAGCAGGAGGGCCCCATATCGGCATCCATGAGGGAGTGGGTCTTGTCAAGGGCGGAGTTGTCTGTCCCTGGCCTGGGTGTTGTAGCTATCGACGGTGAATGGTGTTGGTGGGCGGGGCCTGCTCCATACCCCTAGTTGTGGGGTGAGGCGGTTCGGTGCCTGGGCATCCATCCGCTCCGCACCCGCCGGGAGGCGGGTGGTGTGCGTGGAGCGTTGCGGCCACAGCGGTTTCGGCTGGGCTCAATCACATACTCGACCCGCACCAGGTGGGGTCATGCCGATAGGCGAGCTCGCATCCGAACGCTGTGCCCGAACCGTTCACGCCGCCACCTCCTGGTCGAGGCAGCGGATATGTCCGTCACGCAGCCCGTAGTAGACCAGTGTCAAGAGTCTGCGGGCTGCGGCGACTCTCGCGATCTTGTTTCCTCTCGTCTCAGCGATCCGCCGGTAGGCGTCGCGGATTGGTGGTCCGCCTCGGCTCCATCGCAACGGCCTCGACCGCTGCCCACCGCACCAGGGCGGAGCCTTGCTTCGTGATCGGGTCCCGCTTCACCGTCTCGTCGGGGACTTCTCGTGCCGGGGGGTCACCCCGACCCATGAGCACAGCTGCTTGGCCGACTTGAAGCGTGACACGTCACCGATCTCGGCTGTGAACACCGCAGCGACCACGGACCCGATACCGTCGATGCGTTGGATCTCCCGATACCCGACGTCGTCACGCAACCATCCGTGGATCTGGCGGTCGAGCCGGGTGACCTCACGGTCATCGTGGTCGATAAGGTGCCCCAGCGACACGATCCGGTCCTGATACGCCGCTGCGAGCTGCTGGTCGTCGAGCCACCGCGCCCCGGCAGGCCCCCCACAACCCGGTGAGTTGCGGGATCACGCCTTCTTTGCCGAGTACGGCGTGGATCTGGGCCTTGAGCCCAGTACGGAGCTGCGACAGCTTCCGGCGATACCGCACCAGCTCCCGCAACTCACGGAGCTCCGGTGGGGCGATCCACGCTTCGCGTAAAGCGACCCCATCCGCAGTAGATCCGCCAACAGGATCGCGTCGGTTTCGTCGTTCTTCACCCCGACGGTTCCGATACCCAGCCACCCCCAACGGGTGCGCCAGATGCACCGCGAAGCCGGCTGCAGCGAACAGGTCCGCGATCCAGTACCAACCCCACGCCGCTTCGATCACGACGCCGCAGCCTTCACCGCCGACAGCGACAGCCTCAACGAACGTTCCCGGTTCGCGGTCGCTCACATTGACCGACGACACCACCTGTCCGTCTTCGTCGAGCACCACAACCCGAGAACGTCTCCGATGGAGGTCAACACCCACGTAACGTGACATAAGGGCCTCCCTTCTCGAGGG
>CAVOXF010000007.1:0-114220 GCA_963700375.1 uncultured Actinomycetota bacterium
GTTCCGGTGACATGACCAACGAGCCACCCCTCACATCCGGAACGGTTTCCTCGGTCGAAGCACAGGTCTATGCCGGACAAGTCCAGACAGGCTGAACAACCCGCCGATACCATGTCGCCAGAGTCGTTCGTTGCCTCCCATAGGTGCTTCGGTGTGGGCGGTCGGCGGGCATCGGCGTATGCTCGGAACTGCGGAACGATTCTCGGAGGCGACGAATGGATCTGTGGCGGGAATTCACCAAGAAGCGTGAAGGCATCGACCGCTTCGTCGTCAATGGCCTGGTGTTTGCGGCCGTTCGGTGTCGTTTCGGTGGGTGCTGGTCTCGTGTTCGATAGTTCGTCCTTCATGAGGACGATGGCAGTGTTCTTCGTGGTCGTTGGTTTGGCGATGGCCGGTGTCGCCAGCGTCGTCATTGCGTATCGAAGGCGTGACTGGAGCTGGCCACCAGACGAACGTGCCGATGCACACGGGGCCGCCGCATCCGAGCACTTGGGCCGCCCATAGGTGCCGATATGGGCGGCGGCCTGTGGAGTGTTTGTGAGATTTCTGAGATTCTCTGTCATCCAGTCGGCTGGTTTGCGACCCTTATGGGGTAGACGACATTGGAGCGACCGGTGCAAGACAGCCGGACCGTTGCAGATGTGGATCGGCGAGAGGACACGTTCACCATGTTCGTCCGCGAGAACCAGGACCGGATCAGGCACACGTTGGCGGCGGGGTTCGGTGTTGAGGTGGGTCACGACGCTGCTGAGGAGGCGTTGGTTTATGCGTGGCAGCACTGGGACAAGGTCGTTGGGATGAGGAACCCTGCCGGGTACGTATATCGGGTGGGTCATCGTCTGGCGCAGAAGATGGCCCGTCGTCGGAGCATCCCGGTCTCATTCCCTGAGGTCGGGACCGTGAATCCAATTGTCGTAGAGCCGGGCCTCCCAGCTCGCTGGCGTCGTTGTCCGCCAGGCAGCGCACGGTGGTGGTGACGGTGCATGGCTACGGGTTGTCGCAGCGTGAGGCGGCAGATCTATGGGGATCAGCCGTTCGAGTGTGCAGCGCCACCTCGATCGAGGGTTGGCCAAACTACACAAGTCGCTGGGGGTAGCCGATGACTGATCTGAGAGAACAAGTTTCCGCGTCTACTTTGACGAAGTCGATCCGCCGTTCGACCCTGCTGGGCTGATCCGCGAACCGCGACCAGAACTGACGCCGACCCGGAGAAGCGTCGGGAGAGGCGTGCTGGTCGCTGGGGCTGCCGCGGCGGTACTGGTGTTGGTTCTGGCTTTGCCACTCCTCCTGTTGGCGATCCAGTCCGAGACCGCAGGCGCACCATCGGCCACGACAACTGAAGCTCCAACCACTACCACTGAACCGGCTACGACTACAACAGTCGCGACAACCACAGCGCCGGATCAAGCGATCAGTAGAACGCCCGAAGCACCGGCAGAGGTCTTCTCTTGGAGTGAAGGCGATATCAGCGACTGGGTGACCGAGGATGAGATGGAAGCTGTCCTCGCAGACTTGTCGATCGAGTATGTAGGCACGTGTTCTCTACGACGAAGTCGAGTTCGGACGTAGCGGGGAGTCCGACGAATTGGCGTTGGCGGAGTGGGTGTGGGCGGTTGGTCCAATCGACGGTCTGAATCGTTGGGAAGTCAGGGTCCACAACGGTGACCACAACGTGGATGACTTGTGGCTCTACGGGACCGATCTGGAGTCCCCAAAGGGGAGATCACCACGGGCGGTTGGGGGATCTTCACCGCGCGAGGTCCGAACTCTGACGAATCGTTCTGTATCGGTTTGGTTCCGCCCAAGGAGGTATTCGGCCCCTACGTCCAAGACGGGGTATTCAGCGCCGATATCCCAGACGACATCTATGTAGAGATGGTCTCGGCGGTCGCCTCGATGATGCTCGAAGAGTTGCGTTGGGTTGACTAGCACCGGCCGACCGAGCGACTACCCACCGCCGCCACGACTCTGACTCAGACTCCACCGCCCATATCCGGCTGGGTGTGTTGATTTGCGATGATCAGGGTGGTGTTGCACGCCCCGGTCGGGCGGTGAGGGTCCGGTTGAACTGATACGACCAGTTCGGTTGGTCTCGGTCCGCCGTCCCGGTGGCGTGTGCCACCCCTTCCGCCTGTTAGCGAGAGAAAGGGGCGGTCATGTCGATGGTATCCAGTGTGGTTGGTGGTGTGGACACGCATGCCGATGTGCATGTGGCAGCGGCGCTCGATCAGAACGGTGGTTTGTTGGGGATCGAGTCGTTCCCGGTCAACGAGGCCGGCTACCGGCGGCTCGCCGAGTGGCTCGCCGGGTTCGGTCCGGTCGTCAAGGTCGGTGTCGAGGGCACCGGGTCGTATGGCGTCGGCCTGGCCCGACACCTCCACGCCAATGGCATCGAAGTGGTGGAGGTGGATCGGCCGAATCGTCAGAAGCGCCGCAAACTCGGCAAGTCGGATCCGATCGACGCCGAAGCCGCAGCACGTGCCGCCCTGTCCGGGGAAGCGAACGTGACGCCGAAGCGGCGTGACGGGACTGTGGAACAGATGCGGGTGTTGATGATCGTGCGGGGGTTCAGCGCGGATGCAACGCAATCAGACGTTGAACCAGCTCCGGCAGATCGTGATCTGTGGCCCCGACGAGATCCGGACACGTTTCAAGGACCGATACAAGACTGGCTTGGTGACTGAGGCTGCTGCGATGCGGCCGCGTAAGGGTTCCGACCCGATCACATACACGACGTATGTGGTGATCCGTAGTCTCGCCCGTCGCATCAAGGACCTCAACGACGAGATGCGCAGCATCGACCAAGCTCTCACCGAGTTGATCGGCGCCACGGCGCCTTCGCTGCTCGAGTGTTACGGCGTCGGTGCCGCCACCGCCGCCACACTGCTCGTCACGGCGGGCGACAACCCCGACCGGCTCCACACGGAACGGTCGTGGGCGCATCTGTGCGGTGTCTCACCGGTCCCGGCCGGATCGGGGAAGACCAGCGGACGGGTCCGTTTGAATCATGGCGGAGACCGCAACGCCAACGCTGCGCTCTACCAGATCGTCCTCACCCGCATGAGCAGCGACGCCGAGACCCGCAACTACGTCAGGAGACGCCGAGCCGAAGGCCTCTCCACACGCGAGATCATGCGCTGCCTGAAACGCTACGTCGCCCGACAAACGTTCAAACACCTGCCCCGAGCAGCATGAAGATCCGGTGGGTGGGGTCTGACCCAGTATCCGGCTGACGCACCATTTCTGGTGCTGTCCTCGTAATGACCTGTCGACCCCACCCGCCCATCCGCCAGGGCGGTGTGACCTCATAGGAGCCTGCCACCAACACGGTGTCGCCCAACCCAGTCCTGTCCACCCAACCCGAAAGCACCTTGACAAAACAGCGCACATAGGAGAGTCATTATGTTCGGCGGCCGGCGAGGCCGTGGCAGTGCTTGTACTTCCGGCCTGACCCGCACGGGCATCGTTCGTTGCGGCCGATCTTGGCGGACCCGTCGAGTAGGGGACGTGAGCTTTGACGCAGTTCAGCCTGTCGCTCTCGGGCCTCAAGTTCTTCCTCCCAACGTCGCAGTCGCTCTCCCCGCTCGCGTTCCGCCGCCTCCGCATCGACCTCACGCTCTCGGAGTGCGATCTTGGCCTGCTCGACTCGCCAGCTCTTCTTCGGCACGTTCAGCGAACACTGGCACCTCGTCACCGGGGATGTCACCGAATACGCTCACGAGCTCGCGGTCGATGAGCATCATGATGGCCCGGCCCATCGAGATCCCCGCTGAGTCGCAGTACCGCTTCCACGTCGCCCACTTCGCCGCCGTCACCGGAACCCGGACCATCCGGTACACCTCGTCGTGGCCGAGGCCGGAGAGCAGCTTGCGGTCGATCCTCGCCAG
This sequence comes from uncultured Actinomycetota bacterium, assembly GCA_963700375.1. GTDB lineage: Bacteria > Actinomycetota > Acidimicrobiia > Spongiisociales > UBA5794 > JAHEEL01. The sequence goes on from CAVOXF010000007.1 coordinate 3,888, forward strand.
CGTGCCTCGTATCGAGTTCCATCACGCGCCCCCTGTGTCTACATGTAGACACCGGGCAACTTGTTGCAGGTGCGTGTGTGATTTGGGGGTGTCTGCGCGCATCTGCGATGAGGCGGCCGGCGTCGTGGCCGTTCTTCGGATCGTTGCGGTCGTGGATGGCATTGGCGGTGCTCCGATTGTGTTCCGGGGGTTCTCGATCGTGGGATTGCCGTGGCGTCTTGGTTCGTGTTGGATGCAGAGATTGGTCCCGTGCCTGGGTTCTGGCCGACCCAGATAGGGCTCGGACGGATCGTTCAGCCCTTGAATCGCCAACCGGACCAACGGGGCCGTCATCGACGACGGAATCTCCACTGAGGCCAACGAGCGTTGAGTGCTCCATGTCCACGGAATAGACACGCCAACCCTCTCACCAGAGTGTCAGTAACCCTTTCACCAAAGTGTCAAGGACCCTCCAATCCCTGTCGTGGACAGCGTTTTCGGACCGTCGGATCACGGATCCGCCGACGTCGAGTTTCTGGCGAATGACTGTCGAGTTGGAGGGCTGCTGACACTCTCGCGAGAGGGTCATCCGGCATCGTCGTGGTTGAGGTCGATCCCCGATCCGGCGATAGGAGGTGCTCGTGGCATCGATCCGCAAAGTCGTCCACCGCACCGGCCGCATGTCGTGGCAGGCCCGGTGGCGGGACCCGACCGGGGTCCAACGGTCGAAGAACTTCGGTCGCCGCATCGACGCCGAACGGTTCCTCGTCACTGTCGAGGCCCGCAGACTCGCCGGCACCTACATCGACCCCAGGGCCGGACGGATCCACCTCGGCGAGTTCACCCAGCAGGCGACCGCGGGGTGGGTGAACCGCCGCGACTCGACCAAGGCCCGCGACGAGTCGTATCTGCGTAGCCTCGTCCTGCCCGTCTTCGCCGACATGCCGATCGGCGCCATCAGTGTCTTCGACGTCCAGGAATGGGTTTCGAACCTCGACGCCGACGGCTACGCCCCGGCCACCATCCGCAAGGCCTACCAACTGCTGGGACGGATCTGCAACGACGCCGTCAACGGTGGCCTCATCGCCCGCACCCCCTGCCGCGACGTCACCCTGCCCAAGATCGAACAGACCGAGAAGCGGTTCCTCTCCCCCGACGAGATCACCCGGCTCGCCGACACCATCCACCCTAGATACAGGGCCCTCGTGATCACCGCGGCGTACACGGGCTGTCGCATCGGGGAACTCATCGCCCTCGACACCAACCGCTACCAGCCAGACAAGCGCATCATCCGGATCGAACAGTCCCTCGCCGAAGTCCGCGGCCACCTCCGCTTCGGACAACCCAAGACCGCCGCCGCCCGACGCGCCGTCACCGTGCCATCATGGCTCCCCCACGTCATCGACCAGCACTTGGCCGACTACCCGCCCGGACCCGACGGTCTGATCTTCACCGCGCCTGAAGGCGGACCCATCCGCCGCAACACGTTCCGCAGCCGCTTCTGGCTCCCCGCCGTCGCAGACTCGGTCGCCGAGCCGATGAGGTTCCACGACCTCAGACACAGCCATGTTGCGCTGCTGATCGCCGAAGGCGCCCACCCTGCCGTGATCGCCTCGAGGCTCGGACACACCAGCGTCAAGACCGTCCTCGACGTCTACGGCCACCTCTACGAAGGCCTCGACCGCAATGCAGCCGACACGTTGGACCCTCCCTGGGACCCGTCTGATGTGGACGCATTGTGGTCGCGGCGCAACCGACACCGTGATCAAGGAAGGGGGCTGACCTAGGAAACCCAACAACCACAAGGGCTCCCGACCGTGGGCGTTGACGGGCTCGAACCGCCGACCTCTGCCTTGTAAGGGCAGCGCTCTCCCAACTGAGCTAAACGCCCGGAACGGGCATGGTAACGCCGGGTCGGATCAGATCGTACGCGGAAGTGAGAGACGTGCGCCGGACCGGGCCGTACGAGTCGTATTGGTGCGCTGGGTCCAACCGCTCGGGTCCACCGTCACGTCGGTGTTGTCGCACCCGCCGGCCTTGCGCTGCTGGTAGTTCACCGAGACCGTCCGAACCGGAATCGACTGCCCCTCCTCGCCCGTCGCCGACAGATCACTCCACCGCGCCGCAAACGACGCGTGATCACAGCGCGCAAACGACTCGGTCCAGACGACGGGGCCTCGGAGGTACTCGCCGGGGCTGTAGAGGTCTCTCACGACCGACACCTCGCCGCTGTGCATGTCTTCGATGCGGCCCTGCCACGCGAACAAGCCCGCCGGGGCCAGATCGGGCGAGCGGTCGATCACCAGCCGGTAGGGCCGGTTCGGATACCAGAGGAAGTCACGGGTGTTCGGATCGTTCGGTGTCGATGGCAGGGGCGACGGGGAACCTGCAAGGAGTCCGCCTTCCTCGGGCGGGGCGTAGCCACCCCAGTTCGCTGCGCTCGCTGCCGGGAATCTCGGATTGTGCTGGAGGCCGAGGTGTGCCCCTCCCCCGCCCGGCTTCACAAACGAGACCTGCAGCGCCCAGAAGACGAGCCGGTCGACCGTCGGTAGATCGATGATCTCAAGCGTCGCGGCGACACTGGTCAGGCGTTCCCCGAACGGGACCTCCCACCACAGATGGAACGACGAGGCTCCGTTCCCGCCTTGCGGCTCGCCCGACACGCGGAGTGCGTCCGCACCGCTGCCAAAGAGCCAATCGAGCCATCCCATCGTCTCAATGTACCGCCAATCCGACGGGCTGTCGGCGCACGGCCCCGGTACGCTTCCGCCTCAATGACCGTTACCAAGAGCCGCGTGCTCCGATCGTTGTTCCTCGTCCTTGGGTTCTTCTTCCTGGGGCTTGCGTTCGTTGGCGTTGCGGTTCCGCTGATTCCCACTGTCGGACCGGTGCTGCTCGCAGCCTTCTTCTTCTCGAAGTCATCGGAGCGATTCGACAACTGGCTCGTCAACAACCGCCTCTTTGGTGGCATCGTCAGAGACTGGCGGGCCGGCCTCGGCTTCACCATCCGGGCAAAGACGATCGCCATTGTCGCCATCATCGTCACGTTCACGATCTCGGTGGTGTTCGTCGTCGAGCCGGCGTTGCTCAGAATCGCGTTGGTCGTGTTCGCGTCTGCACTCTCCGTATACATCGCCCAGCTTCCGACCAAACAGAACGTGCCGGAACCGGTGTAGCCGGCCGATCAGTTCGATCGAAGGTTCGGTCGAACGTCCGCGCGAACACATCCGAGATGATGCGCTATCCCTCCGGATCGGTCGTCGGGAGTTCATCCGGCATCAGAGGACTCGGCCGGTTGCTGTGGTAGCGGTCGAGAGCCTCGGCATCGCAGACCGAACAGAGCAGTACGATCCGGGTTCCAACAACCGAGAGTTGGGTTCCTCTCCCCTTCTCGACGATTGCGAGCGGTGCGGACTGCATGTCGTCCCCGTCGCACGTGGGACATCGTGGCGAGAGGTCCCGGGTCCATGCGGTACCGCACACCCCGCACGTGACCGTGATCAGATCGTCGGTCCGCTTTCCCATGAGATCGTCGCCTTCAGCGCACTCCGGACAGCGGAGCGTGTTCACAATGCAGTGAGAGCGCTGTCGACCGCTCGACCGACGGTGAACGGAAGCCCTCCGGTCACGACGGCGGCGCCGGCGGCCTTCTCGCCGGATGGCAGTTCGAGGAGCACCGTCACCACCGTGGTCCCGTCGACCTCGCGAGTGTTGGTGGCGAATCGCGACGGCGCGGGGAATCCTCGCAGCCGAGCCACGGCGGATGCAACGGCGGTGGTCAGACCATCGGGACCCGGCTCGACCGCGGCTTCAGCTTCCCGGCCGAGGTCGTCGATCGCGCGGATGTCGACGCCGTTGGATGTCTCCTCGATGGCGAGCCTCAAGAAGCGCCCCGCACCGGCGGCCGGAGCATCCTCCACGGCGAGATGCGACGGTTCCGGCTCGGCGAACGCATTGGGAAGGGTCTCCACGAGGCTGCGCCCGAGACCGGTCCTTCGCTTTGCCGGCTCGGCGGGAGGGAGGTCGTCGTAGTCACGACGATCGCCGAAGCCGGTCACGGGGCCCGGGTCGAGGCCTTTGAACGATCCGGAGGCCACGAGTCGTTCGACCGAACGCTGAACGTCACGATCGGGCACGGTGCCGTCGGTCCAGACCCGCACCAGAGGAGGCGCGCCCACTTGAGGTGTCACGTCAACCGACGCGACACCCGGCAAGGAACGCACCGCGTGGCGCAGTTCATCAGCGGTCATGTCGATCCCCCTGATCGAGCCCCACATGGATTGTACCTTGCCCGGGGGGCCCGGAGAAAGGGTCAGATTGCCGGCTCCACTCTGGACCAGACCATGATGCACGCATTGGCCAGGTACTCGAACCCGTTGTCGGCCAGATAGGCCAGCACGGCCTCGTTCTCCGCTCCCGGCTGGATCCACACCGTCATGAGACCGAGCTCCTTGGCCCGCTCGAGGAGGCGAAGCGTTCGCTGCGGCGGCACGACGAAGTTCACGATGTCCGGCGTCTCCGGTAGGTCTCCGAGATCGGCGTATGCCGGGTCGCCGTCGATCGTGTCCTTGGTGGGGTTCACGGGATACACCCGGTAGCCCTTCCCCTTGAGATCTCGGTAGATGCGGTTCCCGTACTTCCCGGGATTGTCGGTGGCACCGACGATTGCGATGACCGGGTTGCCTTCATTGAGCAGCGTGCTGATGGTATCCATGAGATTGGGAACGCTACCGTACCCGGTCGTCATTCCATCCGGTCAGATCTTCGTCTCCTCGCCCTTCGTCCGGAACACCGTTCCGAGCGTCTCGAACAGGATCTTGACATCCACCTTCATCGAACGGATCTCGACATACTCGTCGTCGAGAGCCGTCCGTTCTGCCATCGAGATCGAATCGCGACCGTGCACCTGGGCGTAGCCGGTGATACCGGGCTTGACCAGGAACCTCGGATTGTCGAGCCCCACGAGATCCGCCTCCTCCGGCACGAGCGGGCGGGGCCCGACCAACGACATCGAGCCCTTGAGCACGTTCCAGAGGTTCGGGAGTTCATCGAGGGACCATCGGCGCAGGAAGCCTCCAACTCTGGTGATTCGCGGGTCGTCATCGATCCGAATCGTGTACTCGGCCTCGACCTGGCCGTATTGCTGTAACTGTTCGAGGTGCGCGTGGAAGACGGCGTCATCGTGGTCGAATGCCATCGTGCGCAGCTTCACCATCCAGAAGTCCACGCCGTCCCGACCGGTTCGGAGCTGCCGGAAGAGCGCTGGACCCCGGGAATCGACCTTGACGGCAATCGCAGCGATCAACAGCACCGGGGCGAGCAGCAGCATCGCAATGAGCGCCGCGGCAATATCGAGCGAGCGCTTTGCCACTGCGTATCCATGCGAGATCTCCCCTTCTTCCGGGTCGCGCATCAGCGCCCCGATCACCAGCGCCGCAAGGGCGAAGCTCTCGCCGACGACGAACGCGATCACCACGTGCAGCACCGGGTCGGAAATCGGAATGGCCAGGGCGATGACGGAGGCGGCGACGGCCGCAAACCACGATACGGCCAGTCGGACGGCCCGGCCGCGGGCCACGAGGATCTGACCGATGAACAACCCCGCCGAGGCAAGAACCACGCCCGCGGAAGCAAGCGCAGCGACGGTAGTGGTGGGACGGAACCCATCGCCGAAAGCGATGGCGACCATGGACGGACCGACGATGGCACCGATCCCGGCGCCCACGAACGCGAGCGCAACCCCGGCGATTCCCATACCTCGCGCCCATGACCGCAACTCTCGGCGCTCGCCCCGAGCGGCCATCTCCGTGAACGGCGGAAGGACCCTGGCAATGAGGTTGTAGCCGAGCGTCAGCGGGGCCCTGGCGAGCACGAGCGTGGCGTAGGTGATCGAGAACTGGGAAGCCGTGGCACCAAGGGCGCCGGCGACCAGCGGCCCCGCGAGGAGCAAGGCCTGCGACGCTGCGGACGAGAGGACGAGTCCGAACAACAGGCCCTGCTCGCCGACGTGCTCGGCGTGTTCATCGACGAGCTCGCCGCGCGAGCCGGTTCTCCGTTGCTCGGGTGTGCGGAACGGGCGCCAGAAGAAGATCACCAGGGGTCCGAGAACTTGAGCCCAGGCAAAACCGGTCACCGTCGGCCCAACGATCACCACGATCACGGCGATGACGAGGCGCAGTACCGACGCGGCGCCGCTCGCATATCCGTACGACCGGAATCGGCGATTCCCAGCGAGGTAGCCGCGACCGACGGCGAAGAAGAAGTGGAATGCAACCGTCGCGATGACGAACCATACGAACGAGGACTCACCGTCGAAGTAGGTGTCGGCGGTTGACCACACGACGGCCGCGGCGACGGCGCCGGTCGAGACCGTCAGAGCGATGGCGCGGATCGGTACGACCCAGCCTCGATAGCCGAGCGTGATCCTTCGGATCACGAACTGCTCGATCGGCAGCAGGATGATCACGAACGCGAGGAAGTGCGCTGTGAGAAGAGCTGCGATCGGAGCGAACGCCTCCTCCCCGAGGCTCCGGCCACCGAGGAACTGATACGCGTAGGCGCCGACGCCCGCGACGAGGCTGCCCAGGACGATGTCGAGCGTGCCGTCGCTCCGCATGTAGGCGTACCTCGTGCGGTGCGAATGCGCAGGCAGATCGGAGGATTGGTCGTCTCGCGGGGTGTCGTTCACTGATGAGCTTCGTGATTGTCGGCGGGTTCCCGGCAGGTTACTCCGGTACCCCGGGTCCCGACGCGATCGTTGCCACGACTACCGGAACGCGATTCCTACTATGCGCGGATGACGAGCAGGTCATCCAAACAACGTTCGTCCAATCCGCTCGTCGCGGCTGCGGCGTCGGCCTTGGTTCCCGGTCTCGGTCAATTGCTGGCAGGCGACCGGAAGAAGGCACGAAACCTCTTCATCATCGATGTTGCCGTGCTCGCCGTTCTGCTCTTCTTCTTCCATGACAAGGTCTCCATCCTCACGGCATTCGTGAAGCCGACGTCGATGGTGCTTCTGATGATCGTCAACATCGCCCTGCTCGGGTACCGGGTCTGGGCCGCCGACGACGCCTACCGCTCAGCGTCGACCACGGGGCCGTCGGTCAGCCGCGTCGCCGGACTCACCGCATTGATCGCCCTCGGTGCATTCCTGCTGATGCCCCATGTGGTGTTCGGCTACTACGACCTCGTCCAGTACAGCCTGATCACGACCGTCTTCGATGGTGGCGAGGCATCGGCGTCCACCACGACAACCACCGGCAACACGCCCGCCACCGGGAATACCGACGCCTCTGGTTCCACCACATCCTCGACGACCACAACGGTCGTCGAGGAGACACCGTGGGAGGACCTCGACCGCCTGAACATCCTGCTGCTCGGCGGCGACTTCGGCGTCGGACGGACGGGGATCCGCACCGACACGATGATCACCGTGAGCATCGATCCCAAGACCGGCGAAGCGGCCATGTTCCAGGTGCCCCGCAACTGGACCTACGCCCCTCTCCCGGAAGGCCATGGGATCTGGGACTGCAACTGCTACCCCGAACTGATCAACGAACTCTGGATCCAGGGCGAACAGCATCCAGAAGCCTTCCCAGGCCCGGGTGATCCGCCGGAGAACGCCGTGAAGGGTGTGATCTCGGAGTTCCTCGGCATCCCAATCCACTATTACGCTCTCGTGAACCTCGATGGGTTCGTGGACATCATCGACGCCATCGGCGGTGTCGACATCTATGTGCCCGAGAAGATCGTCGACGACGAGTATCCCCTCCTCGACGGCACGCTCACACGCCTCGTCATCGAGCAGGGCGAGCAGCACATGAACGGCGTCGAGGCCCTCGCCTATGCCAGAACCCGACACGCCGACAGCGACTACTTCCGCATGTCGCGGCAGCGGTGCGTGCTCGAGGCCGCCATGGAACAGACCGATCCGACATCGCTGCTCCTGAACTTCGGTAAGTTCGCCGAGGTCATCAAGGAAACGACGACCACCGATATCCCGATCGATCTCCTCCCGAAGCTCGTCGAGTTGCTGCCCTCGGTGGACATGGAAGCGGTTGTCTCCGTCCGGTTCATTCCTCCCGAGTACCACCTCAAGTATCGGGACGACGGGAAGCCGGGGCGAATCGCCAACATCGACCTCGTCCACGAGCACGTTCAGCTCGTGATCGACGATCCGGAGTTGGCGAAGGTCCAGCTCAACCTTCAGGATTCCGAGGACTGCCCAACGGCACCGATCGGCTGATCAGGTCTGCCGCGAGTCCTTGCGGTGGTAGTGCGTGCCTTCGAGGTCCGATTCGGATCGCCACTCGCCGAAAATGATCGCCGGAGCGCGTACCGGCGCAACGGGTTCCGGTACTTCATCGAGCTCGTCGAGATCGATGGACAATTCCGGCTCCACGTGAGCGTTCAGAGATCGCCGCTCGTACTTGGACGGCCCACGCATGACCACCGTCACCTCGTCGACGTCGATCTCGACCTCTTCATCCGTCACCACACTGGGCTTCGGCGGCGGTGGCACGACGGCGTGGCGGCCCTTGATCCGAGCGTTGTTGAAGCCGGTCGTATACGAGCGTGAAGTCGTGGGACCGGGGTTGAACTTCTTCGGTGCGGGCATACGTGTCCCTCTGGACGCTTGAAACAGCGTACCCCTGCAACTCAGCGCGGGAAAGGGCTATACCGATGAATGGTCATCTGTCTGGCTCGGTGTCCGATTCGACGCGATCGCCGAGATTGCCAGCCCTGCGCCCAGCAACAGCACGGCTCCAGGGACGATCCATTGCCCAACACCGCTGGGAATCCAATCGCGGGACGGCGCGAGGAACGCCATGCCCACGAAGAGCAGTCCGAACACGAACGAGATGGCATCGAATCGGTGACGGTACATGTGCTATCCCTCCCAGAGGGGTTCAGGGACGTTCTCGAGGGGAACGTCGACGATAACCGATCCGAAATCGGCCCTCGCATCAATGGTGAAGATCGCCGCGGGTTCGTCTACGCGGATCTCGACGGTGTTCGACACGCCGATTCCGGCGCTCTGGTCTCCCAGGATCTCGACGGATCCGATTCCGGCCGACCCGGTCACGGTCGCTCGAGCGTCTTGTGGGAGCCAGATCCGCAGCTCCCCGGCACTCACGCGGGCGTCGAGCGAGATGGGGTAGCCGTCGGATGGCGGCTCGAACCACCGGAAATCGAGTTCAAGGACTCCAGCGGCATGGTCGTACTGGAAGCTGACCGCCTCGAGATCGTCAATGGTGTGCACCTGCACGTACCGATCACCGGCCTCGCCGCTGAACGACCACTCGGAGACGAAGCTGGCGAGGAACAGGAACGGTGCGAGTACGAGACCGATGAAGATCAGCCACCGGGCCCTCCCGAAGAGCGTCCCGACGAGCAACCCTCCTCCGATCACACCGACGGCTGTCGCGAGATAGTGGACCGGGTCCGGATAGAGAACGTCGGCCGCGTCGAGAAGGGCGAGGCCGCCCAGCACGATCAGGAGCGCAGCGAGCGTCAACCGGCCGAGGATCGACTTCGGTCTCGGCGGCCGCGGTCGTGGCGCAGCGGCGGCCGCAACGGGGGCCGTCGTCGCAGCGGCGGCCGCAACCGGGGCGACCTCGTCGATCTCATATTCCGCCGCTTCGACCGACTCCGTTTCGTCCGCGTCGTCGTCATCGGCGGGTGCATTCCTGTCGTCGGTATCCGCGTCGTCGTCATCGGCCCCCGGCCCGGAATCGTCGTCTGACGGTTCCGCCGGGTCGGTGGGGGCCTTCGAACCGGTGAGATCCCCTCGGTAGAGCAACACGCCGATCACGAGCAGCACGCCTGCCACCACAAACTTGCCGGAGATCAGATGGAACGAAGACACGAGGATGACCGCGGCCATGCCGATCAGCACGACGCCGATGACCATCGAAGTATTCGAACCATCGAATCCGTCGACCCACCCCTCGGCAATCGACCGGTCGCTTCCCTCATCGGGGATGAGTATCCATCCGAGACCGTAGAGAAGGAAGCCGACCCCGCCGAACAGGGCCAGCAGGACGAACGCGACACGGAACCAGGCCGGGTTGACGGAGAACCGCCGGCCGAGGCCCGCGGCCACCCCGGCGAACGCACGGTCGTCGTACGGCCGACCGAGTGGTGGGCGCTGCAGGTGAGGTTGGGTTGATGTGCTCATGGGGTCATGATGCGCTACCCGGCCCGAGAGCGCTATTGGGGATGTTCCTGGTCGAACCCTGAGGGGTCAGGGTGATCTCAGGGTCGTCACGGGTTGTCGCCCGACCGGGCCTGTGACAACATCACTATCGCATGGACACCACCGCCGAACCCAATCACCACGAGCACCCGGATCGGATCCAGATCCTGAGCGGCCGCCTGACGCGGTCGAACGATGACCGCGTCATCGCCGGGCTCTCGGCGGGGATTGCCTCCCGGCTCGGTATTCCAGCGGTCTATGTGCGGGCCGCGTTCGTCTCGCTGACGCTCGCTGGGGGCTTCGGGGTTCTCTGCTACCTCGCCGGGTGGATCGTCACGCCGGATGAGAGGCGGTACGGGTCGATGATCGAAGCCGACCACCCGGCAACAACCGGGCAGCACGTCGGCCTCGCTCTCGGGTTCCTCGCTGTGCTGATTGCCCTCGAGGCCTTCGGCCTGTGGTTCGGTCCCATCGTCTGGCCCGCCACCCTCGTCATCTTCGGAGCCGCGCTCATCTGGGATCGTTCCAGCGCCGAGTCCAGGAAACGCCTCACACGCCTCACCCGACCATCTGAGAACGGAGCCGGCAGAAGCAAGACCCAGATCTTCGCCGGAGCGGCTCTGATGGCGGTCGGCATCGTCGTCGTGCTGGCCTCGCTCGACTCCATCCAGTCGCTCGGACCAGCCGCAATCGCCGTACTGCTGACCGCCGCGGGATCCATGCTCCTCTTCGGGCCGTGGATCTGGGGGCTCTTCGAGGAGCTGTCAGACGAGCGCAGGGCGAGGATCCGGGAGCAGGAACGCGCCGACATGGCCGCCCACCTCCACGATTCCGTGCTTCAGACCCTCGCGATGATCCAGCGCAGCGACGATCCCCAACGCATGATCACGCTTGCACGAGCGCAGGAACGCGACCTACGCACCTGGCTCTTCGACCCGGCCGGTGCGGCATCGACCGGCACCGTCGGCGAGGCGATCACCGGGGCCGCGGCCAAAGTGGAAGCCGACTTCGATTTGCCGGTTGAGGTTGTCGTCGTGGGAGATCGAGCGCTCGACGATGCGGCACATCCGCTCGTTGCGGCGGCATCCGAGGCGATGGCCAATGCCGCCGAGCACTCCGGCGCTCGGTCCATATCCGTCTACGTCGAGTGCACCGACGTGACCGTCGACGCGTGGATCACCGACCAGGGCGTCGGTTTCGACCCGGATGCCGTTCCCGACGATCGAAGAGGCATCTCCGAGTCGATCATCGCCCGCATGGCGCGGTCCGGAGGCGAGGCGGTCCTTGTTTCCACACCGGGCGAAGGCAGCGAAGTCCATCTACGATCGGGGCCCCGATGACCACCATCTATCTCGTTGATGACCATGAACTCTTCCTGAGCGGCGTGCGCGCTGAACTCTCCGAGCGATTCGACGTCGCGGGCTGGTCCACCGACGTCGACGCCGCGGTGGATGGGATCCGGACGAGCCGGCCGGATGTCGTCCTCATCGATGTCCACATGCCGGGCGGCGGCGGTCTGTCCGTGGTCGGCAACGTCCACGAGACGAACCCTGACATCCGCTTTCTCGCACTCTCGGTCTCAGACGCTCCCGAGGACGTCATTGCGATGATCCGGGCAGGGGCTCGCGGCTACGTGACCAAGTCCATCGATCCGGACGCCCTCGCAGACGCGATCGAGCGCATCGCGGCCGGCGACGCCGTGTTCTCACCGAAGCTTGCGGGATTCGTCCTCGACGCGTTCTCCGACACGGTCCCCGTCGAGGCTGATCCTGAACTGGATCAGTTGACGCCCAGGGAGCGGGAGGTCCTCCGTCAGATCGCCCGCGGCTACGCGTACAAGCAGGTCGCGACGCGGCTCTCGATCTCGGTGAAGACCGTCGAAACGCACGTCTCGGCCGTGTTGCGCAAGCTCCAGTTGTCGAACCGCCACGAACTGGCGAGATGGGCCTCCGAACGTCGAATCGTGTGAATTGGGTAGGGTTCGCACGATGCACCTGTTGCGACCCGTCGTGTTGAACAGCGCCGTAGCCCGGTCCGCGGTTGTTTCATCAATTCTTGGCCACGGTGCACCACACTAGGAGCCACTGATCGTCCCCTCCTCCAGCGCAAAGGCACCCCAGATGAAGAATCCACTCCGACCCCTCGCCGCATTCTTCGGGAAGCCGCACGTCCAGACCGGGCTCGCGCTCGGGGCAGCCGCGGCGATCGAATCGAACCAACCTTCGCTCATGGACCGACCGAAGACGGACCAAGCGCTCGTCGTCGCCGGGTCATTCGCGTCCGGCTACATCGCAGGGAGCGGATACTCCCAGGTCATCCAGCGCGTCCCGCTCGCAGCACCGGTCGTCACCGACGCCGTCGCTGGAATCACTTCCGCAGCGTTCGCGGTGCTTGCCGGGCCGCGGCTGCGGACATCACGGCTCGGTTCACTTGCCGTCACAGCTGCTCAGACGCGTTCATACGCCTCCGCTGCCGCGCTCACGATGGAACTCGTGCGCCGTTCGGTAGGGGCGGCATCATCACGCGGCCCGATCGCGCGAGCCGGTGCGTTGATCGGAACGGCAGCCGCCGCCGATGCCGTATCCCTCACCTATCTCACGAATCGTCTCGGACGGTACGAGGCGGATGGCCAGAGGCCTCCTACAACCGCGGATGTGGCCTGGACCCTTTCGGTCGGAACCGGAGTTGCGGTCGGAGCCGGTGCAGTCGTGATGGCAGAGCGCAAGGCCGCCGAGGCGTCGGCGTCGCTGCTCAGCCGCAGGGCCGGCGGTCCAGCCACCGCCTGGCTGCCGCTCACCCACGCCCTGATCGGAGGAAGCCTCATCTACGGCGTACGAACCGGATTCGGTCGCTTCCTTGGGAAGATCGCGGCATCGAACAGCCGGACCGAGGTCCGCTATGCAGAACCCCCTACGGCAGAGACGGTTAGCGGAAGCCCCGATAGCGTGGTTGCCTTCGAAGATCTCGGCCTGCAGGGACGGCGGTTCGTGATCGAGGCTTCGAACGGCGAACAGATCAACGACGTTATGGGCGAGAGCGGTTCGATGGACGCCATACGGGTGTACGTCGGCGTTGCATCGGCTGCCACCGTAGAGGAACGGGTGGCGCTTGCGATCGAGGAGCTCCTCAGGACCGGTGCATTCGACCGTGCGCTCCTCATCGTTGGTTCACCGGCCGGCACGGGTTACTTCAACTACATCCCGGTGGAGGCCGCCGAATACCTGGCACGGGGAGATGTTGCCTCGGTGGCCATCCAGTACGGTTCGCTGCCTTCGATGCTCTCAGTCCGGAAGATACCCCTCGCCATCGAGCAGCACGGCGCCCTTCTGCGGGCCATCAACGACGTGCTCGCCCAGCGCGAACCCGGCCATCGACCAAGAGTGGTTCTCTACGGCGAGAGCCTCGGGGCCCAGACCAGCCAGGGTGCGTTCATTGGAGGAGGAACGGCCGTCCTCGACGACCTTCGGATCGACCGGGCGTTGTGGGCCGGCACCCCCTATGCCGGGAAGTGGCGGAAGGAACTTCTGGCGGGTGGGTCAAACATCGACGACACACTGTTCGGGACCTTTGCGTCGATCGACGAATATCGAGAGCTCCCCATCGGCGTGCGCGAATCGATTCGATTCTTCTTCCTCAACCATCACGAAGACCCCGTCACCCGGTTCGGCCTCGACGTCGCCTACCAGGAGCCGACGTGGCTCGGACCCCCCGATCAGCGCCCACCGAACGTCTCGCTCACCCAAAGGTGGGTGCCCGCCGTCACGTTCTGGCAGACGGCGATCGACACCAAGAACGCGGCGACGGTCATCCCGGGGGCCTTCAACGCCCTCGGCCACGACTATCGGGCCGACCTCGCACAATTCGTGAGCACGGCCTATGTCCTCACGGACGTCACCGACGAGCAGATGGCGAGCATCGAAAATCGCTTGAGAGAGTCCGAGATCGAACGAGCAGCCCGGATCGCCGAGGGCTAGACAGCGTCGGCGACGGCCTGCACGACGGCGCGGCGGTGTTCGAGGACTCCCTCGTAGAGATCGGTGCGATGGGACCGCCACGAACCGCGCCATGCCCGCCAGACGAGCCGCCCCCGTTCGAGCAGCGCGAACACCGCAAAAACATACAGCGGCATCACGAGCAGCAGCGCGGCCACGCCTTCGATTCCTGACCGCGTCCAACCGAACCAGCCGGCGACACCCCACGTGACGCCGAACAGGAGTATGGCGGAGGCGGGCTTCACGGTGGCGGCCATGGCCGGGGCCATCTTGACGCGTCCAATCAGCCAGAGGAGGAGAAACGGGACGATGTTGATCACGAGGCCTACCAGAGCGAACGGCAGCAGGAGAACGCCCACAATCAGGTTCCAGATGATGCGCCAGAAGAAGGAACGCCGACTTTGGTGGGATGTCACCATCTGCTGGTCGGAGAGGCCGACGGCCTCGAGGTCGGCCGTATAGCGATCGACCGCTTCTGTGATGGCCTCTTTGGTCTCCCCAGACCGTTGCGAGAGCAGATTCGCCAGGGCGGATTCGTCGGCGTAGTCCACCTCCACACGAGCGCCCGGGATGGAACGGAGCGCAATCGCTGCAGCGGCCGTGAGCCCCCGCTCTTGCTCCCAATCGGCATAATCGGGCGCCGATCGCCTCAGACGTCCTTCGATATCGGCCGTCAGGGCCCGCACGGCATCCCGATTCGAAGCATCCTGCGCCGTCCCGGGTTCGGCGTACCGACCGATCTCCTTGTCGACATCGAGCGGCACTCCGACGTTGACCCACACCTTCGAACGGAGCGCCGCCTTGTCGTCATAGTGGATGCCCGAGGGAATGATCTGGATCCCGTCGACACCGGACGCTCTCGCACCGAGAGCGATCCGGGCAGCCCCGGTCTTCACCCTGGCGATGGCGGGATCGTCCACTGTGATGCCCTCCGGGAAGATCATCACGAGGTCGCCCTCTCCAAGGGCGGTGTACGTCGAGTGGAACATCTGGTCGTTGCCGGCCGGTCCCTTGTCCGCCGGCTTGTGAGTCGGGATGGCTCTGAAGAACTCCATCAACCGCCTGGCGATCGGGTACCGCCAGATCACGTCCCGCGCGATGAAGCGAGGCACCCGATCAAGGGCGTATGCCTGGACGAGGGCGTCCGAGAAGCCGCCGAAATGATTGGAAACTGCAAGCTGCGGCCCGGACGCCGTCTCGCCTGCTGCCTGCCGAACCTCAACGCTGCGATAGATGAGACGGACCGCAAGCCCGGCAACGTTCTTCGTGAAGCGCTCGCGTCGGCTGAGATGCGCCTCCGGTCGAGCTTCCTTCACCCGGCCTCCTCGTCAACTGCGAACCACGATACCCAGGGTCCCTCGTGGTGGTCGACCACGCGCAGAACGACGTGGAGGACGACGGCGGATGCAACGGTTGCAGCGGCGATGACAGCGATGATGTCCACCGGGGGGATCACCAGGTCGAAGAATCTCCTACCGAACGGGACAACGAGCGTCAGAGCGAACACCGCGACCATCGCCCCCACCAGCGCCATCCGGCTCGGCGTGAGGGGTATCACGAGCTCGATCAGCACCCACATGCCGACCAGGACCATCGTGATCGTCGTCGCGCTTCTCGCGATCGTGAGATCTCCTTCGATCGCACGGGCCGCGCTGTACACGCCGTACGCCGCCGCCGCTGCGATTACACCCGACGGCACGGCAAATCTCATGATCCGTCTGAACGCGCCCGTCCGAACAGGTTCGTCGGTTGGCTCGAAGGACAGGAAGAATGCGGGGATCCCGATCGTCAACGAACCGATCAACGTCAGGTGGCGAGGAAGCAGCGGGAACACCCGTCCGACGAGCCCAATTGCTACAGCAAGGATCGCTGCGTAGACGGTCTTCGTAACGAAGAGTGAGGCAACCCGTTCCATGTTCGCGATAACGCGCCGCCCTTCGGCGACAACGTATGGCAGCGACGCGAACCGGTTGTCGAGGAGGACGATCTGAGCGACGGCCCTGGTGGCCGGTGCCCCCGAGCCCATCGCTATCCCGATATCGGCACCCTTGAGGGCGAGCACGTCGTTGACGCCGTCGCCGGTCATCGCGACCGTGTGCCCGGCGTTCTGCATGGCCGTCACCATGTGCCGCTTCTGATCGGGAACGACGCGCCCGAACACTGATCCTTCGTTGATGGCCTGTTCGAATTCGGGTGTTGCCACATCCGGTAGCTCTCGGGCGTCGATGGCGCGATCCGCTCCCGGAACGCCGACGGTGCCTGCGATCGAGCCAACGGTCAACGCGGCGTCGCCGGAAATGACCTTCGGGGCAACGTTCTGGTCGAGGAAGTAGGCGACCGTGTCGGCCGCGTCCGACCGGATCTCCTCGGCGAACGTCAGATAGCCGACCGGTTCGAGGCCGACGGGAAGCGTGCCCTCGTCCTCGGGGAGCGGCGATTCGGTTGCGGCGACGAGCAGCACCCGTTCGCCCCTGGACCCGATGGCGCCCAGGCGTCCGAGAAGGGTCGGATCGTCGCTCCCGAGGACGATTTCGGGCGCACCGATGACCCACGAGCATCCGTCGGTGAAGCGAACCGCCGAGAACTTCCGAACCGAGGAGAATGGTACGAATCGTTCGACGACCCACCGGGGTGGGTCGGGATAGGCCTGAGCGACGCCCTGCATCGTCGGATTCGGGTGCGGGTCGGCCGCAGCGATCGCAGCAACGGCACCTGCGACGTCGGCGGCATCCCGGTCCCCGAGCGTAACGGTCTCGCGATGGCGGACGATGCCGGTGGTGAGGGTGCCGGTCTTGTCGACGCACACGACATCGACCCGGGCGAGGGTCTCAACCGCCGGCAGTTCCTGCACAAGCGCCTGGCGCTTCCCGAGGCGGATGACTGCCACCGCCGACGCCATCGACACGAGAAGCACGAGACCCTGGGGCACCATCCCGACCACGCCGGCCACGGTCGAGACCATGGCCTCGCCGATCGATCCGTCGGTCTGCATCTGGCTCCACAGCAGCAGGCCGCCGATCGGGATCAGCATCCAGGTGACGACACGTAGAATCTGGTCGATCCCCTGCTGGAGTGCGCTCTTCATGAGGGTGAACTTCTTCGCTTCGACCGCAAGGTGTTGCGCGTACGCATCGTCGCCGACGGCCGTCGCGCGGATCGTCACGGAGCCGGCCACGATGAATGACCCGGAGAGAACCGAGTCACCGGGATCCTTGTGGAGCGGATCCGCCTCTCCGGTAACGAGCGATTCGTCGATCTGCACGCTTCCGGACGCCAAGACGGTGCCATCCGCCGGCACCTGGTCGCCCGTCGACAGTTCGATCACGTCGTCGAGGACGACTTCACCGACCGGGATCTTCGCGGATTCACCGTCACGAACAACGGTCACGTTCGGGGCAACGAGGACGCTCAAGCGGTCGAGCGTGTGCTTTGCCCGCAACTCCTGCACGATCCCGATGATCGCGTTCGCCGTCATCACGAATCCGAAGAGCGCGTCCGGTAGGTGCCCGAAGATCAGCACGATCACGAGCATCACCGACATGATGGCGTTGAAACGGGTGAGCAGGTTCGAGCGGAGGATGTCGGCGACCGACCGTGATCCTCTGACCTCGACGGTGTTGACCTTCCCCGCTGCGACGCGTTGGGCCACCTGGGCGGCCGTCAGCCCCCGTTCATCGGCTTCGATCGTCACAGCCCTGTTCCCGCCATGGGTCCTACCCGCCGAAGTGCTCGTCGTAGTCGGCCATCGCCTCGGCGACGACCCGGACCGCGTGGTCGTGGCCGTAGATCTCGGGAATCTGGACCTGGTCCTCCTCCCCCGGCATCGTCTTGTACGTGAGGAAGTAGTGCTCGAGCCGCGAGATCAGGGCACTCGGGATGTCGGTGATGTCGCGAGCTCCGCCGAGGACGGCGTCGTCCACGAGAATGGCGATGATCTTGTCGTCCGCCTCTCCGTGGTCGATCATGCGTATACCTCCGACGACCCGAGCGTTGAGCATGATCTCGGATCGGTCGATGGCCCGCTCGGAGATCACGCAGATATCGAGCGGATCACGGTCCGCCTCGGTCACCTCCGGCGAGAGCGCCGCAACTCGCTCTCCGCAGAACGTCTGGGGGATCAGGCCGTAGAGGGTGGGTGGTGAACTGCTGCCCCGCTGTGGGCGATCGACTTTCAGGTACCCAGTCCGCTTCTCGACTTCGTACTTGACGAAGTCGAACGGCGAAATCTCGATGAACGCGGTCACGATCTCCGGGGCGTCCGGGCCGGGATCGAGTCCATGCCACGGATGCGGGCGCCACCGGAAGAACGGTTCGGGGAATCCCATGCAACCTCCTCCCCCGCGATCGTAGCCGGGCTCGGCGAACTGGCTCCATTCGGCACCGTGCCCTGGGTCGATTTCTGCCCGATCGGCTGCTCAGCGATCGAGGCCCGGCGATGCTGCCGCGAACACGGCCCCGGCATAGTCCAGAATCCGCTCGGCGCCTCCGACGCGGCCGACCACTTCGGCATACGGAAGGATCGAACCCTCCCAGCCATCCGTGTGCCAGCGCGCACCCGACGGCAGGGCCACGTTCAGCAACGCCTCGGCGTCGAACGGCCACGGGTTCGAGTAGAAGTAGGCGTCGCCGGCCGGATAGAAGCCGAGATTGATCTGAGCCGGGATCTCTGACGACTCGCCGACTTCCTTCGTCGGAACCGTTCGCGTGCCGAACCATTCGAACGCAAGGTCGAAGCCATGTGGCCAGAGCTGGACGGGGCCAACGTTGCCACCAATCCGATTCCGGTGGGCGGCAAGCACCCCCTCGGCCGCTGCGAGGACCTGGAAGATCTCGAGCGCGTCGACTTCACGGTAGGGACGGGCCTCATCGCTCTCGAACCTCGAGCGGTCGTAGTCGCCTGTCAGCCCGAACTCGGCTGCGGCCGCGATCAATGCATCCCCCATTTCGGTAGCGGTGAACCCTGCGTTCATCGGGAACCTGCGGGTCTCGCCGGCGGAGGTTTCCAGGATGATCAGACTCGTCCGGGGGTCCATGCGCACGTACGCTGCCCCGCCGTCGGGCAGCGTCATGGTCTCGGTCATCATGCCGTCGGGGCGGACCTGGAGCGAGACGTGCCACCACTTCGAATGCGCGAGCGCATGCGCACGGGGCAGGGCCGCGATCGCATGGGCATAGGCGTGCAGCGTTGCCCTCGTCGGTTCACCGTCCGTCGGAAGCGCTGGGAGGGCTGGCATCATGGCTGGCTCCGTTCTCGTGGTTCGTCCCGGTTCAATGCCGGCCGGGCGCAATGCATTCCCGGTTCGACGGTGGCGGTACGCTGCCGGACATGAAACCGCTCATGCTCCCGGACCCATTGATTCATCCTTCGGCGTTCATCGCTCCGACGGCCCGAGTGTACGGATCGGTCGAGATCCGGGCGCTCGCCGTCGTCATGTTCGGCGCAGTCCTGCGGGCCGAACTCGATGCAATCGTGATCGGCGAGGAGTCGAACCTTCAGGACAACGTCGTGGTTCATTCGGACCTGGGGATGCCGACGTCGATTGGCCGGCGGGTGACCGTCGGCCACGCCGCTGTGGTCCACGGTGCCACCATCGGCGACCGCTGCCTTGTCGGCATCGGAGCGCTGGCCCTCAACGGCTCGCTGCTCGGGGACGGCGCCTGGCTCGCAGCTGGATCGGTGTTGCCGGAGGGCAAATCGATTCCGCCCTGGACGCTGGCGGTTGGAACTCCGGCGAAGCCACTGCGGGAACTGACGTCCGAAGAGATCGAGCGGCAGGATCAAGGAGTGGATCTCTATCTGCAGTTCGGGGCGACGTATCGGGGGTTGCCAGTCGCCAGTCGCCAGTCGCCAGTCTCGTTCGAGAAGGCCTCCCAGCCCTGAGCGCGGCACATCAGGCTACGGTGCGACGGCTCGTTCTAGGGCTTCTAGGATGCGTTTCTCGCTGATCTTGCTCTTGGTTCCTATGGATTGCGCGAACACGCTCACCCGGAGCTCCTGGAGCATCCACGCCACCTCGATCAGTTGCGTCGAGTTCGGGACGGCGTCTGAGAGTTCGTCGCGCTCGGCCTCCAGGTCCCGGATGCGGTCCATCGCGGCACGATCCTTCTCCACGCGATCGGGAAGCGCTTCCAGGCGCCGTGAGACGGCCCGCACGTACCGATGGATGTCCGGCAGTCGCTCGATGCCGACCGCCGTCAGGAATCCCGGATAGATCAGCCGGTCGACCTGCTCCTCGACGTCGAACACGACGTCCGGGTAGTGCGCCAGTGACCCGCCGGCCAGCGTCGCCCGCACCTCACGGAGTTCGTCCAGAATCTCGAGGGCATCCGATGCCACGGCAACCAGCAGGTCCGGAGACGCTGCACCGATCTGCGTGAGCAGGCGGTCAAACGAGGTGGCATCCCAGACGGGTCCGCCTGCCTCGCCGAGCAGGTCGTCGACCGCACACATCAGGCAATCGTCGGCCCATTCGTTGAACGACTCGTAAGGGCCGGCTGCAATCGCACCGAGACCATCGTCGGTCACGAGGGGCCGAAGCACCCTCGCCGGCGACGGCAGGCCGAGCACGATCAGCTTCCGCGTGCCGGCCCACATGGAAGCCGACTGCTCTCCGGACGTGGCGAATAGCCGGACTGCGACCGCGTCACCGTCGTCAATGAGGGCCGGGTACGCCGTCATCGACCGTCCCGGCCCTTCGATCTCTGCCTCGGTCGGAAGGTCGCCGAAGTCCCACGATGTGATCCCAGTGCGCTCGACGCCGTGGCCCAACGTCGCCACCGCCGCCTGGGCCTCGGCTCGTAGTTGATCGGCCAGCAGTGCGAGGTTCGGGCCCTCAGCGAGGACGGAGCCGTCTTCTCCAACGACACGGAAGAACGGCCTCAGGTGCGAGGGAATTCGATCCAGGTCGAATGCATCCAGCGGAATGGCTGCTCCGGCCCGTTTCGTCAGCTCGCGCCGCAGGAACGGCACGAGCCCTTCCTCTGCGGGGTCATGCGTCGCCAGCACCGAATGGGCGGTTGCGGGTATCGGCGCCAACTGCTTCCGGAATCTCTTGGGGAGTGAACGCATCATCGCGACGACGAGCTCTTCACGAAGACCGGGAACCGACCATTCGAAGATGCCCGGGTCGACCCGCCCAAGGCCGCCGATCGGCACGCTGACGATCAGCCCGTCGGTCGCGCTACCCGGATCGAATTCGTAGGTGAGCGGCATCGAGACACCGCCGTACTGCCAGACCTCCGGGAATGCTTCCGCCCCGGGCGTTTCGATCTCCGGTTCGAGGAGATCGTCGACCGCAAGGTCGAGCCGGTGCGGGTCCGTCAGTCGCACGTCCTTCCACCATCGATCGAAGTGCCGCACGGAGACGATGTCCTTCGGAATCCGGCGGTCGAAGAACTCGACGACCGCTTCGTCGTCGACGAGCAGATCGGTTCGTCGATACCGCGCCTCGAGGTCGAGCACTTCGCTGATGACCGCGGCGTTGTGTTCGACAAAGCGGTGGTGCGCATCCCACTCCCCCGCAATGAGTGCATGACGTATGAAGAGGTCGCGGGCGGCCTCGGGATCGATCCTTCCGTACAGCACCGGACGGGCGGTCTGCAGCGGAAGTCCGTAGAGGGAGACCGACTCGTTCGCTGTCGCGGCGCCGCGTCTCTCGTCCCACACCGGATCCGAGTACGAGCGGCTCACCAGGTGATCCGCGGCGCTCTCGATCCATTCGGGTTTGACCGATGCGACACCACGTGCCCAGAGGCGGGTCGTCTCGACCAGTTCCGCCGCCATCACCCACTCGGGGGGTCGTTTGAAGAGGGTCGAGCCGGGGTTGATCGAGAAGCGACTGCTTCGTGCGCCCCGGTACTCGAAAGATCCATGGTCCTTGGTCCCGACGTTGGACAAGAGGCCGGTGAGCAACGTCCGGTGAACCACCTCGCGCTGCGCCGGCTCGCGGTTGGGTACGAACCCGAGGTCCTTCGTCACGTCACGGAGTTGGGCACGAAGATCCTGCCACTCCCTGACCCGTCGATAGTTCAGATACTCGTTCTTGCAGAGACGCCTGAACTGGCTTGACGACCTGGCCCGTCGTTCTCCGCTCAGGTACTCCCAGAGATGCAGCCAGCTGTAGAAGTCGGACTCTTCATCCCTGAATCGGGCGTGGGCCTGGTCCGCCTGGGCCTGCTTCTCTGCAGGGCGCTCTCGCGGATCTTGTATGGCGAGAGCGGCCGTGATGATGAGCACCTCGCGGAGACTTGCCGTGCGGGTCGATTCGAGAATCATCCTCGCGAGCCGAAGATCGATGGGTAGATCGGCGAGGCTGCGGCCGAGCTTGGTGAGCCTCTGAAGGCCCTCCTCGCGGCCGGCTTCGATCGCTCCCAACTCGACAAGACGAGCGATGCCGTCCCCAATCGACCGGGAGTCCGGCGGGTCGAGAAACGGGAAGGTCTCGATCGCTCCGAGGTCGCGTGCCGTCATCTGCAGGATGACGGAGGCAAGGTTCGTCCGTTGGATCTCCGGCTCGGTGAACTCCGGACGTCTCTCGAAGTCGTCCTCTTCGTAGAGGCGGATGCATATGCCTGGTCCCAACCGGCCACAGCGTCCGGCACGCTGGTTGGCCGACGCCTGTGAGACGGGTTCGATCGGGAGACGCTGCACCTTGGTTCGCCGGCTATATCGAGAGATGCGGGCCGTCCCGGCGTCGATGACGTACCGGATGCCGGGAACCGTTAGCGACGTTTCGGCAACATTCGTTGCCAGCACAATCCGGCGGCCCGTGTGGGGGCGGAACACACGGTGCTGCTCGGCCGCCGAGAGGCGGGCGTAGAGCGGCAGAACCTCGGTGTGGGGCAGGCCCAGTTCGTTGAGCGCATCGGCGGCATCGCGGATCTCCCGTTCACCGGCGCAGAACACGAGGATGTCGCCGTTCCCCTCGATGGACAACTCCGCGGCCGCGTCGCAGATACCTTGGATCTGATCCCTCGGTTCCGACTGGCCCGGATCATCGAGCGGGCGGTATCGGATCTCGACGGGATACGTCCTCCCGGACACCTCGATGACCGGCGCGTCCTCGAAGTGTTCTGAGAACCGTTCAGTGTCGATCGTCGCTGACGTGATGATGATCTTGAGATCCGGCCGCATCGGCAACAGGTTCTTCAGGTACCCAAGGAGGAAGTCGATGTTGAGACTCCGCTCGTGCGCCTCATCGATGATGATGGTGTCGTAGCGTTCGAGCCGTCGATCTCGATGGATCTCCGCGAGCAGCAGCCCGTCGGTCATCACCTTGACCAGCGTCGAATCACCGGTCTGGTCCGAGAACCGCACCGCGTAGCCCACGGCCTCCCCCACCGTTGTGCCGATCTCTTCCGCAATCCGATCGGCAATCGACCGAGCGGCGATCCTGCGCGGCTGGGTGTGACCGATCGTTCCTTCGACTCCTCGGCCGAGCTCAAGGCAGAACTTGGGGATCTGCGTGCTCTTCCCCGATCCGGTCTCACCGGCGACAATCACGACCTGATACTCCCGGATCGCCTCCAGGATCTCATCCCGCCATGCGGTGATCGGGAGTTCCTCCGGATAGGCGATCCGCTTCGGGACGGCGGCCGTGCGTGCGGCGATCCGCTTCTCGGCTGCGTCGATGGCTTCCGTCACCCGAGCCACACTCTGCCCTCGCAACTTCGGGTCCTCGGCGCGTTCGGCCCCCGTCAGACGCCGATGCAGGCGCCGCCGTTCGGTCCGAGGCAGGCGATCAATACGCCGACGAAGGTTGCCTGGGGGCTGGGTCACAGTCCGGAAGGGTACGACGGTTGAGGACCACGAGCTGCGAGCAAGGCCGGACCTCAGGCGCGGATCGGATCGATTCTTCCCCTCAGGGGAAGAATCGATCCGACTACGCGACGCGCCAACTCGTGCGGCGTGGGGGTGCGTGGTTTCGTGGTCGGAGGAGTTGCCTTCGTTGCGGTGGGGTGGTGGGGTCGACGGTGAAGCCGTGGCCGTGGATCACGACATGGTGGTGGAACCAGCAGACGGTGGTGAGGTTGTCGGGGTCGGTGCGGCCGCCCTGGGACCAGGGTCGGATGTGATGCACCTGGAGGCGATACCTGCTGACGCAGCCCGCGATCGTGCACCCGGCGCCGTCGCGATGCAGGACGAACCGTCGCAGACGGGGCGGGATCAGCCGACTGCGGCGCCCCATAGCGAGTGGAGTGCCGCCTTGGGTTCTTGCAGTGACTTCGATCACACCGTCACACAGGATCGCTTCAAGAGTATGCGGCCCGGCCTGCGGCCCCGCCTCCACCTGAATACCCGTCTCACCGTTCGTAGGTGCAGCTTCGGTGGCGTCTACAAAGACCGTCACCATCGGAGCGGCTGATTCGACCGTGGCGCCGTCACCACCGTGGACGGAGTCCAACGCAATCGCCCACAAGGCGTCCGCGTTGCGGGTGGTGCGCGACGGTGCGGCGTCTGGACCGTAGGGGAAGGAGTCGCCTCTCGCTTCGAGGGCTTCGACAACGACCCGGCCCGCAAACGCGGGCAACTGCCCACGCAGACTCCACGCCGACTCGTCAAGGTTCGGCTGAACCGACACATACCGTCCATCGAACGCGACCTCTTCATCGAGGCGGGTCATGTGACGGCGCCGTGCAGCGAGATGCCGAATCCCGGCAATATCCAACCCGGCCGTCTCATTCAAAACGTCGAGCGAATCGTCATGACCCGCAAAACGAGACACCGCCACCGCCCGATCGAAGCCAATAGCACCCGAAGCCATAGCGTGATCGACCTCGGGAAGCCGCTGCAGTCGACTCGCCGTGGAGACGAGCTCCCGGGCGGTCTCGGGGGCGACGTCGAGGCGTCCCGTTACCCATTCGACCAGGGATCGGTGACCGTCACGCAGCGCCGTTTGGCGCCGGTCGAGTTCCCGCAGGACCGTCAACTGTGAGGCTCGGTGTCGGGCGATGGCGGCTTCGTGATCAAGCAGCTTCTGCTCGAGTGTTGCGGTTGTGGAACTCGTCGTATCCATACCCGCAACGTATCAGCGCTGTGTGACAGAAACCGGGTCTGGGAACAGGAATCTCGAAGAATCTTGCGAATTCCTTGGTCTCTGTTCACGGCGAGGTGGAGACCCCTTCCGCCGACGCCCCTGGCGCCGCCGCCTTCCCCTGAGGAAGAGGATTCTGAAGGGGAGAATGCGGTGGGAAGGGGAGGAATCTTGGAGGCGGACTTGGGGAGCGCGGTCAACTGACGGAGCTGGTCACGGTGATGTCGACGGTATCGGCTGAGACCGAGATCCAGTGATCTCCGTCACGCTCGAACAGGTATGTGCGACCGACGGAGTCGCGGTATCCCTTCTGGAAGGCCACATCCACGGCAACCACGCTGCCATTCGGTTGGTACGGCTCGGCGGGCGAGATCAGGATGGCTCCGTCGACGAAGCGGCCATCGTCGCCGGTCCGAGCCTCAAGGGATGCCTCGGTCACGTACTCGACCTCGTCGGAGAAGCCGGTTCGGATTGCCTCGCGCATGTCGTCGGGGAGCGTATCGGGGGCCAAGATCTGCGCCCCGGGACAGAGCACCTCGACACAGGCAACCGAGAAGGCGGTCGCACGCACGGCCACAACGTCCTCTTGCGTCAGCTCGGAGGTCGACTCGGAACAGGCGCACACCATCATGACGAGCACAGCCACCAGTGCCCATATCCGCATACCGTCCACACCTTGGTCGCTGTCACCGCGTCGGAGACGACACTCGGGTCGTCCAACGCGAGACTTCAGACGTCTCGCTTGAAGATCGCTGCGGCGCCCATGCCGCCGCCGATGCACATGCTCACGATGCCGTATTCGACACCGCGCCGCTCCATCTCGTGGAGAAGAGTCGCGGTGAGCTTCGCCCCGGTGCATCCGAGCGGGTGGCCGAGGGCGATGGCACCGCCGTTCACGTTGACGATCGCGGGATCGAGACCGAGCTTCCGGATCGAGTAGAGCGCCTGACTGGCGAACGCCTCGTTGAGCTCGACCAGCCCGATGTCGGCAATCGTCAACCCGGCAGCTTCGAGCGCCTTCGGGATCGCCACGGTTGGGCCGATCCCCATCTCATCCGGGTGTACCCCGGCCACCTGATAGGTGACGAGTTCGGCAAGCGGCGTCAGCCCAAGTTCGGCGGCCGCTTCCCGGGTCATGAGGACCTCGATCGCTGCACCATCAGAGGTCTGCGACGAGTTGCCTGCCGTCGACCGACCGTCGACCTTGAAGACCGGTCGGAGCTTGCCCAACCCCTCGACGGTGCTCTCACGGGGACCTTCATCGGTGTCGAAGACCACCTTCTTCCCGCCAAGGCTGACCTCGATCGGGATGATCTCCTCCTTGAAGCGGCCTTCCGTGATCGCGGCGATCGCCCGCCGATTCGATTCCACGGCGAAGGCGTCCTGGTCTTCGCGGCTCACGTCGTAACGTTCGGCCACGGTCTCGCTCGTGATTCCCATCGAGTCGTACGAGGCAGGGAACGTATCGACCAGCGTCGGATTCGGGGCCGGCTTCTGGCCACCCATCGGAACGAGCGACATCGATTCCACGCCGCCGGTGATCACGATCTTTGACCATCCGGCTGCGATCTGGGCCGCGCCGCTGGCGAGCGATTGCAGGCCGCTGCTGCAGAACCGGTTGAGCGTCATGCCGGGCACCGACACGGGCAGGCCGGCGCGGAGTGCTCCAATGCGAGCAACGTTCATTCCCTGTTCCGCCTCGGGGAAGGCGCATCCAATGATCACATCATCCACATCTGCCGGATCGAGATCCGGGACTCGTTCCATGAGCGTCTCAATCAACTGACCGAGCAGCTCATCGGGCCGCGTCTCGCGCAGCGTTCCGCGACCCGACTTTCCAACTGCCGTGCGGTGTGCGTGGGTGACCACCACTCCTGTGCTCATGCGACTACTCCTCCTGCTCGTCAGTTCCGCAACGGTTTCCCGGTCTCCAGCATGTGCAATATCCGATCGATGGTTCTCTGTTCCCGGCAGAGGTTCACGAACGCCTCGCGCTCGAGATCGAGGAAGTCCT
The DNA here is from genome assembly GCA_963700375.1 of uncultured Actinomycetota bacterium. Lineage (GTDB taxonomy): Bacteria > Actinomycetota > Acidimicrobiia > Spongiisociales > UBA5794 > JAHEEL01. The sequence continues at coordinate 31,104 of CAVOXF010000007.1, forward strand.
GCTCGGAGAGCATCGTGCCCGCCGGCACGTCACCCCCGCACAGGACCGTGGCGAGCACCGTGCCGAGATGCTCGTCGTATTCACTCAGGTAGCCGCCTTGCCGCATCCCGTGCACGCCAACCTTGAGAGCCGCGATCCCGGTTGATCCCGGTACCGGCACCTTGCGCGGCATCGGGGCCTTGTAGCCCATCTGTGCCATAGCGAGGACGTCGGCCTTCGCATCGGCCAGCACCGCATCGGGGTTCAGTGTGATTCGGTCGGTTCGGCGGAGGAACCCGTACGACTTGGCTTCTTCGGCGCTGGTGGAAACGGTGGCGGTGCCGACCGTCATGAACACCTTCTCCATGAACGGGAACAGGTCCACCTTCACGCCTTCCGGAACGGACCCGTAGAAGCGGAACGCCATCTCCTTGCATCCGCCGCCTGCGGGAATCACACCGACCCCCAACTCGACGAGGCCGATGTAGGACTCGGCAGCCGCTCGCACAGCGTCACCGTGCATGACGGCTTCGCAGCCGCCTCCGAGGGCCATGCCACGCGGGGCGACCACGACGGGCCCGTCGCAGTACTTCATTCTCATGAACGTGTTCTGGATGATCCGAACGGCCTGATCGATCTGGTCCCAGTCCTGTGACATGGCGAGCATGCCGATGAGCCCGACATTGGCGCCGACCGAGAAGTTGGTCGCCTCGTTGCCGACCACCAACCCGACGAGTTCACCGGCGTCGACCATGTCGCAGCCGGTCGCGATGACTTCCAGGATCGTGTTGTCGATGGCGTTCATCTTCGTGTGGAAGGCGACACAGCCGACGCCGTCTCCCATGTCGTACAGCGTTGCGCCAACGCTCCCGCCGATAACCCTCCCTTCCTCGGCGAGCGTTGAGAGGAAGATCGTGCCTTCGGCGACCGGGACGGGGAGATACTCCTCGGTTCCAACATCCCAGAAGAAGGCGCCGCCGTCACGCTTGACGTACCACGAACCCTCGCCGACTTCGAGCAGCCGATCGACGGCTTCGGGAACAACCATCCCCTCGGAACGCATGCGCTCGACGGACCCGGCAACACCTATGGCATCCCACGTCTCGAACGGTCCGAGTTCGTAGTTGAAGCCCCACCGCATGGCCCGGTCGACGTTGACGATGTCGTCGGCAATCTCGCCGAGGAGTTCGAGCGCATAGATGCATGACTCGGCGGTGACCTTCCAGGCGAATCGGCCGTGATCGTCGTCGAATTCCGTCATCGCCGCGATCTTCCCGCCGACGTCCTCGACCTTGCGGGCGGCACCGACCGACGCCAGGCGGAGTTTCCCGGCATCGACGTACGCGAGCGTTTCGAGATCGAGGCTCAAGATCGTGCTGCCCTGCTCGCCACTCACCTTCTTGTAGAACCCGGCGCCGGTCTTGCCGCCGAGGCGGCCGTCTGCGATCAGGGCCTGCATCTCATCCGGGACCACGAAGCGGTCCCGCCACGGGTCGTCGGGACACCCCTCGCCGATCGTTGCGAACACATGAGCCATGGTGTCGAGGCCCACGATGTCCACCGTGCGGAACACGGCAGACTTCGGCCGACCCATCGCCGGTCCGAACACGACATCGACCTCGGCGACACCGAGGCCGTATTCCTTCATCCAGTGGAACACCGAAGCCATTCCGAACGTGCCGATCCGGTTCGCGATGAAGTTCGGGGTGTCCTTGCAGTACACGACGCCCTTGCCGAGCACGTTCTCTCCGAAGTCGGCCATGTCGGCGAACACAACGGGATCGGTGTCGCCGATGGGAACCATCTCGAGGAGGCGCATGTAGCGGACCGGGTTGAAGAAGTGGGTCACCATGAAGTGACGCCGGAAGTCGTCGCTGCGTCCCTCGGCCATCGCCTCGGCTGAAAGACCGGAGGTGTTCGACGACACGATGCTTCCCGGGCGCCGGTGCCCGTCCACCATCTCGAACACGCGCTGCTTGATGTCCATCCGCTCGACAACCACCTCGACGATCCAATCGCACTCGGCGAGTCTTTCGAGGTCGTCCTCGTAATTGCACGGGGTCACCATCGATGCGAGATCCGGTCGATAGAGCAGGGCCGGTTTCGCCTTCTTCATGGCCGCGATGCCGGCATCAGTGATCCGGTTGCGGACCGTCCGGTCGTCCAACGAAAGCCCTGCTGCCGCCTCTGCTTCCGTGAGGTCTCCGGGAGCAATATCGAACAGATACGAAGGGATGCCGGCATTGGCGAGATGGGCGGCAATGCCCTGGCCCATCACCCCGGCTCCGAGGACTGCTGCCCGCTTGATCCGAATGCCCATAGGTCCACTCCTCGCGCTTCGCTCACTCGTCGGTGCTGCCCCGCACAGTGGTTGACGATTGAGTTCGGGACCAGAGTCGGAGGACCCCTCCGGCCGGCGCACCGCCACATCCGTTCGCCGGACCTTGCCGGCTAGCCTTCGATCAAGGCACGAACATCGTCTGGAATCGGCGCAGCAGACGGCATCCGGATCGGAGCAATCGAGATCAGGTCGTCGCGCGCCGCTTCGATGTCGGTACCGTCGAGCGACGCGAACTCGAGAAGCCTGCCGTTGAAGTCGTGGTGGTAGAACCCGTTGCCCCGATGGCTGAAGAGCCGGTCGTACCCGATCCGCGCAACGGTGGTCAGCTGCCGGGGCGTGTCGACTGTCGCGTCGAATGGCACGTTGATGGACACGATGTCGGCCAGATTCGCGAGCCCGGCGTCCGCGACAACCCCCACCAGCTCCGTCCCGACATCGGCGAGGCGTTCCCAATCGCTTGCGGCGGCCGGGTCGAGTGCACGTCGTTTCCATGCCGGCCAGTCGCCGTTCGCCCCGGTCGAGATCGCGATCGATGGGACGCCCGGAGACCCATCCTTCGACGGCGGCCCCAATCGTGCCCGAGGACATCAGGAATCCGGCCCCATGGTTGTATCCGATGTTGATACCGGACACGACCAGTCCTGGCGGTTCTTCGAACAGTCCATGGATACCGATCTGCACGGCGTCCGCCGGATATCCCGTGCAGGTCCACACGGTCTCGCCGTCGAGGTCCACTTGGTTCGTGCCGATCGCACCGAACCGCGTGATCGCCTTTCCGACCCAGCTTCGCTCCCGGTCGGGCACAACCACGCGTACCGTTCCGAGCCGCTGAAGGGCAGCGGCGAACGGAGCGAGCGCGGGACTGTCGATGCCGTCGTCGTTGGTCAGCAGGATCCAGCCCACGCTCGGGTCAGCGCTCTTCCCGGAAGTATGGGATGCCGAGAGCTGCCGGTGCTCCGAGGAACCTCGCTCGCTTGCCACTCGTGAGCGCGATCATCGCGATGATCGCCAGCAGGAACGGCAACATGTCGAGCAAGGTGGCCGGCACGTTGATCTCCAGCGTCTGGAAGGTGAAGTTGAGTCGTCCCGCGATCCCGAACAGGTACGCGACCCAGAGTGCCCGCCACGGGCGCCAAGAAGCCAGGATCACGAGAGCGATCGCGATCCACCCTGCCTGCCCGATCGGGTTGTCCTGCCACGACGGCACCAATGCAAGCGAGAAGTAGGCGCCGCCGAGTCCGGCAAGCGCTCCGCCGAGCATGACGTGGATGTAGCGAACCTTGGACACATTGATGCCGGCCGCCTCGGCGCTGGCGGGGTCCTCTCCCACGGCACGCACCGTCAGGCCGGGGCGGGTGCGGAAGAGGTAGTAGCTCGAGGCGGCAACGACCGCCCAGGAGACGTAGACGAGAGCGTCGTGGCCGAAAATGAGCGGTCCAACGATCGGCAGTCCGGCGAGTCCCTCCGGGAAGATCGGTTCGAACACCGCCTTCGACGGCTGACCGATCAACGGATCCGAACCTGCTTTGCCGATGTACACAGCAACGCCGGTTCCAAAGATCGTCAATGCCAATCCCGAGACGATCTGACTCACTCGGAGCGTGATCGAGTTGAAGGCGTGGATCAAAGACATCCCTGCTCCGGCCACCAGGGCTGCGAACACCCCGAGCCAAAGGCTGCCGGACACGAACGTAGCCCAGAATCCCGCCACCGCGCCGAACAACATCATGCCCTGCACACCAAGGTTGAGTATGCCCGATCGCTCGGTGAGGATCTCACCGACGGTGCCGAACACGAGCGGCGTCCCGAGACCAATACCGGCCATGAGCGTGAGCATGAGTACGGAATCGTTCATGCTGCCTGTGCCTCCGGCTCGGCCTTCGCCTCACCGGCGATGGGGTCGGGACGGTGAATCCGGTTCGAGATCAGGAACTCGCCTGCGACGGCGAAGATCAGAATCGCGCCTTGAAGGATCTTGACCGTTGCCGAGGGCACGCCAATCGACTGGAGCGCCGGACCGGCGTTGTTCAGCGCACCCATCAGGATGGCGACCGGGATGATGGCGATCGGGTTCAGACGAGCGAGCGCGGCGACGATGATCCCCGTGAATCCCAGTCCGAGGTCGAGGGACCGTGGATCCATCTTGCCGAGAATCCCCGCCACGAGGATCGAACCCGCGAGACCGGCGGCGGCTCCGGAGGCGAGGAAGGTCCCGAGCACCTTCTTCGGCACCTTGATGCCCGCATACCGGGCGGTGTCGAACGAGTCTCCGACGATTCGATACTCGAATCCGCTCCTCGTCTTGCTGATCACGAACCAGGCGATCACCGCTACGCCAATGGCGATGAAAAGACCCCAGTCGAGGCGATGGAAGAATTCGGGTATGCGTCCGCTCTCGATGATCGGCCGCCCCTGGGGGAACTGTGTTGCTTCCGGATCGCGCCACGGACTCGAACTCCCCAGAACGAGGTACTGCATGAGGTTGAGCGCGATGAAGTTCAACATCAGCGTCGTGATGATCTCGTTGGTTCCGAGGTACACCCTCGGAACGGCGGCCAGCGAGGCCCAGAATGCCCCACCGATCGCACCGGCGATGACCACCGCAACAATCGCGATGACCTGAGGTGTCGACTCGGACAGCCAGATCCCGACGCCTGCCGCAACGATGGCGCCGAAGATGAGCTGACCCTCACCCCCGATGTTCCAGACCAGCATCTTGAAGGCAATGGCAGCGGCGACACCGGTCAGGATGAGCGGCGTCGCGGAAACGAGCGTCTCGGCGAAGCCACGTCCAGAGCCAAACGCCGCATCGGCCATCTTCTGGTACACCTCGACCCAGTCGTTCCCCGTGACGGCGAGGAACACCGCCCCGATGATCATCGCGGCGATCACCGAGCCTATGGGAATCAGGAGCTTGAGCCACCAGGGGGCGAGGCCGCGTGGTTCAACGATGAAGCGGCGGCTCATGCCGACTTCTCCTCGCCGTGACCCGACATGAGCAATCCGAGGTTCTCAGCGGTGGCGTCGGCCGCCGGCATCTCGCCGACGATCTTCCCCTCGTAGATGACCAGCAGGCGGTCCGACAACGCAAGCAACTCATCGAGATCCTCAGATATCAGCAGCACGCCGATACCTCGATCTCGCTCCGCGAGAATCTCTTCGCGCACCACCGCCGTCGCACCGACATCGAGGCCCCGGGTCGGCGATCGAGCGATCAGAACGCAGTGGTCCTGCGTGACCTCACGGGCGATCAGCGCTTTCTGGAGGTTCCCACCCGACAGGAGCCGGATCGGCAGTCCGGAACGAACGCCCCGAATGTCGAATCCCTTGATGAGCTCAGCACCTTTGGTCTTGAATGCCTTGGGTGAGAGCATGGGGCCATTCGAGTATGGCGGCTCACGGAACTGCTTGAGCGCAAGGTTGTCGTCGGTGTCGAGCCCGGGTGCGAGGCCCATCCCGAGGCGGTTCTGCGGAACGTATGCGATGCCGGCCTTGATCGACTTGAGGACGCTCGTCCCGGTGATGTCGTTCCCCGACAGATGGACGGATCCGCCCGCGACCTTCATGAGGCCGACGATCCCCTGGGCGAGTTCGCGCTGGCCGTTTCCGGAGACACCGGCGATTCCCACGACCTCGCCTGCGTTGACGGTGATCGAGAGTCCGTCGACCGCATTCAGGCCCCGATCGTCCACGACCGTCAGGTTGTCGACGACCAAGACGGGTTCCCCGATCGACTCGTTCGGCGCCCGCGTCGGGAGTACGAGGTCTTTGCCGACCATCATCCGAGCGAGGTCCCGTGGTTCGGCATCCACCGTGTTGACCCTGCCAACGACCCGACCCTCTCGCAGGACCGTCACGCGGTCGGAGACCTGCTTCACCTCGTGGAGCTTGTGTGAGACGAAGATCAGGGAGCGGCCTTCGTCAGCGAGGGTACGCATGGCCCGGAACAACGCTTGTCCCTCCTGCGGGGTGAGCACCGCCGTCGGCTCGTCGAGGATCAGAATGCGGACATCGCGGTAGAGCAGCTTGAGGATCTCGACCCGCTGCTGCTGGCCGACCGAAAGCTGCCAGATGCGAGCCGTTGGATCGACGGGGAAGTCATAGCGCTCCCCGAGTTCACGGGCTTCGGCTTCGAGTTCGCCCTGCGACAGACGCAACCCGACCTCGGGATTCCCAAGAGCGAGGTTTTCGGCCACCGTGAGGTTCGATACGAGCCGGAAGTGCTGGTACACCATTCCGATGCCGGCGGCGAGTGCGTGCTTGGGAGACTTCAGGACGATCGGTTTGCCGTCCATGAGCATCTCCCCCGAGTCCGGTCGGTAGAGACCCGCCATGACCGAACAGAGAGTCGACTTGCCGGCACCGTTCTCACCGAGGAGCGTATGAACCTCACCGCGGGCGAGGCTGAAATCGACATCGGCGTTGGCGAGAACCCCGTAGAACGACTTGTCGATATTGCGAAGCTCAACCGCTGGCGGGGTGTTGCTCTGATCGGCACTCGGCATGCCTGCATCCTAGCCAGACAATATCCGGCCCTCGCAACGTACGAGGGCCCCGCAGATGCGGGGCCCTCGTTTCGTCTGGTTGGATTGTCGATCAGCCGGTCGGGCTTCCGATGACTCCCTCAACAAAGTAGTCCATGCTGAAGATGTCTCCGAGCGGTTGCTCGTTTCCGGCCTGGTTCACGATCGGATCCGGGAGGACCGAGAAGGTCCCGGCGATGATCTCGCCCTTCCGCGTCTCGATGAGTGCCGCCGTCTCGTCGGAGACCGACGGGCCGAACGGCGCAATGTTGACCATGCCGTCCGCCATGTTGCCGTAGAACGCCTCAGGGGTCCAGGTCCCGGCCTTGACCGCTTCTGCGGTGGCCAGGTAGTACGGACCCCAATCCCACACCGCAGCCGTGAGCCAGCCGTTCGGAGCAAACTCGGACATGTCGGTGTTGTATCCGACCCAGCCTGCGCCCGCGGCTTCGGCCGCCTGGCCCGGTGCCGACGAGTCCTGGTGCATGGCGATCACGTCGACACCTGAGTCGAGCAGTGCCTGCGCGGCGTCACCCTCGGTCGGCGGATCGAACCATGTGGAGGTCCAAACGACCTGCACCGTGGCCTCGGGGTTGACTTCCCGAGCGCCGAGCGTGAACGCATTGATGCCGCGGAGCACCTCGGGAATCGGGAACGCTGCAACGTAGCCGATCTTGCCGGTCTCGGAGCGGGCACCGGCGGCCATGCCGGACAGGTAGCGACCCTCTTCCGCGGCGCCGAAGTAGTTGCCCATGTTGTCCGAAGTCTTGTATCCGGTCGCATGCATGAACGCAACGTCCGGGAAGTTCGCGGCCGCAGCAAGCATCGGGTCCATGTAGCCGAACGACGTGCCGAAGATCAGCATGTTGCCGTCGGCGGCAAGGTCCTCGAACACACGTTGCGAATCAGGACCTTCGGGAATGCTCTCGAGCGTCGTGATCTCCACGCCGGGCATGTTCGCCGCGAGGTACTGGGCGCCCTGATCGTGGGCCCAGGACCATCCCTTGTCTGCCGTCGGTCCGACGTGCACGAAGGCGACCTTGAAAGCTTCAGCCTCTTCCGCAGCCGTCGTCGTGGTCTCGTCGCCGCCTGCCGCTGTCGTGGTCGTCTCGTCGCCGCCATCGTCGCTGCTGCATGCTGCCGCTACGAGCGCGAGCACCATCATCAGCGCGACCATCAACGTCCATCTCTTCCGAGCCATGGGCTCTCCCTTCGATCTTCCTTGTGTCGATTTCCGGATCGCCGCTGCGCGCGGCGATTCGTATAGAGGACTCTAGATGGAATGGGGATCAGCGTGCGCAACAGCGGCGGCGACGTGCCTGTGGGTGAGGGAGCCACCGGCGGTGACACGTCCAACTGTTGAGTCCGGCGCCGCGGGAGCTCAGTCGACCGAGTGGTTGCGCCGAAACGCGACGAGCTCCGCGACGATCGAAACCGCGATCTCCTCCGGAGTGAGCGCCCCAATTCCGAGTCCGACCGGACCGTGCAGACGTTCTGCCTGTTCCTCGCTCATCCCGGCCTGCACAAGGCGATTCTTGCGGGCGGCGTGGTTTCGTCGGCTCCCGAGAACTCCGATGTAACACGTGCCCGCCTCGGCGAGGAGCGGGAGCAGGACGTCTTCGACCTCCTCGTTGTGTGCGAGACAGACGGCGTAGGTGCGGTCATCCGGCGCGACGAGCGGCACGATGTCGGCCGGCCAGCCGACGAGCACGTCCACGGCGTCGGGATACTGGTCGGATTCGGCGAGGCCGGGCCGGTGGTCGGCAACGATGACCCGAAAGCCGATGGCGCTTGCGGCGGAGCAAAGCGCCTGAGCGGTGTGGCCCGCCCCGTAGATGAGCAGCCTCGGCGGCGAGAGCACGGGTTCGAGGTACACCCGGGATGCTCCGATGTCGACGGCGCGGGCCTTCTCCCCAGCAATCGTGGCTTCGATGTCCGCTGCCAGTTCATCCGTCAGCGCGGCCGGGATGGTGCCGGAGATGAGCCCCTTCCCCCGGTCGAAGAGCGCATGGGAGCCCTCGCCCGGTCCGGCAATCACCGTGGCCATCACACCGGTGAAGTCTGCGCCCGGCACGCCGCCCACCTCGTTGGGCACGCCGGTCCATGGCTCGATGAACACCTCCAAGACCCCGCCGCACGTGAGGCCCAGGCCAAACGCATCCTCGTCGCTCAGGCCGTACGACACGAGGCGAGGGGTGCCGGTTTCGAGGACGGCCTCAGCGTGGGCGGCGACATCGGCCTCGACACAGCCGAAGCTCACCGAACCCGAGGTGCTGCCATCGGACGAGACGAGCAGTCGAGCCTCTGAGCGCCGTGGCACGGACCCGTCCACGCTCACGAGCGTGGCGGCGGCCACGGTCCGACCATGTGTCCCCAACCGCCGCGCTTCGTCCAGTGCATGCCTCATTGCAGATGATCCTACGTCGCCACGGTCGGGTTGGCTGCAACCGGAACGAGCCGCGAGATCGCGTGAGCGCATGGCGCACAACGAACAGCGCCCGGGATTGCCGTTGGTAGCATCGCGGGACGCAGCAACAGAGCGGACTCGGGAAGGACGCTTCCATGACACAGGTGTTCCGGTACGGGCTGTACGGAGTGGGACGCATCGGCCGGGTACACGGACAGATCGTCAAGGAGCAGGGTCACACCATCGTCGCGGTCGGGGACGAGGTCCTCGCTGCGGCCCTCGATGCGGCCCGGGTTCTCGACGAGCCGACGATTCCGACGTTCACCGATCCTCGCGAGATGATCGCGCGGGTGGAACTCGATGCGGTCATCATCTCGTCGCACACGAAGGATCATGCACGCGATGCCGGACCCTTCGTCGATGCGGGAATCCCCGTCTACCTGGAGAAGCCGCTCACTGCCGAACTGCCCGAGGCCTTCGACTTCGTCGAGGCGGTGGGAACGGACCGGACCCTCATCCAGATCGGGCTGCAACGGCGATTCGACGAGGCGCTCCTCCACGCAAAGCAGTTGCTGGACGAGGGATTGATCGGCCCGGTCAGGGAGATCCGCTCGATACTCCGCGATCAGTTCCCTCCCCCTCCGACGTACACGAGCCGCGGGCTCATCATCGACATGGGGATCCACGTTGCTGATGAGGCGCTCTGGCTTCTCGGGGAGTACCCGAGTGAGATCTGGGCTCGGATGTTCGATGCCAAGCACTACGACAGCCCTGTCGACGAGGGAGGCAATACCGCGTTCGTCGGGTTCACGACGCCGTCCGGCACCATCGGGCGCCTCGACCTGAGCCGAACCCACGCCTCCGGCTACAACAACGAGACGTACATCATCGGCACCGAGGGCACCATCCACGTTGGCCGTTTCGCCGGCTATCCGGGTCCGATCCCTGTCGAGCTGTGGACGGCCGCCGGCGAACTCCACCCCGATTCGAAGACGTTCCACATGACATACCTCGAAGGCGACTATGCGGAGTTCCAGCCCCGCTTCCACACGGCGTACCAGCGGGCCCATCAGGGATTCCGAGAGGCGGTCGAGACGCACCAACCGTTCCGAGTCACCCAGAACGACGTCCTGAATGCGCAAGTGTTGGTCGAGGCAGCGCACCGCTCCGCCCTCGACGAAGGCCGATCCTGCCGCTTCGCCCATTCGGACAACGTCGAAGAGTTCCGCCGACTGTCGGTGGAGAACGGTCTGCTCGCCCGGTAGCCGGTTGGTGTGCCGCGCGCGGCACACCAACCGACACACCGGGAAGAACGCCCCGAGGCAGAAGGAACAACCCCACACGGCACGACGTCGAGACCGAACAGGGCTCGACGGAAGTACGCGTCACCGTTCGTGGGCCCGGCAGGACTCGAACCTTCAACGACCGCCGAAACCGCAGCCGGACCACACCAACCGACACACCGGGAAGAACGCCCCGAGGCAGAAGAAGCAACCCCACACGGCACGACGTCGAGACCGAACAGGGCTCGACGGAAGTACGCGTCACCGTTCGTGGGCCCGGCAGGACTCGAACCTGCGGCCAAGCGATTATGAGTCGCCTGCTCTAACCAACTGAGCTACGGGCCCTCACGCTCCCGACGGACGCGAGCGTAGCGAACCGGTCGCGGCAGGCGACCCTCTCGGCGTATCCGGTCGGGTATGGTCGGGGTGTTTGCGAGAAGGGAGCTTCATGAAGATCGATATCGACTACCGACCGGCGTTCGCCACCGCCAAAGTGACCCTCGACCCCGGAGAGGACATCGTCGTCGAGGCCGGCGCGATGGTCGCCATGTCCTCGGATCTCGAACTCCAGACGAAGGCGCGCGGCGGCCTCCTGAAGTCACTCACCAGGGCGACGCTCGGTGGGGAGAGCTTCTTCCTCAATACGTTCTCCGCCCCGGCATCCGGTGGAACGATCTACGTGGCTCCGGCGCTCCCCGGTGACATGAAGGTCCTCGAGCTGACCGGCGAGTCGCTCATGGTGCAGAGTGGGAGCTACATAGCGTCGACGCCGTCTCTGAATGTCGACACGAAATGGAGCGGCGCCAAGACGTTCTTCGCGAGCGAAGGCCTGGTCATGCTGAAGGTCCACGGGACCGGAACGCTCATCGTTTCCTCGTACGGCGCCATTGAAGAGATCGCCCTCGGTCCGGGAGAGCGCTTCACCTTCGATACGGGTCACCTCGTGACATTCACCGAAGGCATGGAGTTCAAGGTCCGCAAGGTCGCTGGTTGGAAGAGCACGATCTTCGGGGGCGAGGGCCTCGTGGTCGATCTCACCGGCCCCGGCAAAGCGACCCTGCAGACCCGCAGCGAAGATGCTCTGCTGAGTTGGCTGATACCTCACTTGCCATCCAAGAACGCCAGCAACTAGTGGTCTGTCGCTGAGGTGGTGTCTGGGTATTCCCGAGGCATCGGCGTCATCCGGCACGGACGCACAACGCAGGCGCAGTCGGGACTGCGTCGATGGCCGGGCAGACACGGCAGGAATCTCTGCGACGGACCACGAGCACCGGACGGCCGGGTCGAGACCGGGGATTCACCTCATCAAGTGAGGCGCCGGTACCAGTAGCGATGCGAGACCTCGTACCCCAGCGATCGGTACAGGGAGATCGCCCGGTCATCGTCCTCGAGCACCTGGAGGAAGGCGGTCGATGCACCCGTGCTTGCGCCGAACCGGTGCAGTGCAGCCATCATCCTGGTGGCGTGACCCTGCCTTCGATAGGCTGGATCGACGACCACCTCGAATACACCGAGATAGTCGCCCACCGCCACCCCGAGACCCGCGCCGACCGATGAACCCGCCGCGACCGGACTGACGAACGCTGCAGGACCCGGAACCCTGGCAATCGTGGCGAGCCAGGGACCGATCAGCGATGCCTCGATGCCGAGGGCGTCGATCTCTGCCGAGATCCAGTCGTCCGTCGCGACGGGCGACTCCGCGACATCGCGAACTGCCTGCCCAGCCTCGATGGAACGGCGCATGACGAGCGTCGATGCTTCGATCGAGAGGCCGCGGTCGGCGAGAACGTCGTCGATGTCGGGATCACAGAGGGGATTGATCCGGAACAGCGTCGGGAGCGCACGCACGCGATACCACTCGGTCACATCGGCGATACGCCGCTCGAGATCGCCGGGCAACGGACCGGCCGGCACCGCAGAGTTCCTGCGCCGGGAAAAGCCGTCTCCGGCGAAGAGCGTCCACGCACCCCGCGTTGTCGACTCCGTCGCGGGCCATGCGACCGCCGCCGCTGCTTCGATAGCCGCGACCGTCATGATTCGAAGAGATAGGGGCGGAGACGCTCGACCATCGGTTCAGGGAATCGGATAGGCCGCCCCTCGAGGTTGGTGACGGCAGCGCCGAGTTCCTGTTCGACGATCATCTCGCCGTCGCGAATCAGTCGCTGGCGCCACCGTGACGTGACGCGCTTGAACTCCAGCACCTCGGTCTCGACGACGAGGTCATCGTTCCCCCCGGCCGAACGGAGGAAGCGTGTCGCAATATCGGTGACGACGATCATCACGCCGTCGTCCATCATCCCCTGGAGCGTCAATCCGGCCTCGCGCAGCAGTTCGATGCGGGCCGCCTCGAAGTACTGGATGTAGACGGCATGGTTGACATGGCGGTACGGGTCGAGTTCGTAGAAGCGGACGCGGATCGGGAATCGGTGTTTCACGGCCACCAAGGTACCGGATCAGACCAGCGGTGCGGGAATCACGGGCCTGCGGTGCGCGATGTCCGGTTCTACGCGAAGTCGGCCTGGCGCCACGCTTCGTAGACGACAATCGCCGCGGCGTTCGCGAGATTGAGCGATCGACCTCCCTGGGCGATCGGAATGCGCAGCCGATCCTCGACGCCAGGGTGTTCGAGCGCTTCGGCCGGCAACCCGCCCGATTCGCTGCCGAACATCAGTGCGTCTCCGTGTGCGTATGCCACGTCCGTGTAGAGGCGTTCTGCATGCTGGGTGAACGCGAAGGTGCGGGTTGGACTGACGGTTTCGAGGAACGATTCGAGATCGCCGTGGATAGCGACGTCGGCGTACTCGCGGTAGTCAAGACCGGCCCTGCGAAGCCGCGCATCGTCCAGATCGAAACCCAGCGGGCGGATCAGGTGGAGCCGGTTGCCGGTGTTCACACACAGGCGCATGAGGTTGCCGGTGTTGGGAGGTATCTCCGGCTGGTGCAGGACAACGTGGAACATGTGGGTGGTCCGAGGTCGGTTCGACCTCTCTCCTACTTCCCCTTCGATTCTCCGCGGACGGCCTTCTCCAGGAGCAGCATGAACGACAGGGCAGGGTCTTTCGACTGGATGGCCTGTGCGGCCGCCCAGTTCTGGCTGATTCTTCGATACATGAACCCCACCAGATCACCGTGGAGCCGCCACCGGTATGTGACGTCTCGTTGGGTTGGCGGACGGGCGCCGAACGCCACGAGTCGAACGCGCGGACCATCCGGATGATCGGCCTCCCCATCCTCGAGCAGGTCGGCGATCACGCGTGACACACGGTCCTCGCCAATTGCACCGAAACGGTTGAGTGCAGCGCCCAGCACCCTCGGGTCGCGCGCCGATGCGTTCAAGTCGGCGCGACCTTCCTTGACCTCTCCGATGATGAGGTCGATACGCTCGAGGTCGACATCGAGATCAGGATCGACGCCGACGATCGTGTCACCGACTTCACCGCCGCCTCGTCCGGCTCCGGGAAATCGGACGGCGAGCACGTCAACGTCGGTGACGGTTCGGTACTCACCGTCCTCCATGAGTTCGAGAACCGGGTACTCCGTGACGGTGAAGTACCCGTTCATGTACAGGTAGCTCTGGACGAGCGCGACGGCCGTGTCCATCAGACGCCAGCCGATCGATCGGTCACAGGGCTAGACAGCGGCGTACCGCTCCCGACGGCCGTACTCGCTCGCTCCGTAGCTGGAGATGTCGAGGCACACACCAAGGGCGACGATGATGAAATCGAAGCCCGTGACTCCACCCGGCGCAACGGCGACCCAGGACATGGTGGTCCACGGTGCGAAGAGGAACCCGAAGAACGGCCAGAAGAAGCTCGAGAACGCCGCTTCCCATCGGGTCGGCTGCATCAGCCACCAGGCCAGGATCGCGGCACGCGGGCCAAGGGTCATCAATACGGCGAAAAAGCAGCACATGCGGAACCCCTCTCGGATCGTTGAAACGACTCTAGCGGGACGAGCGAAGCGCATCCAGATAGGCTGCCGCCGAACGCACAGGGAGGCCGCCGGGTGGAGTTCAAAGAAGAGCACGTCGCCTTCCGCAGGGTCATGCGGGATTTCGCAGACGCCGAGATCGCCCCCCACGCCCGCGAGTGGGATCGCTCCCGCTCGTTCCCGCTCGAGGCCGTCGCCAAGATGGGCGACCTGGGCCTGTTCGGACTGCCGTTCCCAGAGCAGTACGGAGGCGCCGCTTCCGACTTCACAACGTTGTGTATCGCGATCGAGGAGCTCGGTCGCGTCGATCAATCCATCGCGATCACGCTCGAGGCGGCAGTCGGCCTGGGCATCAATCCGATTGCGGAATTCGGCACGGCCTCGCAACGTGATCGGTGGCTGCCGGACCTCATCGCAGGTCGTACCCTCGCGGCGTTCGGCCTCACGGAAGCCGGCGGAGGCTCTGACGCGGGCGCTACCCGGACCCGGGCCGACCTGGTCGACGGGGAATGGGTGATCAACGGTTCGAAGGCGTTCATCACCAACTCGGGGACCGCCATCACCTCGCTCGTGACGATCACGGCGAGGACCGGCCACGACGAGGTCTCGGCGATCATCGTCCCGGCCGGTACGCCCGGATTCGGTGTCGAACCGGCATACGAGAAGATGGGATGGCACGCCTCCGACACGCACGGACTCCACTTCGCGGACTGCCGCGTTCCCGCCGACCATCTTCTCGGAGTACGCGGTGCCGGTTTCGGCCAGTTCCTCTCCACCCTCGACGACGGCAGAATCGCGATTGCGGCGCTCTCCGTCGGGGTTCTCGAGGCCTGTCTCGAGGAGACCGTGGCATACGCCGGGAATCGGACGTCGTTCGGAAAGCCGATCGGTGCGTATCAGGCGATCGCGTTCAGCATCGCAGACATCGAGGTCATGACCGAGGCAGCACGCCTCCTCACCTACAAGGCGGCATGGCTCAAGGACACAGGACAGCCCTACAAACACGCCGCTGCCAGGGCGAAGCTGTATGCCACCGAGTCCGCCGTCACGGCCACCCGCATCGCCACACAAGTCTTCGGCGGAGCAGGCTTCCTCGACGACACCCTCGTTGCCCGGCACTACCGCGACGCCAAGGTCCTCGAGATCGGCGAAGGCACCAGCGAGATGCAGCGTCTGATCATCGCCCGCGGGCTTGGGCTGCCGGTGGAATGAGCGGCGAGTTTCGGACTGCAAGCCCCGAGCAAGGCGCCGGACCTGATCGTCTTCGTTCAGACTCCCAAAGCCGCCCGCCCCCGGCGTCCGAGCGATCGCCCGGACGCGCCTGCTCCACTGCGTGGGAGAGGCGGAGACCCGTACCTGGTAGCTTCCTGCCATGCCGACCGGGCTCTACATCCGCGACGGGGATCGCTTCCGTCCTACCGGATTGACGCGGAGCCTGTGGTCGAGTGATGTGCAACACGGCGGTCCACCGGTCGGGTTGCTGGCCCAGGCGGTCGAGCAGGAGCCGAGCGCCGTTCCGATGCAGGTCGTGCGCCTGACCGTGGACCTCTTTCGCGGAATCCCCGTCGACCAGCCGCTGCTGGTTGAGACGAGGGTGGTCCGTGACGGGCGTCGAATCCAGGTAGTCGAGGCCACGCTCGCCACGGCCGGACAGCAGTTGGCACGGGCTTCCGGGCTCAAGATCCGCACGACCGACGTAGCGTTTCCCGCCACGATCGACCCCTGGGTCCCGCCGCCAGGGCCCGACGAGGCCGACCCGATCTCCTGGGGGCGTTTCGGTTTCATCCGAACCGACGAACAGCGTTTCCACAGCCATGCGATCGAGGTCCTGACCGTCGACGATTCGTTCTTTACTCTCGGTGAGGGCCTTTCCTGGGTTCGCCTGGTGGTGCCGGTCGTCGAGAACGAACCGACCACGCCGTTGGTGCAGACGGCGACCCTGTCGGATGTCGGAAACGGCAACTCGATGGCCCTCGACGGCCGAGACTGGCTGTTCGTCAACCCGGATGTGAGCCTGACGGTCCATCGCCTCCCGGTGGGCCCGTGGCTCGGGATGCGATCGCTCGCCCGTCAGCATGGATCCGGCATCGGATCCTCCGACTCGGAGTTGTTCGATGTCCTGGGGCCGGTCGGTAGGGTCGTTCAGTCCCAGATCCTCGAGCCGAGAACCGCCTCCCGAACGACGTAGCGGGCGAAGACCTCGGGGTCGGGTTCGAATCCAATCCCCGGCAGGTCGGAGAGATCGACGCATCCGCGGGTTCCCTCGGATCCGTCACGCTCGACCGCCCCGTCGAGGTACCACGAAGGAGCCGCGACATCCGAATACACGGCGGCCGGCAGCGTCGCAATGGCCAGCGTATGGGCTCTCCCGATGGCCGTCTCGACAAGGCCGGACGCCTTGATCCGGAGGCCTGCGGCGAGGGCAATATCGTGAATCGCCCGGGCGGCGGTCAGGCCGAGGCGCGACGGCTTGACGACCAAGATGTCGGCCGCACCGGCTTCGACCGCCTTGATGGCCATCGACGTCGAGTCGATCGGTTCATCGACGGCTACCGAAGCCACCATCTCCTCCCGCAGTCGGGCATGGGAGGCGAGGTCGCCCGACGCGAACGGCTGCTCGATGTAGGCGACGCCGTACCCGTCGAGTTCGAGGAGAGATCTGCGATCCTCCCAGCGGTACGACCCGTTGGCATCCACACCAACCGGCAGTTGTGGCAGTGCGGCCCGAAGCGCAGCCACCCTTGACACGTCGTCACGCGGCCGAATCTTGAGCTTCACGGCTGCGGCGCCGGTCTCCTCGACCCGTCGAACCGGATCCTCGTCCAGTCCGACGGCGATCGACGTTGCGATCGAACGGTGTGATCCTCCGAGGCTCTGCCACAGTGGCGTGCCGTCTCGCCGAGCCATCAGATCGCCCATTGCCTCGTCAATGGCCGCAGCAGCCGAAGGGGCGAGCACGCTCCCACGCTCGAGCGACGCCCAGGCGTCGTCCACGGTGTCCGGTGTGATCCCGGGGTACGGCGCCGCCTCCCCCCACCCGGCGACCATCCCGTCGGTGACCGAAACGATGACAACTCGTCGTTCAGCGACGGTGCCGGTGGCGTTCGAGAACGGTGCCCGCAGCGGAATCGCAAGCTCCCACATCCGGCCGTTGATGACCGGGCTGCCGGTCGCCGGATCTTCCGCCACCGGATTCATGGCGACGTCACATCTTCGATGCGAAGGCCGGCCGGTAGCCCGAGCCGGTGTTCGGCGAGCAGTTCGGGGTCGCCCAGAACCTCCCGGGTCGACCCATCGGCGACGATCCCTGCGGCGGCGCTCACGCCGGGGCCGATTACACCATCGGGTATGTGCATCGTATTCCTCCTGGCTCGGCAACCACTCAGACTACCCCGGCATCGGGTGAGCTAGGTCGCCGGTTCCTCGGATTCCGACTTCGGATCTGACGGCTCGGATCTGTTTTCCTCCGGCTCCGATTCCTCGTCGCTCGGGTGTTCGTCGACCCAGGTGAGGGCCCTGTCGTAAGCCTCGCGCAGGGTCTGGCCGACCCATTCGTCCGACATGAAGACGTAGTCGGCCCCCACGAGATCCGCGACGCCGGCGACCTTCAACTGCTCATGCATGTTCTCGTCGGCGGACACCAGCATGAGTTGGTTCCCCTGCTCCTTCAATGCCCGTGCGTACTTCTCGAGGACGTCCATGAACGTCGATCCAAGGTCGCTCCGGCCACGGAGGCGCAGGATCACGACCGAGCCTTTGGTCTCCGGCGTGATAGTGGGGAGTTTGTCCTCGAACACCGGAGCCGAGGCGAAGAACAGGCTTCCGTACGGCTGCAAGACGATGATCTCGCCGGGAGGTACGTCCTGGGGTCGGTCGGTCTCACGGAGGCGCCCGTCTTCCATGATCCACTGCTTGATGACCACCTGATTCGACTGGTTGATGATGAAGAGGATCATCGAAATGCCGACGCCGACAAGCACGGCGTACTGCAACGGGATGACCATGGTGAGGGCAAATGTGACCGCCATGACCGTCGCCTGCATCGCCCCGGTCTTCCAGACCGCCTTGATGTTGGCCGGCTTCACCGTGCGGTACCCGACCGTCATCAAGAGTCCCGCGAGCGCCGGCATCGCGATGTATCCAACGGCGTCGCCGAACACGAGGATGACGATGGCCATGACAATGCCGGCGAGGATGAGCGCGAGCCGGGATTTCGCACCCGCAGCCTTGACGAGCGAACTCGCCGACATCGAGCCGCCGACCGGCATCCCCTGGAGGAAGCCCGAAGCGACGTTCGCCGCGCCCTGGCCGATGAAGTCCTGCGACGCCCTCGGATAGGTGCCATCCGGGTTCGGGAAGTTTGCTGAGATCCCGGCACCCTGGACGAGCCCTACGAAGGCGAGCGAAAGCGCAGGAAGGATCAGAACAAGGACGAGGCCGAGGTCCGGCAGCATCGGCAGCGGAAGCGAACTCGGGATGTCGGCGATGTCGTTGAGCGTGGCAATCTCGACGTCGAGGTTTGCGTTGATCGCCCAGGTCGCGGCAGAGGTCAGCAGGATCGCCACGACGAGCCCGAGCGGCCCGAGCTTGGTTCGTTCGAGGAGCACGATCAGAACGATCGTGGCTGCGCCGATCGCCAGCGTCGGCCAGTGGACCTCGCCGACATTGAAGATCAGGTCGAACGTCCGAACCACGCGGTTCCCGCCCTCGGCCTCATAGCCCGTGAAGTCGTCGAGTTGCCCGAGGACGATGTTCACACCGACGGCGTTGATGAAGCCGACCATCACCGCGTTGGACACGAAACGCAGGATCGAGCCAAGCCTGAGCAAGCCGGCAACCAGCATCACGATCCCTGTCAGGATCGAGAGTGTGAACAGAGCCCGGCCCGGATCCTCTGCGGTGTGGATCACTGAGACATCGGCGACGACGATCGCCATCGCTCCGGTCGCCTGCACCGCCATGAACGACGAACTGGTGAACAGCGCACCGGTGACGGTCCCGACCATGTACGCGTAGAGGCCGTACACGGGATTGACCCCGGCGAGCAGACCCCCGGCAAGGCCGTCCGGGACGCTCTCGACGCCGAGAACAACGCCCGCGACCGCATCGCTCTTCAGCGTCTCTCTTCGGTAGAGGGATCGGATGTTCACGGGTCACCAACTCTCGGCGGGTGCTCGTCTCGGAACAGGTTCCGGTGAGACTACCTGCCAGTTCGGGGCGGTAGGCCATGACCGCGGCGATTGTTCGGCCGCCGATCGAAACCGAACCGGTCTTGGGAACACGTCGCCTCGCTCCACGGTTGCACTGCAGGCGCCGCGCGCTGGACCTCGCTCCAGCGGACGCGGCCCACCGACGCGAGGAGCGGAACACCGTGAGCGACTGGAACCAGCAGATCATCGACGAATTCAGAGCAGGCGACGGCAAGGTTGGCGGCATGTTCGAGGGAGCGCCGCTCCTTCTCCTCCACCACGCCGGCGCCCGAACGGGTACCAGGCGGGTGACGCCCCTGATGTATCAGGCCACCCCAACCGGCTATGCCGTCTTCGCGTCCAAGGCCGGAGCGGATTCGAACCCGGACTGGTTCTACAACGTGGTGACAAACGCCGAAACGAGGGTTGAGGTCGGATCGGACGCCGTGCCTGTGACCGCGCGCGTGGCCCGGGGCGACGAATACGACGAGATCTGGAACCGTCAGAAGCAGGAATGGCCGCAGTTCGCCGAGTACGAGCGGCAGACATCTCGCGAGGTCATCCCGGTCGTCATTCTGGAACGCACCTAGCGGTCCGATCGACCCGAGGCATCCGATCTCAGCCGGCCTCTACTGGAGCGGGACAAGCATCTCACCGTCACCGACCGGGTCCAGAGACGGTTCCTCACCGGCCGGCAGCACCGGAAGCCGTTCGCGAATCGCGGTCGTATGCAGGAGTTCGAGTTCGAAGATCGTCCAGTCACTCTCGGTCGGCAGGACAGGTCGCTTCCCATGAGCCCTGCGATACGGTGGGAGACGTGGAGGCCAAGCCCGATGGCCGGGTCTTGCCGTCGTCAGTGCGTGCGCGGTTGAATTCGTCGAAGATGTTTCGCCCATGTCCGGGCGGAACGCCTGGTCCGTTGTCGGCGACCGCCAGCGTGACTCCCTCGCCACGACAACCGATCCGGATCTCGACTTGCTGCCAACCGTATCGCGCGGCGTTGCTCATCAGGCAGCGAAGGATCTGTCGAACTCGGATCGGATCGCCGAGCGCCGCTGCGCCGCGTCGTGAATCGGTTTGTCGTCCGGAGTGCGTGGTGCGCCGGCATCAACCACCGCTCGTGCTTCCTCCGCGAGGGCGACCGATACCGACGCCACAATCAACGCGTGGATGTCGGTCCTAGCGGCACCCAAGAGGTCCTCAACGATGTCCGCGATCTCGCGAACGTGCTGAACGACGAGGTTGACGATCTCCATACCTCCTGGCTCGAGTCCGACAGCCCCCTCCCCAAGGGCCGCTGAGAATCCGAGGACGGCGGTGAGTGGGGTGGGGATCTCGTGGCTGATCGAAGCAAGGAACTGGTCCTTCGACCCTACGAGGGCCTCGAGATCCTCCATCACCTTGCTCCGCTCCGGAACGATCCGATCATCGCTGCAGCGGTCTGGGGCACACTGATGTCCTCGTAGCCCCGCGTTCGGTCGACGCGGTAGTCCGTGAAGCCGATCGAACCGACCCACGTCCCACCGACCGAAATCGGGATGCTCAGTTCCGAGTGCAGCCATCGTCATCGTGGGTATCGCGTTCCCGCCCAGTGGGGTTGGCGGTATGCATGACGGCGATTCGACCATGCGACGGCGCATCATGGACCTCGGAGAGGTCGCTGTACGGCGATTCCGTCCGGCTGATCCGCGTCGGCTCATCGGCCTCAATCCAGATCTCCGCATCGACGATGTCTTCGCACCAGGGACGGATCACCCCGTGGATCGCACGAGAGCACGGTCCGAGAACGGGGTTGGAGGAGTTCTCATCGACGAAGATGTTCTGCGCCGGCGTTGCGTTGAGGAGAGCCGCCGGCGCAGCAGTGAGGAAGCCCCCCTGCCCGCCAGTGCCAGACCGTGCCGGACGCGATCTCGAACGTGATGACGGTGAGCGACGCGACAACGCGGAAGACGTGCCGTACACGCCACATACCCCCGATGCGAACGAGTCCCCGACCGTACCCGACACCGAGCCGCGCACCTTGTGCCGCGACGATTCCTGCCTCGACGGTCATCGTATCCGCCAGCCCGCATCCGGCGAGCGTGTTCCCCTCTTGCGGCGGTCGTCTTCGACACGCGCACGCCGAGACCTGAGAACGGGCCCACCGCCTTCGACCACTTTCGCGTCGTCGCGGCGAGAATCCCCAGAGCACGAGTCAGGGGGCGCCCTGTGCGGCGCCAGCTGACTCGTGCGTTGGGTTCGACGAAAGGGGTTACAGGCCGCTCTGGTAGGCGGATCCGGTCAGCTTGGTGAGATCCATCGCATAGAGGAGACAGACGCCGCTGCGGCCCCCTGCCTCCCACCCGTCTTGCTCCGGCCATGTCCCGGTGATGTCGAGCGCCGACACCTCGTAGTCGCTGCCCACGTATGCAGCGAACCCGTTGAGACACACACTCTGCAGTTCGGTACTCAGAGCCTCATCGCCCGGGTACGGCCCATCGGCAAAGAGGGTTGTGTAGTAGACCTCGTTGTCGTGCGGATCGGCGCAGGCGATCGTCGTGTACCCGGATCCCTCCGCGTAGAGCGCGAGCTGGTCGTCGTCGAGGCAATCGCCGACGACCAGATCGGCCGTCTCGCCGCCGCCCGCCGTCGTGTCGGAACCGCCGTCGCCGGCGGCAACCGTCGTTTCTGGCGTTGAGCCGCCGGCCGTGCCGCCTCCGATGAGGGCAAGCTTCTTGTCGGTATTGAGGGTGCCCTCCATGTACGCGAGTTCGGAATCGCGCCAGACCTCGATCTGAATCGCGGACTCCGCGTCATGACTCCGAAGGACGTCGCAGTAGTCAGACATCGTCCCGTCCGTCGCTGGGATGAGGCCTTCGATCTCGCTCACGATATCGCCGCCCCGGATGCCTACGAGATCGGCTGGAGACCCGGAAGCGACTGAGTAGACCCAGATGCCGGACCCTTCTTCGGTCAGCAGCGCCGAGCCGTTGATGCCGATCGATGTGACGTCCTCACCGGCCTGGAGCATCGGGATGACCTGGCGGGCCTCGTCATACCCGATGGCGAACGTCTGGCCTTGGTCGTCTCCCGCATAGTTCACGCCCACGACGCGACCCTGGTCGGTGACGAGTGGTCCACCGGAGTTTCCGGGAAGAATGTCGGTCGTGTGCTCGATGACCTTGTCAACGGAGGCCCAGCTCGTCTCACCGTCGGCGTTCTCTTTCGAGACAATGCCATCGAGGAGGGTGTATTCATGATCGCCGAGCGGGAAGCCGGCGGCGTAGACGTTGATTCCGACCGCCACTTCGTCGGCGTACCAGGCGAGGTATTCGAACCCTTCACCTTCAACATCTATCACGGCGAGGTCGGAGCATTCAGAGACTCCAAGAATCTTGGCGTTGCGAGGTTCGTCCTCGCCGTCGACATAGACCTGGAGAAAGGCGGCGCCGGTAACGACATGGTTGTTGGTCACGGCGATCCCGTCCGGACTGATGAAGAAGCCACTTCCGGACGACCCCTCGTTGTAGGAAGTGCCTTCGCCCGGATAGTCAAATGACCCCTGAGCTTCGATGCGGACGACGGCGCCCCGCACATCCTCGAGGGCCTTGACCGCATTGTCTGCGTCGGCAACGACCACAACCGTGGTTTCGCTATCGGCGGCGTCCTCTCCTGAGCCCCCACAAGCAGCCGCCACCAGCGCAAGAGCGACCAGAAGCACGCTCAGTTCCACTCGCCGCCTGCCGGACATCTGTGATCTCATCCTTCGACCCTTTCGGTCAGTTCGCTGGCCGTCGCCCGAATCTGGCAACGCGGGCGTCTCTTTCCGCACTGTGCCTCGATGGGTGCAGCGCGACTGTCTCCATACGCTTGTGTCGGCAAACACAAGCCTGGAGTTGAGCCGAGTATCGGGAGAATCCAGCCTGGACCGGCAAGACCGCGATCGGCGCTTCGGTCGAGGATCCGGAGGGTCAGACGACGTCGTCAGTCGTCGGAGTGTCGGCCGCGAACCACGCGCCGAGACGGTCGAACCCTTCCGCAAGCGTGATCGCGGGACGCCACCGCAGCGCGCGGCGGGTCTCACTCTGAGCGAACCAGTGGGCCGTCCCGAGTTGTTCGGCGAGGAAGCTGGTCATCGGCGGATCGCCACTGCTCCCCCGCCGCTCCCAGATCCGCTCTGCAACGAAGCCACCGCCCCAGGCAACGCGATAGGGAATCCGCACGCGAGACGGCTCGAGACCTGCAGCGAGCACGATGCGGTTCAGGATCTCGCGCACCGGACGTGGCTCTCCGTTCGTGACAACGAGCGCCCGTCCACCGATTTCGGGGGCGCGGTCGAGGGAAGCCACGAGTGCGTCGGCCGCGTTGGCGACGTAGGTCGTGTCGATCAGCGCCGCGCCCGTCCCGATGGTTGGGAGCCGTCCGGAGCGGGCACGCTCGACGATTCGGCCGATGAGTTGCGTGTCGCCCGGCCCCCACACGAGATGGGGCCTGATGGCAACCACCGCCAGGTCGGGCGAGTCTGCGCCGAGGGCGATCAATTCGCCTTGTGCCTTGCTCCGCGCATAGTTGCCCCGCGCACGGTCTGGATCGGCCGATCCGGCATGAGCGCCCACGAGCGACTTGCCGTGATAGGCGACCGACGGTGATGAGACATACACGAGCCGCCGGACTTCGGACGACTTCGCTGCCGCGACGACGTTCCGGGTGCCGATGACGTTGGCGGCTTCGTACTCGGACCATGGCCCGGTCACACCCACACGAGCCGCAAGGTGGATCACGGCATCGACGCCGCCAACCGCCCCGTCGACGGCGTCGGGGTCCGCGACGTCGCCGAGGTGCTCCGCGAGGTCGGAGAAGCCGGAACGGCGCTGGAATACCGACACGTCGTCGCCGCGCGAGACCAGTCGCTCGACCACGGCTCCGCCGAGCAGGCTCGTCGCACCGGTGACGAGCACCTTCATATGCGCCCGACTCTCCCACCCGCGAGCACTCGTTCCGCCCATCGGGCGAGCCGTGTTCGGTTGATCTTGGAGTTGTGGCGCTTGTCGACGGGGAGGCGTGGCGCCACGAGGACCGCGGCAACGTCGACGTCGGGGGCCCGAGCCCGAACGATGTCGGAGAGGGCCTCGTCGGCCAGACCCGGACGCGACCTGCCCCCAGCGGGCACGATAACGACGACGACCTGTTGCAGACCTGCCGGTCCGACTCCGACCACGGCGGCGTGCTCCACTTGCGGGGCGTTCGCCACCGCGTGTTCAATCCCGATGGGAGTCACGGGACCGTTGGCGGTCGTCACGATGTGACCCACCCGGCCCTCGATCCACAGCCGGCCCTCCTCGTCCAGGTGCCCGACGTCTCCGCTCCTGTGCCATCCCTCGGGCTGTGACGCGGCGTGCTCCGTCATCCAGAGCTTGTCGTACCCGTCGCGCATGTGCGGAGCCCGAATGCACACCTCTCCAACGACGCCCGGCTCAGCCGTCAATCCCGTGTTCACGGGCTCGGCCGCGATGAGCGGATCGATCGCGACGTCGACCGAGGGCAGTGGATGCCCGACGCAGACGCCATCTCCCGACCCTGCAGCCTCGATGCCGGCGAGGCTGATGTCCGCCACTGGGAGCACCTCGGTCATGCCGTACGGCGTGTGGGCTTCGGCGGCGGGAAGGAGTTGTCCCACGGACCGCAGGATCGCCGCAGGCACCGGAGCCCCGGCCGACATCAGCAAACGCACGTCCTGCATGGACGCCGCGTCCTCTGGAGACATCTGATCCGCGGTGGCGACCACGTTTCTCAGCGCGGCAGGCGAGGCGAAGACCAGCGTCGCGTCGACGGACTGGACGGCAGCGGCGAGCGCGTTTGCGGTCAGGCTCCCCGGCGACGTCACCTCCATATCGGGCACCACAGAAGGGATCCCCATCGCCGGGCCGTAGAGCGCGAACGGACCGAACGCGGCCACCAGGCGGTCATCGGACCTGATGTTGAAGAGGTCGACGAGGGCGTCGCGTTGCGCCTGCATCTGGTGATGTCGATAGGTGACGCCCTTCGCCGGACCGGTCGCTCCCGACGTGAACCCGATCGCGGCTTCGTCGGATGAGGTGGGTGGAGGGGGCACCGGACGCCCGCGACCGTGTTCACGGAGTTCGTCCAGAGTCGCGGCCACCCCGACCATCCGCCGCTGCGCCCGCGACATCGGAACCGATGAGATGCGAACGCCCGGCCAGCGCAGAGCACGGGCGGCGGCGAGGGCACGGGGAATCCCGATGAGATATGCGGGGTTCGCGCTCGTCAGCGCCCGGGTCATGCCGCGCACACCAAGACCGGCGTCGGCAACGACCACGACAGCCCCGAGGCGCCAGCAGGCATACACGCAGACGGCCACGTCGATGCCGGGCGGCACCAGGAGGGCGACCCGGTCTCCCTTCTCGACGCCGAGGTCGGCAAGACCCGACGCGACCCTGTTCACATCCGCGTTGAGTTCAGCAAAGGAGATCACCGCCTCAGGCCCCTCGGGCCCCATCTCGACGATGGCGATCGCCTCATCGGCAGCGTGATCGGCAAGCGCCCCCCACAGCGGCGCACGCTCGTGCGCGGCTTCCGACGCGAGCGGGCGGCGGTCGATCTGTTCGAGCCACTCGTACACGACAGGCGCGATGTCGGCGTCTTCCGGTACGAGATGACTGGCGCCGATGAAGCGGTGAACATCCGCCTGCGGCAACCGTTCAGCGAAGTCGCGTAGGTACAGATCGGAGAAGACCGGGTCGGACGGCCCCCACAGCAGGAGCGTTGGCGTTTCCCGCAGGTCGGAGAGGCCGGCGGCGATCCTGTCCAGCGCTTCTGCACTCGGATGGTCCGGACTCAGGGGGATGTCCTCAACGAACGTAGCGATAGCGGCTCGTCGGTCGGCGCTGCCGTATGGGGCTTCGTAGGCCTCGCGGATCGCGCGGGCCGGGCGAGGTCGGGAGAGGGCCATGGTCCCGCGAACGAACATCGGAGTCGTTGAGCATACCGTCTTCAGCACCCCGGGTACCCGGACCGTCCGGATCAATCCCGGTGCGGCGGAACCAGCGGGCTGGTGCACCGCCGTGTTCATCAAGACGAGGCCGGCAACCCGCTCGCGGTGACGCTCCGCCCAGCCGAGGGCGATGGGCCCGCCCCAGTCGTGGGCGACAGCGACGATCGGACTGCTGAGATCGAGCTGGTCGCTGAGAGCGGACAGATCATCGACCCGCTGCTGCAAACGGCGTACCGTGCCGGTCCGCTCCGAGTACCCCATGTCGAGCTGGTCGATCGCGATGACCCGAACGTTGTCCGGCGCCTGAACGATCAGGGCGCGCCAGAGATACGACCAGGTTGGGTTCCCGTGGACACAAAGCAGCGTGAACGTGGGATCGACGACCTGATTGTCGAGGAGATGCCATGTTCGCCCAACACCGTCGAGATCCGGTGTCTCGATCAGGCGCGACCACTCCGGTTCGAGGCCGGGGAGGCCGGGTGGTGGCAGAGCGGCGGGCGAGACGGGGCCGGCCGTCACCAGCGCAGTTCCATCACCGCTGTGTTGATGCCCGAACCGATGCCCATCAGCAACACCTGGTCGCCTGGATTGAGGTTCTCGGCCTCCATGGAAAGCGTGATCGGAATCGATGCCGGGCCGACATTGCCGAGGAACGGGAACGTGAGCGGGACTCTGTTGATATCGATCCCGAGCCGCTCGCAGAGCATGTTCGTGTGCACCTGGGAGATCTGATGGAAGATGTAGCGGTCGGCGTCGAGGTATCCGTGCTCCTCGGCGTCGCCCCACGCAAGCTTGGAGACCTGAAGCCCCGCTTCCAACAAGGCTCTCGTGTCGGTCTGCATCCTGTCGAGGCTCCCGACACAGAGCTTGTGGTGGCTGGTATCAGCGTGCGCCATCCCACCAACCACCTGGTGGCTGCCGGGGTTGTCGGAGTAGCGGCCGATGACCGCTGCCGCACCTCCTGATCCGAGGGTGAGCGAGGCAAACTCGGCAAAGAGGTCGGCCATCGTCGCGTCCGGGCCGGAGAGGCGGGCCAGGGTTGTTTCCTGCAGGGCGCGGCTTCCCTCGCCGTCGACGATCAACGCGTAGTCGATCTGACCGCTGTCGATCATGTTGCCGGCGACCTGCAGAGCGTTCACGAACCCGAGGCAGGCGTTGGAGAGGTCGAAGCTGAGGCACGAGCTTGGAAGGTCGAGGGTGTGGTGAACGGTCACCGCCGACGAGGGTTCGAGCCGGTCACGGCAGACCGAGGTGTCGATCAAAAGGCCGATCTCTTCCACACGGATACCTGCGGCTTCGATCGCCTTCGCTCCGGCGGCCGCTGCGGCATCCGTGAACAGGTATCCCTCGGGCCACCACCGGCGTTCGCGGATGCCGGCCAGGCTCTCGAGCAGACCCGGTTGAGTCCCGACCCGGGCATAGGTGTCCGCGAGAACCTCGTCGAACTGCGCTGAGGTTACGACCTCCGGGGCATCAACATGAGCGACCGAGATCAGGGCGGTATCGGTCATTTCGAACATGGCATTGCCGGACATCTGAAGCGTCTTCCTTAGCGGGTAGGTGCGATTCTCGCAGGGTTCCCGCTCAAGCGGTCACCCCGGGAGTGTTCATCGAGCGGCGCCTTCGGCGATACCTCTTCTTGGTGCGGTGGAGTGGTTCCACGCCCGATTGCTCCGGGGGGGAGACTCGAACTCCCAACAAACGGATTAACAGTCCGCTGCTCTGCCGATTGAGCTACCCCGGAAGGCGCCCGCCGGAGAGGCGGGCGGCGTGAAGAATACCAGAGGGCAACCCCAACTCCCCTGCCGGACCGACACCACTCCCGATGTGAGACAATCACTCCATGAAGCTCAGAACAGGCCTCGCTGTTGGTCTTGCTGTCGGGTTCGTGTTGGGCGCCCGAGCCGGCCGCGAGCGGTACGACCAACTCAAGAACGCATACGACGGCGTCCGCAACAGCGCGATCGTCCGAAGAGTGACCTCCACCGCGGATCGCTCGACCACCACGGTGCGTCGTGCCGCGGGCCAGGGTCTGATCACAGCGAGCGAGAAGATCAACGAACGCGCCGAGACGAACGGTTCGGCGTAGGCGTAGCGCTCAGGTCCTATGGGAGCGGTGGCGGTCGAACGGGCCGTCAGCTGCGAGCTACGAGCCGGAATACGCGGCAGACCTCATCCTCACGGTTCTGGTGCCCGGAGCCCCTTCTGCTGCGGACCGGCTCCTGCTTCGCTACGCGACTTTCCAGGTTGTGCGGGTTGGTGGGGCGTGGATGTGTGGGTGTGAGTGTCGTCTGCGTTGGGGTGACGATGAAGGGTCGATGGTGGAGCGGTGGCCATGGATCGCGGCGTGGTGGTGGAACCAGCACAGGGTCGAGAGGGTCTCCGGGTCGGTGCGGTCGCTGTGGGACCAGGGGATGGTGTGATGCATCTGGAGGCGAGAGCGCGCACGCGGCCTGCCGCGGTGCAGACCCCGCCGTCACGAACCGGCACACACCGGCGCAGCCTCGGCGCGATCACCCGGCTGCGGCGTCCCGAGGGCGAGCGGGGTGACGTCGATGACACCGTCGCAGAGGATCGCTTCAGTCGTGTGCGCCCCGACCCGCGGCCCGGCCTCAACCTGAACACCGGCCTCACCATTCGTACCAGCCGCCTCCGACTCGTCCACGAACATCGTCACGATGGGGGCAGCGGATTCGATCGTGGCGCCGTCACCACCGATGAGGGAGTCGAGGCTGCTCGACCACAGTGCGTCGGCGTTGCGGGTGGTGCGTGCCACGGTGGCGTCGGGTTCGTCTGCGAAGACGTCGCCGCTCGCGTCGAGGGCGTCGACGACGACCCGACCCACTGAACCCGGGAGCCGCCCGTGGAGACGCCACGCCGACCCGTCGAGGTTGGGCTGAACCGACACATACCGTGCGTTGAACGCGACCTGCTCGATCGTCTCGGTGGTGAGAACCTGGTGTCCCATCCCCGCAACGCATCAGCGGCCGGTGACCGAAGCCGATGTGTGGCAACAAGAATCTCGCTGTTCTCGGTCATCCCCCGCGTCGTCGCTGGCGCTCCTCCGCGGCCCCCCACCCTCAGGGCGGGGGGACAAGGTGCCCCCGCTGTCAGGCGCCTTCGAGGTAGCCCTCGAGCTTGTGTGCACGGGCTGGTTGGCGCAGCTTCGCCAGGGCCTTGGTCTCGATCTGACGAATGCGTTCCCGGGTCACGTGGAAATGATCACCGACCTCTTCAAGCGTGCGAACCTTGCCGTCGGCAAGGCCGAATCGCATGACCAGGACGTCGCGCTCGCGATCGTTCAGGGCTTCGAGGGCCAGACTCAAGTAGCTCTGGAGCAGGTGGAACGCCGCAGCCTCCACCGGGATCTCCGCCTCGGTGTCCTCGACGAAGTCGCCGAGCGTCGAGTCGTCCTCCTCCCCCAGCGGGGTCTCCAACGAAACGGGGTCCTGGGCGATCCTGCGGAGCTCGGTGACCTTGTCCGGTTCGAGTTCGAGCTCCTCGGCGATCTCCTCGATCGTCGGGTCCCGGCCGAGTTCCTGCATGAGCGTGCGCTGGATCCTGGCGAGCTTGTTGATCGTCTCCACCATGTGGACGGGTACCCGGATGGTGCGGGCCTGATCGGCGAGCGCCCGCGTCACCGCCTGGCGGATCCACCAGGTTGCGTACGTCGAGAACTTGAAGCCCTTGCGGTAGTCGAACTTCTCAACGGCCCGGATCAGCCCGAGATTGCCCTCCTGGATGAGGTCGAGCAGGCTGAGGCCGCGCCCGATGTACTTCTTGGCAATCGAGACGACGAGCCTCAAGTTGGCTTCGACGAGCCGCTTGCGAGCCTTGTCGCCGTTGCGGACCGTGCGTTCGATGATGATCCGCTCCGCCGGTGCCAGAGCCTCCCCATCTTCGAGTTGATCCTCGGCACGAGTGCCGGCCTCGGCCTGCATGGCGAGTTCGACTTCCTGCTGCGGAGTGAGCAACGGGAACCGCCCGATCTCCTGGAGGTACATGCGAACCGGATCGGACACATGGACCAACTCGTCATTCGAGAGATTCGTGGCCGAGAGACTGTTCGCCGAGTCCTCGCGGATCGGAATGCGCTCTTCGCGAAGGGCGAGGAACACGGCGTCGAACGATTCGTCCGGTGCGCCGACTTCTTCGAGCTCTTGCTGGACTTCGGTCATGACGAGGAAGCCCCGCTGGCGGCCCCTCGCCGTCAGTTCGTCCAGGACGATTCGGACAATCTCGTTCATTCTCTACTCCGCAATTCCCTGCGTTCGTTCTGCAACGCTATCAGGCGCTCGAACCGTTCTGAATACCCCTGAGCGTCGGCGGCGGCATCGACGCCGGCAAGTTCGGTCTGTAGAAGTGCAATTCTGCGCTCAACCGCGTCCTGCTTGAGGCGTTTCAGCACATCGGACGCATCGGGAAGCGGTCGCTGCTGGAGCGCCAGCAATCGCAGCAGGGCACCCTCCGGGACGTCATCGGAGCCGATCGAAGCGCCGAGATCTGGAGCTACACCGGGTTCGAGCGGCTCGACCAGCTCGGAAATCAACTCGAATGCCGATCGATAGGCCAGTTCCGAGAAGAGATCGGCCGTGAAACCGAGCGCCCGGGCGTCCGCATCGTTGGCGAGGAAGAGGCGCAGCGCCTCGCGCTCCGTGCGCTGCGGCCCGGTCAGATTCAATTCGTCGAGTAGCTGTGGCGTTGCGGCGCTCGGCTGGGCCGATCCACGGAGCGCCGACTCGACGGTCGGGACGTCCACGCCCGTGCGCCGCGACACGAGAACCGCGTATTCATGACGCACGACGGCATCGGGGTGCAGCGCGATGAGGGCTGCAGCAGCCCGGACCGCACGCCCGCGGGATTCGGGTTCGTCGAGGTTGAAACCCGCGAGTTCTCGATCGATCCGGAACTGCAGGAGCGGGTCCGACGATTCGACGGCGGCCTTCAGAGCGTCGATGCGCCCGTCGGCGACGAGATCTGCCGGGTCGCGGCCCTCGGGGAGAACCGCGACGCGCAGATCCAGATCGCCCGGAACGGACCGTTCAAAGCCGCGCTCCGCGGCCCCGGCACCGGCCTCGTCGGCGTCGAATGCAAGGACGACCCGCTTGGAGAATCGGCGCAGCAGGTCG
This sequence comes from uncultured Actinomycetota bacterium, assembly GCA_963700375.1. Taxonomy (GTDB): domain Bacteria; phylum Actinomycetota; class Acidimicrobiia; order Spongiisociales; family UBA5794; genus JAHEEL01. The sequence continues at coordinate 62,876 of CAVOXF010000007.1, forward strand.
AGGTGCTCCTCCCCGAGCGCCGTCCCGCAGGTCGCAACCGCAACCGGCATGCCGGCGAGGTGGAAGGCGATCACGTCGGTGTAGCCCTCGACCACGACCGACTCGTCGGAGCGCACGATCTGGGACTTCGACCAGTTCAGGCCGTAGAGCAGGCGGGACTTGTGGTAGATCGGCGTCTCCGGGGAGTTCAGGTACTTCGGCCCCTCGCCATCGAGCAGGCGGGCACCGAAACCGACGGCATCGCCCTCGTACGTCGTAGATCGGGAACATGAGACGGTTCCGAAACCGATCGACGAGGCCGCCACGGCTGGATCGAGACGCCAGGCCGGCAGCGGTCATCGCCTCGTCCTTCACTCCGGCCTCTCGCAGATGATTCACGAGGGCGTCCCACGTCTCGGGCGAGTACCCGAGGTGGAACCGGTCGACGACATCGCCGTCGTATCCACGGCTGCGGAGGTAGCCCCTGGCATGCCCGGCATCGCTGCCCGTCTTGAGACGCGTGGTGTAGAACTCGACCGAACGCTCCACCGCCTCAATGAGCCGCTCACGGCGGTCCCGGTGCTTCGCCGCGTCGGGGTCGACGGTGAGCGTGACCCCCACCCTGCGGGCGAGGAGCTCGAGTGCATCGGAGAAACCAAGGCCCTGCGTTTCCTGGACCCACCCGAAAACGTCCCCGCTCTTGCCACATCCAAAACAGTGGAACAGCCCGCGGGCCGGGTCGATCGAGAGCGACGCGGTCTTCTCCGAATGGAACGGGCACACGGCCATGACCGAACGCCCCGACCGTTTGACCCGGGTCACCTCGGATGCGAGTTCAACGAGGTCGGTGCGTTCACGAACCCGATCAATGTCTTCACGCGAGTACGCCATCAGGGGCCAGCGTAGAGGCACCGCACAATGAACATGCCGGTGCGCGGGACCGGTTGGCTCAGGCCGTCTCGCTCTGCGCTACGCCCGCCATCATCAAGCCGACTTCTTCGCGGGTTGCCGTCTCAGGATCAACGATGCCGATGATCTTGCCCTCGTACATCACCGCAATCCGGTCCGACAGGCCGAAGACCTCGTCCAGATCCTCGGAGATCATCAGCACAGCCGTCATCGCCGTACGGTGTTCGAGCAGCTTCTGCTGGATGAACTCTGCATCGGTCAGCTTGTTGCGCTTGTCGATCAATCGCCGGTGAATGTATTCGGCCGCACCGATGTCGACGCCGCGAGTCGGCTGCGACGCGACCAGCACGATCGGAGACGATGACAGCTCTCGCGCCATGATGACCTTCTGGATGTTTCCGCCCGAGAGGCTTCCGCATGAGGTCTCGATCGACGGGGTCCGTACATCGAAGGACTCGACCAATTCGTTGGCATGGTCCTTGATCGCGGTGAAATTGAACATGCCGGCCTTCAAATACTCGGGACTGGCATAGTCGATGAGCAGCAGGTTCTCCCACACGGTGAAGTCCGCAATGGCACCTTCCCTCATCCGCTCTTCCGGAACGTAGGCGAGACCGGCCTGCCTGATCTTCAGCGGGAGCACATTGGTGACGTCCGTGCCTTCGATCTTGATGGTCCCGCTCTTGACCTCACGCAGCCCGGCGATCGTCTCCGCCATCTCGCGCTGTCCATTGCCGGACACCCCGGCAATGCCGAGGATCTCACCCTTGCGAACGTCGAGGCTCAGGCCATCGACAGCCACGAGTCCGCGGTCTCCCATGACGGTCAGATCCCGAATCTCGAGTGCAACCTCGCCCGGCTCGGCGGGGAGCCGATCGGGACTGAGCTTCACCTGCCGCCCCACCATCATGTTGGCGAGGCTCTCGCGGGTGGCGCCCTCAACGGGAACCTCGCCGGTGACGGCTCCGTGTCGCAGGACCGTGATGCGGTCGCTCAGGGCCAGCACCTCGTGCAGCTTGTGCGAGATGAAGATCAGACCGCGTCCATCGGCCGTCAGCTGACGGAGCGTTGTGAACAGCTGATCGACTTCTTGCGGCGTCAGCACCGCTGTGGGCTCATCGAGGATGAGAAGCTTGGCCTCGCGGTAGAGGGCTTTGATGATCTCGACGCGCTGGCGCTCACCGACCGATAGCTGCCACACGACGGCCGATGGATCGACCTCGAGCCCGTATTGGCCGGCCAACTTCATGATGCGCTTCGAGACGACATCGAGGTCGGTGATGAACCCACGACTCGATGGCAGACCCAGCGCCACGTTCTCGGCGACCGTCAGTGTGGGGACCAGCATGAAGTGCTGGTGGATCATTCCAACCCCGAGCCCGATCGCGTCGTTCGGGCTGTCGATCGTCACGAGTTCGCCGTTGATCCGGATGGTCCCTTCGTCGGGCGGATACAGCCCGTACAGGACCTTCATCAGCGTGCTCTTGCCCGCCCCGTTCTCGCCGAGCAGCGTGTGAACCTCGCCTGCGTACACATCGAAGTCGACATCGCTGTTCGCGATCACACCCGGGAACCGCTTGGTGATCCCCCGCATCTCGAGCATCGGGCTAGCCGTCACACGTCACTCCTGTTCGGTCGGTCGGGGGATCGTTCGATCCCCCGACCAGCCTTCGTCCTACTCAGCCCTCGTCTTTGAACGCCTTGATGGCGTCGTCGCCGATCTTCTTGACGTCGTCCGGCAGGTCGTAGTCGTCGTTGTACTCGATGACCAGGCCTTCGTTGGCGAAGGTGATCTTGTACAGCTCGCCGCCAAGCGTGCCATCACTGATCTTCGTGACCCAGTCCTCGAGCATGTTCTCCCAGTGGTAGACCTGCGAGGCCACCACGATCTCGGGAGCGAGGCTCGTCTGGTTGGACTGCGTGCCGAACCACGGCACGCCGTCGGTCTTGGCAACGCCGACCGCTCCGACCGTCATCTGGGCAGTTCCGGACAGGACGTCCGCCCCCGCGCTGATGAGCGACTGGGCAGCTTCGGAAGCGAGCGCGACATCGCTGAACGAGTCGATGTAGTTGATGTTGACGGTGGCTGAAGGATTCTGGGCCTTGACTCCGGCCTCAAAACCATCGACGTAGAGCTTCGCGTCGCCGACCTCGATCGGTCCTACGATGCCAATATTCGCCGACTGCGAAAGGGCCGCGGCCATCTTGCCCATGACCTCTCCACCCTGCTCCGATGCCGCCTCATACGAGTACACGTTCGGAAGGCCGAATGTGTCGGCTGCCGTGCCCCACGCGAACGACACATCCGGGAAGTCCGGTGCGATCTCCTGGAGCGAGCCGCCGTACTGCGAGCCGTGGGCGATGACCAGGTCGTAGCCCTGCGAGGCGTAGTCGCGGATCGCAACCGCGGCGTCTTCGACGACGAACGTGCCGTCGGTCACGGCGACCTCGCCGATCACGCCGTCTTCCTTCAGCTTGTTGGCGGCATCAACCATCGACTGGGTGAACGCGAGGTCGTTCGACGCGGACGGTGCGATGATCGCAACCTTGAAATCGTCGCCACCGCCGCTATCGCTGCTGCAGGCTGCGCCGACGAGCGCCAGCGCCGCGATCAGCACGATCATCGTGATACTTCTTCTCTTCACTGCTTCCTCCTTGAATGACGGGCCGCAGGCGCGGCCCCTTACTTCCCTCTCGTGAATGGCTTGGTCAACGCAGACGGCGCCCTGAAGCGACGTGCCACGAACACCAGGGCCAAGATTGTGATGATTGCGGGCGCCATCGAAGCAAGGTTCGAAAGATCCCTGGGAATGATGTCCTGCGTCTTCAGCTCCAGCACCAAAGCGTTGACGAAACCGAACAGCAACGCGCCGAGCATGATGCCGGTGGGGCGCCACGCGCCGAAGTAGACGAGCGCGATGGCGATGAACCCCGCTCCGTTCGTGAGGTTCTGCTGGAAGATCCCGAGTGTGATGGCCAGGACCGCACCGGCGATACCGGCCAGGGTGCCCCCGATGATCTCCGTTGCGTAGCGGACGCCGGCAACGCTCACTCCGAGGGTGTCGGCCGCGTCGGGGTACTCACCGACGGCCCGGATCTTCATACCGAACGTGGTCCGATTGATCACGAACGTCGCGACCGGGATCGACAGGAAGGCGAGATAGATGACGAGGCTGTGCTGGAAGAAGATTTCCCCAACGTACGGGATATCGGAGAGCAGCGGGATGTCCAACTGCGGGAAGGTATCGATCGGAACCGGCGTGCCGACGAGCTTCTGGAACAGCAGGTCGCTCATCCCGAGTCCGAAGAGATAGACACCGATACCGCTGATCCCCTGCTCGGCCTTCAGCGTCACCGCAATCACCGCAGGAGCCGAGACCAAGGACCAGGCCGACAATGGCTCCTGCGAGCAGGCCGAGCCACACGTTGTCGGTCTTGAGCACGGCGTAGTAGCCGGTGAACGCACCGAGCAGCATGATGCCGTCGACACCGAGATTGAGGACGCCGCTCCGCTGCCCGAAGGTCTCGCCGAGTGCCGCCAACAGGAGCGGCACGGCGAGGCGGATGGCCGAGGCGAGCACCGCAACCATCACAGCGGTAGTGAAGATCTCGCTCATCGGGGGTCCTCCCCGTACTCGGCTTCGCCATAAGAGTCGGTGCCTCTCGGCGCGGCGTCATACACCGAGCCGAGCGCGGAGTCGTCGTCACCGAGGGGCGTTCCGCCGTCATCTGCGATCTCCTCGTCCCGCCCATCCCTCGCGAGAAGCTTCACCCGGTAGCGGTCGGCCGCCACGACGAAGATGACCACGAGACCGTTGAGAGCAACGATCAACGCGGACGGAACCTGAACGGCTCGCTGCAGCGCCTGACCACCAACGATGAGACCACCGAAGAGGAACGAGGCAGGAATCGTCCAGAGCGGGTGGAGGCCACCGAGCAGGGCGGCAACAATGCCGTTGAAGCCCGCACTTCCGGTGAACCCCATCGTGGATCCGTCGGTCACCATGCGGTGACTCTCGCTGCCGAACACCAGGACCGCGCCGGCGAGACCGGCGAGAGCACCCGACATCGTGAGTGCGAGGGCAATCGTCCGACGAACTGGGATACCGGCATATCGGGCCGCATGCTCGCTGAGGCCGACGGCGCGGAGGCGATAGCCGAGCGGCGTCCGCCACAGCAGGTAGTAGGTGGCGATGGCACAGAGCACCGCCAGGATCGGACCGATGTGGAATCGGTCTCCGAAGATGATTGGGAGATCGGCTGACTCCATGAGGCGTTCGGTCTGGGGAATCCGAGTGCCCTTCTCGATCTCCGCCGGGTCAATGAGGGGGCCTCGCAGGAGGTAGCTCATCAACTGAACGGCCACGATGTTCAGCATGATTGTGCTCAGGATCTCGTTGACCCGGTAGTAGGCCTTGAGCATGCCGGGGATCCAACCCCAGAGCGCTCCGCCGGCGAGGCCCGCCAGCAGGATCACCGGAACCATGATGATCGACGGCATGTCCGGGAGGTACAGGGCGGCGATGGTGGAGAAGAGGCCGCCGAGCACCATCTGGCCTTCGGCGCCGATGTTGATGACGTTGGCACGGAAGGCGATGACGATGCCGGTACCGACGAACAGCAGCGGCGTTGCCTTGAGAATGGTCGCGATCAGCGCGTTGCCGGAACCGAAGGCTCCGACGAACATCTCTGAGTAGCCCTCGATCGGGTTGGCGCCGAGAAGAACGAGCATCACGGCACCGAACAGGAGGGCGGCGAAGACAGCGAGTACGGGGATGCTGTACGCCAGGATCCGCCGCTGCTGGTGACTGAGGTTGATGCTCATCTCAGCTTCACCGGATGCTTACCTCGACCTTCCCATGCAATAGCCGAAACCAGGTTTCTCCGCGATTGACGAATTGTCAAATCGGGCGCGTGGAACCTCGTCTCCGTCATGACCGAATCGCATTCAGATAGTTGTAGATGGTGATGCGGCTCACACCCATCAGGTCCGCGATGTCCTCGATCGACCGTCGCAGCAGGAAGGCGCCCCGTTCGTCGAGCAGACGGACCGCGATCTGTTTCCCCGTCCGATCGAGATCGGGAAGCGGCGCACCGAGCTCCTCCTCGATCCGGGCTACCAGATTACTGAGCGCATCGGCCAGTGAGCCGACGCGCACATACGCGACGACCTCGCCCTCCCACTCGATCGGCACGTCGAGAGCCTCGGCTTCTGAAGGGGGCACGACAGTTGCGCCGGTCGCCTCGATAGCCGGACGGGTTGCAGCGATGACGGGGTGGCCGTTCGGACTCACGATTCGCGACGGCGCTCGACTTGAACGGTGACTCGCGTTGCACCGGCCCCCATCGCCGCGTGCAACATGTCGGCGAGCGCGGCGACGACGTCCCCGGCGTCGCCTTCGATGCTCGTGCCGAAGGCGTCGACGTTCGGCTCAAATCCGCAAGCGACAACGGCGTCCACCGCTGCCACGACTGCCGGGCCAAGGGAACCCTCGACGAAGGGCTCAACCATGAACTCCGCCCGATATCCGGGCATCGGCTCTCCCGTGTTGCGTGATCCAGACTCTAGCGCGCCCAACTTCGCCCACCGTCCGGACACCGAATTGACAAAATGTCAACCGCACGGGGATGATACCGTTGGTGAATCAGAGGAGGCTCAACCATGGATTCCACTTCGTTCAGCGTCAACGGACTCCCGGTCGAGGTCTCAGCGGATCATCCACACCTGCTCTCCGCCTTGCGCGAAGAACTCGGCATCACTTCCCCGAAGGATGGTTGTTCGCCGTCCGGCCAGTGCGGCGCGTGTACCGTCCTCGTTGACGGCAAGGCGATTCAGAGCTGTCTCGTCTCGATGGAGAAGGTCGAAGGCAAATCCGTCTCCACGCTCGAGGGCTTTGAGGAGGCGGAACGCAGACGACTCGCTGATGCCTTCGCCTCTACCGGGGCGCTGCAATGCGGCTTCTGCACGCCGGGGATTCTCGTTCGGACGAAGGCCCTGATCGACCAGAAGGGTGCCGACCTCGACCGTGCGACCACAGCGGGTCGTCTGGGCGGGCACCTCTGCCGCTGCACCGGCTACACGAAGATCTTCGAAGCGATCGACCTTCTTGCCTCCGGTGATGTGGTGCCGCCGATCCTGCCCGGTCGGGTCGGCGAGACCGGAGCGAAGTTCGAGGGTGTCGAGCTTGCCCTGGGCGAACGAGGGTATGTCGACGACATCCGACCAGAGGGCTTGCTCCACGGTGCGCTGCGTCTCACCGACCACGCGAGGGCCGACGTGCTTCGGATCGATACGAGCGCTGCCGAGGCCGTCGACGGCGTCGTTGCGGTCTTCACCGGAGCGGACGTGCCGGGCAACCTCCACGTTGGCATCATCTACGAGGACTGGCCCGTGTTCATCCCCGAAGGCGGACGAACGTCCTACTACGGCGACGTGATCGCGATCGTTGTCGCAGAGTCGAAGCGCGTCGCCCGCGCCGCCGCCGACCTGGTCGAGGTGGAGTACGGCATCCTCGAACCGTTCGCAGATGCTCGCTCCGCGCTCGCATCCGATGAGAACGCGGTGTGGGGTCTCGAGGGCAACGTCCTCTCCCGCTCGGAATACCAAAGGGGCGACGTCGATGCCGCCCTCGAAGCGTCAGCGCACACCATCCACGAGGTCTTCCGGACCCAGCGGGTCGAGCACGCGTTCCTCGAACCGGAGTCAACACTTGCCGTGCCAACCGACGATGGCGGCCTCCACGTGTACTCGGGCGGTCAGGGCGTCTGGGACGACCGGAATCAGATCGCGTCACTCCTCGGCGTCAATCCCGAGACGATCGTCGTCGAGTTGGTCTCGAACGGTGGGGCGTTCGGCGGCAAAGAAGACATGTCGAATCAGGGGCAAACCGCACTCGCTGCGCACCTGCTCCGGCGGCCGGTCTCGTGCACGCTGACAAGAGAGCAGTCGTTCCGTATCCACGCCAAGCGCCACCCGATCGAGATCGAGGTGTGGGCGGGATGCGATGCCCACGGCAAGCTCACCGCGCTGCGTTCACGCATGATCGGCGATTCCGGCCCGTACGCCTCGGTCGGCATGAAGGTGCTCGAACGAGCCGCCGGTCACATGAGTGGACCCTATGTTGTCGAGACGATCGACGTGGAAGCCATCGCGGTGCGCACCAACAATCCCGTGTGCGGGGCATTCCGCGGATTCGGCGCGAACCAGGCACAGTTCGCCATGGAAGGCATCGTGGATCGATTGGCCGAAGCGGTCGGCATCGACGGCTGGGAGATGCGATCCCGCAACATCATCGAGCCGGGAAGCGTGTGGGGCCCGGGACAGATCATGGACGACGGTGCGCGAGGAATCCGTGAATGCCTCGACGCAGTCAAGCCCGCATACGACCAGGCGAGGGCCGACGGCAAAGCGGTAGGCCTCGGCATCGCGCTCAAGAACTCCGGACTCGGGAACGGGTTCGTCGAGATCTCGAAGGCTGTGGTCCGCCTCGAGGACGACGGCTCGGTTGAGGTCCGCCACTGCTGGACCGAGATGGGCCAGGGCGTCCACAACGTCGCACTCCAGGTCGCGGCAGAGGAACTGAGCGTCGACCCCAACCGGATCCGGGTCATCGTCGACACGACGAGAGAACTCGGAGCCGGGCAGACCACCGGCTCGCGCGGCACCGTGATGGCGGCCGGCGGCGTCGCCGATGCCTGCCGCGTCGCCAAGGAAGGTGGTCTCGAACCCGGCGTCGACTACTACGGCGAGTACCGCGTCGACTGGACCAACTCGCTCGACGACAACGTCGAGAACCCCACGATCCACTCGGCGTTCGGGTACGCCGCTCAGGTGGCGATCGTCGATCCGGAGACCGGCGCCATCGAGAAGGTGGTAGCCGCCCACGACGTCGGACGAGCGGTGAACCCGCGGCTGGTCGAGGGCCAGATCGAAGGGGCCGTCCACATGGGCGTCGGGTATGCGCTCACTGAGGAATTCCCAACCGACGAACTCGCACGACCGACCAAGCACACCCTTCGCAGCCTCGGAATCCTCCGAGCGAAGGACATGCCGGAGGTCGAGACCATCATCGTCGAGGTCCCCCAGCCTCGATCACCGTTCGGGGTGAAGGGAGTCGGCGAGATCGGTCTCGTCCCGACCGCAGGAGCCATTGCCGCTGCCTACTACGAGGTTGACGGCGTCCGCAGAACGAGAACGCCCATGAACGTCCACGAACCGCTTCGCGAGAGGAGCTCCGCATGAGCAACGTCACCCCGGGACTCGTGTGTGCCCACCACCACCTCTACTCCGAACTCGCGCGCGGCATGCCGGCACCGCCGGAGGTCGCGACCGACTTCCAGGGCATCCTCGACCAGGTCTGGTGGAGACTCGACGCCGCCCTCGACCTCGACATGCTCTACTGGTCGGCCAAGCTCGGCGCGCTCGAAGCCCTCGAGTCCGGCACCACCGCCATCATCGACCACAACGAGTCCCCAAACGCCATCGAGGGATCACTGTCGGTCATCGAGGATGCGTGCAATGAAGTCGGCGTCCGCGTGGTGACCGCATACGGCATCAGCGACCGCCACGGACATGACGGCGTGCTGCGTGGTCTCGAAGAGAACCGTAGGTTCCTCTCCGAGGGCGGAAGCGGCATGGTCGGAATCCACGCCGCATTCACCTGCACGGACGAGTCCCTCGAAGCGGCAGCCGCACTCGCCGATGAGTTCGACGTCGGCGTGCACATTCATGTGTGCGAAGGCCCGGGCGACATCGGTGCGCCGGAACGCCTCGAAGGCCTGACCAATGACAAGTGGCTCCTCAGCCACTGCGTCTTCCTCCCGACCGACCACACCCTCAAGGGGACGATCCTTCACAATCCGCGGTCGAATCTGAACAACGGCGTGGGCTACGCGGATCCTGCCCGTTTCAGCAACCCGGTCGCGCTGGGCACCGACGGGATCGGGGCGAACATGATCGAGTCCTTCCGGCTCGCCTACGTGATGCAGCGATCGATCGACGTAACCGTCGGCCCCGATCCGGCCTGGTCGTGGCTCGCGAACGGCTGGAACCTGGTGCCGGGAGCGCTCAACGACGAAGTCACCTGGTCGTACGACCCGATGGACCCGTGGCACATCGCGTTCACCCCGAGCATTCGCCCGCTCGAAGTCAAGGTCGATGGAGAGGTCGTGTTCGCCAACGGAACCACAACACGCGTCGACGCCGAGGAGATCAGAGCCAAGGCCAGAGAACAAGCCGCCCGCCTGCACGCCCGCCTGTAGCGGAGAGGAGCCGACCGATGTCAGACCGCTTCCAGCCGATCACGATGGAACAGCTCACCGACTGGGTCTTCGATGAACTCGAGACGAGCAACTCAATTTTCGGGATCCCCCGCGCGGCGTTCTTCACCCCGAGCGAGTCCGACCGATTCCGCCAGCCGAACTACGGCACGGTGCTCGACACACCGTTCGGCGTCGCCGCAGGGCCGCACACGCAGATGGCGCAGAACATCATCGTGGCATGGCTCGTCGGAGCCCGCTTCATCGAGTTGAAGACCGTTCAAACGCTCGATGAACTCGATGTCAACAAGCCCTGTATCGATCTCGAGGACGAGGGCTACAACGTCGAGTGGTCCCAGGAGCTGAAGGTCTATCAGTCGTTCGATGAGTACCTGCGCGCCTGGGTGCTGATCCACGCCCTCCACAAGAAGCTCGGGTTCCGGGGTGAGGCCCCCGGGATGATCTTCAACATGAGCGTCGGCTACAACCTCGAAGGCATCCTGAAGCCGAACGTCCAGTGGTATCTCGACGTGATGAACGACTCCTCCGAGTACCTGGGTCCGTACGTCGACATCGTGGCCGAGCGCTACCCCGAGGTGCGCGACGTGGCCATCCCGGCGCAGATCTCGAACACCATGACGCTGTCGACCATGCACGGCTGCCCTCCGGAGGAGATCGAGCAGATCACGACGTACCTCCTCCAAGAGCGCGGCCTGCACACCTCGGTGAAGTGCAACCCGACGCTGCTCGGTGCCGAGCGGGTGCGCGGGATCATCAACGACGAACTCGGGTTCACCGACGTCGTGGTCCCCGACGAGGCATTCGCCCACGACCTGAAGTACGTGGACGCCGTCCCGATGTTTCACAACTTGAAGCGCATCGCCCGGAGCAAGGATCTGACGTTCGGGCTGAAGCTCTCGAACACCCTCGAAGTCGAGAACCATCGGATGACGTTCCCGGACGACGGCATGATGTACATGTCGGGGCGTGCCCTCCACGCCGTCACCACCAACCTTGCCCTGCGCCTGTCGGAAGAGTTCCGCGGCGATCTCCTGCTCTCGTTCGCTGGCGGTGCGGATGCGTTCAACGTCACCAGCCTCCTGCGGTCCGGTATGACCACGATCACGGTCTGTTCGGATCTCCTCAAGACCGGTGGCTACCTGCGCATGCCGCAGTACCTCGAGGAACTCACCAACGCGCTCGACAAGACCGAGGCGTGCGACCTCAAGGACTTTGCCGCGTGCACGGCGCTGGCCGAGCACCACTTCACCGCGTTCAGCGAGATGCTGACAGGCGCGGCGCTGGGTGACAGCGGTCTGGCGTTCACGATCAAGGACGCGCGCGCTCTCGCCACCTATCTCGGTGGCGAATGGCACGGTCCCGTTACGGAGAGCGTCCAGCGATGGTCCGCCGAGCGCGGCTACTCGGAGGAGCAGGCAGCGACGCTGACGACACTCGCCATGCGAACCCTGGCGCGCGTCAACCTTCGCTCGTACGCCCAGGAAGTATGCGAGGACTGGCGCTACCAGAAGGGTTCGTTCCGGACGGATCATTCGAAGACCAGCAGGAAACTCGGCCTCTTCGACTGCATCGAGGCGCCCTGCGTCGACGAATGCCCGGTGTCGCAGGACGTGCCCGCCTACATGCGGGCGGTACGCGAGGGCCGGATGGATGCCGCCGTCGCGATGACCAGAAGAGACAACCCCGTTCCGTCGATCCTCGGGCGGGTGTGCGACCACCTCTGCGAGACGACGTGCATCCGCACCCACCTCGATCAGCCGTTGGCGATCAGGGACATGAAGCGGTTCATCATGTCGCACGAAACCTCGCCACAGGTGCCGGAGCGGACGGCCTCGGTCGACACCAAGGTCGCGATCATCGGCGCCGGTCCTGCCGGCATCGCGGCAGCGCAGGACCTTGCGCTCGCCGGTGCCACGGTGACGGTCTTCGAGGCCCACGGCTACCCGGGCGGCATGGTCGGCGGCGCGATTCCCTCCTACCGGTTGCCCCAGGAACAGATCGACCAGGACATGGCCATCCTGACGGCCCTCGGTGTCGAGATCCGCTACAACCAGACCGCGGGTGAAGACTTCACTCTCGAGGATCTCCGCAACGATGGTTACAACCAGGTGTTCGTCGCCGTCGGAGCCCAGCTCCCGAAGTTTCTCGGGGTCGAGGGCGAAGACAGCGAGGGCGTCATCGATGCCCTGCGCTTCCTGCGCAGCGTGCGTGAGGACGATCCAATCCCGGTCGGCCCGCGGGTCGGTGTCATCGGTGCCGGCGACACGGCCATGGACTGTGCACGATCCGCATGGCGGGTTGGCGCAACCGATGTGGCCATCATCTATCGCCGAACCATCGACCAGATGCCGGCCGATCGCGAAGAGGTGCACGCGTGCCTCGAAGAGGGCATCACGATCGAGGAACTGGCAAGCCCGCGTGGTCTCCACATCGAGGACGGCAAACTCGTTGGGCTCATCGCAACCCGGACCGAGTACCGGGGCGATCGAGACTCGTCGGGCAGGAAGATTCCGCACGACATCGCAGACTCCGAGTTCGAGATCCCACTCGACACGCTCATCCTTGCGATCAGTCAGCACTCGATGCTCGAATTCTTCGGCGACGCCGCACCGGCATTGACGTCGCGTGGCTACATCGAAGTCGACCCGAAGACGCTCGAGTCGTCGATCCCCGGTGTCTACGCCGGTGGTGATGTCGCCGCAGCGGGACCGTCCTCGATCGTCAAGGCGGCAGCCGACGGCCGGGCCGCCGCCGCCGCGATCATCGCAGCGGTATCGGGCGCCGTTGTCGACACAACCCCGCTGCCGATCCCGACAACACACGATCTGCCGGCTCTGGTGATGCGCCGGGCCCACCGTGAGTACCGCGTGCCGTCAGTGCACACCGCTCTCAGCGAGCGGAACAACTTCAACGAGACGATGCTCACGTACACGACCGAGCAGGCACAGGCCGAGGCAAGCCGGTGCGTCGACTGTGACACGATCTGCAGCCTGTGTGTCGGGGTGTGCCCGAACATGGCGCTGATGACGTATCGAACGAAGGCGTTCGTGGCCGACCTCCCGTCGTTCTTGGTAGAGGGAGGCACGCTCGTCGAGCAAGCCCGTTCACGCTTCCGGGTCGATCAGCCGTACCAGATCGCCGTGTTGTCGGATTTCTGCAACGAGTGCGGGAACTGCGTGACCGCCTGTCCGACATCCGGCGAGCCATACAAGGACAAGCCGCGGCTCTACCTCGATCGTGCGGAGTTCGACGCGGAGTCGACGAACGCTTTCATGATCAAGAAGGATGGCGAAACCGTCACGGTGCTGTCACGGTTCGATGGCGAGACGCACCGACTGTCGATCAACGGCAGCGTCGAATACTCGTCCCCCGCCGTCTCCGCTTCGTTCGATGATGGCTTCGAACTGGTGTCGGCGATTCCGGGTGCATCGGCGACGGACGGAGCTGTCGTGTCGCTCACGGCGGCGGCCACGATGTATGCGGTGTGGAAAGGCCTCGACGAGTCGATGCCGTATCTGCCGATGGTCGATTCGGCGGGAACCCGGATCGGTCAACCGGCCTACGCCGGCTGACCCTCTGCCACAGCGAGTGAGGACACCGGCTTCCGGTGTCCTCATCTTCGTTCGAGTTCTACCGCCTCGACCGCTTGGCATGGAATGCCGCAGCGGCGGCCTGGCGGGAACGGTTCATCTGAAGCACATAGTCGGGATGCATGACGCACGCCCCTCTCTTGGGAAGATCCACATCAACAACGGAAATAGTACATCGATATTCCCATAGTTATGGAAGAATATCTCTCATGGATTCACTTGACCGAAGAATCATCACCCTCCTGTCGGAGGACGGTCGTCTTCCGTACCGCCGGATAGGCGAACTCACGGGGGTCGCGACGACGACCGTCCATCAGAGGGTTCGCCGCCTCACCGAGCGGGGGGTGATCGCAGGCACGCGGATCACCATCGATTGGGAAGCTGTCGGCCTCCCGGTCACCGCGATGGTCAGCGTCGAGGCACCGAGCGGTATCCCCCTCGCCGAGGTTGCAGCATCGATCGAGACCCTCCCCTTCGTACAGGACTGCTACGCGGTCACCGGCGAGTTCGATCTCCTGCTCACGATCCGGGCGCGCTCGTCGGACCACCTCGGCGACGTGCTCGAGCGCATTCGCAGGTTCGCCCCCGGGCGCAGCCGCACCGTGGTCGTTCTAGCCACCTACTTCGAGGGTCGCACACCCGACCTGCCGGACCGTCCCTGACACGACCGGTAGACTCGGGGCGTGGAAGATTTCCCGTTCTGGACGTTCTTCATAGGTTTCGGCCTTCTGATCGCGGCGGCCGTCGCCATCACGACGAAGCGGCAACTCGACTCGACGAACCAGGCGTGGCAGGCCGCCGCCGATACCCTCGGATTCACCTTCACGCCGGGCACATGGCGCGGCGGCCCCACCGTCGCCGGTGCGGTGGACGGCGCTCCCGCCGAGATCCGCAGCTACACGAAGAGCACCGGACGGAGCTCGAGCCGATTCACGCGCTATACCATCGGGTTCCCGCCCATCGGGATCGGCCTCCACCTCCAACGCCAATCCGGGCTCGGGATGTTTCTCAAAGTGCTCGGCACCCAGGACATCCTCATCGGCCAACCGGTCTTTGACGAGGCCTTCATCGTTCAGGCCGCCGACCCCCAGGCGGCGCGGGCGGTCTTGGACGCGGGAACGACGATGGTCTTGAACCGGTTGATCGCTCTCCACCCGGAGGTCGTTGTGATGGACGACCACATCGTCCTCGACCGCCGCGCGACGGTTCGCGACGCCGACACGCTGGTCTCGACGATGCGGCGACTCGCTTCAGCAGCTTCCGTGCTCGGTGATGCGGGAGAGTCTGAAGCGCTGACGGAGCTCATGGAGCAGCGACTCAGCGGGACGATGCCCGGAGCGTACGAGCCGGATGCGGTGGACCGGGGATCCATCGACACTCGCCTCACCGTCGGAGAGACGCTCATGGCGTCGGGGTCGCTCGACCTCGCGGCGCGTATCTTCAGGGCCCTCGGGGTGGAGCTTCCTGCGGACGACGAGGTCGCCGGATGGTCGCGGCAGACCCGCCGGCCTGCGGGACCGCAACCCGGTGATTCATTGCCAGACGTCGCTTCCCCGACCGACCCTCTGCCAATTGCGCCGACGGAGGTCGTGCCAACGGAAGCCGCCACGCCGCCCGTTCCGGGACCGGAGCCAATCGTGCAATCCGACGACCAGCCCGACGACGGTCGTGACCGAGATGCGGTCGCGGTGGCAGCCGACCTCTTCGGGGAGAACCGCCTCAGCTTCGAAACGGCGCAGCGGTACTCCGACCTGTACGCCCAACGCGAAGTCCAGTGGACGGGCAAGATCCGGAAGGTGGATGCCGTCGAACGCGACCGGATCCTCGGCGACAGCCCGTTCAACAAGGCGATCATCGACGTCGCCTCACTCGAGAACGACCTGTTCGGCAGCACCGTCGTGAGCGCCGTGGTTGCGTTCCCACCGTCCGGTGATGCGCGGCTCATCACCGGCCGCGACATCGAGTTCACCGGCACCCTGGCCGGCATCGACGCCCTCGTCCGCACCCTCTACGTCGCCGACGGACGTCTCACCTGACCGGCGACCGGCGACGCTTCCTACTCCGGCAGCCGGTCCGCCAGATACGCCACCAGGTTCTCGATCGGAATCCGGTCCTGCTGCATCGTGTCGCGATCGCGAACCGTCACCTGGTCGTCGTCGAGCGTGTCGAAGTCGACGGTGACGGCGTACGGCGTTCCGATCTCGTCCTGGCGCCGATAGCGCCGGCCGATGGACTGGGTCACATCGACCTCGATCATCCAACGGCTCCGGAGGAGACTGGCGACCCGGTCCGTGACCGAGACGAGGTCTTCCTTCTTTGACAGCGGCAGTACCGCTACTTTGACCGGCGAAAGGCGCGGATCCAGCTTGAGCACCGTGCGCTGCTCCCCGCGCACCTCTTCTTCCTGGTAGGCGTCGATGAGGAAGGCAAAGGTGGTTCGGGTCGCACCCGCGGCAGGTTCGATGACATACGGAATGAAGCGCTCGTTCGTGGCAGGGTCGAAGTACGTCAGGTCCTCACCCGAGTACTCGGCGTGGGCCTTCAGGTCGAAATCGGTCCGGTTGGCGATCCCTTCGAGTTCGTCCCAGCCCCACGGGAAGAGGTAGTCCACGTCGTAGGTCCCCGAGGAGTAGTGCGAGAGTTCGTCCTGTTCGTGCTCCCGGAACTGGAGGTTCGACTCGGTCATCCCCAGGTCGATGTACCAGTTGCGCCGCTCGTCGACCCAGTACTTGAACCAGGTGTCGGCCTCGTCCGGATGGCAGAAGAACTCCATTTCCATCTGCTCGAACTCGCGTGTGCGGAACACGAACTGCCCGGGGGTGATCTCATTGCGGAACGACTTGCCGACCTGGGCAATGCCGAACGGCAGGCGCATCCTGGCCGTGCGTCTGACGTTCTCGAAGTTGATGAAGATGCCCTGAGCGGTCTCCGGTCGCAGGTACACCGCGTTGTCGTCGCTCTCGACCGGACCCATGTGCGTACGGAACATGAGGTTGAACTCGCGGGGCTCTGTGAACGAATCCTTGGTGCCGCATGAGGGGCATTGCTCTGGGTCGTCGAGCTTGTCGAGGCGGAAGCGGTTGTGGCACTCGCGGCACTCGACCAGCGGGTCGGAGAAGGAGGCGAGGTGGCCGGAAGCGACCCACACCTTCGGAGACTGGATGACGGCGCTGTCGATACCGACGATGTCGTCACGCAACTGCACCATCGACCGCCACCACTGGTCCTTCACGTTGCGGAGCAGTTGGGCACCGAGCGGGCCGTAGTCATAGGCCGATCGGATGCCTCCGTAGATCTCAGAGGACTGGAAGACGAAGCCTCGCTTCTTGGCGAGGTTGACGATGGTGTCGAAGTCGGCGGTCATAGGTGTCTTTCGGTGAGGCGGCGCGGATGGATGGTAACGGGGTTGGAGATCGAGCTACGAGCTGCGAACTATGAGCCTGAAGCCGGGAGGTCGTCTTCAGGTGCGGTATCGATTGCCTTCCCGAATCTGCGATCGCGGTGCTGGTACTCGGCAACGCAACGGGCCAGTTCGTTTCGGTCGAAGTCGGGCCAGAGGACCGGTGTGAACACGAACTCGGCGTAGGCCGACTCCCAGAGGAGGTAGTTCGATATGCGCTGCTCTCCCGATGTCCGGATCAGCAGATCAGGGTCCGGCATATCCGGGCGATACAGGCGTGAGGCAATCGCCGCTTCGTCGACATCAGCGGGGTCGAGGGCACCGGATGCGACGTCCTCGGCGATCCGACGAGCGGCGTATGCGATCTCGGTCCGGCCGCCGTAGTTGAAGGCGTAGACCATGTTGAGCCTGGTGTTGTGCTTCGTCTGTTCCTCAGCAATCCGCATGCGATCCAGCACCGGTGCCGGGATGCGGGGATCGTCGTGGTCGCCGATGAAGATGACTCGCACGCCGAGTTCGTCGAGTTCGTCACGCCGCCGCTCGAGCAGATCGACGTTGAACTCCATGAGGAACGCCACTTCGTTGGCGTCGCGGCTCCAGTTCTCCGTCGAGAACGTATAGACCGTGAGCCACTCGAGTCCGAGGTCGAGGGCGCCGTGGACAACGTCGAAGAGGGCCGGCTCGCCCTGAGCGTGCCCGGCGGTTCGCGGAAGGCCGCGTGCGTTCGCCCACCGGCCGTTACCGTCGAGGATGATGGCGACGTGCCGCGGAATCCGGCTCCGATCGACCTGGTGTTCGGCGTCAGACATCGAGCAACTCCATCGAGTCGAGCCGGCGTTCAAGGTGATACTCGAGGAATCGCCGCGTGATGCCGAGTGCCTCACCCGACATCGACGGATCGGCTTCCGGCAACGCTGACAAATCCCCCGCAGCCGCGCCCGCGAGATACTCGGTCACACCGGCTCGCAGCGCGTAGGCCCCGGGCGTCCGGCAGCGGTCGCAGAGGGCGCCTCCGGCGGCGAAGCTGAACCGGGTGAGTCCCTCCTCGGCGCCGCACCCGGCACAGTGTTGGAGGGCAGGTGCGACGCCAACGATCGCTGCTGCCTTCAGAAGAAACGCGGTCAGGAGGTCGGGATGCGGCGTGTCGCCGTCGAGCGCCCGGAGGCCCCGTTGGAGGAGGAGGAACAGGCGCTGTGCCGGTTCGTCCTCTTGGGCAACGACATCGGCGATTTCGATCATGGTTCCCGCCGTGACGACGCGATCGAGGTGCTGGCGGAGCGTTGGGAAGGCTTCAATGATCGAGACCTGGGTGATCATGTCGAGATTCTTGCCCTCGTAGAGCACCAGATCGACGTGGACACAGCTCTCGAGGCGTCCCCCGAACCGGCTCTTGGTCTTGCGAATCCCCTTGGCAACTGTCCTGAGCTTCCCTCGATTCGGGCTGAGCAGGACCACCACTTTGTCCGCCTCACCAAAGGAATACGACCGAAGCACAATCCCCGTGTCGTTGTAGAGCGCCATACGCGTGAGGGTACCGGGATAGGTCGACGTAGCCGGGCACCGTCGGAAGAGGCTGCAAGCTACGAGCAGAAGGCCGCACGGACTGTGGCCCGGGACATACGAGCGCGCACGAGGACGCCGCCCGATTCGAGTTGACGGTCTGCTTCGGAGTTCGGGGCTATCAGAACCCCATGCGGTCGAGGGTGGAATCCTTGCGTTGCCAGTCCTTCTCGACTTTGACGCGGAGGTCGAGGAACACGGGGACGCCGAAGATCGTCTCGAGTTCTGCGCGGGTCTCGGCACCGACGGTCTTGATGAGCTCGCCGCCCTTGCCGATGACCATGCCCTTCTGGGACTGGCGTTCGACATAGACCGAGGCGGGGATGTAGAGCGCCCCGTTCTCTCGCTCCTCCATGTCGCCGACCACGACGGCGAGTGAGTGCGGCAGCTCCTCGCGCAGGCGGGCGAGATACTTCTCTCGAACCAGTTCGGCTGCGAGCAGCGCATCGGGTTGGTCGCTGTGCATGCCTGGGGGGAAGTAGAACGGGCTCTGCGGCATCAGGGGCTCGAGTTCGCCCCGCAGCGCTTCGAGGCCGTCGCCCTTCAGGGCGGAGATCGGAACGAACGCGTGGAAGTCCCACTCCCCCGCTCGGGTGAGCTGCGTGAGGATCTCACTTTGGGACGCCCTGTCCACCTTGTTGACGGCGACCACGACAGGCGCTCGTGACTCAGCGAGGCGGGCCGCGATGAGACGGTCGCCTGGGCCGATCGGCTGCTCGGCATCGAGCACGAACAGGGCAGCGTCTGCTTCGGCGATCGACCCGTAGACGAGCGCGTTGAGCCGTTCCCCGAGGACGTTCTGAGGCTTGTGCAGCCCCGGGGTGTCAACCAGGACGAGCTGCGTATCGCCGTTGGTCGCAACTCCCCGGATCGCATTCCTGGTGGTCTGCGGCCGTGGCGACGTGATCGCCACTTTCTGACCCACCAGCGCATTCACCAGCGTCGACTTGCCGACGTTCGGGCGGCCGACAACAGAGATGAAACCGGCAGCGGTCATCGGCGCGCCACGCGAACCCGGGACACACGGCGGCCAAGGACCTCCTCAGCCACGAGGGTGACTTCGTTGTATTCGAACGACTCGCCAACGTTTGGCACCCGACCGGCGAGTCCGAGAACGAGGCCACCGACCGTGTCCCACTCCTCTTCAGGGAATTGGATATCGAGGATGCTGGCAAGGGCATCGACATCGAGCCGTGCATCGACCAGGAACTCGCCGGACTCGAGGGGCACCACCATCGGCTCTTCATCGTCGTACTCATCGACGATCTCGCCGACGATCTCTTCGATGAGGTCCTCGATCGTGACGACGCCCGCCGTGCCGCCGAACTCGTCCACCACGATGGCGAGGTGTTTCTGCTTGGCCTGCATCTCTCGAAGGAGCTCGGAGATCGCCTTCGTCTCCGGCACGAAGTAGGCCGCGTGGGCCAGTTCCCGCGCCGGACGGGACGGGGCGGCCTGGTCGTACAACGTCAGGAGGTCGCGGGCGTAGAGCAGACCGACGATGTCGTCGACGTTTTCGCCGGTCAACGGAATGCGTGACCGTCCGGCCTCGAGGACGAGGTCGACGGCGTCATCGGTCGATGCGCTTGCGGCCAAGGTCACCATGTCGGTGCGAGGAACCATCACCTCACGCACGATCGTGTCTCCGAATTCGATGATCGAGGAGATGAGTTCGCGCTCCTCGCGAGCTTCGGCGTCGTCGTGATCGTCCTCGTCGGACACGAGGTCGTTCGCGGCGTCGCCGATGCGCACGGCAATCGCGAGCATGCGGGAGAATCGGTAGGCGAATGAGTGTGGACGGGATCGGCCGATGGTCCGGGGAATGAGGTCCGACAAGAGCACGATGAAGATCGCCATTGCTCCATACGCCACTGCGAGCTGCCAGCCGGAGAACAGCCGCGCAAGCGCCCAGGATGCCGGGATCACGGCCAGGATCAGAAGCGTCGTGACGACGGTTCCAAGTGCCGGCTGGATGCGTAGGCGATCCTCGAGCAGGTCGGCCACCACAGCGGCCCCGGCCTCGCCCTCTCCTGCGTCGCGAAACGCATCCGCTCGTGGCGTGCGGACGAGGGTGGCACCGGACGCACGCACCAGCGCCGTCACGAAGAGCACGAGTATGGAGAAGCCGAACGCCGCCGCGATCACGGTCGCACTCTACCGATCCGGGCGAGCAGATCGCTCTCTCGTCGCTCCATGCGAACTGCTTCTTCCTCAACCTCGTGGTCCCAGCCCAGGAGATGGAGCAGGCCGTGCACCACCATCAACGCAAGCTCGTCCTCGAACGGCACACCCTGCCGTCCGGCGTTCCGCCGCACCACCGAGGGGGCAATGAAGATGTCGCCGAGTTCGATCGGCGGACCGCCGGGCGCCCGCTGCGGCGGGGAACCGGGAGTCGCTGACTCGATCGGGAACGACAGCACGTCGGTTGGGCCCTCTTTGCCCATGTGCGCTTCGTTGAGTTCGGTCATCTGTGCTTCGTCGATCAGGACGAGTGCGACGCCGGTATCGTCGTCGAGTCCTTCGGCCTCGAGCACCACTTCGGCGAGCCTCAGGAGTTCGTCGGTGACGATCGGTTGGTCCTGCTCGTCGGCGAAGAGGACGTTCACCCATCCCCCTCGACGAGCGGATCGGCGGGCGTGAAGGCGGTCGCCGACGTTGGGAGCGCCGCCGCGGTTGCCCCTCCCGCGACATTCGGGCCGGGGAAACCGGGATACGGCACCCGCGTGTGGTAGTACCCCATGAGCGCGGCCACCAGTTCGCTCTTGATCCGGGTGAGGTCACCGAACGTCAGCTGCGAGTGATCCAGTTGCCCGTCGTCGACCTTCTCGGCAACGATCGAGTCGACGACGTTCTTGAGACCGGCGGCGGTCGGGTCCTCGGTGCGTGCATACGCCCGTGCGGCGGCCTCGGTGGCGTCGGAAATCATGACGATCGCCACTTCCTTCTGCACCGGCTTCACCCCGTGGTGCCGGAAGAGATCCGGGTCGACATCCGGGTCGGCCTCGAGCGCCCGGTGGTAGAAGTAGCGCATCAGGCTGGTGCCGTGGTGCATGCGGATCCCGTCGGTCACATCGCCGGGGAGGCGGTATCGCTTCGCGAGCTTCAGGCCCTCGGTGACGTGCGAGCGGATGATCTGCGCCGACTCCTCCGGCGGGAGCGTGTCGTGCGGATTCGAGACGCCGAACTGGTTCTCGACGAAGTACTGGGGAAGCGTCACCTTGCCGAGATCGTGGTACCACGCTGCAGCCTGGGCAAGCAGCGGATCGGCGTCGATCGCCCGCGCCGCCCGTCCCGCGAGGGCACCGACGAGCATCGCGTGGTTGAACGTGCCGGGGGCTTGCTCTTCGATGAGGCGCAGCGCCGGGTGGTTGCGGTCGAGTAGGTCGAGCAGGCCGAGGGAGGTCGTGATCCCGAATGCCGTTTCGAAGAACGAGACCAGGCCAAGAGAGATGAGACCGGCGATGAGCGCTCCAACAAACGCCCACAGGGCGGAAAGAGCGATGTTGCCGGTTCCGAAAACCCACTCCAAGGTCGCGGCGACCGGGGCCACGGTGATCGCAGAGAGGAGCACGGCCACGCGGAGTTGCCGACGGGACGAGACCCGGGACACGAACGCCACGGGCACCACCGTCGCGATTCCCGCGTACACCGTGTAGGCGATATCGCCGGTCGATGCGGCCGTGAACCCGGCCATCGGGATCGAAAGCACAACAGCGGTGCGCGGATCGAAGAGGATCGCAGCCAGGAAGCCGATCGCCACCGCAGGGAGGAGGTATCCAAGCGAGCTGTTGTCGGAGGCGATCAATTCCGGGATACGCGACATGAGCGCCGACATGACCAGAAGGATTCCGAGCACGGCCATGTGGCGTGGCTGCGTCCACTGTGCGGGGGCAATCCTCCACAGGAAGAAGGCGGCGAGCAGGACGGCAAGCACACCGAGAAGTGCGATAGCGAAACGGGACGTTCCCCCGGTCGCCTCCGGCTGGTAGAGGTCGAGTTGCTGGATCGCCTGAAGCTCGATACTCGAGATCAACTCACCTTGCTTCACGATGGTGTCGCCGTTGCGGTAGACGACCGTTACCGGCTGAACGGCGGCTGCCTGTTCCTCGCGGAGCGCCTCCGTCGCAGCGTTATCGACGCGGAGATTCGCCTGGAGGCTGTTCCCGACGAGCTGGGCGATGCCTTCGCGAGCCGTCGCCTGCTCGTCGTTCGGGAGCCCGACCACGAACAGTGGAGGACGCGTCAGCGGGTTCAAGTAGAGGTCTCTGCGTTCGGTCAACTCGGTCGGCTTGATGCCGGCCTGGAGCTCGTCGTTGACGGTCTCGAGGCTCTTCTGCTCGACCGCCGGGAAGACGGAATCCTCACCCTCCGCGATACGGTCGAGGTCGCTGTTGTAGAGCTCGACAAAAGACGGAATCGCCCGGGTGAGGGTCGGATGAGAAATATCCAGCAGTTCGATCTGCTCCTCGAGCGTCCTGCGCGGGAGGGTGGTCGTGGTGGTGGTGGGCGGCTCCGTGGTCGTCGTCGTGGTCGAGCTCGTCGTCTGCCCCGGCTCGGTCGAGCTCGTTGTCGCCTCGATGGTGGTGCTGGTGGTCGTCGGTTCCTCGGGAGGAATGAGCGATTCGTCGATTGTGACCTCCTTGAGGTCCACGAAGAACGAGTTCACCTCGCGAATCACGGTCAAGGTGGCGTCGTTGTCGTTGGTGTAGACGGTGTCCACGGAGTTCCGAGCGATCTCGCGCTGCACCTCGGTCGCGGCAGGGTCCTCAATCGGATCCGTCGACCGGTTGGCGATGAACGTTTGCGGAGCCGGTTCGCCAACGGCGAGCTCGACCGGAATCACCCCGCCGGTATCACGCCCGGCCGAGAGAATGACCGAGACGAGCATCACAGTGACAAACAAGATCCCGGTGTTGATCAGCGCGGATCGGTTGACGGTCACGATCCGTTCTCCTCGAAGCGGCGATAGGCCTCCACGATGGCGGCCACGATGCGGTGGCGGACGACATCCTGCGCGGTCAGTTCCTCGAACGCGATCCCTTCGATCCCACCGAGGACGCCTGCGACCATCTTGAGCCCTGAGCCCCGTCCGTCTGAGAGATCGACCTGTGTGACGTCTCCGGTCACGACCATCTTCGAATTGAAGCCGAGTCGCGTTAGAAACATCTTCATTTGCTCAGGTGTGGTGTTCTGCGCCTCATCGAGGACAACGAACGCGTCGTTGAGCGTTCGGCCCCGCATGTAGGCGAGTGGGGCGATCTCGATCGTGCCGCGCTCCATCAATCGAGCGGTCTCCTCCGGACCGAGCATCTCGTAGAGCGCGTCGTAGAGCGGCCTCAGGTACGGGTCGACCTTTGCGATGAGATCCCCCGGAAGGAACCCGAGGCGCTCCCCGGCCTCCACGGCCGGCCGGCTGAGAATGATCCGCTTCACGGCGCCCGAGACGAGCGATTCGATGGCACACGCCATGGCGAGGTAGGTCTTGCCGGTGCCGGCCGGACCGATCCCAAACACCAACGTGTTGTCCCGAATCGCATCGACGTAGCGCTTCTGGCCAAAGGTCTTGGGCCGAACGTGGCGCCCCCGGCCGACCGCGATCGACTCGGTGAAGACGCCGGACGGGCTTGGGACGTCACGCTTCACGAGGTCGATGACCCGGGCCACACGGTCGTCGTCGAGCTGCTGGCCCTCCTGCACGACGATGAGGAGTTCTCCAAGAGCCGTCTCAGCGCCCGCTGCCGCTTCCTTCGGGCCGCTGATGTTGATCTCGTTCCCACGAGCGACGATTCGAGCGAGCGGAAAAGCCTCCTCGACTTGCTTCAGATGCGCGTCGCGGTCGCCGAGCAACTCGACCATGAGGTGGTTGCTCGGAACGCGAACGCGGACTTCGGTGGGAGTAGTCACAGAAAGACCCTAGGGGACGAAAATCGTGTGCTGAAAAGCTGGACCCATCGGGTGATGATGAGTATATCGGCGGTATCCGTCAACTACCGAGTTCGGGGTGCAGAATGGGCCGGAGCCGTGCGCACCGGATTCAGGGTCGCAGGGAGATCCGAACCTCGTCGATCCGATCGGTAAATGCTTCGCTCTCCCCGATGAGTCGGGAGAGCAATCGGAGGTCGTCGTGGCGAACCGTGAGGACCTTGCCGTTGAAGTCCTGTCGTTCCATCTGGATCGACGCGAGAAAGCGTTCGATCATGCCGGCTTCCGGGCCTTCGAGGTCGCCGAGTCGCTGCAGATCGATCGTGACCGTCTCCCGATCCGGGTCGATCACCACGGCCGCAGGCTCAGGTGGCAGAAGCTGGACCACCGGAACGCCGTAGTAGCCGGCGAGACGGTGGAGGCGGGGAACCGACAGGCTCCGCTCACCCCGTTCGTAGGCACCGAGGACCGCGGCCTTGAACTCGCCCTCCGAGACACGCTGGACGTCCTGGAGCGAGAAGCCGCGCTGGCGCCGGATAGACCGGAGGCGCTCTCCAACCTGTTCGTTGTATGACACAGTCAATTCCTCCCGCGGATGCCCAGAGCAACGCCCCAAACGCTCTGCGTGGGCAGTCTACGCCGCTCCGGTCACCCCACGCAAGGTGCAATCGTGATTAGCGCAGAGGAACCTGCCGAAACCGTTGAACACCAAGGGTTCTCGATGGATCGGACCAGCCGGTCAGCGGCGGAACAGGCCTCGCTTGCGCTCCGCAGGCTTCTCGTTCCTGAGCTCCCCATAGCTACGGAGAGCATCGGCCTCGGCATCGGAGAGCGTGGTCGGGATCGCCACACCGATGTGAACGAGGAGGTCGCCCCGACCGCGCCGACGCAGGCGCGGCATCCCCTTCTTGGAGAGCCGATAGACCGTCTCCGGCTGGGTGCCGGCAGGAATGTCGATCGGCTCTGGTTCGTCATCGATCAGAGGGATGTCGACGGTCGTGCCGAAGACCGCCTCGCTGATTCCGATCTCGACGCGGTGATGAAGGTCGTCGCCAACCCGCTCGAA
Source organism: uncultured Actinomycetota bacterium (assembly GCA_963700375.1). Lineage (GTDB taxonomy): Bacteria > Actinomycetota > Acidimicrobiia > Spongiisociales > UBA5794 > JAHEEL01. The sequence continues at coordinate 88,581 of CAVOXF010000007.1, forward strand.
TCGCTCATCCGCCTCGACGTGGATCTCGACATAGAGGTCGCCGGACGGGGCACCGCGCTCCCCGGATCCTCCGCGGCCGGAGAGTCGGAGCCTCGTCCCGTCCTCAACGCCTGCGGGGATCTCCACGGGCACGGTGCGTTCGAGGGAGACGAGTCCGTCCCCGTGACAGGTGATACAGCGGTGCTCGATGAGTTGTCCCTTGCCGCGACACTGAGCGCACGGCGCGACGGTCATGATGCGGCCGAGGAAGGAATCGCGGGCAACCTGTACGCTTCCTGCGCCGCGGCACGTCGGACACGTGATCGGGTCATGACCCGGTTCCGAACCGGTCCCCTCACACCGATCGCACGGTCCGGGGGCGCGAAACTCGATCTCCCGCTCGGTCGAGGCGGCCGCCTCTGCGAGGGTCAGCGAAACGGCTGCAGCAACATCGGGCCCGCGACGGGGTCCGGAGCGCCGGCCACCAAAACCGCCGCCGAAGAACTGCTGGAGAATGTCGTCGAGGCCGCCGAACTGCGAGAAGAGGTCGCCGCCGCCGAACGCCTCGCCGTGGTCGTAGCGCGCCTTGCGTTGCGGATCGGAGAGCACCTCGTAGGCCTCTGCGATCTCGCGGAATCTCGCCTCGGCCGACGGATCGTCCGGGTTCGCGTCCGGGTGCGTCTCACGGGCAAGCCGCCGGAAGGCGTTCTTGATCTGTTCGGGGGTGGCGTCGCGATTCACCCCGAGGGCCTGGTAGTAGTCCTTCATGAGTCGGCGCCGAGCCGTTCTTCGAGGTTCTCGCTGATTGCTTCGACGACCCGGATCGACCGTCGGTAGTCCATCCGCATCGGGCCGAGCACGCCAACGCGCCCGGTCCCTCGCGGTCCAAACGGTGTGCTGACGACGGCCAGATCGAGCGTGCCCCCGATCTCCTCGCCGATCCGCACCGTGGTGCCGTCGCCCGGATCGCCGAGAATCGCCTGGACGTCACTGTCCTTCTCGAGGAGGTCGAGCATGCTGTGCACGATGGCGAGGTCCGCCCAAAGGCCAGCCAATTGGCTCGTACCTCCGACGAAAAGTTGTGGCGCGACCGATTCGGCGTCCTGGATCTCCCGGTGCACCGGGTCGATGATCCGCCTGACCATATCAGGGAGGTCAGTGCTGACGAGGCGCTGATCTTCGTTGGCTTCGTCTCGGCCGCGACCGGCGTATACGCCCTCGATCACTCGCTCCGCCTCGTCGAGTTGGTCGTCGCTCGGTTCGAAGCCGAGCGTGACCGCGTGCTGGCTCACCTGGCCGGTCTCGGCGATGGTGACCACGAGGACGGTCGACGATGCGAGGCGTACGAGGTGAACGGCGTGGATCCGGCTGGCGTCGGCCTGGGGCTCCATCACCACGGCGGGAAGGTGAGTGATGTCGGACAGGAGCCCGGACGTCTCTTTGAGCAGTTTCGAGACCTCACGATGAACATCGGCGAAGAAGGAGCGAATCCGATCGTGGGTAGCGGACCGCAACCGGGCCGGCGAGCAGTGGTCGACGTAGTAGCGGTAGCCCTGGTGAGTCGGGATCCGGCCGGCCGAGGTGTGCGGCTGGGCCACGAATCCATATGATTCGAGTCGCGCCAATTCGTTGCGGATCGTCGCCGAAGACACGTCGAGAGCGCTCCGTTCGAGGACTGCATGGGAGCTCACGGGCTCGCCGGTGCGGATGTACTCCTCGACGAGCGCCTGGAGGACGAGAGCTTTCCGATCGTCGATCATCACCGAAAGTTAGCAGTCGTCCGCTGAGACTGACAGCACGGATCGCGCCACGAGATCGGTGAGCAGTGGCGTGCGCACCACGACGCGCCGGCCGCTCGTGCCGATGACACCGGCCTCGGCCAATCGCCTGCCGTCGTGTGATTCGAGAAACGGCGGTCCGATCGCTCCCTGCTCCACTCCCGCGGCGAGCCGCAGGCCCACCATGAATCGTTCCCGCTCCGATTCGAAGCCGTCGAGGCGTTCGCTCCCTGACCTCGGCCGGGTTCCCCCTTCGACCTGCGAGAGGTAGGCGTCGAGGCGCCGAACGTTGCGTGATCGGGCTCCGTGCCGGTGGTCATGCGCACCGGTCCCGAAGGCGACGTACTCGCCCATCATCCAGGTCGAGAGGTTGTAGCGACAGGCGTGGCCGATGCCGGACCAGTTCGAGACCTCGTACCTGATCAGCCCTGCCGCGTTGGCGGCAGCCGCCACGTACTCGAATCGATCCGCCTGCTGGTCCGGATCCGGAGCGGGCGCGCCCGCGAGGACCGCACGGCTGAGCCCGGTTCCGCGCTCCACGGTGAGGGCGTACGCGGAGAGGTGATCCACCTCCAGCGCAAGTACGCCGTCGACCGACCGGCGCCACGATTCGTTGGATTCCTCCGGCGTGCCGTAGATGAGATCTACGTTGACCGTCGCAAAGCCGGCGGACCGGGCGGCGCGGATCGCCCCCTTCGCCTGTTCGGGCGAATGGAATCGACCGAGCGCGGCGAGAACGGTCGGATCGAGGGACTGGACACCGAACGAGACGCGATTCGAACCCGACCGACCGAAGGCTCCCGGCCAGGTCGTCCGTCCAATCCTCCGGATTCGCCTCGATACTGATCTCGGCAGCGCCCGCGATCCCGAATCGTTCATCGAGGGACTCGAGGATCCGACCGATGTGTGCGGACGTGAGTTGTGTGGGTGTCCCTCCGCCGATGTTGACCGCATCGAGACGAAACGGCCCGGCTTCCATGTCGATCTCGGCGATCACCGCGTCGACGTAACGATCGACATCGCCGCCGCCGGCCTCATCCGCCGCCACGACCGCGAAATCGCAATACGGACACCGCCGAGCACAGAACGGAATATGCACATACGCCGACCTCCAGGAGGCCGCTCGACCCGCAAGCTCCGCCGAATCGGGCCTCTCCGGTGTGTACCTCGCCGCATCGTCATGGCCCAGGTCCCCAGAGCCCCCCTGCGTTGTCGCCGGCACTCCTCCGCGTTCCCCCATGCTTGCGGCCCGGGTGGCAAGGGCCCGGCCGCCCTGTTCCTGCTGTGCCTCTTCGGGCTGGTAGCTCCGCACGGCGACCGGCAACTCCGTCATGTCTCCAGCTTCAGCGCTGCGACGAACGCCTCCTGCGGTACCTCAACCTGACCCACCATCTTCATCCGGCGCTTCCCCTCTTTCTGGCGTTCGAGGAGCTTCCGCTTCCGGGTGATGTCGCCGCCGTAGCACTTCGCGGTGACATCCTTGCGCTGGGCCTTGATCGTCTCGCGAGAGATGATGCGGGTGCCGATGGCTGCCTGGATCGGAACGTCGAAGAGTTGCCGCGGGATCAGCTCGCGGAGGCGGCCAACCATCGCCTTGCCGTACGGGTACGCCTTGTCGCGGTGCACGATCGTTGAGAACGCGTCGACCGGGACAGCATTGAGCAGGATATTGACTCGGACGAGGTCGGACACTTGATAGTTGTCCGGTTCGTAGTCGAGCGACGCATAGCCCCGGGTCCGAGTCTTGAGTTGATCGAAGAAGTCGAACACGATCTCGGCAAGCGGAATCCGGTAGTGGAGCTCGGCTCGCTCGGGAGAGAGGTAGGTCATCTCCCCCATCTCACCGCGCCGCTGCTGGACGAGGTCCATCACGGTCCCGATGTACTCGGACGGGGTGATGATCATCACCTTGACGTAGGGCTCCTCGATCGACACGAGCGAGCTGACCTCCGGAAGGTCCTGCGGACTCCGGATCCAGACTTGCTCACCGGACGTGAGGTTCGCGCGGTAGGCAACCGACGGTGCGGTTGCAACGAGGTCGAGGTCGTACTCGCGCTCGAGGCGCTCGCGCACGATCTCCATGTGGAGCAGTCCGAGGAAGCCCACCCTGAATCCGAACCCGAGTGCCCGGCTCGTCTCGGCCTGGTAGACGAGCGACGAGTCATTGAGGCGGAGCTTGTCGAGCGCTTCGCGAAGGCGTTCGAACTCATCCCCGTCCGTCGGGAAGAGGCCCGAGAACACCATCGGCTTTGGTTCCTGGTAGCCGGGGAGAGCCTCGCGTGTCGGCTTCGCCGTGTGGGTGACCGTGTCACCCACCCTGATGAGGTCGATCTCCTTGACCCCTGTGATGAGGTATCCGACCTCGCCGGTAGCGAGGTGGTCGACGACCTCGAGGGCCGGCCGCCGGATTCCGAGTTCGTCGGCGTCCACATCGAGTCCGGTAGCCATGAATCGGATGCCGTCGCGTTTCGAGATACTTCCGTCGACGATCCGGATGGAGCTGACCACGCCTCGGTAGCTGTCGTAGAACGAGTCGAAGACCAGGGCGCGCAGTGGAGCATCCTCCACACCGCCGGGCGGCGGAAGGCGATCCACGATCGCCTCGAGGAGTTCATCGATGCCGAACCCGGTCTTGGCCGAAACGCGAATGACCTCATCGGCCGTGCCGCCGAGCACCCCGGCGAGCTCTTCGGACGCCCGGTCGGGATCGGCGGCCGGTAGGTCGATCTTGTTGACGACCGGGATGATCTCCAGGCCTCCCTCGATCGCAAGGTACGCGTTCGCCAGCGTCTGTGCTTCCACCCCCTGCGATGCGTCGACGACCAACAGGGCGCCCTCACACGCTTCGAGGCTTCGTGAGACTTCGTACGAGAAGTCCACATGCCCCGGGGTGTCGATGATGTTGAGCTTGTAGGTCACACCGGACACGGCGGTGTAGTCGATCCGGACCGCGTTCGCCTTGATCGTGATGCCACGTTCTCGTTCGAGATCCATGTCATCGAGCACCTGCTCGCGCATGTCGCGTTCGGAGATCGCACCGGTTCGTTCCAGCAGGCGGTCGGCCAGCGTCGACTTGCCGTGGTCGATGTGAGCGATGATTGAGAAGTTGCGGATGCGCGAGAGCGCGGTCATGTGATCGATCCGGGAGCGGGGTATGTCAGTGTACCGTTGAGCCGCTCTCCTGTTATCGTTACATTTCGTTCCCACCACCTCATGAGGTTCGTCCAGCATGGCCAACATCAAGTCCCAGAAGAAGCGCAACCGCCAGACCGTTACGCTGTATGCACGCAACAAGGCGCTGCGCTCAGAGTTGAAGACGCGCGAGAAAGCCGTCCTCGCAGCCGCTGCGGCCGGAGATACGGTCATGGCCGAAGAACTCCTCCGCGAGGCACAGAAGCGCATCGACATGGCGACGTCCAAGGGCGTCCTCCATGCGAACACGGCGGCACGGCGCAAGTCACGCCTCACCCGGCGGGTTCGCTCGACCGTCGCCTGAGCCCGTGACCGAATCGTCGACCTGGCTCACGCCGGCCGCATACGAGAAGCTTCAGGCAGAACTCGAGGAGCTGTCCACGGCTGGACGCATCGAGATCACAGCTCGGATCGCTGAGGCCCGCGAACACGGCGACCTCAAGGAGAACGCCGAGTACGACGCCGCGAAGAATGAGCAGGGCATGATGGAAGCCCGCATTCGCAAGCTCACCAACCTCCTCGAGACCTCTGAGGTCCGTGAGGTCAAGAACTCGGGCCTGGTTGAGATCGGGACCGTCGTGACCGTCATTGACGACGATGGCGACGAGTACGAGTTCTTCGTCGCCCCTTCCGAGAACAAGGTTCCGGGAGTCCTTCTCGCCTCTCCTCAGAGCCCCCTCGGCGACGCCCTCCTCGGCTCAGCCCCGGGTGACGAGGTCAGCTATGAAGCCCCAGGCGGAACCTTCACCTACCGCATCGCAGCCGTGAGAATCTACGAAGGCTGACTGTCGACCGGCGACTCTCTTATCCCAGCCACCGGCACATCGCGACCGTAAGCCGCTCAAGCGTGACCCGATGCGTCGGCTCAGGCGCGCTCTTGATCTGAAGGTCGGCTCTGGCCAGGGCGTCGAGCGACCGTCGGAGCGATTCGGCACGAGTCGACGACCGCCGATCCCACACCTTCTTGACCGGGAACGAGTTCGGCGCAGAGCCGACCCATCCTGCATAGGTCTCCCGATCGGGAGCGATCGCAGCAAGGGATCGCCGCCGCACCTCACCTTCGAGGTAGGACAGCACCACGAGCGGATGCCCGTGTTCGAGGAAGTCGGCGAGGCGACGCAGCGCCTCCCCTTCGTTGCCGGAGGTGATCGCGTCCGACAGCAGCCACATCGGCTCATCGGGTCGGTTCGAGTACCGCCCGAGCACGTCCGCTTCGGTGATCTTCGATCCGTCTGCGCCCAGTTGGTCGAGCGCCTGGCCGAGGGCCGCGACATCGGAACCGAACCGCCGGAGCAGCACCGCGGCGGCCGCCGGTTCGACCCTGAGCCTGCGGGCCGACGCAGCCTCGGTGAGCCAGCGTGAGGCGTCGCGCTCACGAAATTTCTTGACGCTCTCCGTCTCGCCCTTCGTTCGCAGAACCGACGCGAGTGGGGCCGGGATGGATCCGGCCGCGGCGAACACGCAGGTCACCGCGTCGGGGTCGGCTGCGGAGACGAGTTCTGCGATCACCTCAGCCTCTGCCTTCAGGAGGTTCTGGGCGTCGACGACGAACACACCGTCGGCGTCGCCGAACAGAGATCCGCTCTGCAGCGCCGGGACGATGGCCTGGACCGACTCGCGAAGCTGTCCTTCGGTGGACTCCCCTGCGCCGCGATCCGGGACGTCGATACGCTGGTGATCGACGATGCCTGCGCCCGCGAAGATCCGGTTCGCCTTCTCGAACATGACCTCGCGCTCACCGGGACCGGAGTCGCGGGGTCCGCTGATGACCGTGAAACCCATGCCCAGAGTCTCCGCGCTTGGATGCCGCTGCGCAAGTCGGCCGTTCCGCGAGCACCCGATTCACAGCCTGCAGAGGTGCGCCGCTACGTTGCGCACAAAGTCGGTCTACTACAACGCGCGCATCATCATGGATGAGCCCACCGCCGCCCTCGGACCGGCGGAGACGGCCCAAGTCGGCGAGCTGATCAAGCAGCTGAAGGCCGAGGGCATCGGCATCTTCCTCATCAGCCACGACATCCACGATGTCTTCGATCTGGCGGATCGGATCAGCGTCGTCCTCCAGGGAAAGCTCGTCGGCACCGTCAACAAGGACGACGTCACGATGGACGATGTGCTCGACATGATCATCAGCAGGGAACTCCCGGACGAGGTCACGGAGACCGAACGGGAACACCTTGACGGTTGAGGCTCGTTGTCCGAGACGCTCCGACCGGTTCTGTCCTGATCGCGCTATCCGGCGCGTCGGGAGTCCCCGTCCGATCAGTCAGCCTCTTTGATGCTCCTCATCGACCAGATGAGCGTGCGCATCGACAGCGGTTGCTGCAGGACCGTGACCACGGCGGCTGCCACGTTGTCCGCGCTCATCATGTCGTCGAGACCCGGCATGTCGGGCGTACGGCCCGCCCCCATGGCAAACTCGGTCGCCGTGCCGCCGGGGCAAATCGTGCTCACGCGAACACCGGACTCCCGTAGCTCTCGATCCAGTCCACCGGCAAGACCCACCTGGGCGAACTTGGTCGCGGCGTATACGGCCTCGTCGCCGTTCCCGCGAATACCGGCAACCGACGCAACGATGACGATGTCGCCGCTTCCCTGTTGAACGAAGCCTGGGACCGCAGCGCGGATCGGCCACACCGTCCCCGCCACATTGGTGTCCATCATCGTCTTGAGCTTCTCGTCGGTCAGATCCATGATTCCGCCGTACGCGCCGATCCCGGCGTTGACGACCAGGGCATCCAGGCCACCGAACCGGGCCTTCGCCTCGGCAACGAGACGCTGCGAGTCGGCGGGTTCCCGAACGTCCATCTCGACGACGGCGGCCCGCTCGCCCAGTTCCGCTGCCAGTTCGGCAAGACGGGCGGCCCTGCGTGCACCGATTACCACCGAGGCGCCTTCGGCGACTACCGCGCGCGCGGTCGCCGCCCCGATCCCGGCGCTCGCTCCAGTGATCGCCACCCTCAGTCCATTGATGTCCCTCACGCCTTCATTCCTCTCGCTCGCCTACCGCAGGCATGCGGCCTCCCGGCCGATGGTACCGCCCGCGGGTCAAGCCTCGCTCAGCCCCGGAGCGGCGTCGCGAGGATCTCGTCGATCACCTTCATGTTGTTGATGGCATCCAAGATCGGAACCGCAACGGGCGTGTCGTCGAGCACCGCTTGGGCGAACAGGCCGGCCTGGATCGTGTACTCGTTCAAGACCGGGAAGATCAGCGTCTCGACCGCCGGGTCCTCCGGCGGCGCGCCGCCGGACACCACGAAGATCTTCGTCTCGCGATCAACGGGTATGTTGAAGGGGATGTCCATGTCGATGCGACCAGTCGTGCCGATGATGTCGACTCGTTGGTATTCCTCACCCCGCGTGGTGCACGTGAACGATGCCTGCCCCCCACCGGCGAACTCGAGAGTCGCGGACGTCAAGGTGTCGATTCCCATCGTTGGATCCCGACGCACAGTTGCCTGGATGCGCTCTGGTTCGGCATCGAACAACATCCGCGAGGCGTTGATGTTGTAGCAGCCGATATCCATGATCGCGCCGCCGCCGTTCTCGACGCGGTTCCGAATGTTCGAGGGATCATCGTTGTAGAAGCTGAACCAACTCTGGACCGCCTGCAGGTCCCCAATGACCCCGCTGCGCACGAGACGGACCGCCTCGAGCCAGATCGGGTGGTGCCGGTACATGAACGCCTCGGCGAGCTTGACGCCGGCATCTTCACAGGCGGCGGCCATCTCCTCGGCCTGCGCGGCATTCATCGCCAGCGGCTTCTCGCAGAGAATGTGCTTGCCTGCGGCGGCGGCCTTCATCGTCCACTCGGCGTGCATGTCGTTCGGGAGCGGGATGTACACCGCATCGATGCTCTCATCGGCCAACAGGTCTTCGTACGTGCCGTAAGCGGTGGGTATCCCGAGCCGCTCGGCGGCCGCTGTGGCCTTCCCGAGGTCCCGCGAGGCGATCGCTACCACTTCGCAATTGTCAGCCTGCTGGATCGCGGGCGTCACCTTCTCCATCCCGATATCCGCCGTGCTCAGCACACCCCATCGAACCTTGGTCATATCCCGCTCCTTGGTTGAGCCACCACAATACGCCACACCGTGGACGGCGGTACCCGCCCCGACGGGTCACGGATCGCCGAGATCGAGCGAGATGTCCCCGACCTCCATGGTCACCAGGACATCGACCCCGGTTTCGGCCAACACCATCTGGATCTCCGGCGCCGGATGCCCGTAAGTGTTCGTTCCGACGCTGATCACCGCGTGTCGGCCGACGGTCTCGGCCAGCCAGGAGGTGTCGGTCGACGCCGATCCGTGGTGAGGCACCAAGAGGATGTCCGGACGCAGCGCAGGTAGCTCACGCTGCGCCACGGCGCCGATGTCCCCCGAAAGGAGCACCGTCTGGTCGGCTGCAACCCACAAGACGATGGAGCCGTCGTTGCGGGCGGAGTACCGCCTGGCCGGCCCCAGCACCTGAATGTTGATCTCGCCCAGGTCGTACGCGACGCCGGGAGCGACGCTGTCAATGGGCACGCCAGCGGCTTCAGCCGCAGCGACGAGGTCTTCCAACTCCGGCCCGGGATCGGGATGGTCGGGCACCCACAGCCTGCCGATTGGTCGATCATCGAGGATTCCCTCGAACCCGCCGACGTGATCGGCATCACCGTGGGTGGCAACAAGGAGATCGATCCTCCCGACGTGATGGCGGCGGAGGCCCTCGATCAGGGCCTGGGGGTCTCGACCGCCATCGACGAGCGCCACCCTGCCGGCGGGATCGAGGAGCAGGACGGCGTCGCCTTGCCCCACGTCGAGGAAGGTGACCTGAGGCTCGTGAGGCGGTTCTCGTGGCATGAGCGTCGTGATACCGATGATCAGGGCGAGCACCACGACGGCGGCAGGGCGGGTTCGCCGTGTCCGGATCAAGAGAGCAGCACACACCGCGGCCGCCACTCCAGCCGGACCGAGTTGCGGCCACCGCGCTGCGACGTCTGCGATCGCAAGGACGGCGCCCGCGAACGCGGACGAGACGGCCACCGCGGGGCCCCAGGCGACCACCACAGCGAGCGAACCAGCCACAGTGGCCGCCGTGACGAGCGGAGCCGAGAAGAGGTTCGCGATCGGAGACATCAGCGGTACGGTGCCGAAGTGGAAGAGCAGGACCGGCACCACCGCCACTTGCGCCGCGGTCGCAGCACCGAGGATCCCCCACAATGCGCGTGGTTTCCGGTCGGCGAAGATCCCTGAACCGATGAGGATGCCGATGGTCGCGGCGACGGAGAGCTGGAAGCCGACATCCGCGGAGAGCTGACCACTCACGAGCAGCAAGACAGCCACGGCGACACCGATCGCGACCCACGCATCGACAACGATTCCCGAGGCAGCAGCGCCAAGCACCGTCGCGGCCATGAATGCGGCTCGGAGCACCGACGCTTCCCACCGGGTCGCAACGACGAAGATGGCCAGGCCAAGCACGCCGAGAACGAACCGCCGTTTCGGTCCAATGCCCACGACTGCCGTCACTACCCACCACACCCCCAAGAACAGCGCGACATTGCTGCCGGATACGGCAACGAAGTGCGTGAGTCCTGATCGGCGGAGAGCGTCCAGGTCGCGTTGGCTGAGCCCGGATGTGTCGCCGATCAGGAATCCGGCAACGAGCGCCTCGCTGCGGTTGGTGATGTCGAGGACCGACCGAACTCGGTCACGAACGGCGTTGCCCACGACGAAGAACAGCCCGCCTGCGGTCCCGATCACCTCGGCATCGAAGATCGTGACCCTCCCGGCGATGGGATCGCCTCGGATTCGCCCGGGCACGTTCCTCGCAGTGCCGACGACCCGGACGCGCTGGCCCGCCACCAGTGAGAAGCCGGGCTCGGGCCCAACACCGAGCGGCGGCCCGCTCCAGGGCCGCCATCCGTCTGGCATCCGCAATGCTTCGGGCCGCACGACCGCTGGACGCTGCGGGCCATCGTCCTCCGCCACCACACCGACGAACTCGATCGGCCCGATCGGTATCTCGGCCATCATCGTGGCCGAGATGCGATCAGCGGCGAGCGTTCCCGAGACCGACCCGACCACGACAAGGACCGCAAGGACGGCCGTCGCCAACGATCGGAAAGCCACAAGCACCGCCACGGAGCAGACGGCGATCGAAGCGGTGGCACCGACGTGAAGCCCGAGCCAGGCTCCTACCCAGACGGCGCCGGCCGCCGCGAGCGCCCACCGCCCCGCCATCGAGGGAGAGCGCATCTACGGCGAAGTGATCGCGTCGCGCATGGCCGCAAGCTTCGCTTCACCGATCCCTCCGACGTCGAGGAGGTCCTCGACCGCTGTGAACGGGCCGTGGAGGTCCCGGTACGCCACGATCCGTCCCGCCAGAACCGGCCCCACGCCGGGGAGGGCTTCGAGCTCGGCCGCAGTCGCGCGATTCAGGTCGATCCCCCGGTCCGCTGCCCCGGCCACGGGACTCGACGCCCCCATCGGCGGCACAACGATCTGATCGCCGTCACGCACTGATGCTGCGAGGTTCAACCCGCCGAGGTCGGCACCGACGACCGCACCCCCGGCACCGGCGATCGCTTCAGCGACTCTGGCCGACACCGCCAGGGTGACGAGACCAGGTCGCTCAACGGCTCCCGACACGTGCACCACGATCGAATCCGGAACCGTCGTGTACGAAACGCCGGTCGCACCTGCGACCGCGTCCGGAACACCGCTCCTCGATCCGAACCACACACCGGCCCCGACGGCGAGAGCGAGCGCCACCGCAACGACGATCGATCCGATTCGGAGGTTCTCTGTTGGCACACCGCCTCCCGGTCACGATGCGCCACAGGACACATGTATCAGGTTGCGACCGCCGAGGGAAGGCCTCCGTCAACCGAAGATGGTCAGCAGGGCCGCGACGCCTGCCGATTCGGAGACCTGCTCCAGCCACTCGGTGAGCTCGCTCCCGAACATCAGGGCGACCGCCGCGGTGAGGTTCACGCCGGCGTGGATCATGATGGGAAGCGCCAGATTCCCCGTGCGGATCGCGGAATAGCCGAGCACGGCGCCGACCAGGACGAGACCAGGCAAGGCCGCGATGGCGCTCGGATCGAGCAGGTGGATCACGGCAAACAGTGCCGCCTGAACGACGATGGCCCACATCGGGGACATCGACCGCACCAGGCGCGAAAGGAGCATGCCACGGAAGAGCATCTCTTCGACCACCGGCGCTGCGATTCCAACCATCACCACGATGAGCAGCCGCTCGACCAGCGTGGTTGTGCCCTCGGTGATCGATGCGACCTCCTGCTGCGGTGCGCCGTCGGGGAAGAGCAACTCCAGGATCGGTGCGGTAACCAAGACGACCGCGAATTGCAGCGCGAGACCGGCGGGTATCCCCCACCAGTACTTGATCTCGAAGGTGAGACCGAAGTCGTGGCGGAAGTTCCCGGTGCCCTTCCGGATGGAGAGGATCCACATCGCCACGAGGTTCCCGCCGGCCTGACCGACGAACGAGGCGACGAACGCGATGACGTCCAGATCGGGACCTCGCACGACCAGCACGGCTGCGGTGGTGAGGAACGCACCGAAAATGCCCGCAATGAAGACGTAGAGCGCCTGAGGGAGGCTCCACTCGACGTCTTGGAGGTAGTCGCTCACCGTCGCTCCGATCGTTCCACGGCCTCACGCTCGAACCGGATGGCACGGTAGGCGGCGTGGTGCGGCAATCCGATCGCCCTGCCCCGGAAGTAGTCCCCGAGATACCTCACGAGGAACCCAATGACGCCGTGTTGCCGCCACTGTTCGACGTGAACAGCTTCGTGGGCAAGCAGGACGAGGGCGTCGCCGTTCTCGATCCGCTGGAGCGCCGATTCGGAAGCGAAGATGACATTCCGAAGGGTCATCGCCTCGGTCCCCCTCCCCCACACCCGCGCCAGCCAGGATGGCACCCCTCGAACCACAACGGACCCGATCAACGTCGGGTCGGGATCCCCACCACTCAGGCGCATCGCCGCGTCCAGGTTCAGTCGACCCTTCCTCATGGTCGGGAACCATATCCCTCCCTCCACCGTCTTGGACCCTGAGTCCGGCTCGTAGCTCGAATCTGAAAGCTCGCAGCTCTCCTCTTTCCACTTGCCACTCCTCGCCCTCCTACCATTACGCCCTCACATCACCGGGACGGGACATGGCATACGACCACAGGCAGATCGAGGAGTACTGGCAGCGTCGATGGAGCGAGGACGGCCTGTACCGCTCCGTCGTCGATTGGGATCGCCCGAAGTACTACGCGCTCACCATGCTCCCGTATCCGTCGGGCGACCTGCACATGGGTCACTGGTACGCCATGACGCCCTCGGACGCCAGGGCCCGCTACATGCGCATGAAGGGCTTCAACGTGCTCTTCCCCATGGGATTCGATGCGTTCGGCCTGCCGGCGGAGAACGCCGCGGTCCAGCGCAACGTGCACCCGGCCGACTGGACCTGGGACAACATCGAACGGATGCGCCGCCAACTCCGCTCGATGGGGGCGATGTACGACTGGGAGCGCGAGATGGTCTCGTGCGACCCCGAGTACTACGCCTGGACCGAGTGGTTGTTCAAGCGGTTCTTCGAAGGGGACATCGCGTACCGGGGCGAGGCCATCGTCAACTGGTCTCCAACGCTCGAGACCGTGCTCGCCAACGAGCAGGTGATCGACGGCAAGGACGAACGCACGGGCCAGCCGGTGATTCAGAAGAAGATGGCGCAGTGGTTCTTCGCCATCACGAAGTATGCGGATGAGTTGCTGGACTTTTCGGGGATCGACTGGCCTGAGCCGGTCAAAGCCATGCAGACCAATTGGATCGGCCGCTCCGAGGGCGCCGAAGTGGTATTCGCCACCGAGACCGGCGACGAGATCGCCGTCTTCACCACGCGTCCCGACACGTTGTGGGGAGCAACGTTCATGGTGCTCGCTCCCGAGCATACGCTCGTCGATGCGCTGACCGACGCAGACCACCGGAAGGCCGTTGACGCCTACCGGACGGCTGCGGCGGCCCGTTCGGAACTCGAGCGGATGGAGACCGACCGCGAGAAGACGGGCGTCTTCACGGGCGGGTTCGCCGTCAACCCGGTCAACGGGGCAAAGATCCCGGTCTGGATCGCCGACTACGTCCTGGTGTCATACGGGTCCGGGGCCATCATGGCCGTGCCCGCCCACGACCAGCGCGACTTCGAGTTCGCCCGCCAGTTCGATCTGCCGATTGACCCGGTGATCCAGCCGGAGGGAGGGGCACCGCTCGACGGAGCAACGATGCCGGAGGCCTACGTCGGACCTGGGATCATGGTGCACAGCGGGCCCATCGACGACATCAAGACAACCGATGCCAAGGGTCGGGCCAACCCATCGGTCGCAGCCGCCATCGACTGGCTCGAGGAACACGGCATCGGCACCGAGGCCGTCAACTACCGCATGCGCGACTGGCTGATCTCCCGCCAGCGCTACTGGGGCACGCCGATCCCCATGATCTACCGCGAGGACGGGACGATAGAGACGGCGACCGACCTGCCGGTGCTACTCCCGGAGGCCCCGACGTTCACCGGTGGTCCGAGTCCGCTGACAACCGATGAAGTGTTCCTCAACACGACCGATTCCGAGGGTAGGCCGGCGCGCCGCGAGAGCGACACCATGGACACGTTCATGTGCTCGTCGTGGTACCCCTACCGGTATCTCTCACCGCACTTCGACGAGTACCTGTTCGACCCCGAGGAAGCCGCGTACTGGCTCCCGATCGACACCTACACAGGCGGCGCGGAGCACGCCACGATGCACCTGCTGTATACGCGATTCTTCACGAAGGCAATGCGTGATCTCGGCGTGTTCGAGGAGACCGAGCGGGTGATGGCCGAGCACGGCCGCGATCAGGAGGGGCTCTTCGACGAGCCGATGATCCAGCTTCGCAACCAGGGCCAGATCCTCGGTGAGGAGCGCCCGGGCGACCGGCTGGTGATCGCCGGCGAGTGGGACGACGGACGGTTCATAGCCGAGTCGGTTCGGGTCGATGACCACGCCCGGGATGACGCCGCCCCGGTTGTCGGTCAACTGATCCGCCGCACGGAGCGCACGCTTCAGGTCGAGACCGCGGACGGGATCGTCACCGTCGAGGTCCCCGATGAGGCCGAGGTCGAAGTGCCGGGTATCGACGGCGTCAACGACGTGACCCAGCTTCGGCACCATCTGGACGTGCAGCGGATGTCGAAGTCGAAGGGCAATGTCGTGAACCCGGACGAACTCGTCGAACGCTACGGAGCCGACACCGTCCGCATCTACCTGATGTTCGCCTTCGATTGGGAGAAGGGCGGACCGTGGGACTCACGCGGAATCGCCGGGGCCCGCCGATTCGTCGACGACGTGTGGAAGATCGGCATGACGGACTACGAGCAGGGCGGAGTCTCCGAAGAGGCCTCGATGGCGCTGCGTCGAGCCGCCCATCAGACGATCGCGAAGGTCGACCGCGACATGGAAGCGTTCAAGTGGAACACGGCCGTCGCTGCCTTGATGACGCTCCGCAACGACCTGCTGGAGGCCCGTCGCACCCGGGCGGTCTCGGTCGAAGCCTGGGACGAGGCGATCGACATCCTGCTGCTGCTGCTGGCGCCGATTGCTCCCCACATCTCGGAGGCGCTGTGGCACGAGCGTGGGAACGACGCGAGCATCCACGTTCAGCCGTGGCCGGAGTCCGATCCGGCCGTCGCGGCCGATCAGGCGGTCACGCTGGTCATCCAGGTCAATGGCAAGGTCCGCGATCGTATCGAGGTGTCGCCCGACATCGATGAGGAGGCGGCAGTCGCAGCCGCCATGGGCGCCGAACGAATCCAGGAGTGGCTGGCCACGGGAGAGATCCGCAAGGTCATCGCGCGTCCCCCGAATCTCGTCAACATCGTCGTCACCTGACGCTGCAAACCCAGGGTTCTCCGCATCGTATATGACGCCGACAGCCCACGGTTCAGGCCGATGGCGGGACCAGCTCGATTCTGTGGGCCCACGGCGCCAAATAGAACGCCGAGAACCCTGGGTTCGCAGCGCTAGCGGCAGATGTCGGGGTCGGTCTGGGTGACCCTCGTGCGGACTGTGAACACCGAATCGCCCGAGAGGATGCCGCCGCGCCCGAAGAGCCGGCCGTGTTGCCAGTTCGACAGTCCGAGTTCTGGCTTGTCGAGGGCGTATTGCCCATCGACCCAGCGGGTGAAGCCGTTCCCGACGAATGGCGCATCGACGAGACCGAAGAAGCGATCGTGCTCCCCGGCATCATCCGAGATCAGCGACACGACGAAACGCGGGCTGTAGCGGTTGAACTGCTCGATAGCGTTGTCCACGGTGGGGACGATCGCGAGGGTCACCTCCGGGCTCTCCTCCCACTCCCACTCGTCGCCGAGCCCGCTCTCCGCGATCGGTTCGGCCTGGCACTCTTCGTGTTCCCCGTCGGCGCGAGCGACCGCGACCCGTCTCGCAAACCACGCCTTCGGAACGGCACCGACGGACGAGTCGAGAACATGCAGCTTGGGGCGCACTCCCCGACGCTCCCCCGCCCGCTCGATGGCGTCGAGGAAGATGGGAACGAGCTCGTCCGACCGGTCGGCCACGATGCAGCATGTATTGAGGGTGTTGCACACCTTGCGGTCGAGAGAGTGATAAACGGCGGCGCCGAACGAGGCCGCGTCAGCCTGCGAGCCGGCAACGATCCATGCTCCCCCGGTACCGTGGAGGCTCACGGAGTTCCCTGCCTGACGCGCCACGGCGCCGAGCTGGGCCGTTGCCGCGCCGGAACCCCGGGCGACGGCGAGTGCCAGCCTCGGGTCTGCGAACATCGCCCATGCCGACGCGTGCGCCGCGCTGTCAACGAGTACTGCCGCCCCCGTCGGGAGCCCCGTGAGCGCCAATGCTGGACGGAGCGCATGCTCGACAATCGCCCGCGCGGTGCCGAGTGCGTCGGAACCAATGCGGAACACAACCGTATTCCCGCTCCGCAGGACGCCCGTGGCATCGGCGAATACGTTCGGCCGGCCCTCGAACACGAACCCGACAACGCCGAGCCCGTCCCTGACCTGATCAACCCGCCAGCGGTCGTGATGGATCGTGTCCATGACCGAGCCGCGCCCACCTGGAGCGTTCGCCCACGTGCGGAGCCCATCAATCATGTCGGCACGCATCCGGTCGCTGAGGATCAGCCTCGTCGCCGACCTCCCTCGTGACCGAGCCCTGGCGACGTCGGAACGATTCGCGGCCGCAATGGGCGCAAACGAGGTGTCATCCGCGAGCGTTGCAGCGAACAGTTCGTAGAACTCCGAGATCCTCTCGTCGCTCACGCCGCCCATCTCGTCGAAAGCGGCAACGGCGGCGTCCACGGCAGCAGTAGCCACGGTCTGGTCGGCGGCCGGCACATGCAACAGGGTTCCGTCGGTCTGCATGACGATGAGCGAGTCTCCGGGGCGGAATGCGGCGGCGAGTTCATTGCTCACGCGGGAGACCCGGTTGCCGCCCCAGACGATCGGCATCCCTGGATGCAGGTTCTCGAGTTGCTCCATGTGCAGACCCTAGAAGCGTTCAGCCTCCCATGCCCAGACCGAAGCCATACGAGCCGCTCGATCCGCGGATTCCCCGGACGAGACCGCTCGACGGCATCGACCAGCCGGTCGCGCCGAACCGTGAGCAGGTTGGGCGGAATCGCGTCTGGCGACCCCTGCCATTCACCTTCACGCCGGCACTCGCCGCAGCACACCGGCCCCGGCGATACCGCCTGGCCAGGAGCGGAAAGCAACAACGGCCGTCGGATAGAGCGTCCGAGTGCTACGCTCGAAGTGACAGCGTACGTACTACGCGTACAGCGCCCGCCCCGCCTCCACATCCGTCTGGCTGGGCTACCGCAGGACCTGCAGATTCTCGTCGACGCACTGCGCCTGGCTCGGACCGCACCTCTGGCGGGGCGTCAGCCCCCGACGGTTCCACGCTTCTGAAGGAGCACCGCATGAACAGCAACCTCTACGTCGGAAACCTGACGTTCAACACCACGACGGCCGACCTGGAAACCCTCTTCGCTCAGCACGGCGATGTGAAGAAGGCGCAGGTCATCAACGATCGCGACACCGGCAGATCACGAGGCTTCGGCTTCGTCGAGATGGAATCGCAGGAAGGCGCCGACGCCGCGATCTCCGCGCTCAACGGTAAGGACCTCGACGGTCGCGATCTCACTGTGAGCGTCGCAAAGGAGCGTTCCCGCTGAAGACCACCTCACCTCGAGACACGGTTGCGGATCGCCAACGCTGCACCGCATGTGGGCACCCGAACCGGGAGCATCATGGGCGCGAAGGCTGCACGGTCCCCAAGTGCCCATGCGCCGAATACGCTGCTCCGATAGGTCGCAAGCCCGCGAGCACCCCGGCGTAGGCCAGCCAGCTTCGACGGAGCCATGACCGTCATCGGTCGCCGGACCGGCCTTTGAGCGCGGTCGGGTCACCGATGCCGCGTCATGGCCCGATCCGTTGAAACTCGCGGTCGGTTCCGACGCCTTGGATCAGGACGAGATCGACGCCGTTGGCGCCGTCAATGAGGGCGTCTGGAGCGAACATTGCCCCGTACGTTGTCGCCTCGTCTTCCGTTTGACTGGAGCGGGTGATCGCAGCGACCCGCCCATTCACAACGACCGCAAGAACGAGGTCGTTGCCGTCGGCGTCGTCACGCCGGATGAAGCCACTGATCCACACCGGTAGCGACGGACCGTCGAGGTCGACGGCTCCGAACGCCGAAAGGTCGCGGACCGTCGCGGTGACGTCGCTATCCGAGCGAACGTCGAACTCCGCCATGCGTCTGCCGAGTAGGTCTTCGTAGCCAGGCGGGGCGAGACCGAACGGCCCGTGGGTCCCGAAGTGATCGATCTTGCGGGCCGCGATCGCCCTGGCCTCTGAGCCGTCGGTTCCGAAGACGATGGTGCCATTGCTCCCGGTGACCCGGCTTTCCAGGCGCTCTGGTCTGTTGTCTGCGAACAGTGAAACGCCCTCCATCTCCCATGGCACATCGACACCGAGGACGGCTGCGATCGTGGGCAGGACGTCGACGGTCTCCGCTCGATAGTCGTCGACCCCGCCGTCTTCATGATGGGGACGTTTGATGAAGAGCGGAATGGCGGCGATGTCTCCAACCGTCTCTTCCGTGACGACCCGGCGGTGTTCGATATTGGGACGCACCGCTATCCCGTGATCGGCCATGACGACGATCATCGTGTCGTCGTAGAGACCGGCCTGCTCGAGTTGGGCGATCACCTCCCCGACGACACTGTCGGCGTACCCGACTTGTGCGAGGTGCATTTGATAGGCCTGGTCAACGAGCCAGACGTCACCGCCCCAACCCGGACTCTTGCTGCCCGGGGCCACATCAGGTGCCGAGTAGGTCTGTCCCGATGGGAGGTACGTCCACGGGACGTGAGGAACGAGCGTGTGGAGGAACGAGAGCCGGGGCTCGTCACCGACCGTTCCGAGACTCCGGATGAACTGGCTGATCGGCTGGCGGCGATCCGTCGAATACGCCAACTCCCGGAAGCGAGCGGTGATGTCGTAGTCACCATCGGCACCCCCGCCGGAGAAGTTGGACCACGTTGTGTCGATCGGAGGCAGATCGTCGGCCAGGTCGTTGGGCAAGAACAGGTGGCCCGAAACGATCTTCAGATCGTCGACGAGGTCGCCCCACCGATCAGCGGCCGAAAGCACCGGGCGGCTTGCGTTCTCGCATGCATACTCGGGACAGAGATCAGTCACGGCCTCCTGAACCTGAAGATCGTACGCGTCCGCGAGCAGCGTGAACAACGTGAACGGGTAGTCGCCGGCCGTCGGCAACTTGTTCGCGGGTGGGTTGTTCCCCGAGAGGATGGCGGGAAGCGAGTCCTCCGTCTGTTGCTGCACGGTGATCGCGTTTCTGAACCATGTGCCGTCCGCAGCGAGCCGGGCGAAGCCTGGATAGATCTCCTCTTCGATGTTCCCATCACCATCCATGATGGAGGCGACCTGGAACTCATCGAACACCACCATCACGATGGGGGCGGGGTTCGCCACGGAGATCTGAGAGGGTCGGACGATCTCGCCTGATGCGAACACGAGCTGCGAAACCGAGGAGCCGAAGAGGAACAATCCGAGGACCACGACTGGGGCAACGGATGCAAAACGTCCGGCCCCCCGCACCGTCTCGTAGCGGTAGAAGGCGAAGGCAAGGAACACGCCGGCCCCGACGGCGAGGGCGAACTCGAGCCATGCTGGGAATCCGGCTGCCGGCGTGAACGAGATGACCTGGAGAGTGAAGATGCCCCCCAGGATCGAAAGCGCGACCCAGTGCACGGCGGTGCCCGTTGACGCATGAGTCTTTCGAATGCCAACGATGAGCAACCCAAGGAAGAGGGGTATCGCGACGGTCAGCAGGAGCGCGAGAAGAACGATGTCGATCGGCGGTGTTGCCCGCGCGAGGAAGAACTCCGCATTCCGCCCGAGGAGGTCGAGGAGCGGCTGGGCGACCGCGAGCACGAAGAGAACGACACACGAGAGGATCACATCGAGCGGCGGGACTTCCTGCGCCGCGGCGTTCGGGATTGTGTCGTCCACCATGCTCAATCCGAGCGTCAATCCGCCGACGGAGTCGTTGCCAGGGCTTCATTGCCGGTCGCCCTCTCCACGACGACTGTTCTGCTCACCTGGGCCACACAACAGCGTTTGGTCTTGAAGTGCACCGCCACCCCAGCCGAGTCATCAGCCACGGCCTGGACGATCAGGGCGCCCATCATGGGATCGAGATATGCGGCGTAGGTCATGGAGGGCCCCCGTACCGTCGATCGAAGACGGTGTTGTGTCGGCGCGTGCGCTTCCGATGTGCAGAGTGTACTGCCGGAACGACTTCGGAGACCGTGGAACGGCTTGTTCGGCCCCGGGACGGTCCTGGGTGTGCAACTGACGGTGGGCGGTTGCACCGGGGCGGTGGTCTTCTTGCGCAGTTTCTCCTACGGTGTCTCGCCTGCGAGTCCTCCGCGGGGTCGGTTGAATGTGTAGAAGTCGTCCCAAGCCTGGAGCCGGTCGTTGAAGAGGTTGGTGTTGTCGGAAGCATGAACTGCGGCCAAGGACGGGAATCCCGTGCTCGACCAGGAACGCGCTCCGAACCGCGCCGCTTCTCCACCGGGTACCTGCACCCAGGTACGCCGAAACCCCTGCCGCAGCAGGGGTTTCAACGGTTGTCTCTCGGGTGGAGCTGAGGGGATTCGAACCCCTGACCCCTTGACTGCCAGTCCACGAAACCCCATCCCGAGTGATCCCGCCCTATCCCCCGCTATCGCAGAAACCCTTGTGTCCGTTGGGTCTTCGTCCCGTTTCGTCCCGACGCGTTCGGTCAAGTGTTCCGTGGTATCCGCACTGATAGGCGCCGCATAGGCGCCGTCCGCAATGGGCAGTGGATTCGCGGCTTCGCTCTTCGGACATCTACACCCACCTCTGGCCGGGAACGGGTCATCGATTCCCCACGGAAATACCGGGATCTCCATGGACACGAGCTCAAGCCTGATGTGGCTACCGCATTGAGAGGAAGGTTCAGGAGATTCCAGGATTCCCCGCCAACGCAGTGTTTCAGACTGAAAGCCAAGGGGGCACTGAGTTTCCTCGTGATTCTCGCACAGAGCCTTTCGCGTCAATTTGTGTAATTCTTCATCACTCTTCACCCTGATGTGTCCCAGGCGTGTCCCAAGACCATGGCTCCAGAGACCATGTCGATCGGACGGGGATCGACAAACACGCGCCGATATCGACGTCAAGGGGCATGGGCTGCTCACTCGCCTGGCTCCAGCATGCACAGCTGACGGCAGCAGCAGAGCAATCGACCACGCTCACACGAACACGGCGAGAGACACCAAACGGCGGTGCCGTCAAGCCAAGGTGACACCGGTGCGATCGGCGAGTTGCTCAACCACCCGAGCAATCGTGAGGCTTTGACGCTCCGCACCCACACGTATCAGTGCGACGGCGCCGAACAGGGCGTACTGCCAATAGTCGTCGGCGCGCCACCATCCCGCCTCGTCGAGCAGGTCGGGTTCTACGCCTCCTCGTACCGATGCACTGGTGAGGATCGCATACTGGATCTTGCGGTTGTTCCTGCCCCAGAACTCGCATTCAGGTAGGTAGGTCTCCAGCAAGCCTTCATAGGAGATCGGGTCGTTTCGTGTCGCGCCGGCGATTTCGAGAGCGTCGGCGGCGAGATCCATGAACACCTCACCCGGAAACGTGTTGTACTTCGGATGGAGATCAGCAACCGATGCTGCCAATTCGAATACGTCATCACCCGCGGCAAGACCGGACAACAGCCGTCGGAGCGCTTCGTCCCGATCCTCTTCGGTTGGACCTTGCCGAGCCATGTCACGAATCTACCGCAACCAAGACGAGCGTCGCCCCGAAGTGGACCGAAACACACCGTCATCGCATCGGGGACCAGCTCGGCCGAGAAAGAGAACCGCTCGTACCCGGTCAGGGTGCTGACCATCGGGCTACGCGCGCGTCGAGTTCTCGGTCCGGACTCACATGGCGGCCGTACAGCGGCCCACACGGCGTCCTCGCCAATTCAACGGCCAACGTCACCAGGTCATCGATGCCCCGATAATCCCGATAGTCCTCGCCAAGATGCTTGAACCCATTCATGACCCCAATCACGCTGCGGTTCGTGGTCTTCGCAAACCGAGCATCAGCCATTGCCGAGATCTCAGCCTCGATGAACGCAGGCACGACCCCGAGCGCCTCAAACACCCCCTGGAGCGCTTCCGGGAACCGCTCCGCCAACGTGGCCGCTGGTGCGAGCGGCATCAGCACAGGCAACAGCACCCCCTCGTTGACCAGCAACACCACCTGCGGCCTCCAAAACCACACGTTCGCATACCAGTTGCCGAGAACCGTCGCCGGCTCCGACACAGGAGGCAACACCGGCCGGTTCACCCGGTCAAGAAGCTTCCCCGTCGCATGAATAGTGAACACACCGCCAGTCTCGCACCCAAGCAAACCAAGAACCAGCGGACGACACCAATCGCTCTGCAGCCGCAATCGAGAGGCAACACGACCCGCGCGTCTAGTCACACAAACCTTCCGCCACGGCGTGCCCGGCAGTCGAACATATTGCCGGATATGGAGCGGGGATCTTGTGACCTTGGCCCCTTGTTGGCGGGCCGATTCGGGTGTCCAGTGGAGGCGGGAGCGGTTTGTCGTTGGACTGCTCTAGGGAGGGCTCTATGACGGTGGAAAACGGCCCCTCTGAGGCGAAGGCACCGGCTTCGCGTCGGCAGACGGAGAAGCTGGTCGGCAAGTTCGACCGGTTCTTGAAACGGTCGGGCGGCGCTCTGGGTGACCGTTTCGGCGAGGAGACGGCGGCAGTGATGCGGGGGGAGATGCTGGATGAGTACCGGCGTCTGATCCCTGAGGTCCCGTACATCGGGGGGCGGCGGAACATCTACTCCGACGCCCTGGCGATGGCGCCGCGGACGTTGGCGCTCTACCGGGTGGTGGTCCGGCACGGGGGCACTCTGGAGGACACCGGCGAGTTGCTTCACCGGATGGTCAAAGCGCAGATGGAGCGGATTCCCAAGGTGCTCCGCTATTGGGTCGGAAGACAGCGCTTCGGTCGGCTACGCAAACGGAAGGTGGAGAGGGCCGCCCGCCGGTCGCAGGCCCGCCGCTATCCGGGTGACTTCGTGTTCGAGCGTATCGACGGCGACGGGAAGACCTTTGACTTCGGGATCGATATCACCGAGTGCGGCATTGTCAAGTTTCTCGATGCCCAGGGGGCCGACGAACTCTGTCCGTACGGCTGCGAACTCGACTATGTCACGTTCGAGGCGATGGGGATAGGGCTACAACGTACCAAGACCCTGGCATGGGGGTGCGACCGATGCGACTTCCGGCTGTCCAAGCAAGGAGTGACATCAGCGCCCTGGCCGCCCGAGTTCGTCGAGCGGACCTGCGGCGAACCACAAACCTGACTTGCCACCAAGAACCGAGCGCATAACGGCACATATGGATTGGGGCATCCGAGGTCGAGTCTCGTGTTCGGCTACGGCATTAGGGTCGCTCCAGCGTCGTGACCACCGCTGGAGCGACAACTGGAAGAACCGGAGAGGACCAACTTGAAGACAGCCCAGATCTACAACCTGGAACTCCAATACGACTTCGCGGACTACGTGATCATCGACCTCACCTTCAGATCGGACACCGTCCTCTACTGGAAGGAACGAAGCTCGGGTGCGGATGCGACTGAGGACATTCATACCATCCACATGGACGACCACACGACGCTCACGGGCTGGGTGGAACACGACAAGACGATCGTGTCCCTGTACTCGGACTGGTCGCCAAGGGTGAGACCTACGGCTTCGTATTTCAGTGACGGCAGGATTCGGAAGCTGATTGGCACGATCAAGCCGAAGGCCTAGCTCCGAGGCCATGTCGCCGAGGGCCCGAAGTCTGATCCCGGCGTTAACCAAGACAGCGCACATATCGGCACCTATGCGCTCGGTGGGGTCGGGTAGGGTTGGTGGTGGGCTCGGGGCAATGACTGAACCGAAGAGCCGGTGTGAGAGGGTGCAAGCCGGTCACGCTGGAAGGCTGAGAGGCCGAAAAGTGACGTCCCTCGGTGTCTTGCCCCGAGCCCGTTTCTGTGCCGTCGTTCCTTTGGTCTATTGGGTGGCTCCAGCGACGAAGGTGGCGACGATGTAGGTGGCGTGCCGGTCGAGTGATCTTCGTGCCCGGTCGTAGCGCATGGTCGTTCTGGGGTCGGCGTGTGACGCTGCTTCTTGCACGTCGCGGAGTGGGACTCCGGCGTCGAGGGCTGCGGTGATGAAGCTGTGTCGTAGTGAGTGGGGACTGATGTTCTTGTCGATCCCTGCATGTTTGGCGAGGCGGCGTACGACGCGGGCGGCTTGGTGCCGGTTCATGCGTTCCCCGGTGCCGGTGGTGAAGATCGGACCTTCGCTGCGTTCTCCGATAGCGAGATACACGGTGCGTGCGGTGCGCGGTGCAAGCGGGACAACGACGGTTCTGCCTCCTTTCCGGTTCACGCGCAGCGTGTGATGGCCACGTTCGAGTCCGAGGTCGTCGACGTCAGTGTTCAGCGCCTCGGAGACGCGCAGGCCGTTGAGCGCCAACAGACACGCCAAAGCGTGATCACGGGTCCCCGACAAGCCGGCTTGGACGAGGAACGCGCCCAGTTCATTGCGATCCAATCCACTCATCGTCGATTCCCGTCGCAATCGGGGTCGCCGCACATTCGCCGCCGGATTGTGGGTGATGAGTTCCTCTTCGACGCAGTACCGGTAGAACCCAGTGACCGTCGACAACCTACGACCAATCGTGGCACGCGCCGCGCCGCGATGCTCAAGCCAGCGGGCAAACAACTCGATATGCGTTCGCCGCACCTCAAGCAGATCAAGATCCTGATTCGAGCACCAAGAGGCGAACTGACGGAGATCCTGCTGATACGCCAACCGGGTGTTACCCGAGTAGCCCGTCAAGAACCCGGCCAGAGCCAACTGAACCTCAAACGCCTGCTCCCCACTTCGCCGCGCAATCGCGACCGTTGATGATCCGATACTCATGTGTTCCTCCCAACCCCAGCCGGGAGAACCAACCTGCACCACACCAACTCAACCAGCAAGAGCGCATAGGTGCCGATATGGGC